>CAYXHZ010000012.1:54632-72745 GCA_964465065.1 uncultured Clostridia bacterium
GGCCGCCTCGGTCAGTATGCGTCCCAGCATGTAATCCTTGGGTGAAATCCCGGTGACGGACTGGAAGATCCGTGAGAAGTGGTGCACCGAATAGCCCGTACGTCCGGCCAGCTCGGCGACGCTGCGGATCGGTCCGTCCGGGCTGGCGAGGGCGTCCTCGAAGAGAGCGACAGCCTGACAAATGCAATCGTAACCAGTCATGACATATCCGGTGAAAGACGATCAACGGCTCCATTTGAGCATGATGCGCAGCAAATCCTCGCGGTTGATGGGTTTGGAAATGTAATCGTTCATACCGGCCTCCAGGCATTTCTCACGGTCGCCTTTCATCGAATCGGCGGTCAGAGCGATAATCGGGATTTTGGTGTAGCCTCTTTCCCGGATCCGCCGGGTCGCTTGCAGACCATCCAGAACCGGCATATGGATATCCATGAAAATGATATCGTAACGCTGCGGATTTTTTTCGATCTCCTCGATCGCCTGCAGGCCGTTGTCGACCGAAGTCAGCGAATGCCCCGCCTTGCCGAGCAGACGATCGATCAATTTGCGGTTGATGACATTGTCCTCGGCCAGCAGAACCTGAAGCCGGGCCTGACGCTTGTCGACGGCGGGCATGTATGGCGGCGGCGTCTCCAGCGGCGGTGCATCCCTCTCGATCAAGGACCAGACCGTGCGCAACAGTTTGCGCTTCTGGATCGGTTTGGTCAGAAACGCGTTGAACCCGGCATTACGGTATTGACTGATCTGACTGGTTATGGACGAAGAGTAGGCCAGCAGAGGGATATCGGCCAAAGGGGGCGGCAGCTGTCTGATTTTCCGGGCCAGGACGAATCCGTCCGTCATGGGCATCAGGATGTCGATGATGCACAGATCGTAGGCCTGCGCCGACCGGGAACGTTCCAGTTCCGGAATGACCTGAAAAGGATCGTCGATGGCCCGGGTCAGCATACCGTGGCTGCGCAGGATATGGTCGAGCACCGCCAGGTTGTTGCTGTTGTCGTCGACGATCAGGACTCTTTTGCCGGTCAATGCGCCCTCCGGTATGGCGGGTGACGGCTCTCGGGCGGAACGGTCGACCGGAATACGGAAGGTGAACGTACTGCCCTGACCCGGCTCGCTGACCAGGGTGATCTCGCCGCCCATCTGCAAGGCGATCTGGTGACAAATCGCCAGACCCAGCCCGGTGCCGCCGTGACGACGGCTGATCGATTCGTCGGCCTGGGTGAAAGCGTTGAAAATGGTCTTCTGCTTTTCCATCGGGATGCCCGGTCCGGTATCCCTGACCTTGATATCCAGCTGGTAGCGGTTCCCGTCTTCACTCCGGCTGCCTACTGAAAGTTCGACCAATCCCCGCTCGGTAAACTTGAGGGCGTTGTCGAGCAGATTGATCATCACCTGGCGCAAGCGCATCGGATCGCTGCAGATGTAGGCCGGCACATCGTCGGCGATGCGGCAGACCAGTTCCACTTCCTTGAATTCCGCCCGTGGCGCGACGATTTCGCAAGATTCGCAGATCAGCTGCTCGAAATTGAAATCGACCCGCTCGAAGGCCATATTGCCCGCTTCGATCCGGGAAAAATCGAGGATGTCGTTGATCAGGTACAGCAGGGATTCGCCGCTGCTCTTGATGGTGTGCAGGTAATCGCGTTGCTCGGGCGTCAGTGGGGTCTCGAGCAGCATATCGGTGAATCCGATCACGCCGTTCATCGGGGTACGGATCTCATGACTCATCCGCGCCAAGAAGGAACTCTTGGCCTGGTTGGCCTCCTCGGCGGCGGCCCGTTCCCGTTCCGCCCGTTCGTTGGCCTTCTTGAGCAGGGTGATATCGGAATCGATCAGCACCAGTTTGACCACCCGGCCCTGATCGTCCAGGATGGGGTTGAGTACGGTCTGAGACCATCTTTCCTGTCCCGAACGGGTCAGGCACTGGTTTTCGTACACCACCGGCTGGCGGCTGTCGACGCATTTGCGGAATATCAACGGAAAATCGTCGCGGTGACTGACGGTCGCCATATTTCTGCCCCGCTCGGCCAGCAGCTGCTCATAACTGTACCCGTACATGCGGGTGAAGCCTTCGTTGATCCACTCCACATCCCCCTGGTCGTCCATGATCAGCACGCCGTTGTCCGTGTGTTTGGCAACCAGCGACAGCCGGGCCAGATCCTCGTTCTGCTGGGTCAATTCCTGCGTTCTGGCCTTGACGACATGCTCCAGAATCGTCTTCCTGCGCTGCAGCGTCCGGGTACGCAGACTCAACAGCATCTGCAGGAGCAGGATCATCAGCAGGGCGAACAGGATCTGAAACCAGACCGTACGCCAGAACGGCGGCGTGATGGTCAGGTCGACGAAAGTGCCGATCTCGTTCCAGAAACCGTCGTGGTTGGCGCCCTTGACCCGGAACCGGTAGTTGCCGGGCGGCACGTTGGTGTAGGTGACGAAACGCCTGGAACCCACATAGTTCCAGTCTTCCTCCAGTCCCTCCATCATGTAGGCGTAGCGATTCTTCTCGGGAGCGGCGAAGCTCAGGGCGCTGTATTCGAAGGAGATGATCTGATCCCGGTAGGAAAGGTTCAGACTGTCGGTGTAGGCTATGGATTTCCGCAACAGACCGTTTCCCGAATCCGCAGAACCGATGGGTACGGAACGGTTGGCGATCTGAAAGTCGCTGATGACCAGCGGCGGCTGGTATGGATTTTCCCGGATCGATGCCGGGAAAAAGGCGGTCAGGCCATTGATCCCGCCGAAATACAGCATCCCGTCAAGGCCACGGTGATGAGCGTTGGCGTTGAACTCGTTGCTTTGCAGACCGTCGGTGACATCGTAGTTGCGGAACTGCAGTATCAGCGGATCGAACCGTGACAGTCCATTGTTGGTGCTGAACCACAGTTTGCCCTGCCCGTCCTCGAGTATGCCGTAAACCACGTTGTTGGCCAAGCCTTCGAGTTCGGTGAAACGGTCGAAGCGGTCGCGGGCTTCGTCGAAGCGGTTCACCCCGCCGCCCCAGGTGCCGACCCATAGAAAACCGCGGCTGTCCTGGTAAAGGGACATGACCAGGTTGTGCGACAGACTGACCGGGTTGTGCGGATCGTTGAAGTAGGCAAAGAAGCGGCCGCTGGCCCGATCCAAGCGGTTCAGTCCGTCCGAAGTGCCGATCCAGAGTCGACCGGCCCGGTCTTCGGTCACCGCGTAGACACGCTCGCTGCTGATACCGTCCTTAACCCCATCCTGATAGCTGTAGGTGATAAACTCGCCGCTTGGTTCGTCGAAGCGGCTCAGACCGGCGCCCAGGGTGCCGATCCAGATGACACCCGTTCTGTCCTCGAACAGGCAACGGATCGTATTGGTCCGGCCGAACGAATGCCGAAAACGGGTCCACTTTCCACTGTTCAAATCCAGATTCGCCAAGCCGGCGTCATGGGTGCCGACCCACAAGCGTCCCTGGCTGTCCTCCAGTACCGCCCGGATCAGATTGCTGGGTGGACCGTCATCCGGATCGGATCTGTGCCGGAAATGGCTGATCCGGCCGCTTTTCCTGTCTAACAGGTCCAGGCCGCCGAAGGTGCCGATCCAGACTTGGCCGGGTCGGCTGCGGGATTCGCTGACCGCCCGGACGGTTCGGTGGCTGAGGCTGTTGTCGTTGTGCGGGTCGGCCAGGTACAACAGGAAATTACGGGTCTGCTGGCTGTATTGGCAGAGTCCGCCGCCCTGGGTGCCGATCCACAGCAGGTGCGAACGGTCTTCGAAGAAGTGCAGGATGAAGTTGTCCGACAGGCTCTGCTGATCGGGACCGGCCAGAAAATGTTCCTGAATTTCTTCCCTGTCCAGCGAATACAGAATGATACCGCTGCCCCAGACACCGATCCACAGCGTATGAGGCGCCATGGTGGGTTCGAGCAGCGCCCGAACCTGCGCCCCCTGCAGCCCGTTGTCGGTGACATGGCTGAAACTTTCCCGGGCGATGTCCAGACGGTCGAGTCCGGCGGCGGTGCCCACCCAGACCGTACCCGGAACGGAAGGCGCCTCGTACAAGGTCCTGACATCCGGATGGCACAGACCGTTTGCTTGTTCTCCGGCAAGCGGCAAACGGACGATATGGCCGTTGGCCAGATTCAGGCTGGCCAGACCGTTCCGGGTGCCGATCCAGAGCGATCCGGGCCTGGAGGGGGCCTCATAGAGGCACTGGATGTAATCATGAGGCAGGGAATGCTCGTCCTGTGGCCGGTGGCGGAAGGAAGTGAAGCTGCCGGCGGCGATGTCGTAGCGTTCCAGGCCCCTTTCCGATCCGATCCAGATGATCCCGGGTTGCGATGGCGCCTCGAAAAGCACGGTCACATGGTCCTGAACCGGGCCGTCCCCCCCGCTTCCCGGCAGGCTGATGCGGACAAAACGCTCCGTCTGCGGGTCGTACTCGTTGACGCCGTCTTCGGTGCCCAACCAGATATGCCCGCGGCAATCCTGAATCATGGCACTGATATAGTTGTCGGACAGGCCCGACGGGTCAGTGGGGTCGGTTTTGAAAATCCGGAAATTGTACCCGTCGAAGCGGTTCAGGCCATCCTGGGTGGCGATCCATACGAAACCTTTACGGTCCTGGAGGATGACGTTGACCGAGTTCTGCGACAAACCGTCGTTGATGGAAATGTTCCGGAAATGGGGTACAGTCGCCGGCAGGATCGGCGAAACGCTCCACAGCAGAGTCATTGCCACAAGCAGACGGACTTTTTTCAGCCGCATGCCCAGATTATGGATGAGCGTCCCAGGCTTGTCAACCGGATAAAACTTCGCTGATCTTGGCACCCAGTTCCTGGATGGTGAACGGTTTCTGGATAAAGTGCACCCCGTCTTCCAGAACTCCGTGATGGGCGATGACTTCGGCGGTGTAGCCCGACATGAAGATGCGCTTCAGCCCCGGATAGAGCGAAAGCAGGTTCCGAGTCAGTTCCCGGCCGTTCATTTCCGGCATGATGACATCGGTAATGAGCAGATCGATCCGCTGCGGATAATTTCGGGCTATCTCGATGGCTTGAACGGGGTTGGCAGCGGTCAGCACCGTATAGCCCAAATCTTCCAGTATCAAGCCCGTCATTTCCAGAATGGCCGGTTCGTCCTCCACCAGCAGAATCGTCGCTTGGCCATGCTCCGCCGCGGCGACCGGTTCTCTGTCCAGAACGGCTTCCGGTTTTTCCCGGTAGCAGGGAAAATAAACCTTGATGCTCGTACCCTGACCCGGCTCGCTGTACACCGAGATGAAGCCGTCATTCTGACGAATGATTCCGTACACGGTCGCCATGCCCAGGCCGGTGCCTCTGCCCACCTCTTTGGTGGTGAAAAACGGCTCGAACAGGTGGGACTTGGTCTCGGCGTCCATGCCGCTGCCGTTGTCGCTGACGATCAAACGGACGTATTCCCCCTTGTGGGCGTCCGGGTAAGCCGGCAGGTCTTCGCCGTCGATGACGACCGTGTCGCTCTCGATCGTGATCCTCCCGTTGCCGCTGACGGCGTCCCGGGAATTGATACACAGATTGGCCAGAACCTGATCCACCTGGGAAGGGTCGATGCGCACCGGCAGCACATTCTTGCCGGGCCTCCAGATCAGATCGATATCCTCGCCGATCAGGCGCTCGAGCATGTGCAGCATGCCTTCGACGGTGGCGTTGATATCCAGCACTTTGGGAATGATGGTCTGTTTCCGGGCGAACGCCAGCAACTGCTTGGTCAGATTGGCGGAGCGCTCGGCGGCTTTGCGGATTTCATCGAGATTTTTGACCACTGCATGACCCGCTTCCAGCTTGTTGAGGCCCAGGTCGGTGTGACCGAGAATGACGCCCAGCATGTTGTTGAAATCGTGGGCCACACCGCCGGCCAGGCGACCGACCGATTCCATCTTCTGAGCCTGAAGCAACTGGTTCTGCAGCTTCTCGCGTTCCTGTTCGGCCTGCTTGCGCTCGCTGATGTCGATGGTGTAACCGGCCAGAAGCGTGCGATCCCCCTGGATGATCGGGAATTTGATGGTGGTGTAGAAGCGCCCGTTCAGTTCCTCTTCCAGGCGCAGCACCTGCCCGCTCTGGACTACGGCCCAGTCGTCGGCGCTGATCTTGGCCGCGAAATCGGCCGGGAACAGTTCCTTCATGGTTTTACCCTGTATGTCGCGTCCGGACTGGCCGATCATGTCCACGAAATTGTCGCTGGCCTGCAACACCCGGCTTTCGGTCGGACTCACCTCCTTGATGAAGGTGTATATTGGCGAATGGTGCATGAACAGCGAGAACAGCTCGTTGGTGGATCGCAGGGCCTCGCTGACCAGACGGTTCTGACTGTTGTCCCGGATGATCGACTGATACGTGCCATCGGGCATCATCTTGGTACGCATGTCGATGTACACCCTTTGCCCGTCCGGCCGGATCAGGATCCGCTGCATGTCGACCGTCTGCCCCTGCTGGAGCAGGTCGAAGCGGAAGGGATGTTCACGCATGTTGTCGGCATCGAAAGGCAGTTCGCCGATATGTTTGCCGAGCACTTGCTCCGCCGTCATGCCCAGCATATCGCAAAAAACCTGGTTGGCGCTGATGATCTTGCCCTGGTGGTCTCCCAGCAGGATACCGTCCACGGCCAATTCCACCAATTCGCGGAAACGGATTTCGCTCTGCCGCAATGAATTCTCGGACTGCCTGCGTTCGGAGATGAAACGGGCCTGCATGAAATTCTGATAGGCCATGGCCGACAGTTGCCCGGCCAGCGTGAACAACATGGCGGCGATCTGGTCGAAATGCTTCTTGGACATAGCCGGGACCCGGTTGAAGGCCTCCATGAAAGCGCTTTCATCGGCCCCGATCTCCCGAGCGTAGGCGCGCATCTGTTCGTCGGTCTGGCTCTCATCGCGCACCTGTCCGATCAACCAGTTGGCCACATGGTGACCACCGACGACGATCGAGGCCCCGGCATCCCACAGGCCGCCGCTCAGACAGTGGCGAACAATGGGTCCGGTCGTATGCTGTCCCCCCAGCACGGCATCGGACCGGTAGCAGTTGGCCAACCCCTTTTCGGTGCCGCGGATGATCCGGTTGCACAGATCGGTGAATTGACTGGGCCGGGTCAACGGTCGGCCGTCGGGATCGGTGATCACCGAGGCCACGCTGGTGGCCCGGGCGAACTCGTCCTGCAGGCGCTGGATCTCCGGAAGGTTGAACAGGTCGTGGAAGCTGATGTCTTCGATCTCTTCAATTGGCCGCGTCAACGCCAGCATACGTTTCTCCAGCACCGCCTCCAGCTCTTTACGCTCGGTGATATCGATCTCGATGCCGTCCCAGACGACGTGACCGCTCGGCAGACGCCGGGGTGCCGCGGAAATCATGCGCCATTCGAGCCGTCCGTCGGGCAAACGACAGCGGAATTCGCATGTATACGGTTTGAACCGCGCCAGAGCCTCGACCTCGTTTTCCGTCATCCGTTGCCGGTCTTTGGCGACAATCTGTCCGTACAGGGCCATCGGGTCGGCCATCACGGCGGCGGCGCTGATACCGTGCAGACGCTCCACGCCGGCGCTGACATAGCTGAAACGCCGGTCGCTGTCGTTGTCGCCGAAATCCAGCTGATAGACCATACCTCCGGGCAGGTTGTCGCTGAGGTTGCGCAGGCGGGTTTCGCTCTCCTTGAGGGCCTCTTCGGTCGCCCTGCGTTCGCTGATGTCTTCGATGATGCCGATCCCGCCGCTGTTCACCCCGTCCTTGACCGCCGCGGCAAACACCGCCCGCAGGGGTACTTTCTTACCGGAAGTGACCACAGTGTAGATATCTTCATAATTACCGACAGCGCCGGCCAGGGCCTTCTGCACTTCGGCGGTCATCTTCTTGTCGGGCAGACTCAGCAAAGGCAAGCCGATCAGCTTGTTGCGGCTGGATCCCAGAATCTTGCAGAAATTTTCGCTGCAATCGATGATGACCGCCTCCTCATCGAAATAAAAAAGTCCGAGCGGCGAATAGTTGAATATCAGACGGTATTTCTCCTCGCTGCGCCGCAGAGCCTCTTCGGTTTTTTTGCTTTCGGAAATATCCTGGTTGATGCCGAACACGCGGACGGCCTGGTGATGCGTGTCCATTTCGATTTCCCCCCTGGACAGAATGTGCCGCAGTTCGCCGGTGACGCGTCGGTGCACACGGAACTCGGTCAGGTAGGGATTGCCGCTCTGCAGGGCGGCCCGCAGTTTTTCGGAAGCTTTCTGGCGGTCGTCGGGATGAATGCAGTCGACTATGTCCTGGAAGCGGGGCTGGCTGTCCGAAGTGAACCCCAACTGTCGCAGGGCTTCTTCGGAAGCAGAAAAACGGTCGCTGGCCAGATCCCAGCTCCAATCCCCGACCAGAGCGATCTCCTGGCTGCGCCGCAGCTTGTCCAGAGTCTGCCGCAGTGCGGATCCGGCCTGTCTCCGTTCGGTAATGTCGGTGAAAATCGCAAAGGCCTGCAGCGGACTTCGGGCATCGGGGTCCGGCTGAGGGTAGGCGCTGACCTCGATCCAGCGGGTTTCGCCCGCGTCACGGTTGAGAACCCCCATGATCCGGTCCTTGACCGGCTGGCCGGTACGGATAGCCTGCCGGACCGGAAGCTCCTGGTCCGGACAAGGGCTTCCATCCTCGTTGACGGCCTGCCAGCGGTCTGCCGAAGAATGGCTCCCCAGAATCTCATCCAGGGGAACGCCCAGAATCCGGGCCGCCGCCTGGTTGGCGTACAAGGTCCGGCCCTGACTGTCCTGGTAAATGATCCCCTGCGATATGCTGTCGAACAGATTTTGATACATGTTCAGCTGGTTCTGCAGCTGCTGCGGTTCACTAGGTCTGCTTTCTGCCATCACCCGTCTCCATCCGTCGATATCACAAGGCTTTCCGGTCGTTCAGACATCCTTGACCACACCTGACCCGCGACGGCCGGCCGCAGCGTTCAGGTTATATCCATAATGATACGTAAATATAAACCTTTGTCAGATGAGTCAGGCGCCGTGAATCGGAAAAGAAGTCAATCCGGTAAACGATCAGCTCTTTTCCAGCAACTCGCGGATCGTTTTGATCAGTTCCTTCATCGTGAACGGCTTTTGAATGAAGAAAACTCCATGTTCCAACACCCCGCGGTGGGCGATGATATCCGAGGTGTAACCGGACATGAACAGGCGGCAGATGCGCGGATAGAGATCCAGCAGATTTTTGGCCAGGTCCCGGCCGTTCATTTCCGGCATGACGACATCGGTGATGAGCAGGTCGATCTCGGCCTGGTGCCCTCGGGCCAGCTCCAGCGCCTCGCCGGGTGAACGGGCCCGGATCACTTTGTAGCCGTTCCGTTCGAGCATGATGGCGATCATGTTGAGAATGGAGGGTTCATCCTCGACCAGCAGAATGGTTTCCCGGCCGGGAACGCGGCGTTTCTCCTCGCCCGGGGTATCCTGCCGGACCAGCTTGCCCGTATAGCGGGGCAGGTAGATGGTGAATACCGTTCCTTTACCGACTTCGCTGACGACATCGATGATGCCTTCGTTCTGCTTGATGGCGCCGTACACCGTCGCCAGCCCCAGCCCAGTCCCCTTGCCCAGTTCTTTGGTTGTGAAGAAAGGTTCGAACAATTTGGGCAAGGTTTCCTTGTCCATGCCGCAACCGCTGTCGCTGACGGTGAGTTTGAGGAAGTCCCCGCAACGGTAGGCCGGTTTACCCCGGCAGAAGGATTCATCCAGGTGGCAGTTCTGGGCCTGGATGGTGATCGTACCGACACCGGCGATGGCGTCGCGGGCGTTGACGCAGAGATTGGCCAGAATCTGATCGATCTGCGACGGATCCACCCGCACCGGCCAAAGATCCGGATCCGGTTTCCAGATCAGCTGGATATCCTCGCCGATCAGTCGTTTGAGCATATTGATCATCCCGGCGATGGTCTCGCCCGGGTCCAGAACCTTGGGGGAAATCGTCTGCTTGCGGGCAAAGGCCAGCAGCTGACGGGTCAGGTCGGCCGAACGCTCGCCCGCCTTGCGGATCTCCAGCAGGTCCGCCTGCACCGGGTGACTGGGTTCCAGCTGCTCGACGGCCATTTCCGCATGCCCCAGGATCACGCCCAGCATATTGTTGAAATCGTGGGCCACGCCGCCGGCCAGACGTCCGATCGACTCCATCTTCTTCCCCTGCTGCAACTGAGCTTCCAGTCTGGCCTTTTCCTCCTCGGCCAAACGGCGTTCCGTGATGTCGCGGGTAATGGACAGAATGCAGGGTTCTCCGTACAGGTCGATCAGGCGTGCCGACATCAGTCCGATGCGCAGCGAGCCGTCCTTGTGGCGGAACCTGGCTTCCATGTTCTCGGCGAACCCGTCGCTTTCCAGCAATTTCTTCAGGCGGTCCCGGTCCGCGGTATCGGCCCAGATATTGAGCTCCAGCGAGGTTTTTCCGATCACATCCTCTTTGCTGTACCCCATGATTGCGCAGAATCCGTCGTTGGCTTCCAGGTACAGACCATCCGCAAGGCGGTTGATGTTGATGGAGTCGGGACTGGTCTGGAAGGCCGCCCGGAACTTTTTCTCGCTGCGCTGCAGTTCCCGCTCGGCCTGGACCCGGCCGGTGACGTCGCGGATGATGCCGGCCACCCCCATCACCTCGCCCTTGACGATGACCGGCAGCTTATGGACATCGAAAAAGCGTTCGCCGACACTCTCCAGCGTCGTGACCAGTCTTTTTTCAGTCATGGACTGGCGGTCGCTGATCTGACAATGGCGAGCCGAGTCGAGGGGCATGAAGTCCTCGTCGCCCTTACCGATGATATCGGCCACCGGCCGGCCGAAGAAGTCGGCGTTGGCCTGGTTGACCATCAGGTAGCGCAGATTGCGGTCCTTGAGAAACATCAGATCGCTGTTGGCATCGACGAACAGACGCAGCTGTTCCTGGGACAGCGCCAATTCCGAGGCCACCCGTTTCTGATCGGTCACGTCCCGGACCACGGCCACGAAATTACCGTTCGCACAGGGCACGAGCCGGCTCTCGTATTCATGTCTGCCGTCGCTCATCTCCATACTGTAGGTGTATTGCACCAGTTTGTTGTCCCGACGCGCTTCGATCATTTTATTTTCAGTCAGATCGGCGATTTCCGCCGGCAGGGTCTCCCGGAAATTTCGACCCAGAAACTCCGGCGGCGGCCGGTACAGGTCCTCGACCCGGCTGGCCTTGACGTCGACGATGCATCCCTGCGCGTCGAAGACAAAGATCAAATCCGGGTTGGCATCCAGCATGGCCTGGGTGCGCTGCTGGTTTTCCAGCAGGGCCGCCTCGGCCTTTTTGCGTTCGGTGATGTCGCGGATGACCACCAGCGAACCCGGGTAATCCAGCGAATCGAAACGGGCGCCGTTCAGTTCGCCGACGAAAGTGGAGCCATCCTTGCGGCAGAGCAGCAGTTCCATCCCCCGGCTGCGCCGCTGGCCGGTCTGTCCCTCACGGAAGGCCTGGAAAGCCAAGGCTTTCATCGATTCATCCACAAAATCCGTGAAGACACGGCCGCACATTTCCTCCGGTTCCATGCCGAACAGTTCCCGAACCGCCGGCGATGCGTACGTAACCACTCCGCGGTTGTCGGTCAAGGAAATCAAGTCGCTGGTCTGTTCGGCCATGGAACGGAATTTGGCCTCGCTTTCGCGCAGCGACAATTCGATCCGCTTGCGTTCGCTGATGTCCCGCCCGTTGCCGATGAACGCCGTGACCTTTCCGTCCGAATCCAATATGGCGCGGGCTGCCCAGGACAGCCAACGCCAGCCTTCGCTCGTCTTCGCCCTCTCCTCGTAGGCGCATTGGTACGGAGGGTGGAACAGGTCGTCGACCGCCGCCGTAACTCGGGGCAGATCGTCGGGATGGACCAGCGGCGTATAGGATGTGCCGATCAGTTCCTCGGCGCTTTTCCCGAACATCCGGCAATAGGCCGGGTTGACGTAGAGCAGGATGCCGGCGGCATCGGTTTTGACCACCAGATCCCGCTGATTCTCGACCAGCATGCGGAAAAGTTCCTCGCGCTGCCGGCAGGAATCCAATTCCTGACGCCGCTCTTCCTCGACGGCCAGGGCGTAACCGGCCAGACGCAGATAATCGAGCTGCCAGGACAGGGGCTCGACGTCCTGCTGGTACACGACGCAGAGCGAACCCACCGATCGGCCGCGGCTCTTGACGGCCAGGCCGATGTAGGTCTGCAAGCCGTACGCCCTGACGTTGGGATCGCTATGGGCATAGGTGCTTTCGGCCAGATTGCGGATAACCAGGGGGCGATCGGTTCCCTGGCAGATGACATCGTAACAGATATGCCCCTGCGGACTGTCGCTGCGGGGCATACTCTCCGGGGCCTGCCAAGTGCCCAGACTGCAAAGCAGATCTCCATCGAGACGATTGTACATGGCGCATATCGCCCCGAGTTCCTGGCCGCACTGGCCGACCAAGCGATTGATGTTGGCCAGGGAATCGACACCAAACGCCAGCAGGCAATCGGTCAGACGCTTCAGAGCTTCAATACTTCTGCTTTCCGGCATCGTTCTCACCTCGACGGCAGTATCGGCACGGTCGCTCCCGGCTCCACGCCGCCGGGGTTACAATTCTATGGTACTTGAAAAGGGCTGAAAAAGCACCTTCTCTTTTTCGCTCTAACCGTTTTTCCCTCACACTATCCCGATCGCATCAGCTTAGCGGCAGGCGGCCAGCACCGCCCCGGCCAGATCGTCCAACGGTAAAATTTTGTGCACGGCGTCGAGTTTCACGGCCTCCTTGGGCATACCGTACACGACGCAGGAAGACTCGTCCTGGGCGAAAGTGACCGCTCCGGCCTGTTTCATCTCCAACAGACCTTTAGCGCCATCGTCACCCATACCGGTCATGATGACGCCGACGGCATTCTGTCCGGCGTACCGTGCCGACGAGCGGAACAGGACATCGACCGACGGCCGGTGCCGGGAGACGAGCGGCCCGCCGCGAACTTCAACGAAGTAGCGTGCCCCGCTGCGCTTGAGCAGCATATGAAAATTGCCGGGAGCGATCAAAGCCTTGCCCGGCACAAGAGTTTCGTTGTCTTCGGCTTCTTTAACCGTGACGCGGCACAGACCGTTCAGACGCTGGGCGAAAGCGGCGGTGAATTTCTCCGGCATGTGCTGGACGATGACAATGCCCGGTGCATTTTCCGGCATGGCCTCCAGGAATACACGCAAGGCCTCGGTACCACCGGTCGAAGCACCGACGGCGATCACCTTCTCGGTGGTGGTCAGGCGACTCGTTTCACCCCGGCTAGGTGGCAGGATCACGTCGGCGTTCAGTTTTGGCGCCACCTTCACCCCGGAGCCGACCGGTCTGCCCACCAGTTTGGACATGCTGACCCCGGCCGCCGCCTTGACCGTATCGATCAGACGTACCTTGGATTCCTCCAGAAAGGTGCGGGTCCCCAGCTGGGGCTTGAGGATGATGTCGATCGCGCCGTATTCCATGGCTTTGAAGGCGGCCTCGGTACCTTCGCCGACCAAACTGGAACACATGACCACCGGCAGGGGGTGCTGGCTCATCAGCTTCTTCAGAAAAGTGATACCGTCCATCCGCGGCATCTCGACATCGAGCACGATGACGTCCGGCACCTGGCTGGCCATCATCTCCGCGGCGATGAAGGGATTGGCGGCCGCGCCCATGATCTCGATGGCCGGATCCTGAGTCAGTATCGCACTCAGGGTCTGACGCACCACGGCTGAATCGTCAACCAGCAGGACGCGGATCTTGGCGCTCATGATCGTACCTCGGCGCCGGGCAGCTTTTCGGCGGGAACCAGATAGAGCGACACCTCTCCGCTGGAGGGGTTGAAACTGATCTTACGCCCCTGAAAACCGCCGACATCCATGGCGCTGATAGGGATGCCGTGACGGTTCAAGTGCCGTTGCGCCGCTTCGATGTTTTTGCATCCGATGTCCATGATACCGTCCCGCTTGACCTCGAACATGTTGGCACCGCCGTACAGCCTCGCATCGAGCCTGCGGACCGGAATGCCCAGTCGGGCGAAACGCTCCAGCATGAATTCCAGGGCGCTGTCCACATATTTCAACCTCTCCTTGACCGGAGCGGACGGATTCCGGACAGAATCAATCGCGGGCAACATGGCATGACACATGGCTCCGGTACCCTGGCCGTCGAACAGACAGATGGCCACACAGGAACCGAGCAGGGTGTTGAGCTGGACATCGCGGTTGCTGATGACCATTTCCTGGGGAGCGATCTGCACTGCGTCCGGCATTTTCCTCCTCAAATTTTCCGGTAGGTGGCATGAAAAACCATCTCCACCCCCAAGTTCGCAAACTGATGCAGGGATTCGGAATGTCCCAAAAATAGGTAGCCGCCGGTGCGCAGATGATCGAGCAGGCGGGCCACGATCAGGTTCTGGTTGTCGGCATTGAAATAAATCAGGACGTTACGGCAGAAGACGACATCCATCTGTTCCCGCACGCCGAATTGGTCGTCCATGAAATTGAGAGTGCGGAAACGGACCTTCTGCCTCAAAAACGGGGCGATGCGCACCTGCCGGCTTTCTTTGTCCTTGCTGCGCATGAGGTAGCGCTTGCGCAGTTCCATAGGCACCGGCGCGATTTTTTCCTCCATGTACACTGCCCGACGGGCGAAGGCGACCACCTCTTCGGACAGGTCGGTGGCCAGGATGGTGAAGTCCAGAGAGAAACCCGGAACCTGATTCTGCAGTTCATAGAGGACCATGGCCAGAGTATAGGGTTCCTCGCCGGTAGAGCAGCCGGCGCTCCACAGCATCAAGGGCCGCCGTACCCCGGCTCCTTCCTGTGAGATCAGACCGGGCAGCGCGCAGCGGGTCAGGTAATCGAAATGTTCCGGTTCCCGAAAAAAATCGGTTTTGTGCGTAGTCACCACATCGGCGAACAAAGGCAGTTCCTGCTTGAGACCGACAATGGAAAACAGGTAGTGGATATAACTTTTGTAATCCTCCATGCCCAGATCCCGGAGCCGCTTGCGCAGCCTGGCCTCGAGCATGTCCTTTTTGCCGACCGTGATCTTGAGACCGAAACGCTCCTCGATCAGTCCGGTCAGACGCTGGAACTGGCTGTCGGTGAGGCGGTTTTTGAACAGGTTGATCTCCATGCCTCATCCGCTCTCTTCAGTCCATCAGTGCCTTTTGCAATGAGTGTTCCGGCCGTTTTCGAGAGCGGATCCCGCCGTTGCCGGTTTGGAAAAACTCGATGGCCGACTGCAGCTGCATGGCCTGTGAAGACAATTCTTCGGCCGTCGAGGCCATCTCCTCGGCGGCGCTGGCATTCTGCTGAATCACCTGGTCCAGTTGCTGAATGGCCTGGGTGATCTGACCGGCGCCGCTGCTCTGCTCGGCGCTGGCGGCGGTGATTTCCCGGACCAGATCCGCAGTCATGCGGATTTCGGGCAGCAATCGGCCCAGCATCGTACCGGCCCGTTCGGCAACCGCGACACTGCCGCCGGCCAGTTCCGTAATCTCGGAAGCGGCGCTCTGGCTGCGTTCAGCCAATTTACGCACCTCGGTTGCCACCACGGCGAAACCCTTGCCGTGTTCTCCGGCCCGGGCGGCCTCGATGGCGGCGTTGAGTGCCAGCAGGTTGGTTTGACGGGCTATTTCCTGAATGATGCCGATTTTGCCCGAGATCTCCTTCATGGCCCTGACGGCTTCGTTGACCGCCGTACCGCTCTCGTCGGCACACTGGGCCGATTCATGGGAAATCTGTTCCGTTTTGCGGGCGTTTTCGCTGTTCTGCTGGATATTGGCGCTCATCTGTTCCATAGACGAGGAGATTTCCTCGGCGGAACTGGCCTGTTCGCTGGCTCCCTGGGACATCGACTGGGCGGAGGAACTCAGCTGCTGGCTGCCGGAAGACACGTTGCAGGCCGCCTGCGTGACCGTGCCGACCACTTCGAGCAGGCGATTCCTCATCTCCTGCATGGCCTGGCACAAAATGCCGATTTCATCCTGCCGATCCACATCGAGTCTGGCAGTCAGGTTTCCCTGGGCCAGCTGCTGAGAAAAGGCGACTCCCTGCTTGATCGGATTGGTGAAACCCCGGGACAGCCACAGCCAGCAAGCCAGAATGCAGAGCAAGGATATTGCCAGAACGAGCAGCATGACGTTGCGGCTGCGCAGGTTGGCGGTATGGATCCGGATGACGCTCCGGTTGACCTCGTCATCCCAGGTGCCGGCGCCGATGATCCACTGCCACGGAGCGAAATACCCCAGAGTCACGGTTTTGAGCCGCGGCTGCGGGTCACCCGGGTTCTGCCAGAAATACTGATACTGGTCATAGCCTTCGCTTGTCCGGGTCGTCGCCAGACGGATCATCTCCTGAATGAAATAGCGCCCCGATGCATCCCGGCTGTCCCACAGATTCTCGCCGTCACGCTGCCCTCGATAAGAGATGATGTAACGACCCTGGGGATCGAGGACGAACACATAGCCGCTCTCCCCGACCGTGATGCCTCTGATCTTGGCGATCTCCCGCTGCAGACTGGCGACACCGTCCTCCGGAATGCCGACATACAGGATGGCGATGATCCGGCCGCCGGCATCCTTCAGCGGTTCATAGGCGGTCATGTACCATTTCCCGACCACGACCGCCCTGCCGACGAAACGCTCCCCGGCCAGAACCTTGGCCAGCACCGGGTTGGCACTGCCGTCTTCGTTGTTCACCGCTATGAACGTACCGACGGCCCGCTTCCCGTCGGCGGTCCGAACGTTGGTCGCCACCCGCAGCATGTCGCCGCGTTCGTTGATACGCTGAAAGATGGTGCAGGTATCGCCCAGCAGTTCGCGTACGCGATCCACTACCGGTGACGGTCTGTCCGGATCGTAATTCTGGCCGATCCATTCATCGTCGAGCATCATCTTGGGCACAACGAGTTCGGACTGCTGTTTGGATACCTGGTTGACGGCCTGCCAGACAACCGTATCCCGACCGTAGCTCAAGGTCCCGGCCCGGTTGAGGATGTCCCGGGCCACATTCAGATCGTAGCCGACCTTTTCCAGCAGCATGTCCTGCTGAATGCCCAGTTTGGAGGTGATTCCGGCGATGATCTGTTCCTGACCTTTCCGGGTCAGTCCCTGGGTTTCCTCCTTGGCGATCTGCTCGGTCTGTCTGCCCAGCCACAGGGAAATCAAGGTCAGGATCAGGGCCACCAGACTGGTGGAAACCACCCCCAGAAAGGACAACTTGGCGCCGATTTTCATTTTTCGCAACATGCTCATCTCGATTTCTCCTTTCACGCTTTCCCGTCAGCCGGATCGGGTTTGTGAAGAGTCTGCGCCAGGTTCAGCTCGTCGGCCGAAAAGATGGAATTGATATCCAGAATGATGATGAAATGATCGTCCTGCTTGCCCATGCCTTTGATGAACTCGGTACGGATCTGCGAACCGATCTTGGGCGGCGGTTCGATCTGCTCGGCGCTCAGTTCGATCACCTCCCGGACCGAATCGGCCAGGGTGCCGATCATGGTCGATTCGTTCTCCACATCGACCTCGACGATGATGATGCAGGTGTCGACGGCCCGCTGCGTCTGTCCCATGCCGAACTTGCGCTTGAGATCGACCACGGGCACGACCCCGCCGCGCAGGTTGATGATGCCGTGCATGAAATCCGGCACTTTCGGCACCTTGGTGATGCGGGTGTAGTCTAGCACCTCGCGGACCCGGGTGATTTCCAGGGCGTAGATCTCGTCCCCGAGACGGAATGTCAGGTACTGGTCCTCCCCCGTCTGTTTTCGGGCATCCATTTCAATACCTTTCGAACAGCTCGTCTTCCGGGTCCTGACCGTCCTCGAGGCTGATGCTGACCCCCCGGCTTGACCGTTTATCGCCTTTTTCCGGCTTCGCTTCGCTCTTGCCGGTCCCGAGTTTTTTGACAGCGCTGTGAGAGAGCGATGCCTGACGACTCTTCCTGGCGACGGCATGAACTGCGGCCGATCCCGAGCCTTGTACGCCCAGAACATGGTTGTCGACACGGAAAAACTCGATGGAAGCCTGCAGCTGCTCGGCCTGCGAAGACAGTTCCTCGGCGGTGGAGGCCATCTCCTCGGCGGCGCCGGCGTTCTGCTGGATCACCTGGTCCAGCTGCT
>CAYXHZ010000013.1:0-72265 GCA_964465065.1 uncultured Clostridia bacterium
CGGGTTTCACAGTTCAATTCTATAAGTTATTGAACTCTTCTGCAAACAGGATACTTGACTCTGCCGCATTTTTCCAACACAATAACGGAGTATTGAACGACCGATCTTTGATGTTTGAGCATGTTGACGATCATTAATTCTAGTAATTGAGAGGAAAATATGACCCAAGCTGTGAAAACTTCTCTTCGCGAATCGAAAGCGGCTCGATGGACCGCATTGCTGATCGTAGCCTTCACCATGTTTTTCGCCTACTATGTCGACAAGGCCACATCGGCCTTCAAACCGGCCCTGGTGGATACGGCCGGTTGGACCAGCACCCAGTTCGGTTTCTTCAAAGGATCGTACATGTGGTTGAACGTCTTTGCCGGTATGCTGGTTTTTGGCGGTATCATACTCGACAAAAAGGGCATCCGTTTTACCGGTTTGCTGAGTACGCTGATCATGATCCTGGGCTGCGGAACCATCTGGTTCGGCCTGGTCGGCGGTTTCCCGGTTTCCACTCAGGTCTGGATCGCGGCCTGCGGTTTCGCCATTTTCTGCATGGGTTCGGAGGTGGCCGGTATCACCGTATCCAAGGTCATCGTCAAGTGGTTCAAAGGCAAGGAATTGGCTCTGGGCATGGGTCTGCAGCTGGCCATGGCCCGTATGGGTACAGCGATGGCCATGCTCTTCGGACTGCCCATCGCCCGCAAATGGGGTGTCGCCTCGCCGATCTTTGTCGGTGTCGTCGCTCTCGGTCTGGGTTGCCTGGCCTTCATTTTTTATTGCAGAATGGACAAGAAGCTCGACGCCAGCGAACCGCCCAAAGAGGAATCCAAAAAAGAAGAAGGCTTCAAAGCCTCCGACATCCTGGATATTCTTAAAAACCAAGGCTTCTGGCTGATTGCCCTTCTCTGCGTGCTGTTTTACTCGGCCGTATTCCCCTGGCTCGATTTCGCCGTCGATTTCATGATCCAGAAGTACGGTTTGAGCGATTCCCTGGCCGGTGTCGTTCCCGCCCTGCTGCCACTGGGAAATATCATCATGACACCAGTTTTTGGCTCTATATTCGATAAAAAAGGCAAAGGTGCCACGATCATGGCCATCGGGGCCGCCCTGCTGATTCTGGTTCATATACTCCTGGCCATCCCTTCGCTCAATTCGCCGATCATCGCGGTGGTTTCCGTGCTCCTGCTCGGAGTCGGTTTCTCTCTGGTGCCCTCGGCCATGTGGCCCAGCGTATCGCGGATCATTCCCGAACGACAGCTGGGTACGGCCTTCGCGCTGATCTTCTTCATCCAGAACATCGGCCTGGGCGGTGTGCCCATGCTCATCGGCAAGGTCTTGGATAAATACTGCATCACCAGCGAACCCGGTGCCGCAGTGATCACCTACAATTACACGATTCCCGAGCTGATCTTCCTCGGCTTCAGCATCATTTCTCTGTTCATCGCCTTCATGCTCAAAACATCAGACCGTAAAAAAGGCTACGGACTGGAACTCCCCTCCGGAGCCAAATAGCCTCAACCATTCATGACGGGACCTGCATGATTCGCATGCAGGTCCCGTCATTTTCTTGTGGACCAAGCGCTTCAACCTATACTATATTGCAGGTACGGACTCTTGAACCGCAGTTGACAGGATGGAGTGCAACCGTTGAGCGCAGAACGTACCGTCGCCTTGCTCGAAGAACTGATCCGCTACTCGGAACAGGAGTTTCTCACCGTCGGGCAAGCCCTGCACGGTATTGACCAGCAGATCACCAGCATCAAACAGGAAGCCGGCCTGTTGCGGGAAACAGTGCAAGACAGCCGCTTTGCCGTTCAGCTACAATTTTTCGGCAAGATCGACCTGGACCACAATGCCATCCCGTCTTCCTCGTTGCATATCCAAGCCGTTCTGGACAAACTGGACGATTGCTGCGACGACAACCAGAATCACCTGCGCAAAATGATTCACCAAGTCAAAGGCATGCAAAAAACCGATCTGGTCGTCCGGGTAGAACTCGCCCATCACGACACCTTGGCCGGCAGCTACACCGATCTGGCCCGGCAAGTCGCCGATTTGTCGTCGGCCATCAAGAAAAGAGCCGATACCCTGCTTCTGACCTCGTTGCAACTCAGCGACAGCATTCGACACGGCCATGAAACCACGCATGATTTCTTCAGCCAACTCTGTCAGCAGACCACGACGCTCATCGACCAGGCGAACTTCCGCCTGGAGCAGTTGCGCATCAAACAGAGTAGAGCCAGTGACCTGCTTGCGCTTTTGACAACAGGAGGATCCGAATTGCGCGGTCATCTCGATATCGTCATCAACAACCTGCAGATGCACGATATCATCCGCCAACAGCTGCAAAGCGTCATCTCGCTTCTGCACACTGATCGCATCAGTTCTCCATCCGACCCGGCAATCCACGAATCCACCGCCACTTTGATGCGTTGCCACGACGATTTTTTCACGGCCATCGAAAACATCAGACTGCAGTTGATTTCCATCAGCAATCAGTTGACCGGTTTGTATGACAGCTGCACCAGGCTGCTGGATGTCAACCTCTCCAAAAATTCGTCATGCAGCGTGCGGGCCAAGCATAATTCCCACCAGTTCATGACTGAACTGGTCGGTTTCACCTGCCAGGGAACCCGCATCGAATCCACGCTGCAGGCCTTGATCGCCGATCTGAGCGCCGGACTGGCCAAGAATCACCGGGAGCTCCAGGAAATCATATCCCTGGAGGCCGATATCGAGCTGGCTGCCCAGAACGCATCGGTTACCGCCGACAACGTTCAACAGATACAGGCCACTCTGACCGTTCTGTCCGAACAGACCCTGCGGGACATCATGTCCACCCAGACGCTTCTCTCCAGGATCGTCTCCAGCCAGAACGACATGGAAACCCAAGCCGCACAATTGCTGGACGGCTACAAACGGAACTGCCAGAATATCGAATCCCTGATCGAATGCCTGGGCGAATTCGACGAACGGATCATACCGCTGGAGAAAATCCAACGCAGCACCGACGAGCGAATCAATGATCTGTGTGCACAACTGTCCGAAAATATTGCCTCAGTTTCTCCTTTACTGGAACAGTTTCACGACAACACCGGCATTTCGGCCGCCATATCGGAATCCATCCGCCTTTTAAATCCCAAATCCGACGGACTGTCACCTGATGAGGACAGTAGCGAACTTGCCCAGAAACGTCAGGAAGTCGTTGAATCCGCAGTGCATAAGCGACTGACAAACGACGACGGCAACAAGGGTCCGGATCTCGACCGCAACCTGGAAGAGTTCGGCGATGACATCGAGCTGTTCTGATGACGGGCGACAAAAAACTCAACCAGGATGTCATCCAACAATACCGCTGGACCATCGAGCACCAGCAGCAGCGCCTGTATCAGGAAATCGCCGAAAGGGGGGAAATTCACCATCAGCTCCTCACTCTGTTGGAACAGCAGCAGGCCATACTGTCTTCCATTCCCGCCCTGATATACATCCGCGACACCGAGGATCGGCTGGTCACGGCCAATGAACGTTTTTTGCATGCCTTCCATTTGACCGACACCGCCCTGCCCCTGCCCCTGACTCCGGGCATCAAGGCCGACGGGCTGGAAATCCTGCTTCAGGAAGATCCGCTCGTCCTGGGTAAAAACTCTCCGGTCATACTGGAGGAACGCCAAATTCGCCTGGACTCCGGAGCCACAGTCTGGCTCTGGGTATCCAAAATCCCATTTCATTCCGCCGATCGACAGGTTCTGGGCCTGGTCGGCTCGATTTTCGATATCAGCGACATCAAACATACCCATTTCGCTCTGCAACAGAGCGAAAACCTGTTTCGTACCCTGACTGAACGTTCATTCTCAGCCATCTTCATCGCGCAGAACCTGGAGCTCAAGTATATCAATCCACTGTTTCACAGTCACTTCTCCATACCGGCCACGGCCAATCCGGCAACCATCGATTTTTTGAACCTCTTTTCCACCCAGGATACCGTCAAGCTGAAGCAAAAATGCCAGGCCATCGAACAGGAAGGCCTGGAAAGCTCCAGATTTCTGCTCAACGCTCAACCCGTCGACAAATCAACCGCGCTGATTTTCGAGGTTTACCTGACCCAGATCGAGTATTCTTACCAACCGGCAGTACTGGGTTCGCTGCTAGATGTCACCGACAAATATCTGACTGCCTTGGCCATGGAAAACAAAACCAGGGAAGTGGAAGAACTCAATCAGCGCCTGGAACAACGCATCCAGGAAGAGTTGCACAAGCACAAACAGAACGAAAACCTGCTGCTGCACCAATCCCGCCTTGCCGCCATGGGCGAAATGATCAACGCCATCGCCCATAATTGGCGGCAGCCCTTGACCACACTGAGCATCCTGATACAAAATCTCGAAAACGCTTACCATTTTTCGGGCATCGACGAGGCCACCCTCAAACAATTCCTCCGGGATTCTCAGCAGCAAATTACACGAATGACCGACGGTATCGATCAGTTCAGCCATTTTTTCGCGGCGTCAAAGAGCGAAAGCGTCCCTATAACCATGGCCTCGCTGCTTCAGGACTCCATCTTCATTTTTTCCAGATCTTTTCCGGACAGCCCCATCCGCGTAACCTTGCCCCCCAGCCTGCACAGGCAGGTATGGCGCGGTCATACCAATGCATTCAAGCAGGTGATGATTTCGCTTCTCGGCCTGACCAGTCCATCCGTTCCCGATACCATGATACCGGTCAAGGAAATTGTCCTCGATGCCCAAAAACGCGCCGATCATGTCCTGATCCGCCTGTTGTTACCGCTTGCAGCCAAAGATCCCCAGCACGACGACCATCGGAACATCACCCTGGAAATGTGCAGAAAACTGGTAACGGATCACATGCAGGGAAAGTTCGATTTTAAAAAGATCGACGAAGACGCTCTTGAATTTTTCATCGAGCTGCCATTAAAATGATCGGGTATGCTGAAAAAAAAGGAATTCAAAGACCTGTTGGCCCCGTTTAAAAACGCCCGTCTGTTGTACGTCGAAGACGACCCTTTCCTGCGTGACGCCATTCATCAGTACCTTTTCTGGTATTTTCCCGACACCCTCCTGGCTGAAAACGGTGAAGAAGCACTTGAGATTCTCAACGATCACAACGTCGACCTGCTGATCACCGACATCAAGATGCCCAGGATGGACGGTCTCGAACTGGCGCAGCGGGTTCGGGCCAAGAACATCGACACGCCGATCATTCTGTGTACGGCATTCACCGATGTGCCGATATTGCTCCGGGCGCTCGAACTGAACATCGACAAGTTTGTTCAGAAACCGATCGATGGCGATCTTCTGCTCAACGCAATCCATCGATGCCTTCTGCCCCGCTTCCAGCAACAGCAGCTCAGCAACCTCAACCGCAATCTCAAGCAGAGCCTGGAGGAACGTTTCGGAAGCGGTGTTCAAATCAGTCGCATTGTCGATGAAATCGTCCGGGTTTCACAGACCAGCTTTTCGGTCATCATACAGGGAGAGACGGGTGTCGGTAAAACACTGGTCGCCTCGACCATCCATCAACTCAGTCAGCGCTGTCAGAATCCGTTCGTCACCGTCGATGTCGGCACAATTCCCGAAACCTTGATCGAGCGAGAACTTTTCGGCCATGTAAAAGGCGCGTTCACCGGGGCCCACAACACCCAACCCGGTTTCTTCGTCAAAGCCCATAAAGGCTCCCTGTTCATCGACGAGCTCGAAAACATGAGTCCTTTCGTTCAGAAAAGATTCCTGCGCGTGGTCGAGGAAAAGCGGCTCACCCCTTTGGGAAGCACGCAGACCATCGCTGTGGATGTGCGCATCATCGCCGCATCCAACATTCGGCTTGCCGAAGCAACGGCCAACGGCAGTTTTCGCAAGGATCTGTTTTTCCGGCTGAACGATTTCACCATCGAAATCCCCCCGCTCCGGGAACGTCAGGACGAATTGCCCAAATTGTGCAAAACCTTTGTCGAGGAAATCTGCAAGGAACTGAACCGGCCGATCCCCGCCATTCCACCGCAAACGATCGAATACCTGGCCCGCCAGCCCTGGCCCGGTAACGTGCGGCAACTGAAGAACACGCTGCGCCAGTCTCTGCTCAACCATTCCGGATCCATTTTATTGCCGGCCGACCTGCCCGGTGAAGCCAGTTTCATCCCGCCAGCGGAGAGCAACCGTTCCCTCGCTGCCCGTTTACCGGAAATGCCGGCCTCCGATGAGGACCTGAATCTTCAGAACCTTGAAATCTGGGCCATCCGGGAAGCCGTCAAGAGAAGCAAAGGACTTAAAAACGGCGCCGCCCGGATGCTGGGCATCGATTATTCGACCTTACGTCGAAAAATAGCCCGATACAAGATCACGATCGAATAATCTGCACGATTTCCCACATGCAAATCGCTGCGTTGTTTGAAAATTGATATTTTCGCAACTATAATAGGATCATGATACTGGACGAGCAGGATTTTGTCATTAATATCGCCCCTGACGAACTATCCGCCACCATTTCCGCTGTGCCCGGACATCCGCCCGAAAAAGAGATCAACGGCCGACTGCTCAAGATATTTTGTCGTTCAAAAGGAATCGTCAGCGGTATCAAGGAAGATATTCTCGAACAGTTCGCCATCGCAGTCCAGAACGGAGAAAGCCCTCAGAACGTCCAGTTTGCCGAAGGCACCCTGCCTTTTGCCGGAGAAAAACCGATAATCAACTATTTTTTCGAATTCTCCAGTAAACCTGCCGAGGACGAGCACGGTCATATCGATTACCGTGAGATCAAGTCGATCGTCAACGTCACCAAAGGACAACTGTTGGCATCAAAAAAGAATTTGAAACCGACCGTCAACGGCGTAACCGTAACCGGCAAGGTCACCCAATACCCGAAAATGGAAGACATACCGCTGACCGCCGGCGTCAGCGTTCGCGTTGAAGAGCTGGAACAAGTGAAAAATTACTATGCGGATGCCGACGGCGTTCTCAAATTCGAGCACAATACCCTGTCGGTAATGCCCATACTGGAAATCGCCGAAGACGTCGATTTCAACATCGGCAACATCCGCTTCAACGGCGATGTCAAAATCAACCGCGACGTTCTTCCCGATTTCATCGTGGAAGCCGAGGGCAAAATCACCATATTCGGATCCGCGGTCGCCTGCAAGCTGCAATCCAACCAGAGCATCGACGTCAGATCCGGCATTATCGGCAAAAACAAAGGGGAAGCCACCGCCCGCGGCGACATCAGCTGCACTTTCGTCGAGAACGCCACGCTGCACGCCAAAGGAAACATTACCATTAAAAACGGTATCATCGGTTCCTCGGTCCAATGCGATGGCACACTCAGTGTACCCATGAGCAAATCCCGGGTGGTTGGTTCGCTCATCAAGGCCAGCCGCGGCATGATTTTATGCAATGCCGGTTCCCGCTTTGACACAGCCACATCCCTGACCACCGGAATCTTTCCGGAAAAAGAGCAGCTGTACAACCAGATGAAGGCCAGCCTGGACCAGAAACTCGATGAAGCCAGAATCATCGAGAAACGCTACGGCCGCTCGACACTGGAGAATCGCAATTTTGGCCAACGGCTGTCGCCGCAGATCGAGGCCGACCTGAACCATTGGGACAGCCTGAAAGATGAAATCCGCCGTATCCATATGGAGATGAAGGGTATCGAAGAGCAGATGTACGATTATTCGGCCAAAATCGTCGTCAAGGAAAGCCTCTTTTCACGGGTTCATTTGAAAATCGGCCGTTTTGAGATGACCACATCCCAGGAATACTTCAAAGCCACAGTCAAGTATGACTCGGAAAAGGATCAGCTGGTCATCGTTTAAATCGATCAAGGTTTGCCGGATCCGCGAAAAAAAGGTAATATGGCGTTTCGGCCGATCATGAATAACCGCAAAAACTGGTCCTATTACAAACCCGGGGATTTGCTCATCCGCATCCGTCAGGGCGAAGAAGACGCTGACAGCTACGAAAACCCCTACATCGACCAGGCTTTGTCGATGGGCGATCAGATCCTGACAGCCGCCGACCTGCTGCATTCCCGCCTGCAGCCGTTGTCCCCCGCCGTACCGCTCATTCTGGAAGTGGGCTGCTACAAGGGAACGACCCTGACGGCATTGGCGCAACAGAATCCTCATTGCCGTTTTCTGGGCATCGACATCAAATACAAACGGGTCGTGCTCAGCCGTAGAAAGCTCAACAAGGCCGGCATCGGGCAACAGGCTGAAGTCGCCATCATCGACGCCATCGACTGTCTGGAGATTCTTCCCCGACACTGCCTGCAGGGTATCTGCATTTTTTACCCGGACCCTTGGCCGAAAGAACGTTTTCAGGAACGGCGCATGTTTTCGCCCTACGTCAGCGATTTGCTGCTGAGCCGCCTTTCCGGCGGTGGTTTTCTATGGATCAAGACGGATCATGTGCAATACCTGCAACAGATTCAAGGGACACTGAGCCGATACCCTTTGTCGACGCAGCCCTCTCCACCCAGCCCTTTGCAGCCCGGCTTGTACCCGACAGATTTCGAAAACCTCTTCCGAAACCAAAAAAAACCGCTCTTCGAATTGTGCCTAAAAAAAAACGACTCGCCCTGACGCGGAAGTTCAGTGCCGCCTTTCAGTCATCGGTATGGGGTTCCTGATCCAGCCAACTTTTTCTGCCGATGAAAAGAAGCGGCATCAGGATGGGAATCACCCCGGGCAGCATAGCCAGCAGCTGTCGGTTGCCGACTTCTTCATAAACCAGCAGCAGACAGCCGGCACCGCTGAACAGCAGCAGATACATGGGCAGCATCAGTTTCCACATGCGAACTGCTGGATGACGCCAGGGGGCGAAATAAAAAACGGCCGCCAAAGCAGCCAGGCTGCAGGCGAAAGTGCAGTAAACCTGCCAGCTCACCCCCCGCTGAATCAGGATGACCGTTCCCAGAATCGGCATCCACAAAAAGCTGCCCAGCCAGCCCAGAATCCAGCCCCATCTTTCACCAGCTCTGGTTTGTGCCATTTTCCCTCCGCTTTTGCCGTCCCAACGGACCAGCAAACCACTCGGATAGGTATTGGCATCAGCTGCCGTTTTTTTCAACTTTTTGCGCCTGCAGGGCCGAACGTTTATCTTCCAGTTCCTGCCAGCAGGCATAGGCGGCCGCAATCTCGAATTGCAGGTTCTGCAGACTGCTATTGGCCTGCAGCACCTCACCGGGTTCTTTGCGGTAAAAATCGCTCTGCGACATCGCTTCGAGCAACAAGGCTTTTTTCTGCTCCAGCGCCTCGATCTGCTCGGGCAAGTCCGACAACAGTCTCTCTTCCCGGTTGCTCAGCTTGCTGGCCTGTCTGACCCGTCTGAGCGCTGGCGTTTTTTCGACGGCCATCGCCGGCGGCATAGTCGGCCGTTGTCGCAACCAATCGTCGTAACCGCCGATGTACTCGTTGATCCTGCCATCCCCTTCGAAGACCAGGGTGGAGGTCACCACGTTGTTGAGAAAGGCGCGGTCATGGCTGATGACCAGCAGTGTGCCCTTGAATTCGAGCAGCAGTTCTTCCAGCAGTTCCAGGGTTTCCAGGTCCAGATCGTTGGTCGGTTCGTCCATAACCAGCAGATTGCAGGGTTGGGTGAACAGACGGGCCAAAAGCAGGCGTCCCCGTTCACCGCCGGACAGTACTCCGACCGGTACCCGCATCCGTTCCGGACTGAACAGGAAACGTTGCAGATAGCCGACGACATGCTGGGTAGTTCCGTTGATCCGGATATGGTCGTTGCCGCCGGCGATGTTTTCCCACACCGTTTTGTCTTCATCCAGCTGCTGCCGCTGCTGGTCGTAATAGATGATGGACAGCGAGCTGCCGTGGGTCAGCTGGCCGCTGAGGGGCTGGATTTCTCCGAGCAGCAGGCGGATCAAAGTGCTTTTTCCGCAGCCGTTGGCTCCGATGATACCGATTCGGTCTCGACGCATGACGGTTGTGGAGAAATCGACGATGAGCTTGTTCTCTCCGTATTGATAATTCAGCCGTTCCGCCTGCAAGACCAGTTCACCGGATCGGCCGGCCTCCTGAAGCACCATGTTGACCTGTCCCGGCGCCGGCCTGCGCCGCCGTCTCTTCTCACGCATCGCTTCCAGCGCCCTGACACGGCCTTCGTTTCGCGTTCGCCTGGCCTTGATGCCCTGACGTATCCAGGCTTCCTCCTGAGACAACTTCTTGTCGAAACGCCGGTTCTGCTCGTCCTCGGCCGTCAGCGCCTGTTCCTTGCGGATCAGAAAGGTTTCGTAATCGCAATTCCAGTCGAACAGTCTTCCCAGGTCGATTTCGATGATCCGCCCGGCTACACGGCGCACCAGTTGCCGGTCATGTGTCACCAGCAACACCGCTTTGGGGTAATCGTGCAAAAAACCGTCCAGCCAGGCGATGGATTCGATATCGAGGTGATTGGTCGGCTCGTCCAGCATCAGCAGATCGGGTTGAGCCAGCAGAACCCGGGCCAGCAAGGCACGGCGTTTCTGACCGCTGGAAAGGCTGGAAAACAATTCCTCTCCCGGCAACTTGAGTTCGCGGATCATTCGCTCCACGACATAATCTTCCAAAACGGTCTCCTGCCGTCCAAGCGCCCCGTTCAGAAGTTCCCGAACCGTTTCCTGAATGGTCTGCGGAATATCCTGCGTCAGATAGGCGATACGGGCTCCCTGGCGCAGGCTGATCAGGCCGCTGTCCGGTTGAATTTCGCCGGCGATCATTTTCATCAGCGTCGTTTTGCCGCAGCCGTTTCGGCCCAGCAGGCAGATATGCTCTCCCGATTCGATGTTGATGGAGATATCGTCCAGCAAAGGATGGGCGAAGCCGATACGGATATTCTGCAGAGATATCAGGGCCATTTTTCACCATGAAACCGCTGCCCAGTATACCGCAAAGCGCAGCTTTCGCAAAACGGCATATGTGCTGGATTTTTTCGACAGCCTTTGTTATAAGGTGCTCATGAGCGGATTTTTTGATTCGGATTTCTGGAAGGCGCTGATCGACAGCAGCCGCAAATGGTTGATATCGGAATTTCCGGGATTGCTTTTGGCGCTGCTTTTTTTCTTTCTGGCGCTCAAATTTCTCGCCTTCAGCCTGAACCGTCTGAAGAAAATCCTGGTTTTCGTCGCCGAACGCAACGACAATCAGGACCCGGAAGAAGCCTCCAAACGGGTCAACACCCTGGTCGGCATTCTGCACAGCGCCTTGCGCATCATCCTGTGGACCATCTTCATCATGATCATCATGCAGAAGATCGGTATCGACATTGCCCCCCTGCTGGCCGGCGCCGGCATACTGGGCCTGGCCATCGGTTTCGGCGCTCAGGAATTGGTCAGAGATTTCATCTCGGGTTTCTTCATCATCCTGGAGAATCAGATCCGGTCCGGCGACGTGGCAATCATCAACGGCACCTCGGGACTGGTGGAAAAAATCGGGCTTCGTACCATCAGCCTGCGTGATCTTTCCGGAGTGGTGCACATCTTCCAGAACGGCAAAATCGACACCCTCTCCAATATGACCAAAGAATGGTCGGCCATCGCCCTGGAAATCGGTGTGGCCTACAAAGAAGACATCAACCGCGTTATGCAGGTGATGCGGGAAGTCGGTGAAGATATCGCCACCGATCCGCTTTTCAGGGAGAATATTCTGGAACCCATCGAAATCATGGGCCTGGACCAGTTCGCCGGCAGCTCCATGATCATCAAGGCCAGAATCAAGACCCGACCCAGCCAGCAATGGACCATCGGCCGCGAGTACCGCAAACGCTTGAAATACGCTTTCGACCGGAATCGTATCGAGATCCCATTTCCTCATACAACAGTCTATTGGGGCGAGCGGATCGCTCCGCTCGAGCTGAAAATCGACCCGGCGCCAGATCAGGAGAGCCGGTCTTCCTAAGCCATCTTGCCGAATGCAGCCGGATGAGTTTCCTTCATACTCAGAAATCCGCCAGCCGAAAAAATGACGTGGTCCAGAATATCGATACCCAGCAGCTCCCCGGCCCGACACAGGCGCTCGGTAACGGACATGTCCTCGACGCTCGGACTCAGCTGGCCTGACGGATGATTGTGGGCCAAAATGATCGAGGCCGCCCGATCGGCGATGGCCTCGGCAAAGACCTCTCTGGGATGCACCATGGATGCGTTCAGGGTACCGATGAATATGACCCGTTTTTCGATCAGCTGATTGGCCCCGTCCAGAGTCAGCACGATAAAATGTTCCTGCTTGCGGTTCCGATAAGCCCCCAGCAATACGAAAACGTCCTGTGGACGGGATATTTTGCTGCTTATGGGCTGGGCGCATCTCCGACCGTATTCGAGGAGCGCCAGAACCTGACTGGATTTAGCCTGACCAAGACCGGGTACCCCGACCAAGTCGGCCATGCCGATGCTACCGTTCTTTTCCTGGATCTGTTCGAGAACCCGTTCCGCCAGGTATCCGACATCATGATTGCCGTTGCCGCTCCCCAGCACCACGGCCAGCAGCTCCTGGTCCGACAGCGCCGCCGCCCCCTTTTCCAGCATTTTCTCCCGGGGGCGTCTGAATTTTTCCAGGTCTTTGATCCTTTTCATAGTCAGTCGACCCTGCCCTTATCGTACAAACAATTTGCATGTTATCTTTTGAAAAGTCAAGTCGGGGTTCGTCAACCCCCGGAAATGAATCGGCGATATTGTCAAATCTTTGCGGGTTCGGTATGATTGGGTATGCTCGAAAAAGTGATTTCCTTCATCCTGAACCATGAGCGCAGAAAGCCGGAATCAGACCAAAGCAGCGATTTCTCGCCGCTGGAACTCAATACGGCATTGCTGATGATCGACATCGCCGGCAGCGACCACGATCTGTCCGAGCCGGAACTCGAGTTGATCCGCCAGTTTCTGACCCGGCAGTTTTCGTTGAACCAGGCGGATGTGGGCACGCTTCTGGACGAAGCCCGCCAGCTTCTGAACGATCAGACCGACCTCTGGGAACCGGTCAGCTTACTCAATGCGCAGCTGAATTCCAGCCAGAAAATGGAATTGCTGATCAACCTGTGGCGGATCGTCTTTTCAGACGCCCGCCTCGACGGCCATGAGGACCATCTGATGCACAAGATCGCCGATCTGCTCAAACTGGATCACGACGACCTGATCCGTTGCAAATTGTCAGCCAAGCAGCAATAAAACAAAACGCAAGGCTGCTGAGGAACCTCCACCCGATACTAAAGAATTACCCGTTAAAGAATCGTCGCATTCGTCTGAGCCATCTGGCGGCTGTGTAGCGGGTCGTCCGGCCGCTGTCGGAATGCAGTGCCGCATGAATCTGTAGCCAGGTGCAGCTTTCGACCGACCTCCACAGCTCGGCAGTCTCCGCCAGGGGCATAAAATAGTCCATGTTGATCTGATAGGCACCTTTGTAATGCCGTGCTCCCCCGTCCTGAGTGATGCGCCGGACCAGGTCGTGAAGATCGATTTTTTTGGATCGCGAGCGCAGGGAGACATCGAGGGTCAGATGATCCGGGCTGCGGATCAGGGCGTAAACGGCCGCCAGAGATATTCCTTTTCGTTGGATCAGCATGTCCGAGGATACGGCGATCAGATCCCGTTCGGTGTGCGCCAGCAGGCCCAGACCGCACAGCAGCACCCCGTCTTTCTCCACCGCAGCGGCCAGGCCTTTTTCCAGGCGTTCCTGCTGTTGGGCGTTCAAATGGACGCGCAGGTGCCGGTTCAGCCAGTTCGCGCTGCACAGGGGTCCGAGGTAATCCGCCACCGCCTGATCGCGGACAAAAGCGTGGATCAATCCATCCGTATCGGCATGAATCGCATAGTACAGGGCGGTCGCACATTTCTTCAAAATCGTCAGGCACCAGTCCTGCCCGCTGGCGATCAGCCATTCGCTGATCAGGGTACTGACGGCGCCGATGTCCATATCCACGATCTGCCTGCCCAGGTCCTTGAACTCATCCGCCGGCTGGTGGTGGTCGATGTGCAGAAGCACCGGCAGCGAAGGTGCGAGCGCCGGAGGAATCGGACGGGCGTAATCCAGAACGATGACGCCATCGACACCAGAACAATCCCTGGAGGCGATGATCCGATAGGGAATCGAAAAATCCCGAACCATGCGCCGGTTGACCTGCAGCGACAGAGGTTTGTCACCCCGAATCTTCACCCGGGAGCCGAAATGCGCGCCGATATGCAGAAGCGCCTGGGCTGCGGCGAGAAAATCCGGATCCGGTGAAACGGGCGACCAGACAATGACACGTTTATGGCTGGTGAACAGCTCGCGCAGCAAGGCCAGCGGACCAATTTCATCGCCGGTGGTCATTGAGACAATTATACTCCACCCGCACCTTCAGGACAAAGGAAGCAAATTGACAGAATTTTCCGGGTAAACAATTGACTATTGCGTGCCTATCGTGAAATAATGCAGTTATTGTAAAATTCAGCGCCGATTATTCAGGACAATTCTTGATGTTTGAACTGGACGAGATTGACAAGCAGCTGCTCTTCGAAATGAGCCTGGACGGTCGTATCGGACTGACAGAACTGGCCCAGAAAGTCGATATGAGCAAACAATCGGTCGCCTACCGCCTGAACCGTCTGAAAAAAGACGGCATTATCAAGCGGGTTTACGCCATCACCAATATTTACCGCCTGGGCAAGACTCATTTCCGTGTATTCCTCAAATTGCAGAACATCAACCAGGAGGCGGAAAAGTCCTTCAAGACTTTTCTTCTCGAGCATCCGCAGATCGCCTGGGTTGTCTACCTCGACGGAGACTTCGACATCCTTTTCGTCGTCTGGGCCGACAACATCATCGCATTCGAGAAGGTGTACGACGAGGTCGTCAGCCGCTTTGGCGCCATCATCCTGGAAAAACATTTTTCCGTCGCCACCCGGATCGAATACCTGCCCAGTTACTACCTCGCCCCGCCAAACCCGATCAAAAGCGATTCCTGGATATTCGGCGCCTGCTTCGAGTGCAGCGATCTCGACGATCTGGACAAGAAGCTGCTGACCCATCTCAACCGGACCGGCCGCAGCGGTATCAGCGAACTGTCCCGGGAGCTGCAGGTTTCTCCACAAAAAATCCGCACCCGCCTCAAACGTCTGCATGACCTCAAGGTGGTCATCGGCTATACCGTCAAGCTGGATCACCAGCAGCTCGGCTTCGTCTACCGCAAGGTCCTGCTCCGTCTCAACGACACCTCGTCGGCTTACCTGGAGACACTGTCCAATTACCTGAAGGAACAAGCCAGCGTCATCTCCCTGCTCAAAACTCTGGGCACCAACGATTTCGAATTCGAACTGATGAGCCGTTCCAGCGACGAGTTCTACAACCTGCTCAAGAATCTGCGCCTGTTTCTGGGGGCACAGCTGAGAGATCTCAACACGGTGATCATGAGCGACGAACCCCGTTACGAAGACTTGTCTTTTTGAAGCATGGCAGTCAAGAAAAAAAGTTTGTGCAAAAAAATCCTGCTGGTTTTCGGCTGCCTGACGCTGGCGCTGGCCGCTGCGATTCTGGGCTTGTTTCTCTTCACACCCCGAGTCTGCGAGCTCAAAGACGCCAATCCCCGCAGCTCGGCTTTCATGGAACTTAGAAAGAAAGAAGCAGCCGAGCGCAAGCAGACCCTGGTCATTCATCATGCCTGGGTGCCTCTGTCGGCAATCCCCAAACTGCTCGTCGAGGCCGTTCTGAGTTCCGAAGACGAACGTTTCTTCGATCATCACGGTATCGACTGGCATGAATTGCGTCGGGCCATCGCCGGCAGAAAAGGCAATAAAGCCGTACGCGGAGCCAGTACCATCAGTCAGCAGTTGGCCAAAAATCTCTACCTGTCCCCGGCCAGGTCATGGACTAGAAAACTGAAGGAACTGGTTCTGACCATCAAGCTGGAAAGCTGCCTGAGTAAAAAAAGGATCCTGGAATGTTATCTGAACCTGATCGAATTGGGTAACGGAATATTCGGGGTGGAGGCCGCCAGCGGGCATTTTTTCGGGAAGAGCGTCTCCAAGCTGACAGCTCAGGAAATGATCCGCCTGGTATCCGTCATACCCAAACCCCTGCGTGTCTCGCCGCGCTCCAGCTCCAAATACCTGCTCTGGCGCATGAAATGGATCGCCGCTCGGCTGCTGCGCAAGGGTCTGATCGACCCAGCACAGTATGAACAGATTATACAGTGAAGGCGGCGAACGGCTTGACATCCTCCGCCTTTTTGACAACAATACCTATTTCGGATAAGTAAGCCGAGCGAGGTGAACATGGTGGCCGCAAAAAAAGGCAAGAGAAGTCAATACCAGGAAAATCTGATCGCCCAGTGGGCCTTCGATACCCGCCCCATCCTGAGCCGTTTCCACCTGTGGCTGGAAGATATCGACATCAAATGGCAGATGGGTGAAAAAAGCGACGAATTCGTCCGCGATCTCTCTTTCATGGATGGGCGGATGGAGCGGCTGTTCGCCATCACCGGCGCCATCACCGCACTGGGCACCCAGATTTTCGGCGGTTTCGGGAAGGGAAAAGGCGCCGCCAAACAGGAGCTCAACCAGGCCAAAAAGGAAGCCGACGCCATCTCGGCCTACGCCATGAGCGAATCGCTGTGGTACGCTTCCCGGCTGTTACCGGAAAACCACGCCATTATGGTCTGCCTGGGTGAAGGCCTGATGCCCAAGGCCGGCGAAACTCCGGAGATGGGTTCCAACCCCCAATTGGGTTTCGGCCGCATCTATGCCCGCCCGGAAGTCGCCCATTGGCTGGACCATCGCATCCACCGCCTGCTCAACGATCCCAAATACAATTGGACCAAGTTCTATCAGGAGATCAAACAGGCCGGCATCACGGTCTGGGGGACCGCCATCGACACCCTGGAAAATACCTCGCGTTTTTCGAAAGGCGCCGACAGCGGCCCGATGACCGTTCTGCACATCTACAATCAGCCGCTGCGCATCACCAAGCCCTACGAGGGCTACGTCGGCAGTCTCACCCTGCCCCATCCGGTTGTCGAATCGGCCTTTTCCCGTTCCATACTCATCAGTTTCAAAACGCCGCGGAAACTCATCGTCCAAGCCATCGAGAGCACCTACCCCGGCATCAAACGGAAAAACATCCATGTCTGGACCCTGGGCGGCCCCAGCCGCAGCCATCGCATCGGCGGGCTCTGGCAGGAATGGCAGACTTTGGGCGCCCATATCGTCGAGGACGGCTGGGCCTTGCCGTCGGGGGGCAAATGCTTCAACGAATCGGGAACCTATGCGCCGACATACTCCGTTGGCGACTGGCTCGACGAGGCCGGTGAACGGCACGTCTTCATCTGCGACGGCTACGCCGCCTCGGCTGAAGCGGTTCAGGCAGCCACTTTGGCCCCGTTGCTGAACCTGAACATATTTTTATCCATTTTCACCTCCACCTTCGACCTTCCCTACAACCAGGAGCGGGAGATCATGGGGCTGGATCCGGACGCATCCGATTTTTCCGAGCGGCTGGCCCAAGTGATCAAATCCACCCCGGATCAAGCCATGATCGACAAGATGCAAGCCATGATCCGCCAGGGGCTGGACGCCGATATCCCCCTGCACAAGCCCTTCCTGACCGCGGATGATTTCTTCCCGGAAAAAGTCTGGGATGCGCTGAGCGTCTGCGGCTTCATGGGACCCGATCCCTATTCGGGAAATCCGGGCGTCGAATCCCTGGGCGACAACCGCTACCGGGTCACCGTCCGACTGGCTTCGCTGAAAGGGGTCAAGTTCATCACCTTCACCTTCCAGTTCAAGGAAAACGAACTGATCAGCAAGCTGGTTTTCAATCCCCTGCTCAACCGTTTCATGGCTGGCGAAAACTACCAGGACAGACCGGTCAAAATATCCGATTCCGGTCGTATCCGCAACGAACTGCAAACGATCTGCTCGGAAGCGCTCGAATTTGTGGACAACACCATTATCCTGCACCTGGACCGCATACCCGAAGAGGTCGTTCCGGCACCACTGCAGGTTAAACTCAAGGAAATTCTCAGCTGGTACCGTCGCGAACACCCCATCTGGTTCCGCTGGCTGAAACTGGATTGATCACTGCCTCGCAGCGGTTTTTTGAGCCACCAGCAGACAGGTGGCCCCCATGCAGAACGGTTTGCATGCCGTCACCACGAAGCCGACCGCCTGCAGCCGGCGAACCTGCTCGGCCGGGGAGGCAAAGCTCCGCATCGAACTGGACAGGTACGCGTAGCTGGTCCGATCCTCCCTCATCAGCCTGACTACCCAGGGCACCCACAGCTTGACGAAACGGTGGAAAAGCCAACGGACGAAGCGGTTCGCCGGCTGGGAGGTTTCCAGCTGCAAAAGCCAGCCCCCGGGCGCCAAAATCCGCAAAACCTCGCTCATCGCCTGTTCGAGATCCCCGGCCCGGGCATCCAGGTTACGGGTGGCAAATGAAATGGTGACCGCCTGGATGGAATTGTCTGCAAAAGGCAGGAGGCGGGCGTCAGCCGCAACGGAATCGGCATCGTTATCGGACATCGCCTCCAAACGTCCCTGGCTGAGCATATCCAGCGAAAAATCGACACCAATGACCTGGCAGACGCCCTGATTGCAGACAGTACGCAGGCTTTGCGCCGTCTTTCCGGTACCCGTACACAGGTCGACGACTCGATCGGCGGGCCGTACGAGCCGTCGGCTCTCCAGAACCAGACGCTTCCGCCAATGACCATCCAATCCCAGCGTGATCCAGCGGTTCACCCGGTCATAATTGCCATGGATACGTTCATAGAAGGATTGGATGACCCGATTGGGCTTGGCGTTGTCCATCATAGTACCCACTGATTCATTTCCTGGCAAAAGCCGGCTTCTTTCAGCAAGGCGGTCATTTTTGCCGGCTCGATTCCATCGGCTTGGACTTCATCGACGATCCATTGGCCGACCGGACCGAAACGGCGTCCCTTTCCCAGCCACTGCTTGCCCATATCCAGAGCGATGGCAAGCTGTTCGGTTTGCCAGTGCGGGTTGAAACGGATCTTTCTGCCCCGGTTGCCAATGGCCAACCCCCAGCGGCCGTTTTCGCAGACCAGCCAGCCGAAATGGCGCGAAAACGGGAAACTGTGCCGAAAGAGACCATACTGGTAACCGCACAGCGAGGAAGGTTCCGCACTGTGCATCAGCTGCCAGCCTGAAGATTCGCGAGACGAAAACAGATCCAGGGCCGGCACGGTCAGGTACTGCGGGTAACGGGCTCCGCGCACGAAGTGACCGGAAATCAGCTCGCCCGCCCATTCCATCTGGGCGAGAGCGGTGCGCAGTTCCGGCCATGGCGCCGGCGCTGATTCATGCTGCAGCAGTTCCGGAAAAAAAAGACCGTATCGCTCCAGCAGAAGGCGCAACCACTCTTTTACGGCTTCCTGCCTTTCCAGTGGACTGAGAACCTGGGGCACAGTGGCAGCGGCTTTCCGCCAGCCACGGGATATCGGTCCGAACGGATGCAGTCGCAAACGTTTGGCACCGAAACGGTTTCTGGCCGCCAGAGGACCATTTCCCGAGCTTTGTTGACCATCGGCGGCCAGCAGCGTTTCCACACCGTCGAGCTGCGAACAGACGATCCGGCCGCTGAAAAACAATTTCCGCAATCCGGACAAAACCTCGCTGTGCGAGCCGGTCAATCCCTGCTGCAACAAATCGCCGCTGCTGAGTTCGCCGATGCTGTTATCGATCAGTCTGGCGAATTCCTGTTGCAGTGGTTCCAGCAACTGGCCTGAATCGAATGCGGGAGTGAAAAAATCATCGGCCAGGGTGAACGAGATCCTTTGCTGGTTGTCAGCGCTGATGAAAACACCATAGCGGCTCATGACATCCTGCAAGACCTGCCGGTTCCAGTCGGGACACAGCCCATCCAGCATGGAACCGAACCATACCGGTGCCGGCAGGGGCAAGAGAATAAAGCGAAACAGCAGCTCGGCCAGCCGTTCATCAACAGTCAACCCAGCAGTACCCCGTTTCATCCAGCTTGCCAGAAAACGGGCCAATCCGGGTGCGTCGACGGTATCCAGTCCCTGACGCCTTGCGGTTCTGGTTCTCTGCCATAGCTGATCGATGACCCGATTCAAGGCGAAATGACCATCGTCCCAGAAGCTGACCTGATCAGCGGGCAGTGAATTCAGCAGCTGCTGGACCGCAGCCTGTGGCCAGGCCCAGTATTGGGCCAGACCTTCCCGACTCAATCCGGGAAAAAAGCGCAACCAATCCAGCAGGAACTGAGTGCTGGCTGGATCTGGCTCGGCCCGGACGGCCGACTCCAGAAGCGAGACGGTACGCTGGCTGTCACAGAACCCGATCAGCTCATGCTTGGCGGAGTAGAGCGCAAAGGCCTGCCGCGTGAATCCGTCCCAAGCTTCTCTATGCGTGGCGCAAAGCGCAGTTTCCATACGCTCCCAGATGGCGATGGGCACGAAGCGCCGTTCTTCGAGCCAGAGCCGCAACTCCTGCGGACTGTCCGGTTCCATACCCCGCCGGAGCCGCCATTTTTCCTGCAGGTATTGCTCGGCCAATTCCGCACTGATCGGCACTCTGTCCATTCCGGCGGTCTGCTGTAAAAGAAGCCAGGACGGTTTGATCTTGGGTGCGGCGGCTTCCGCCTTGTACATCATCTCGTTTTCATGCTGCCAGATCAGATCGGCGGCCATCGGCGAAGGTTTGTCCAATCTGGTCATTCTCTGTTCAATCCGGCCGGCGCGCAAGAGGCCGATCCAATCCCGCAGCGCCGGCAGTTCGTAATGCCGCGCCATGCTTTCCCGCCAGCAGCCCTCCAAGAGAATGCAGCGCTCTGCCTTGCCCAGCTCCTCCATCAGGCGGGCCGAACGTTCCCGGCGCCACCACAGCGGACCGCGCTGGCCGGCCCAGGAACGGGGAATGATCAAGGCGATCTGGGCCTGCTCCCGGAACAGAGCCGCCGATTGCGAACGGCTGGGCAACAGATCGTGAAATGCCGCTTGCAGAGTTGAGGCATCCAGTTCACGCAGCAGTTCAGGTATGATGGAGCTGGCGTTGGCCACCCGGAACATGATCCCTTCGTTGTTGGTCAGAGAGTTCAGGGTACCCGAACACTTTTTTTGATACAGCCATTCGAGCAGCAGGGCCAGACTGCGATTGAAGCGGCCTCCGCGGAAAGTGAACAGCAGCAGCTCATTGCCGTCCGCACCGTTCTGTCCCCCATGGACATGGTATTCGGCGATAATGCGCCCGTGTGCCGGCAAACAGTTCCAGGCGCGGCGCTGTTCGTCCAGCAAACGCTGTAGCTCGTTCCGTACCACGGGAGAACAGTGCAACATGGCCTGATTGGTGTCGATCGCCTCCCGACCGGACTCAACCGCCTCGAAACAAGTCAACAGTCTTTGGCAGAAAGACGGGGCCAGATCGTTGGCCTCAGCCCTCCAGAAGGGCAGAATGCCGCCTTCGCCCTGGTGGGCGGTTACCCAGACATTGACGTTGTCCCGGTGGCTGAAGCGCCAGAGACGGTTGGCAAACGGAAACAGATCGCCCGGATTGCGTTCCCAGACGAATTCCTCGTCAAGCTCGCCGATCTTGACATTGCCGTCAATCTGGCGCAAGGTGAAATACCCCCGGTCGGCAATCACACCGGAAGCGCGGTAAACCAGCATTCTGGCATGCGGACGCAATTGGCAGATCCCGTTTGAGCTGTCGTAATGGATGCGGGCGATCAGAGCCTGGTTGCGCTGCCCGTCAAGACGGCCGGCCAAAAGATCGAGAGTCTGACGGATTTCCTCTTCCGTCAGGTCGGCGAAACTGTGGGCGCAGCGGAGCAAAGTCAGCATTTGTTCGGCCCGGTCCAATCCAGCCGCCATATAGATCAACAGGACTTGCGCCAGCACATCCAATGGTTTCACCGACGGACAAGCCGTTTCTATCTCACCGTTGAGGGCCATTTCGGCCATGACCAGGCCGTAGAGATGATCCAGACGGTGGCGCGGCACCAAAAGCCCTCTGGAGGTCGAATCGACCCGGTGTCCGCTGCGTCCTATCCGTTGCAAGGTCGAGGCCACGCTGAACGGAGTTCCGAGCAGGATGACCTGATCCACCGAACCGATGTCAACACCCAACTCCAGGGAATGCGTGGCCACGACAGCCTTGATCCGCCCGTTCTTGAAGCCCTCTTCGACGTCCTGGCGGATTTCCTTGGCCAGAGATCCGTGATGGGCCGCGACGACAGTGCCATCGTCGACGCATTCGTTGATCTGACGAACCGTGCGCTCGACCTGACGTCGGCTGTTGGCAAAGATCAGCACAGCCCGTTGCCGGTCCATCCTCTCTCGGAGCCATGGGCCGAGTTTGGAAAACTGCTCTTTTTGGCTGGTGTCGGGCCGGTCGATCTCGATCTCGCAGCGTTTCATTTTTGGAACGGATACGATTTCGATCGGTCTGGTCTGAAAGGTATGGCCATCAGGCTGACAGCACCGACCCGAAAACCAGGAGGCCACCGTTTCCAGCGGTCTGACCGTCGCCGACAGGGCCAGCCGTTGACAAGGCCCGTTGCGCTGTTCGAGCAGCTCGAGCAGGGCCATCAGCATCACACCGCGTTTGTTGTCGACCAGGCTGTGGATCTCATCGACGATGACGGTGCCGATTCCGGTCAGCAGACCGGGCCAGCTCGCTCGCGCCATTAAAATCGCCAGACTTTCCGGTGTGGTGATGAAAATATCCGGCCGTTCTCTTTCCTGACGGCGGCGTTCAGAACTGCTGGTATCGCCGCTGCGTACCGCCACCGTGATATGGCTGTCCCAAGCGGGCATCCGCGCCTTCAATTCCCTTAACGGAACCTGCAGGTTGACTTCGATGTCGCTGTTGAGGGCTTTTAACGGGGAAACGTACAAGATCCGGTCGGTGTTGTCTCCGTTAGCGCCACGCCGCAGCAGCCGATCGATAAACCACAGGAAAGCGGCCAGAGTCTTACCGCTGCCGGTCGGTGCGCTGATCAGGCAGTTGCCGCCGGACTGAATTTTCGGCCAGGCCAGACGCTGCACCTCGCTGGCCTGTCCCATGGACTCGGCGAACCAGTCCTGTACTTCCGGCAGAAACAATGATAACGAACGATCTCTCATCGGATGGCTCAGTCCAGAAGGATACCTTTTTTATCCAGCTAGAGCAAGAGAAATAAGCCACCAGATTATGGGTTTTTTGGGGATTGTCCCCCTCTCGGATCAGGCTTGAAGGTCGACTATGGCTCCCGGGGTACGCTCCCAAAGGTTGTCGCGGGATTGAATCGGATCGTTCTGAACCGCATCGACGGGTCGTCTGACGGCATTCAGACGATTTTCATCCTTGTCGGTCTGTTCCATGGCCGGCAAGGTCCCGCTCGGCAGCAACTCGGCGTTCACTGTCTGCTCCCGATCATCCAAGGTCGGCGTCTTTTCCAACCGGTCCGTCTGGGTGGAGTGGTAGGCATTGGGTATCTGCAGACCGGCCTGTATTTCATCCAGTCTCATGGCGTTCTCCTTTTTTCGCTACACTTTATTGCTATGAATTCCGGCTTTTGTCTACCGAAAAAAAATCATCCGTTCCCGCCTACCGTCATCACCCAAAGTTTCTGTCCGGGATAAATGCGGGTTCCGGACTCGATCCGATTCAAACTCTTGAGCTGATCCACGCTCATCTGGAATTGCCGGGCGATGGCGAAAAGCGTATCGCCGGGTTTGACGACATAGGAGGCGGTTCCCGAGGGTTGCGGAAGGCTTTGCTCACCCGTCTGGGCAGCGGGAACCGGTTTGACGGCGGTCACGGACTTGGATGCGCCCCATTTTTCCGGAATGCGGATCGCCTGTCCGATGCGCAAGGTATGCCTTTTTTTCAGATTGTTCAAACGCAGAATGGCTTCAGTGCTGGTCCGGTATTTTCTGGCCAGGGCGGAAATCGTGTCCCCCTTGCGAATTCGGTGGACCGTGGTCTCGACTTCGGTCGGCACCCACTTGGTCAGTTTGGCCAAAGCCAGTTCGACGTTCTGTGCCGAACCCACGGGAACCTTCAAGTCGTAGGCGTGGTCGGGCGTCGATTTGTGGCGAAGCTCGGGGTTGAGATCGGCCAGCGTTTCGGATGGCAGCGACATGCTCTGACTCAGCTGTTCCAGTTTGAAGGGGAATTCGCTGCGAACCACTTCGTACTGGATCGACGGCAGCGGTTCGGGAAGATCCATCTGATATTTCTGCGGATCCTTGACAATCATCAAGGTGGCGATGAAGCGAGGCACGAAACGGGCCGTTTCCCGCGGCAGCATGACGTACAGGTCCCAAAAATTATCGAAATAGTTGATTTTCTGGTTGCGGATGAGCCGTTGAATGAGGAACTCTCCGCAATTGTAGGCGGCCAGGGCGGTCGTCCAGTCGCCAAAATACTTGTGCAATTCCTTGAAATAGAGGACCACGGCGTCGGTGGCCTTTTCCGGATCCATCCGTTCATCGACCCAGCGATCCTTTTTCAGACCATAGCGGTGTCCGGTGGAGGTGATGAACTGCCAGAGGCCCAGAGCCCTGGCCGACGAATAAGCACGCATCTTGAAACCGCTCTCGATCATCGGCAACCAGGACAGCTCTTCCGGCAAACCCGCATCGCGAAGCTTTTTGACCATCATGCCGCGAAACTGACCCGAACGGGCGTAGGATTCGAGAAAATAATTGCGTTCCACCGTCTGGAAACGACGGATTTCGGCCTGAACGTGTTGATTCTCATCCAGAGCGATAAACTGCGACGATCCGCCGATGCTGGCGAACGAGGCATATATTTCCTGTATCCGCTGGGCGATCATCAGCCGTAACTGGCTTTTCTCCTCGGCGCGGGGTGAATCGACGTCCACGTTGATTTGAGCAAGAGTGGCATAGGCGGAATCGAAGGCGGCCAACGCCGCATCACTATCCCCCTCATCCCAGCGTTTGACGGCCTCTTCGTACAATTCATTGACCCGCTCGATCTGGGTGGGAACGCTGTCGCCGTTGCCGGCGATATCCTGAACGCTGATTTCCTTGTCCTCGTCGCTGGCGGGTATCGAAGTGTCGGTCTCGACCTTGACTTCGTCGGCTTTCGCTACCTGGGCAGGAAAGGGTTGTGGAACGGTCTGGGCCGTACTGGAAGTCATCCGGCTGGCACAGGCGTTTAGCAGGAAAGCAAGCGATAAGATGAGGGTACCGGTACATATAGATTTGAATCTCGTCTTTTGCATTGGGTCATTGTAACTTGTCGACCCCGAATGGGTCAAGATGGTGGAAAAACAATTTTTGATCATAGAATTGTTGGCTTATCATGCATAAAACAGAATAATTTTTGCTTCCTTTATTTTTTCCGTGATGATAATATGGCTTTGCAAAAGAGGTAAACCATGAAAAAAATAGACGCCATCAACAAACAGATTCTATCCATCCTGCAGGAGAATGGCACGATAACGAATTCGGAATTGGCCTCCAAGATCGGCCTGTCGCCGGCAACGACTCTGGAACGGGTGAAGAAGCTGAAGAAAGAGGGAATCATCCGCAAGACGGTCGCACTGATCAACCCGGAAAAAGTCGATCAGAACATTCAGGCCTGGGTGGAAATATCCATGCTCGACCACTCCTCGCAGGCCTCCAAGATGGTCCGTGAAGCGATCAAGAACATCACATCCGTGCTCGAATGCTACCACATCGCCGGCGAGCAGGACTTCCTGATGAAGGTGGTCACCAAAGACATTAAAACCTATCGGGAAATTTCCGCCGAGCAGATCGCCAAGATCCCCAATATCGGCAGAATCAACACCAAATTCATATTGGACATTGTCAAGGAAGAGACTCAGATTCCGATCAAATGAATTCAAAAGCCGGTTCATACCGCAACCTGATCTTTCTGTTGACCAGAAGCTGCACTCTGTCCTGTCCGGAATGCAACATCAAGCCGCAGCTGGACGACGGGGCCTCGATATCGCCCGCTTTCCTGGAGCGCTGGATCAGTCCGTCTAACCGACAACGAATCCGCGCCGGTATCATCTGGAGCGGCGGTGAACCTCTGCTGAAACTGGACTCGCTGGTATACGGTTTGCACCTGGCACGGGAGAACGGGTTCCGTTCGGAAATCCTGACCGGCGGCGCCTGGCCGCTTGACGCTGACACCATCCTGAATTCCCTGGCCAAATTCCGGTCCGGACTGAATCTGCGCCTCAGCATCGATGGACCTCATTTCAACCAGATCGGCCCCACCCGAATCAAGGAACTGTGCACGGCCATCCTCGAAGGCGGCTTCAAACTGGGGTTCACGTACCGCCAGCCGGATCCGTTCGCCCCTGTCGGGCTCCAGGAGCTGAAAATCGAGCTGCTGGAGATTTTCCGCCGCCATGCCCCGGAGCAGTTGTCGGCAGCGCACTTCATTCACCACCTGCCCCACATGCCTGATGAAGACTGCCGTATCTGTCCTCCCGGACCGCCGGCGCCAGCCGGACCGCCAAAGTGCAAACTGGCCGAAAAAGACCTGGTACTGGCCTGGGATGAACGCCGCTATGCCTGCTGCGGCCTGTTTGTCAGCGCCGACAACCGAGCGCTCAGCCTGGATACGGAGCCTAACCAGCTGATCTTCGCCCTGTTACGTCAGCAGGGACCGCTGGCACTGGCCGAGCGGTTGAAGATCGCCCTGCCCGTCAATCTCTGCGCCGATTCCGCCTCTCCCTGTACTTTATGCCGCTATCTTTGGAAGAATCACCCGCAACAGCTTACGGGGCTCGCTGGCTGAGTTCCGACAGAAAAAACCGTGAAAATGAATGGGAACCGTCACATAGAATCCCTCATGACGGGATTTTTCGAACTTGTCCTGCCAGAATCGAACGGATTTTATCAATCGAAGGCGGCGGGCCGATTCGGATCGGTCGGCCATCGACGAACAGGGCATCCGAAATCCCCCATTCACACAAGGTCTGAGGACATAACGTGTTGATTTCCTGAAATACCACCTGACCGGCAAACTCCTGAGCAACCCGCTTGGCCCTCTCATGGGTGATATTCTGCGCCGGACACCAGCCGTTGGTAAAGGAAGTCACCGTCACCACTCCAGGCTGTTTCTCCGGTCGTTTCTTTTCTTTGATCCAGCAGGGCGGTACGGCATCGTCACGAAACGCTTTCCACATCAACACCGCCATCCCGTCCCGATCCACCCTCTTATAGCCTTGTTTCCTGAACCAGGAGGCCTTCATCCAGAATGGCAGAGCCAATCCCCAGGCGGCGACACCATGACGGTTCAAGGTCCGGATATCGGTCTCGGCGGCGTTCAGCAAAGCCTAGCCGATACCTCTTTTCTGCTGATTGCCAACTCCCGATTTGTGACCATGAACCCAGATGCAGTTAATGAAATAAAGATTCTTGCCGCTGATGATAGAATGTTCGACCGGAAGGTACTGAATCATGCCCAGCGCCATGTCATCCTCTATGGCCAGTTTGACTCTGAGTCCCTTGCCTTTCATCTCTTCAAACCAACGCCGCTTCAAATCCCCCGATTCCTTCATTTCCTCAGACCATTCTTCCAGGCAGTAGAAATAGGCGGGCTGAAACCGATCGTGCAAATCAACGATTTCCATGATCACGCGCCTCCACGGTCGTCAGGGCTGAACGGTCGCAATCGATGAACGGCTCTGTGCCCGCAGTCTGGCCACCAAGGCCCGGCTGACGGACACATCCTGCTGCCAAGTCGGGTTCTGGCTGTCCATGGCCGCCAGATGTTCGTCCAAAGACAGGCTTTGCTGTGCCATCCGCAAGGCCGCGGCGACATCGCCCCGTTGCTCATGGTACTCGGCCAGGCGGGTGAGACAGAAGGAGTAATCACGCTGATAAGCCACCTGGCTCGGATCCGCTTCGGCCAGCCTTTTACTCGCCGCCAGGGCGTTCGTGTAGGCCTGCAGGGCGCCATCGTGATCACCCTGGTAGCGGTAAACATCCGCGATTCGATTGTAAATCGCACTCAGGTCCCTCTGCCAGGACGGGTTGTTCGGATCGGCTTCAGCCAGAGGCTTGCTCGCCGCCAAAGATTTCATGTAGGCCGCCTGGGCATCGGCCAGCTCGCCCAGGCCGCACAGTACGTCGCCAATTTTTCGCTGACACTGATAAAAATCTCTTTGCCAGCAGGTGTCGGCCGGGTCGAGACGGGTCAACATCCGGCTGATCGACAGGGCTTCCTGATAGACAGAGAGAGAGCCGGTCAGGTTACCCATTTCGGACAGGACGTCACCCATCCGGCAGCAACTGATACTGAGTTCCCGCTGCCAATCGATGTTTTCCGGATCCATGTTGACCAGGTTCCGGCTGACCAGCAGCGATTGGTCAAAAATCTCCCGGGCACCAGCCAGATCGCCCTGACTGCGCAGGACATCGCCGATCCTTTCCTGGCTGACACTCAGATCCCGCTGCCAGAACAGATTGGCCGGGTCGGATTCAGTCAGCCTTTTCCTCACAGCCAATGAGCTCCGGTACGCCTCCTGCGCAGCGACCAGATCGCCTTGATAAGCCAAAACGTCGCCGATTCGCTCCTGGCTGACGCTCAAATCTCGCAGCCAGACCGGATTGTCCGGATCGTTTTCGACCAGGCATCTACTCACCGATAGCGCCGCGTCATAGGCTTGCCGGGCCTGCACCAACTCACCCAGATCGCACAGCAAATCACCGATTTTCCGGTAACTGACCCGCAAATTCCGTTGCCAATAGCCATTTTTCGGGTCGCTCTGAGCCAATCGCCGGCTTATATCCAGCGAGGCCTGGTAGGCTTGCAACGCCTCGTCCAGATTGCTTTGGCTGCGCAGGGTATCGCCGATCCGTTCCTGAGTTACGCTCTGATCCTGCAGCCAGGCCGGATTCGTCACATCGGCATCGGCCAGACGCCGACTGACGGACAGCGAATCCCGGTAGGCCTGCAGCGCAGCGGGCAGATCACCCAGAGCGGTCAGGGCATCGCCTGTTTTACTGTGACAGACGCTCATGTCCCGTTGCCAGTCGAGCTTGCCCGGATCTGCCTGGGTCAGTGTACGGCTGATGTCCAAAGCCTGCCGGTAAGCCTGTAAAGCTCGTGATGGGTCACCATGATCGCTGTAAACATCGCCGCGGCGGTTGAGCAGGACGGCATGCTCCCGCATCCATTCCGGCAACTGAGCCTTGGACGGCGGGAAAAGGTCCAGCCAGTCCGAAACCGCCGTGAACACCAGCCGGACCAAATCGGAGCGGCCGATGGAATGAACGCGGTAATAGCCTTCGTACAGGTAAAAGTTGGCCAGACTGGTCCAGACGCTTTGACTGCGGTCCATGTTCAGCAGAGCGGCTCCATGTTCCAGGAAAACAGGCAGCTCTTCTCCGATATCCGGATCGGTTTCGCTGGCCAGACTGATGCGTAGCCGGTCATGAAACCATCGTCCAAGCCGCTCGCGCAACAGTGGATCGCTTTGACCCTCGTGCAGCAGGCTGTAGCCGATCGGGCTGGTGAATTCCCAGCAGTCCGCGCCGACTGACGCGCTGATCAGTCCGTGCCGCTGCAGGCTCAGCAAGGCGTTGCCGACCGGTTCCAGGTCGCTTATGTCGGGGTTGACCGCCGCGGCCACCGCTTCCAGAGGAAACGGTAACCGAGCCAGCATTGCAGCTGCCGACAGAGTGCGTTTCAGCGTATCGTCCAGGCTGCCGACAAGCTGTTCCAGCAGCCATGACAGCCTCCGTTCAAGCAAGCGGTCCTGCGGCTCCGCAGCGTCGGCGCCCGGCCAGTTCTTCAGGAAAGAGCGAGCCTGTTCTTCACCACCGGTCAGCCAGGCGCCGGCCCAGGTTATCGCCAGAGGATGACCGGACAGCGCGGTCAACACATCGCAGCGCAGTTTCCCGCCCAGCTTGCCCCGGTTGAATGAATCGAACAAAACGGCAGCATCCTGCTCATCGAGGGCCTCGGTCAGTTCGATGACTTCAGCGTTCATACCTGTCGGCGGATTACGGGTCAAGAGGAGAAACCGGTTGGCCTGGGACATCACGCTGCACAGGTTTGTCAAATCGCTGCGGCCGTTCAGACCGTCGGCCAGTTCGCCGTTGTCGATGACAATCAGCGCCCGACGTGAACGACAGGCAGCGACTGCGCGGTCCCGGGCCCAGGAATCGGCCATGAAGCCACTGCCGGCCAGCGAATTGGCCAGTGCGTCCCAGACCGGTTCGGCATGGCCCCGATAGCGAACGAGATCGATCCACACCACTCCGTCCGCAAAGCAACCCGCCAGAGCCGATGGCGATGATTCTTCGTCCAGAATCCTCAATGCTTCGGCAGCCAGAGCGCTTTTACCGATGCCAGCCATTCCGGCGACAATACAGTTCTGGCCGGTTTTCAAGGAGTGCAGAATCCGGTTCAATTCTCGACTCCGGCCATAGAACCGCTCACTATGCAGCGGAAACTGACCAGGGACGGCGGGGACGGGTGCAGACCGATCCGATCCCGTTTCCGGTGGTAGAATCCGTTCGCCGATCAGCTTGTGTATGGCTTCCCGCAAGCGGGCGTCTGGCGGTATGGAACCGTCACCGGACCCGGTACCGTCGTCGAGCGGGATCGGGTCCGCACCGATGCCGGGATGAGCGGACAGTGGAGTGGCCAGCGGCCGACCGTACTTTTCACCGTAGAGTTCGTAAAAAGAAATCGTTTCCAATCCCAGCGCAACGCTGCGTCTCCGGTACCAGTCAAAAAGTTCCGGGCGGTAGGCGTCGAAGATACGCAGCAACTCCAGGCTGACGGTCGAGCCCGATGCGGACCGGTAGGAATCCAGTTGCCAGGACAGCGCCGTTCCGGTATGGGGCGTCGAAACGAAAAGAACCGCCCGCGTCGATTGCACGAGTTTTTTTCTGAGTGGTTCGAGTTCGCCGTCGCACTCGTCGGCCATGCGCAGTATCTGCTTGGCCACGAGCCCCCCCAAACCGAGGGCGATCACCAGAAGCGGACGCCGACCGATACCGGCCTGCAGCATACCGTCGCAGGCCTGGGCCGCATTGTCTGAAAACAGGCCATCCCCCCCATGCGAACACCGATTGGCAAACAGCCGGGTACGCTGCTTTTTGGCTGCCGTCCATGAAAATGGCAAGCGCCACACCCCGACATCGGGATATTCCCGCCCCAACCAAAGCGGCCAGTCGTCGAGCGGATCCCGGGCAGGGCGTCTTGGCGTCGCTCCATCGCTGCCCGGCCCATGAATGAATACCACGTCGGCCTTGCGCTCAGCCTGTTCACAACCGCTGATCGGGATCAGTGTTTTCAAGTGACAGCTTCCCCGGCCATGAATCCGGCAGGTTCTTGGCTGCCGACCGCTTTCCGAAGCAGGCGTCGGCTGTGGTTCCAGCGATACAGTAGTGGCGAAGGGCAATACAGACGGTATCTTGTGAATGCGATCCTTTTCATCTTTTTCAATATCTGGTTATAACCCCAGGTCCATTCGAAATGCAATAGGCAGAAAACGGACACGACGATTCATCCCTGACTTACCGCTCTTTATACCTGGAATGCATCTTTCACAGGACCAAAATGCGATTCACAGGTGCGTGTGTATCCGGAGCGCTTGTTCATACGTTTAAGATACATGAATGTAATGATCGATTTCGTGTGACAGGAGAATAATCATGACCAACAAAGACATCCTGATCGTCAAGTCCTCAGGACGCTTTCTGTTTCTGGACTGGAAAAAAATCGCCTTCATATCCGCCGAGGGCAACTATGTCCGAATCCATTACGGAGACAGCAATTACCTGATCCGGGAGACACTCCGCGATATCAGCGCCCGCCTGGCCAACCCTCCGTTTGTACGCATCAGCCGGTCAGCCGTCATCAACATCGAGTGTATCCGCGAATTGCGCAACCGTCATTCGCAAAGTGCGGAAGTCATTCTGACCAACAACCAGGTCTGTTACTGGAGCCGCTCCTACCGCAACGAACTCGATACCCTGCTCGAGCAGATGACGATCAGTTGAAACCCGATCCGTGCGTACCTTGATCATCCAGGGAGAGTCAGTCATGAACTGTATCGCCTCGCAGTTTTCCAAAAAAATGATCGCCGTTCCTGCGTTGACATTGTTTTTCCTTGCCTTCCTGTGCGCCGCTCCGGCGGCTGATAAAACGGTTTTGGTCAGTTTCGTGTCCAGTCATGAGCAGGAGCAGGCGGTCAATGCCTTGATCCAGAGCGTCCGTGAACGGGGCGGAGCCTGTCGCTCCAGTCGGATATACGTACTGAACAGCGATCCGGCCGAGTTTTCCTGCCGTTCACTTCGTCAGGACAATGTGCAGGTTCTACCGCTGCAAATGCCCCAGTCCTTGCGGGATTACCCATTGGCCCTGAAGGCTTTCGCCGCCGCCCAGGTGGAGAGAATTGTCGCTGACCGCGTCGACACTCTGGTATGGCTGGATCCGGGGGTAATCGTCCTCAAGCCGCTCAGCGATCTCGAACTGAGCGATGATTACGATGTCGCCGTTCGCCCGGTCACCCTGGCCAACACCATCGGCATTCCGCCGCATTCCGCCCCGAACGAGTATTGGCAGCCGATCTACCGGCGGCTGCGCATCGATTACCGGACGCTCCCGAGCCTGGAAACGGTTGCCGATTCAGTCCCGATTCAGCCGTATTACAACTGCGAGGTATTTGCCTTCAACCCCGGAATCGGTCTGGCCCGTCGCTGGGCCGAGCTGCTGCGCGAGCTGATTCAGGACGAAAATTATCAAAAAAACATCTGCAACACTTTTCTGCGCAGGTTGTTCCTGCATCAGGCGGTACTGAGCGGCCTGATCAGTTCACGAATCCGGCCAGATCGGATCAAACCCCTGCCCCTGGACAGCGCCTACCCGTTCAGTCAGCATGAACGACTCCCGGCCGGCAAGAAAGCCGCCGCCATGTGCGATCTGTCTGTCGCGATTTTCGACAGCACCTGGAGCCAGGACCCCGCCTGGATGAATCGGATGGTTATCGACAGCGAACTGAAGGATTGGCTGGGCAAGGTCTACCGGTCATACCTCGAGCTGACCCCGGGGATTTACCGTGTCGAGGGGTGCTGCAATTCCTATCTGGTGATCTCCAGCCAGGGCAGTGTACTGATCGACCCGGCCGGAGCCGCCACGGCAGCGGAGCACTTCCGAAAAATCATCGAAAGCAACCCTCTGCAAGCCATCCTGCTCACCCATGCCCATCAGGATCATGCCAATGACATCGCCCAATGGCGAGCCGGCCGCGATATCCCGGTCATCGCCCAGAGGGAATTCAAGCGGTATTACGAGTACTGCGACGAGCTGCAGGGATTATTATCCCGTCGAAACGCCATCTGGTCTGGAAAACTACCCGGCGAACTCCGAATCGAGGAATCGCCAGAACAGGAGAAGGCCAATATATATTTCGACGATCGTTACGAGTTGGCAGTCGGAGATATCCATTTTCAGCTGTTTCATACCCCCGGCGAAACTCCGGACCATGTCACCATCTGGGTGCCGGAGCTGAAGGCCGTCTTCGTCGGAGACAATTACTACGAATACTTCATCAACAATTCCACCTTCCGCGGCACCATGATCCGCCCGGTTTCCGGTTATATCAAGGCCATCGAAACCGCGCTGAACCTGAATCCTGATTTTTTTCTGATGGGCCACGGCAAACCGTTGCTGTCCAAAGTCGAAATCCGGGACAATGCCGCGACCTTTCTGAGCGGTTTGAAATTCATATACGCCGAGACCCTGAAGGGCATCAATGCCGGCAAGGATCTGTACGCCCTGATGCAGGAAATCAAGGTGCCCGATCAGTACGGTATCCGACCCTATTACGGTAAAGTCGAGTGGACAGTTCGGGGCATCTGGCAGGAATATGTCGGCTGGTTCGACGAAAACCCGGTCAGCATGTACTCGATCCCGTTTTCCGATGTGTATGACGATCTGCTGGAACTGATTGGTCCGGAGAAATTCATGGCCAGAATCAGACAACATCTGGAGCAGAAAGAATTTCTCAAAGTGCTGCACCTGACCGATCTGCCGCTCAAGGAGGATCCGGGGCATAAAGAAGCCAACGAACTCCGTTGCGCCGCCTTGCGGGAATTGAAGAAAAACGCCGTCAATTTCATCGAGAAGATCTGGCTCAACCACGCCTTGCGTCTCTGCGAAGAGAACTTGAAGAGGCCGTAGCGATCGGCTTGTTTTTTACGGCAAATCGTTTTACTATTCTCCAGATCCAGAATATCGGTCCATGATCCCACGGAGGCTACCGTGAAGAAAACGTACGTCACGACAATGATTCTGCTCCTGATCAGCGCCTTTCTGAGCGCCGAACTGCAAACCATCACGCTCAGCCAACCGGACAAAAAACGCGGACTGCCCTTCATGGAAACCCTGTCCGTAAAGGCATCCGGAGTGGAATGGTCGGAACAGGAGATCGGACTCCAGGATCTCTCGGACCTGCTGTGGGCCGCCAACGGCATCAACCGGCCGGAGCAGCAAAAAAGCACGGCCTCCTCGGCGCTCAATGCCCGTGAGGTCGCCGTCTACGTCTTCATGAAGAACGGAGCCTTTCTGTACAGTCCGGAGAAGCACGAATTGCAACCGGTTTTAGAGGGCGATTTCCGTTCACAGCTCATGATGACCCGACCGCCGCGACCCGATGGCAGGCCTCCCCGTCCGCCGGAATCCAACCCGCCTCTGCAACTGATTCTGGTCGCCGACTCCTCCCGTTTCCCCATGGGCTCGCAGGAGATGCGTTACGAATGGTGCGCCATCGACACCGGTATCGTATCCCAGAACATCTCCTTGTTTTGCGCCGCCACCGGATTGAAAACCCGGCCCCGGGCCGCGATCGACAAGAACAGAATCAAAAACCTGCTCGGACTCAAGGACAGCCATTACGTCCTGCTCAACCATCCGATCGGACACGGCAAATAGAACCGTCCCCAACCTGGCAACGACTCGCCGCTTGACACTGTTCCCCTGCCAATTCGCATCAGGCTGCCCAAAGGGCGGCGGCTTGACCCAGACTCGTTCAGCCGCTATAATGCGGCCATGATTTTAACACTCTTTGGTTACCCGAAAACCGGAAAAACCCTGCTTTTCAACCTGCTGGCCGGACAGCATGAAAGCGTTTCCAAGTTCAATGCCACCTCGACCGAGTTTCACAAGGCCATGGTCGATGTCCCCGACGAGCGCCTCAAAACGCTGGCGCAGATGTTCGACACGCCGCCGGTGTACGCCAAGATCGAATTCCTGGATACCGGCGCCATCGCCTTCCGGGAAGCCAAGAGCAGCACTTTCGTCGACCTGTTGCGCCGCGCCGACGGTCTGATCCATGTCGTGCGCGGTTTCGACGACAAGGAGATTCTGCACGCCCACGACAGCATCGACCCCGGCCGTGATATCCGCGAAATGGAAGAGGAACTGCGCACAACCGATTACTTCACCATCGAAAAACGTCTGGAACGTCTGGCGGCCGACATCAAAAAGATCAAGAACAAAGAACTGGTCGAGGAGTTCGATCTGCTGACCGTGCTCAAGGCCAAACTCGAGGCCAACATTCCCCTGCGTTCGGTCGACATGACCGATGCGCAACGGACACGCCTCAAAGGGTTCTGCTTTCTGTCGCAAAAACCGATCATGCACATCATCAACAGCGACGAGAACAGTTACCATCGCTATAAAACCATGGTCACCCCGTTACAGGACAACGCCATGACCCTGATCTGCTGCGGCCAGATCGAGACCGAGCTGCTGGAATTGGCCGAGGAAGAACGGACGATTTTTCAGCAGGAATACGGTCTGAACGATTATCAGTACATCCGCGAACATTTCATCCGTTCCAGTTACCAACTGCTGAGTCAACAATCATTTTTCACCGTCGGCCACGACGAAACCAAGGCATGGACAGTGGAACAGGGAGCCAACGCCTTGCAGGCCGCCGGAAAAATCCACAGCGACATCGCCCAGGGCTTCATCCGTGCCGAGGTCATCGGCTGGCGGGAGTTTCTGGACGCCGGCAATTTCGCCCAGGCCAAGGACAAGGGTGCGCTGCGGCTGGAAGGCAAGGAATACATCATCCAGGACGGCGAAATCGTCCATTTCCGCTTCAACAAATAGAACCGCTTCCCCCGTCCCCGATTCAGTGCCCGCCATTGAGCAGGTATTCGGCCAGAGCCAGATCTTCGCGGTGTGTCAATTTCAGATTGCGGGTCTCGCCGCTGACGATCCAGACCGGAGACAGACTGTACCGCAGCACCAGGCCGCAATCGTCGGTGGCATGCAGAAAAGGTTCGTCGATGGCCATCTGATGCGCCTGCCGGATCAGGGCGAGATCGAAGGCCTGCGGAGTCTGCACCCGCCACAGACGGTTGCGTGGCGGTACATCGGTAATGAAGCCCTGCTCGTCGACCTCGATGAGGGTATCGCTGGATGGAATGGCGCAGGTCACCGCCCGGGCCTCACGCAGACCGTCCAGGCAGGCCCGGGACAAGTTGGCGCTGACCAGCGGCCGGACGGCGTCGTGAATCAGTACCCGCCCATCCTGCACCGGTACGTTCATCAGCCCGATGTAGGCGCTCTGTTGCCTCGTCTCCCCGCCATCGACCAGAACGGCCAGCTTGTCAACCGGATGGTGCGCCAGCAGATCCTCCATCAGGTCGCGGTAGTCCCCGTTCACCACCAGCACGATGCCGTCGATTTCTTCCATATGCGAAAAGGCGTGCAGGCTATGCTCGACAACCGTCTTGTCGCCGATTTTCAGAAATTGTTTGGGGATGTCCGAGCCCATGCGCTCGCCTCGTCCCGAGGCCAGCAGAATGGCGTATAGCGGATTTCTCTGGATTTTTACATGATCCGTCATCGTTCCCTCACTTGCAAGATCTGTCCTTCCAACACATGGGCCTGCGGTGTCAGACAATAGGCTATGGTCTCTACGACAGCATGTGGCTGCATAATGGTCGTCGGATCCTCGTTGGGCGCCAGGCGTTGGCGGAGATTGGTCGCCGTACGCCCGGGACAGATACAGAAAACCAGTATATTGTAGACCCTGAGTTCTTCGGCCATCGTTTGAGAAAAGTTGATCACCCCTGCCTTGCTGGCGGCATATCCGCTCCAGCCGGGACGTGCGGAGAGTCCGGCCGTCGATGCGATGTTGACGATACGCCCGCCGTTTTTTTTCATGTACTTGACCACCTCGCGGGTACACAGAAAAGTTCCGGTCAGATTGGTCTCGATCATATCCCGCCATTGAACCAGTTCCATATCCAGCAAGCCGAGCGGCTCACCCGTGCCGGCATTGTTGATGAGCACATCGATTCTTCCGAATCGGTTCATCGTCTGTTCGACCGTGTCCTGTACCGACCGCTCGTCACGAACATCCGTCGGACATACCAGGTGCGGACTCGGTAAAGTCCGGGCGATTTCGACCATTTTTTTTTCGTTGCGGGCCGCCAGCACCATGCAAGCGCCTTGACTGGAAAAGGTGCGTACGGTTTCCTCACCGATTCCCTGACTGGCGCCGGTTACGATAATCACCTGATCACGGATCACAGGTACACTCCCCGGATCATTTTTTCGGCGATGATCATATCCAGCGGCGTGGTTATTTTCAAATTGTTCTCGCTGCCGGGAACAAAACGTACTTTGCCGCCGTTTCGGAACACCAGCACCCCATCCTCGTTGGCCTCGAAGCGATCGGAACGGGCACGTTCATGAGCGGCCAGCACCGCTTTCGACAAGAAAATCTGCGGTAACTGAATATTGTGAAGACGCTTGCGGTCGAGAATCCCGTCCATATAGTCCCCTCCGGTGGAAACCGTGAACGGTATCGGTATGGTCGGAATCACTGCCTCCTCGGCCATGAAAGCCATCAAATCGTGGATAAGTCCGGGAGTTATGAAGGGTCTGGCCGCCTCGTGAATGAGAACATTTTGCGTACGCACCAGGGTCAAACCATTGTAAACCGACTGCTGACGGGTCGAGCCGCCTTCGACTAGTTCCACTTTGGCGATATTGTACCGTTCCAGATACCGTTCGTAGGTGTCCCGGTAGTCCGGATGGTACATGAGCAGAATCCGTTCGATCTCGGCAATACGTTCCAGAATCTCCAGGGCATATATGAAAATCGGCTTGCCGAGCAGAGTCAGAAACTGTTTCGGCTGGCCTTCCTTCATGCGCACGCCGATACCGGCTGAAAGATAGATGCAGTCCATACTCATTTCTCCTTGCATTCTCCCTTGTTTCTGTCCCGTACAAGTTCCCAGACCCGCGCCGAGGAACGACCATCGGCATTGTTGAAGGTCCTTTGACACAGAGCCTGTCTGGCAGCGGAAAAGCCGTCATCGCCGACCAGACAACGCGTCAGTCCCTGCTGCAGTTCGTTCTGATCCCGACACTTCAATCCGGGAGTCAGTTCATCGTACGAAAAATAAAAGTCGCGCTCATTTTTCAGGTAATCGTCGAGATCATAGGTAAAAAAGACCACCGGACGATCCAGCAGCAGGTAATCCATATAAACCGAGGAATAGTCCGAGATCATGACATCTGTCAGCGGCAGCAGCGGATAGATGTCCCTGGTGTTGTCATAGATCAGAATATTGCCGGCCTTGGCGATGGACGCTCGCGTCTGTGAATCCTTGATCATCCCCCAGGAATGGAACTTGAAAATCATCAACAGCCGTTTTTCCCGGCAGAAACGGTCCAGGACTTCAATATCCAGGATCTTGTCGGTAATGGCATCCCGGCCGGTATCTCGGAAGGTTGGCAGGTAAACCGCGACTTTTCCACCCTGCTCCCGGAATTGACGAGCGGCCGTAAAGACCTGCCTATCGGCTCCGATCATCTCGTCGCCGGAAAAATCGCTGAAAAACACATCGTTACGCGGGTAACCGGTGGCTCGGGTCCGTTTCTTGTTGATTCCCGTCACATAGCCCCTATTAAGGAATGCGTCACCGGTGGTGATCAGCAGATCGTAGCGGACCAGCTTGCCTTTAAGACGGTAGTAGGCCCGCATGATCGGGTGACGCAGCATGCGCTTGACCTGGGGATTGTCCAGACCGATGGTTTTCAACCCCACCCCATGCCAGAGCTGAACCGAAAATGCGGTGAACAGCAGATGATAGCGGAAGCGGTTGATCCACACATCGCTGTCGCTGACGATGACGCCGGCCCGCAGCAGCATCCATGCTGTCTTCAGCCTCGGGTAGAAGAGCACAGGCAGTTTCCTTTCGCTAAGCGCCGAGAACACATCCCCGCTTTCGGTCAGAAAATAAAATTCGCCCTCACTGCGGCAATTGTGGACCAGATGCAGGTAGAGATACTTGACGTTGTCCGTAAACAGGCCGCAATCTCGCCCCCAGAGAATGATCCGTTTTTTTCTCCGCGGAACGATGTAGGTGAACGGAACGATGAAGATCCAGCCCAACAAAGGCAGAAACAGACCGTTCCAGAAAAAATTGAACGGATTGCGGATCAGGCCGTTCAACATGTTCTCCCCCCGTATGCGAAGATGAAAGCCTGCCAGGTCTCGTCCATCGGCCATACTGTTTGCTTCATCGCAGTCAGCTCACCCTTGTCGAGATAAAAGGCGTTGACCAGGGCATCCATGTATTCGGGTTTGAAGAGCAAAGCTTCGGCCAGCAAGGCTTTGGCCTTGTGAACCTGCGTCGCCGCCAGACATACCGCCTGATTGTTCAGGGCTTCTGGAAAGATAAACGGTACCGCCAGTCGGGCCTTTTCGAAACAGTCGGCAGCCGCCAGTTTGTCATCATGAAGCAAACCTTCGCTAAAACATGCCAGCGGATGTCCAGGAGATGTCTGGGCGGGTCGCGGCCGGCCCTCATGCAGGGATGCATGCACCATATACTGTATGCATTGATAAACATCCGGATCGATAAAATCCCCGGAAAAATCTTCCAGATACCGTTTTATCGCCGCTAACTGACCTTTGCGGCGCAAGTGCTGCACGGCCTTAAGGTAGCGCTGAGTCCTGAGACGACAGCCTATTTTCCTGTCTACAAACGGGATCCGTGCATCAAACTCTCGAAACAAAGGAAAAACCTGGAGCTGCTGAGCCGCGTAATCGCCCGAGACATTGTTCTGATGAAAACGGCGATCCACAATGACTTCGTCGATGAGCGCCGCTCCGGCTCGCTGTGCGATCAGACCGAGCAGCATATAGTAATCCAGAACCCGGTTGTAACGGGAAGGAAAAGGCAGTAACGGTGCCAGGCATTCCCGTCGGACGGCCAGATTGGAAAACGATCCGAAAATGTTGCGCTGCGCCACAATTCTCGGCAGGCAATCCACCGGGAAATTCAAGCGCTGGCTTGAGGTCGGATTCCCATCCGGCAGCAGCAGCGGACGCCCCTGATCATCGATTTTACGGGATCGACAGGCCACCCAGTCCGGGTTTTGATCGTCTATAACCGCCCGGGTCCTTTCCAGGCGCTGCGGATGATACAGGTCATCGTCATCCAGAAAGGCGATCCATTCTCCCTTCGCTTCTGTAAAAGCCATGTTCAGAGCATGCTCGATACCACGGTCGGGTTGGAAAACGAATCGGAAGCGCTTGTCGTTACCAACCGATGTTTTGGCTCGGCTCAAGGACTTATCGCTAGAAGCGTTGTCGCAGACGATCACCTCGAAATCCTGCATGGTCTGACGCGACAACGAACCCAGACATTCCTGTACATATGTCTCCGCATTGTACAAGGGCACGAGAACGCTGAATTTGACCATATCACCAGTCTCCCAATTCGTTCAACAGTACTTGGGCTTTATTGTGGTTCGGGATCAGCTCCAGACAGTGCAGAAAATTCGCTTTCGCCGCAGCGTATCGGGAAAGGACCATATCGATCTCACCCAGGTGGAAAAAAGCTCCGCCGCAAAGGTCGTGAAACATTCTGCCACCAGTGATTTCAGCAAATATGCGGTAGGCTTCATCCAGCAGTGAGCAGCGCTGCAGTAGGGACGCATAGGTATACAGGACGCCTTTGTCCAGGTCATCGCTAGCAACTGTCAGACGATTCAGCTCTTGAACGGCACTCATGGGAACCCGATGCGACTGCAGCAGACGCAGATCCACAAAGCGCAGCAGCAACTTGATCCGTAACAGTTCGGAAATATCGGATTTCTTCAAGACCTGGCGTAGCAGTCCCTCTTCCCATTTTAGTCGTTTCACACTGCGCAGAAGATTCAGAAAGGTTTTCAGCGCCGGCCAGACCTGATCTTCTGTCTGCATCTGCCCATCCAACCAGGCGTATGGAACGAATCCCCTGGAGAAGACATACAATCTGGCCTCACTGCTGTTCCCGGGCAGGTCCCGTATGCATCCATTATTGCGAAAAGCCCGGTCCAGAGCGAGCAGCCGCTTCCAGACTCCCGTTTTTTCCGGGGCATCCAGGTTACCGCCCAGAAACGCATCCAGTTGCGCATGCAACACCACGCTGCTTTCCAGAACCCGGCTTTCGCGTACGGCGTGCAGGTAGAGAATTTCCCGGCTTATCCGTTCCAGAATATCCAGACGGTATGACAGGGGCTCATAAACCAGGCTGTCGACGCACAGCTTGGCGATATCGAGATCTGCCTCGTGCTGATATTCATTGTACTGGGTATGCCAACCCCGCTTTGTCTCTTTTTCCAGAAACCGGCCCTTACGATCCGAAAATATTTTTTTCTGCGCCTGCTGGATGCTTCGCAGCGGATAATGTCGGAGCAGAAAAGGCAATGGAAAGATCCGCTGTTTCTCGAACAAGACATGATGACCGCCCTTACTGTGCAGATCGACCGGCTTGGCTTGCCGTTTCCAGCCCTTTACCTGCAAATGGTTGAAGTGTTGACCTGGTTTATACCGGGTCATGACGCTACGGATATCGGTATCGGTTCGCTTCTCCATCGAATCCAGGCAGAAATCGATCAGGTCGAAATTGATGGCATTGTACCCCAGGCTGTCGACAAAGGACAGCGCCTCGCGCAGTTTCATGTCCCGCCACGGACTTTCCCGGAATTCATCCGCATCGCAATGCAGGTACCAATCCGCCTGAATCTGGTGAGCGACTTCGGCTTTGCGTTTCAAGAGCTCTTCCCACGGGTATGTGTCCTGGGTTTTCTCGGGCGGATATTTTTCCCAGCCGATCAGGCCATGTCCTTCATACTTCAGAGACAACTCGAGCGAACGATCGGTCGACCAGTTGTCGATCAGGTAGACTTCGACCCCTTGCGCGATCAGGTCGGCGATGGCCAGGGGCAGAATATCCTCTTCGTTGAAAACTGCCAACAACGCCACCACCCGGAACGGAGCGCTCATCGTTTGATCAGGATCGCCTGCCCATGGCTGATCGACATGCGAAGTATTTTGGATTGACGGTATTGGCCGACACCACGCCCTGGTTTGGAGATATCCCCCCAACCGCATTCATCGACAAGTTCTTTGATCAACCCGATCATACCCGAATTGTGCGCGCTGCCGGAATAGGCCGCACCATCAGGCCATTTCGCCCAATACCCCGTTCCCCAGTCTTCGATGGCATACAGCCCTTCCTTTTTTAAATGCCGATCAAATAGAGCTTCGAAGGAAGCCCGACTGATCGAGCCGATATGCGAAGCATCGTCGACGATTATGTCAAACCCTTCCGGGGCGTGCTTGGCGGCGATTTGGTCCAGAAGCCTGACGTCGTCCTGCAGTCCCTGATAAATGAATATCCGCTCCATTTCGCTTTCGGGCAATACCACCTTGTTCCTGTCCAATCCGACGATCAGCCCTTTTGGAAAATATTCCCGCCACAAGCGCAAGGATTCACCGCCGAACACGCCCAACTCGAGCAGGCGAATCGGTTTGTCGGTCAGTGCTGCCATGAAAGTTTCGTAATGATCGAGGTAATCCTCGCTCTTGTCCGTGTTGTAACGTGCCTTCAACTCCCGCAATTTCATTTTTCTTGCCCTCCCGGCGGAATGATAATCTGTTCATCGTGGTATCCCAGACGGTGCAACTCGTCACAAATGGCCTTGACAAAGCTGGAAGCCACCAGCACGGCCTGCGGTTGCCAGAACGGCTGTCGGACCGCCTTGCCGTTATGAATAGTCCCCTGCATGCTGCGGTTGTTGTCGAAATAGCCCAACAGTTCGAAGCGATCTGGGTCCAGATATTTCAGCAGAACATCTGCGAACGAACCGGTTCCGAAGCAGTAGAACGGTCGGCGGTCGGGCGTCTGCATGGCCAGACGTAGGGCGACAAGCTGCATGCGGCAGTTCAGCAACTGCTTTTGCGCATCATGACAATTCATCAGCCGCCGTTCCCTTTCTGCGATGATCTCGGGCAAAACCGTTGCGAAGACCGATCTTCTGGCCGTTACGATTTCGGCGATCAGTTCCGGTCTGATCCGGTCGGAATTGGTAATCATCGAACCGTCGCGAACCCGGTAATTCATCAGCGGCTCCTGGATGACCGACCACCGGTATCCCGCCTGCACCAGTCCCAGCCAGAAATCCCAATCCTGATAGCCGCGCAGGGAACGATACCCGCCGATTTTCAGCCAGGCCGAACGACGGAACAGAGAGGCCACATGCACCTGGTTGTCGACACACAGCTTGGCTACATCGTACGATCCGGTTCGGACTACCCTCTGCTCATTCCCAAAGGTTTTCACCCAGGTGGTCACGAATCCGTCGCTTTCCTGTTTATCGTCTTCCATACGCTTGACGGTTTCGGCCAGATAGCGGGGCTCCAGCGTGTCGTCGGCATCCAGGCAGCAGATATACTTGGCCTCGGTGAAAGAAATACCGTAATTGCGGGCGGCCGCCACACCGGCATTGGTCTGATGAACGATCCGCAAACGCGGATGACTGAGACGTTTGAGTACCCGTTTCGTTTCGGAATCGTCGGACCCGTCATCCACCACAATCAGCTCGAAATTTTCATAGGTTTGATCGGAAGCGGATCGAACCGCATCCTCGAGGTAGGGCCCCATGTTGTAACAGGGAATGATCACCGCCGCCAAGGGCGGCTTTTCGTCAGATTGACCTGTATCGGTCTTCGTCTCGATAAGCGGCGAATCGTCCTTTCCCTCTTGATTCACTTTCGGCATTTCCATCTTTCTGGCCCGGGCGACCATAGATGCCGCATTTGGGAACAAGCGAAAAAAACGGTAGTCCCACCCCATGATCCGTTCTTTCCTTTCTTCCGGCCATTTTGCCAAAGGGTAGGTACACAAAAAAGAAAACAGATGGGCCCGATAACGGAATATGAAATCTGAAAATCCGGATTTCCGCATCAAGGCACGGATCTCCCGACTCTGCAAACGCCGCAGATGAGTCGGTTCCTCCCAGTGCCATCTTCTTTCTCCAGTTGCCGACCGTTCGATCTGTCCCGTGAAGAAAGCGTACAGATGTTCTATCGACAGAGCGTTCCCGCATGGTGTCGTCCAGATGAAATACCCACCGGGTTCCAGCAGTCTCCAGATATCCAGAAAATACGCTTCGAGATCACTCACATGTTCGATGACCTCGACACTGACAATCAAGTCGAAAGAGCCATCGGCAAAGGGCGCCCGTCCGGAACGGATCAGACCGTATCGGCCGTTCTGCTGATCGGGAAATCTTTCCTGAAATTTTTCCTGTGCCGAGGAGCTGATATCACATTGAAACAACTCGGCATCCGGAAAAAGTTTCATCCACAGCGGATGGTACAAGCCGTTTCCAGCTCCGTAATCCAATACCCGTTTCGGTCTGTCCGGCGCGACAGCCATCGGAATGAACCGTTCCAGAGCCTGAAACCGCGCCACCTCGTACCCGTTCAGGGACTGACGATACCCGTTCAGGTATTTGGCATCGTATATCTGCTTCTGATCTTGTTCATTCATCTTGTTTCAATATACCCGAAAACAGGGATTGTCGTTGTAGTATTTCTGAACTCCGGACTTGTAACCGACAGGATACAGAATGCCGTTGGTATCCCTGAATTCGTACAAACCTTCGGCTTTTACGAAATCGTACAGCTCGCTGCCCGGAATTCCGACATATACGTTCCTGCTGACGAAATCCGGCCGGATTCGTCCCAGCAGTTCATCGGTCAGCCTCAGATCGTTTTCTGTTTCGCCGGGAACGCCGACGATCAGACTGGCATAGGTTTTGATACCGACCTGTTTGCTGATGGCAAACGCCTTTTCGATCTGTTCCACCGTGATTCCTTTCTTCAAACGTTCCAGCATTCCCGGGCTGCCGCTCTCGACCCCGATGTAGAAGGCGCGGCAGCCGGCCCGGGCCATCAGCCTCTGCAGTTCTTCGTCAAGCAAGGTATTGACCCGGGTTTCGCAGAACCAGTTAATATCGATATGCCGGTCCAGCAGCATGCGGCAGAACCGATCCACCCGCTTGGCGTTGAGGGTGAAATTGTCCTCGCGGAAGAAGATCCCCCTGGCACCATAGTAGCGGATCATGTATTCAATATCCTCGACAATGCGCTCGGCCGACATGATGCGGTACTGCTTTCCCCAGACGGCGTTGACCGAGCAGAAAGCGCAATCGAAAGGACAGCCTCGGCTGGTGTTGAACGGGTAGACCGGAACACTGGAAAACCAGTTGATTCCCCAATCGTACGGTCTGAAGATAAACTTGTCCCAACTGGGGCGTGGCAGTTTATCGAGATCGGGAACCTTTTCCCCGTAGACCACCCGTTCCGTGACTTTCCCGTCGAGAATTTTCGGCAGCGACACCTCCCCTTCACCGATGACCAGGTGATCCACAAATTCGGGAATCGTTTCCGGTGCCACGGCAGTATGCGGACCTCCGACGATGATTTTCCCCTGCCACTGCCTGTTCACCCGTTTACGCTGCAGGGTGTCGAGCAGTTTCAGCGTGCCCTGAAAGCAAACGGTGTTGACGTATATACCTACCCATTCGATTCGGTAGCGCTGCAAAAAATCCTGCTCGAGCAATGAAGACTCCTTGAGGTATTCATCGCTGAAATAGATCTCGTGCCCACATTCTCTGACGACGCTCATCAGGAAACCCAGACCGATCGGCGGCCGCTTCTCTTTGGTGCTGAAGCCGGCGACTGTCGGAGCGGGAGAGGTCATGAACAGTATTTTCATCGGGTACTCCTAGAATAAAAAAAGACGGTTCTGCAGATTGAATGGATTGTACGTCAGGATCGGCGCTTGCGCGCTGCCGATCCTGTGCAGATTCTGTCTGGCGTCCCGGTAATTCGGCGCCAGGCGCACGACAGCCGCCAGCTGCGCCTGCAATTCCGAAATGGACAAGTTGACTGAGGATAAAACCAATCCATTGTGCAAGGCTTCGGGAAATCTCCCGGCCGCCAGAATCTGTGCCTTCGCAAAGGATGCGCAGGCCATATCAGGCTCCTGCTGATCATTCTGCAAGAGACCGAGAAGAAAATGCAATGCCGGAGACCGACGCGAGTTCGCCTCTGCCCTGATATCGGCACCGATGCTGGCCGGACGGCGCCTGTTCCCCAACCAGTCGAACAGGCTGCGGTAGTATAACGCAATCCGTTCGCTACGCCGTGATTGGACTGGCAGACATACATCGTCGGCAATATCCCAGGAGCGGTTGCGGCGGCGGTATTCGTAGAGTTCGACCATCAGAGCGTCGAAACGTTCCGTCAGCTTCTCTTTTCCCAGTGACCTTATTTCGGAATGACTTTTCATGCTCCTGCCGAGGCAGTCGATGATTTCGCGGATTGCCTGCTCTCGCCCGGCAGAAAAATTTCCACCATGAAACCGTTTAGCGACCAATGGCACGGCCGACAGGTGGAACGGACCCATTGACGCCAGGCGCAGCCAGAGATCGTAATCGACAATGTACCGGTACGGGACGACGGATATGCCGCCGGCGGCTTCAAGAAAACGCCGACGAACCATGGCGTAAGAGAAGGAGGGGATGATATTCTTCAGAAAAAGTGCCTGAAGCTGTGTGCGCAGAGAGCAGAACAGATAGGGCTCCGCCGGCCTGCCGATCTCTTTGCCGGACTCATCGATGAAATCGGCCGAAACCACATGCATGATAATATCCGGTCTTGACAGCAGAAAATCCACCTGAAGCGCCAATTTATCCGGATAATACAGATCGTCCTGGTCCAAAAAGGCGATCAGATCACCATGGGCGTTCGTAACGGCCGTCGTCAGGGCAGCCGAGATGCCTCGATTCTTTTGTCGAACGATCTTGATTTTTTCATGCACCGGCACCATGGACAGAGATTGATCGGTCGAGCCATCATCGACCACGATCAGCTCGAAATTCCGGTAGGTTTGCCTCATGACGCTCTCTATCGCCTGCGCGATGAAAGGCTGACCGTTGAATACCGGAATCAGGACACTCACCAGCGGTTTGGCAGTCATTTTTGTTCACCCGTTCCGAACGGGTTCCGGCAGGACCGGCAGCTCATCAAAACGTGACGATATCATCCGACCGGTACCCCAGAGTGAGCAGTTGTTTCATGATGTCCTCCCGCCAAGAGGAAGCCACAATGACCTTGACGCCTTCGATCCGGCTGGGCTGACGGACATCCAGTTGCCGGAACTGTTCCGACCATCTGGCCTCATTGTTGTCAAAAAATCCGAGCAGCGAAAACCGATCATCATCGAGGACGGCGGCGACTATTTCCGCCATGGAACCGGTACCGAAAATCACGACCTTAATTTTCCCCTTTTGTCCGGCGCTGACGTGATCCAAGACGATACGGACTTGCAGTTCCATCCGAACCCTTTTCAACTCGGCCTTCAAGATTTTAATCTGGGCAAACCTGTCATCGGCGATTTTTCGATAAGCCACCAGCTGCTCCCGAAACACCTGAAGCTGAGCGCCGTTGACCCGGGTAACATTCGCTTGTTCCAGGGAATGCTGCCGATACTCCAGAATTGGCCTGGCGACACGTTTCGCCCGCCATCCCAGACGGATCATACGCAAAAACAGATCATGATCCTCGGGCCGATCCTTCTGGCTCTGATACCTGCCGGCCTGTTCGAAGGCCTGGCGCCGAAAAAGCGAAGAACCGTGTATGAAATTCCGTTTTTGTACCGCTTTCGCAATTTCCTCATCGTAATCAGGGAAATGAATGATGAAAAACGAACCGTTTTTCACTTCTCCCCGCCAAGCTTCCGGAAACTGTTTGTAGATAATTCTCGCTCTCGGCCCAAACAGAGCGAAATCGGTATAGGCAACGGCTGTTTGCGGGTCCCTATCCAGAATTTCCGAAGTCATTTCGATGTAGGAGCTGTTCAGGCAATTATCGGCCCCGAGAATGCAAATATAATCGGAATGGGTCAACGAAACCGCCAGATTGAAGTGGGCCACGATACCCAGGTTCTGCGGACAACGATGGTACCGTACCCGTTCAGGGTATTTCCGGGTATAGTATGCGGCGATTTCCGGCGTATCATCGCTTGAGCAATCGTCCGATATCAGTATTTCGTCCACCGGCCGGGTTTGCCGCAGCGCCGAATCCATCGCTTCCGCAAGATATGAACCGTAATTATAACTGGCCACGATAATCGCTACCGTGCTCCGGGACAAGCTGCCGTCAGGAAGAACAGGTATCCTGTTGAGACAATACCGGTCAGAATCGCTCCCCTGATTGACAGAAACCGCGCCCTGAAAGAATGTTTCCGCCATTTTTCTGCTCTGGGCGCTGAAGGCTCCATACGGGTAAGCAAGCCATCGGAATCCAAACGGATCGAGTTTTTTCAGCTTTTCCGGCACCTCGAATTCTCGGGCCAACTCGCAGCTGTCTTCGATTTGCAGCAGCTTGCGATGCGAACGGGTATGCCACTGCAATCTGCCTCCCAATTGCACCAGCTTCTGCAAATCGTTCTCGTTTGCGAACCTGGCCGGAGGCTCTCCGGAGTCGAATTCGTTGTCAGCTCCGACATGATCGCCGCTGATGAACAGCTCGAATGGGAATCTCTTGCGGTTCAGAAGCGGAGCGGCATAGCGAAGGACATCCTGGTATACGCCATCGAAAGTGATGACCACCTGTTCCGGGTCAGCGGGATCGTACTCGTCCAGATTCACGACCCGGCGTCCACCGAGTTCGCACAACTGGCGGTAAAAAGCGTCGACGGTCACCCACCACTGGCTCGGAGAGCTCAGACCGATTTTATGGTAGAGAAGTATCATTTCACATACACCTCGAGCCGGTGGATGTACTCCCGATACGCATAACGGACTTCTTTGAGTCTCAAGAGCGGAAAACGTCCTTGATACCAGTCGTCGATGTGAACGCAGGCCAGCACACCGTTTTCACGGAGAAGGTTTTCGATGATGTGGTAAATCAGCGTATATGACTGCCCGATGTATTGCGGGTACAAGACCCCGGTGATCACGATCAGATCGAACAGACCGGAAACGGATGTGGGCAAGTCGAATACGGACGAGCAGACAAACCGCAATGAGGGTGATTCATGGCGTTTGGCATGTCGGACAGCGGCGGACGATATATCGACTCCGACAATTTCATCGCCCGGCAGCTCCCGGGTTACGAAACCATTGCCGCAGCCGACATCCAGAACACGCCGATACCGGCCGCCGGGAATCTCGCTGAGCAGGATATCCTTGCGCTTCTGGTCCTCCGGATTCTTCTCGTAGCCCCATGGGTCCGCCTCGTTGTAAAAAGTCTCCAACTCGGAAAGCGGCTGTATTTTCGGCTGATGTTGCATCAAATGTCCACTCCTTGACATAGCAATCTGCTTATTCACCGTTTCAAAGCCATCTTGACAGTACATTATATGTGTTCATTTTCAGCAAACGTCCAGCTTGCAGACTGGTCGTCGCCTGACCGTACAGGGCGGAAGGGCAACGATTGCAGACAAAATCAGCGCATGCCGGTGTTTTTCCGGAATAAATCCGTTCGATAATGGCCCTGAACGGCTCACCGTTCCATATCTGGCCGATCCCGGATTGGAAAGCGTTGCCCAGACTGATTTCCCGAGCCACGTCCATGCAGCAGAGACTGACATCGCCATCAGTCTGGACCACCATCTGGTAAAAAGGCAGGCCACCGTCCAGGTCCCATGAGCGGCAACCGATCAAATCATCGGTCTTGATGTTCCGATAATGCTTGTGGGTACTCGCTTCACAGAAGGTATGGGAGGTGATCCCATTGAATGCAGCTCCCAAGCTCCGCCAATAGCGCTCGGCCATCTCGCACTCTTCTCGGGGTACGAGGTCCCGTATGCACTGGATGATCACCGCTCCGGGTCTGGGGTGGTGACGTATGAAAAATTCGATATTTTCTTTGACCATGGCGAACGAGCGGCGGGAGGTCACCCGCTGAAATGTATCTTCGGAAAAACCGTGGCAGGAAATGTAGGCCATACCGGTAAAACCCTCGGCGAACAATCTTTCACTGACCTCTCTGGTCAAAAAAAGGCCGTTGCTCACCAGGTATACATCCAGTCTGCCCCATTTCAGGGCTTCCGTTACATAGGCAAGTCCTTCCGGGATGGCAAATATCTCGGAAAAATTGTTGAAGGTCAGCAGACGCCCTCCTCCCCTGGAGAAATCTTCGAGCAAGCGCAAATACCGTTCCCAATCCATTTTCGCGTGAGTATTCCTTTTACTGAGCTCCGGATACGGGCACATCAGGCAGGATTCATTGCAATAGGTGTGCACATTGGCACAAAGGGCAGCCGGGAAACGTGGCCGATACTTCAGAATACCTTTCCGGTAGGTGGTTTGTTTGATCATGGCCCCGACATGACGACGTAAATGCGAGTGTATCCGGTGTCGAGCGCTAGCAGGAAACATAGCCTCACGACTCTGCCGTTTGTTAACGGATTTCCACACGGCGCTGCCTCCTGAATTGTTACGTTGTCATCGCATCACATCATGTTAATGTTAATATAAAAAGCGAACATTTTCATTTGTAACGATATAATTCAAGGATTTTTTTGTTAAAAAAACATAAATTATCGTCACAGTCTCCAGGTTTCTGGCAATGGAAAAGGTCAGCTGGAATATGAGGCGGATACGCCCCCCAGCCAATGCCCCTGCTGGCCGAAAAGCAGGCGACGATCATTGGTCAAACCCAACCAATCCACCCCGGTCCAAGGAAGCAGGATCCTTTGCAGCAACATCCCCTGCTCATCGAACAGGCTGAGATACGGTGTGGTGATCCCTTTGCACCCTTCCAGGCAGATGAACACCTGACATTCAGGCCAATAGCAGCAGTTCCGGATGGTGAAACGGTGAATTGTGCGCTGGAAAAGCAAACGGAAAACACCATCCTGAAATCTCCAGAATTCACCGTTGGGAGTCCAGCTCAGGCCGGTTCCGTCATCGTAACTGACACCGGAAAGCGATTGCGGAAAACGGACGCATGGTTGAAACTCATCAGAAAACCCCTGACTGGTCCGCCACAGGGACCAGTTCACCCGCTGATCGGCTCCAGTGAAAGCGATATACCCTGATGGATGACGCAAGAGGCAAAACGGCCGTTCCGCAAGCGGCTGCTCGGCCAGCAGCCTGCCGGAGACAGAGTATTCTTTCAGAGTACCCTGATCCCAGAGCAGGATGGTCTGCAATCGTCTATGCGTGAACCACCAGACGCTCTCTTTCCCGGAAAAGGTATACAGCGTTTTTTCTTCCTGATCGGTCAATGTTTCAATACAGCGCAGTTCAGGAAGCCCTTTTCGGACGAAGAGCAAGCGGTCGGCCACGATTCCAGCCTGGCTGAAGGGGAAATGTTGCCGCATATCGTGAAATCCGCTGGAAAGATCGAGGCGCAACGGGACGGAATTGTCATGAAACGGCAGCGCTTCCGGGTAGCGGACGCCAATGATCCGGCGTGTTTCCGCCGACAATTGCGGGTCGTTCAACAATTCTCTGGCCAGAGCTTCCCGGCAGCTGATCTGTTCCAGCATCGCGGCCAGTTCATCGTTGTGCTCACCAAAGTGTTCAAACGCTTTCCCGGAGAGTGAACGGTATCTGAAGTGAGCTCGGACCAAGCTGAGCCAATCCGGGCTTGAGATTCTGTCCAGACTGTCTCGCAGCCAGTTTTCATCGGACTCGGTTAGCGCGATATAATTGAGTACAAACAGCAGTATCGGTATACCGTCCGGCAAGGGAGCAGTTTGTTTGCGGACGTCCAGATACTGTTTCAGCAAGGACCAGATCCGTTCGGCTTTCGCCTCGGTCAGCTGAAATTTTACATCAGGATGTGTGAAAAAAATCTCTTTGATCTCAAGAAGGGCGTTTGAGCTCTCCGGAAACAGTTCGCATTCCGAAATGAAACAGTCCAGCGCCTTATCTGTCTGGCCCCTCTTGAGAAAAATTCTTCCCAGATGATAATTCGTATCGATCTGACCCTGGCGGCCGACCATGGCCCGGGACAGCCGATCCTGCAGCTCCTTTTCATCGACCTGTGCGATTTCCAGCAATGGCACGATCAGATCCAGACGATGGGGAAACAGATCCAGTTCTTTTCGCAAATGCACAGCTGCGTTCGTCAGATCGCTTCTTTGCTGGAAAAGAACCGACAGTCGGGCGTGCTGATTTTCCTGCTGCTGGTTGGACATTGCCCGCAAACGATGATCGATGGCATCGAGATCACCGATGGTAAAAAGTTTATCGATGTAACTCAACGGCAATGATGTCCAATCCGGATGGGTATTGATGGCGCTTTGGTAACAGGCTTTGAACTGTTCAATATTGCCTCGTTTGAGGTACAGCTCTGCTTGGATGACGGTCAGGGCTTCTACCGCATTGACCAGGCTGCGGTCAAAAAGCGTTATCCGCTCGCCAGCCAAGTCCCGCCCCATTTCCTCGATAACCCGACGGGCCAGGGTGTAACGGACCAGCTGCCGGGTCAGCGCCTGCGCATCTATTTCTCCCTGCCAATCTGCCAGTTCCCTCCTGACCGCGCCGATCATGTCCCGGGCGGCGGCGATGAATTCTTCAATCATCGGCAGGGCGCAGGATGGTTCCTCGGACAGGCTTTCCAGACGCCGGGTCATTTCCCGCCACTGCCGCAGTGCCGCCACCGTTTCCCCGATGCTTTTCTTTATCCGGTAGCCGAGTGCGGCCCGTTCGACGCGCAGACTTTCCGGATCGGAGCTGGTGTCGATTTGCTGGTTAAGCTGCTGCAGAGCGACGGCCTGCTTTTCCAGATCCGCCAGATTGTTCCATGGTTCCGGCAGAAAAGGCAATAAAAATTCCCTCCGGTTCAGGTGCGCAGCCAAGGCTGAGCCCCGATCGCTGTAGCGCAGCATTTCGCTCAGGGCGCCGGCGTCCAGGCCCGCCAGCAATCCGCCGATGTCTCCTTGACCAGCCTCGATCTGCATGGCCAGCCGCACCAAGGGTTGCAGTCGTTCCGGACGCAGCGACGGCGGCCGGATCGTCAGCTGCCCCCAGCGCCCCGACTCGTCGCTGCCGAAAACCTGCCCGTGCCTGCGCATGATGCGGCAGCAGTTCATCGGCTGATCGCGATCGACACGCATCGCTCCGTAGCGATCCGTGCCCCAGATCAAGGTGTCGGCGCCGTCGCTCAACAGCCAGCCGTCCGGCCCGTCATGGAGAATGAAACGCGGGCTGAGCGGTACTGGAAACGATCGGAACCGAGCGCTGGCGGTATCGATGCGCAGCAGCCGTCTGTTCCCGCTGTCGCAGACCAATATACTCAGGCCGTCAGCAGAAACGAGCATGTCGTCCGGCCACTCGAAACCCAACCGCCGCTCGGAAGGAAAGGACAATCGGGTTCCCAACCTTTGCCGAACGGTTCCGGCGGCGTCGAGGCGCAGAACCTGCGCCTGCGAACGGACCAGCAGCCAGACAGCGTCGCCATCGGTCTGCATGGCGGCGATATCGGCCGGCTCGGGCAATGGCATCGCCTCGAGGCTCGTCGAAGCGGGCTCGAACAGCCACAATTTGCGGGAACGCCAGTCGGCCAGGGCGACGAAGCGCTCCCCGAAAAACAACCGATCGATCCAGATCGCGTCGGGAACCGTATGGCTCAGGCCACCGGGGCCGACAATCCGCCAGGGCTCGTTCAGAATGGCAAAACGCCCGGCATCTTCATCCCATTGCCAATACATCTGCGGCGGATTCGCTTCTCCAGACTCAGTCCATTCCAGCATTTTGTCGGCTTGCATGAGGCCATGGTACCCAGTCGGGCGCAGAGAGTCAACTGGTCGGCGTGACCGACATGAGGTACAATTACCATTCAAAGAGGAGGCCAAATGAAACGGTCGTTGTCGCTGTGCTTGCTGCCGTTGTTTTTTTTCATGAACCTGTATTCCCACCCCGGTCCGCGGCCCGAAAATGAAGCGGCTCCGGTCCTTATCCTGATCCGGCCGTTGATCAGTCAGATCGAGAACCTGCAGGAATTGAAAAAACAGGGTTTGCTTCCGGTCGGACTCCAGGTCGTTGCCGTCCACCATCAGGACGAGCTGACCGATTACCGGCCGGCGCGGGAATACGTGGCCAAAAACCGGCTCGATTGGATCCGTTTCCAAACCATCCAGGACGGCATCGACATGACCGCAGCGAAACCCGGACGTGGAACCAACAGCTGGACCCGGCAGTTTCAGGCCTTGTTCAGCCAAAGCGACGGTATCCTGTTCACCGGCGGCATGGACCTGCCGCCAAGGCTGTACGGAGAAGAAATGGCTCTGACCACTGAAGCCACCACCCCGATCCGCAGTGTCTACGAATTTTCTTTTCTTCATCACCTGGTCGGTGATGGTTCGGACGCGTCTCCCCAAATCCCCTTCCTCGAAAAACGCCCCGACTATGCCGTACTGGGTATTTGCCTGGGCTGTCAGACCCTGAACGCCGCCAGCGGCGGCACTCTGATCCAGGACATTCCCGCCCAGGTCTACGGTCTGGACAGCTACGAGGCTGTGCTGCGGCAGCCGGAGGATCAGATTCACAGCGGCCGTTATTTAGCCGGTCTCAATCCCCACCTCGAGGACTGGCTGCCACCGGCCCTGCACCCCATCCGCTGCAACGGTCTGGGACGGATCAGCCCAGCGCTGTTCAAAGCGGGTAACAGCTCCCCGCTGGTTCTGTCTTCCCATCACCAGGCCCTGGGTCGGATCGGCCACGGTCTCGTGGTCACCGCCAGCTCGATGGACGGCCGTATCGTCGAGATGGTCGAACACGAGAGATTTCCGGCCGTTCTGGGAGTACAGTACCACCCCGAGGCGATGTCGCTATACCGTCAGGATACCCGCTATCGCAGCGTGTCGCCTTTCGGCCAGCCCGATTTGAAAACCGCCGCCGGACCGACCGATCGGTGCGAATGGAACAACTACGGTCCCATCAGCCACGAATGCAGCTACAGTCTGAAAGAAAGGCTGGAAAAAACCGATTCCATGCCGCTTCACCATGCCTTGTGGCATTGGTTTTCCTCCGCCCTGACCCGCAGCCGCCAGAGCCGCTGATCGCTCGCCATGCCTCTGCATTGGGCCGTTTTGTTCGCTCTCTGCACCCACATTGCCTTGGGCACAGGCGATGTTCTGATGAAATCGGGCATCGCCTGGATCGACAGAAAACAGAGGAAAGACCGGCTGTATTTCAAAAATCTGCTGCTCTGGATGTTCGGTTTTCTGGTCATGAACAGCTCGGGAGTCTTCACAGCCCTGGCTGTCAAGCGACTGCCGCCAGAGCGGATCGGCGCCTTCGCCGGAGCCGGGATTGTGTCCATGGTTCTGCTTTCCAGATTGCTGCTCGGTGAAAAACTCCATGCCAGCGACGCCTGGGGCAGCGCGATGATCCTGGCGGCCATCACCCTGCTCAGTCTGGACCCCGCACCGGATGACCCGTCCGCCTGGATCAACCCCAGCCCATGGTCTCTGCTGGCCGTCCTGCTCTTCCCCCTGTTCCTGCTGCCGACGGGATTTTTCTCCACAAAAACCGCCGCCGCCTGCGCTCTGGTTTCAGGCCAGGCCTCCGGTATCCTGGTCATATTATTGAAAATTCTGGTCGCCCGCTACAACTACCGCATCACGAGCTACTTCAGTTCGCCATTTCTGTACCTGTACATCGCATTTGCGCTGCTGGCCCTGTTCACCCTGCAGCTGGCGCTGAAAAGAGGCCCGATGATGCAGGCCGGACCGCTGCAGTACAGCGGGCTGGTTCTATACCCCGCCCTTTGCGCCCCCCTGTTCGGTATCCTGCCCCTCTTCCGTCATTGGCTGCTGTTTCTGCTCTCGCTGGCCGGTATCTGGATCATCCTGAGGCGACGCTGACGGCTCGGCTACAACAGCCGGCGCCGTCACCCATTTTTCGACCATCTGCATGACGTTGTCCTTTTTGATCGGTTTGGCGATGTAGTCGTTCATTCCGGAGACCAGACATCGTTCCCGATCCCCTTGCATGCTTTCGGCGGTCATGGCCACAATCGGCAGTTTATCGAAACCCAGGCGCCGGATTTCGGCCGTCGCCTGCCGTCCATCGAGTTCCGGCATCTGGATATCCATGAACACCAGGTCGAAGCCCTGTGGTTCGTTGACGATCAGTTCAACCGCCTCACGACCGTTCTCGGCCAGGGTCACCCGGAAGCCGGCCTTGCTGAGCAGGTGATGGGCGAGTTTGCGGTTGATGGCGTTGTCTTCGACCAGCAGGATATGGGCATTGTCCCCCTTGCCCGACGACGGACCGCTCGGCTGTTCGCTGTCGGCCGGTTTGGGTACGGCCAAAAGCAGGCCATGATCGAGCAGCAGAGTTTTCATCATCTGCAAGAGGCGGGCGCGGCGAACCGGTTTGGACAGGAACCCGTTGAAGAGCGATGCGTCGTAATTGCGGCTCAGCCGGAAATTCATGGATGAGACGGCAATAATCGGGATGGCCGAGACAGGAGGTTCCAGTTCGCGGATTTTGCGGGCCGTCCGGTACCCGAGTTCATCCTCGATTCGGACCTCGATGAGGATGAGTTGCACAGGCTGGTAGTGGCACTGGGCATCGCGGAGAAAAGCCGGCGCCTGATCCGGATCGTTGATTTCCGAAACCTGAATGCCCGTCCGTTTCAGAATGTAGGAAAGAATCCTCATGCTCTCGGCATCGTCATCGACGATCAGTACATGGATGCCGGACAACAGCGATACGACATCCTGGCGTTCGTCGTTTTTCTCGCTCTTCTGCACCCAGCCGGTCAGGTGGAAGGTGCTGCCGACCCCAAGCGTACTCTCCACCCAGACTTCTCCGCCCATCAGCTGCGCGATCTGTCGGCAAATGGACAGGCCGAGACCGCTGCCGCCGTAGCGACGGGTTATCGAGTCGTCAGCCTGCTGGAACAGGTTGAAAATCAGCTCCAGTTTATCGGTCGGAATACCGACGCCGGTATCGCGAACGGAGATGTGGATCTTGAGGTGGGTCGATGTCTCCTGATCGATACGCAAGGACAACTCGATCTCCCCTTTCTCGGTGAATTTGACCGCGTTGCTCATCAGGTTGACGATCACCTGCCGGAAACGGACCGCATCGCTGCAGATCATGCCCGGCACGCTCTCGTCGATGGCGCAGAAAATCTCGACCGGTTTGTCCTCCAGTCGCGAGGCCAGCAGCTCGCAGACATCGTGGGCCACCGGTTCGGGGTCGAAATCCACTTTCTCGAATCGCAGCAGTCCGGCCTCGATCTTGGAAAAGTCGAGGATATCGTTGAGCAGGCTGAGCAGGGATTCACCGCTCCTTTTGATCGTCTGGGTGAACTCGAACTGCTCCGGATTGAGCGGAGAATCCAGCAACAGATCGGTGAAGCCCATGATACCGTTCATCGGTGTTCTGATTTCGTGACTCATCCGCGCCAAAAAGATGCTCTTGGCATGCAGAGCCTGTTCCAGACTGGTGATGTCCGAATCGACGATGATCACTTTTTTGAGTTCGTCGTGCTCATCGAAGATGGGTGTCATGATGGTGCTGAACCACAAGGTGCCTCGACCGGGATGGTCCAGACGGGTTTTGTAACTGACCGATTGCCGGTTTTGCAGAATCTTCTGGAAGTGGGCGCGGATATCCGGGTTGTGGCTGGCGTCGAAGATATGACGGCCACGCTGCTTGGTGTACTCTTCGAGGGTCATGCCGTAAATCCGCTCAAAAGCCGGATTGGCCCATTCCAGGTAGCCACCCTTGTCCAGAATCAGAACGACGCCTTCGGTCTTTTGGGCCACCACCGACAACTTCTCCAGTTCGTCGGCCTTGCGCTGCAATTCATCCCGTTGCCGCATGATTTCGACATTCTTGGCGATGATCTCCTCGGTGCGGCTGATCACCATCCTTTCCAGCTCCATCTTGCGGTCGGCCTGACGTTTCAGCAGGTAGCGGGCGATGAAGACAGCCAAGCCGAGCAGGACCAGCAGCGAGCCGAGGACTAGCCAGGTCTCATTGACAAACGTATGCAATCGGATTGCTCCTGAGATCAATAATAGTATCGCTGCGGGCCACTTTCAAGAGAGCGGAAAATTCCGTGTCAACACCGCCTCGTCATGGCCAGCGAAACGGCCGTTTTTTTAAAAAGGCCAAGCTGTAATCAAAGCGAGCAAAGCGCGAGAAAGCGCCGACAGACGGGAGTAATCCAATATATCCGGACGGTCGCCAGACCGATGGTAATGGGGATTCTGAAAAAACGGGCAACTGTGCAGCAGCAGAGCCGGATAACCCTGGGCCCAGTAATTGCGGTGATCCGACCAGTCTATTCCCTTCTGTTGCCCGGGCAAAGGCAGGGTCCGGGTTGACAATATGGTTTCTCCGGCCAGTACTGCGGCGGTTTTAAACAGCAGGGCCTTGTCCGTTTCACGGCCGATGACGGCCAGAAACGAGTCGGCGTCCGCATAGTAACCGACCATGTCAACCGAGATCATCAGCGCCACGTTTCGCTTTTCTTTCCGCAAACGGTCCGCATGAATGTAACTGCCCATGACCTGGCTGGCGAAATATGGAGGCTCCTCCAGGCTGTAGGCCACCAGTTCCACTGCCCGGCCCGCTTGCGGCGCACATTTCCGCAAACGGGCGGACAGATCCAGGAGCACGGCCAGTCCCGAGGCGTTGTCGTCGGCCCCCGGGCTGTCTCCGCAGACATCGTAATGGGCGCCGATCACCAGACGCGGCGCGTTCACATCGCCCCACAACACCGACAGGTTCCAGGTGACGCCCTCGGGGTAGATCAATTTTTGTTTGCCGACCTTCCAGCCCATTTCGTGCCATTGCTTTTCGATGATATCGGCGGCCCGTTGCAGCATGGCCGGGTTGCCCGCATTCCGGGCTTGCGGCAGACCGCTCAGCCCCTTCACCCATTCCCTGATCCGCGTGCGGCTGAGATCGTTAGCGCGCAACAGCGGATCGGCTGCCTGCAGAACCTTGAGCCGCAAGGCCTCGGACAGACTCGTATCCCGATCCAGAAAAGAGCGCACCATAGCCGCCGCCTGCTGGCTGCGCCGGTTGGCCAGACTGCCGTTCAGCCAGTCCATCGGCATGAAGATATCGCCGGTGCGCTGAATCTCCGGCAAGATGGCCAGAGTTTCGGGGATCAGCACCCGGGTCGCCTGGTTTCGCAGCGGATGATGGATCAGAGCCAGCGCCTTAACGACCCAGGGCTCCCGCTCCCGATTCTCCGCCCGGCTCAGAGTCTGCCGAAAAAAGTCCAGCCAGTGGTCCGGCTCTCTGGAAAACAATGGTTCGAGAAAGGCCAGTTGCCGCACCCGGTCGTTGGACTGCCAGTTCTTGGGCAATTCATGCAGCAGATCCTGCAGACCCGAAGGAGTATGGACAACCAGGTCCAGCAGTATATCGAATTGTTTCTGTTCGGACAGGCTAATTCCGGCGACACGGATTGCACCGCTCAGCAGCTGTTTCAGTTGATCGACAGCCTGCGGGCTGCATGCCAGGCGACGGAATGCATCCAGAAACGCCGGGCGCCGTTCCGGGGACACAAGCAGCATCTGACGCCAAAGCCGCTGCTCGCAGTCCTGGGTCAGCTGTTTCCTCCGCTCGTCCGGCAGGCTCCAGAACAGGTCCGGCAAGTCCGCCAGCAGCCTTTCCAGCACCAGGGATTCGTTCTCGGTCTCTATCCAGCTCAAGGCCGTCAGCAGCAGGGTTTCGGCCCGGATATACCCCTCCAGCAGACCTTCGTTGAGGGCGAACCAGGCGGAGCCACGCCACAACGGAATCCGGGGCAGCATGGGCTCGGAAAGCAGTCGGGCATAGCTGTGCATATCCAGCAGTATCCGTCCGTAGCCGGTTCCGCCGCCGGCCGGGACGATGATGTCGGGATCCCGCAGTTCGGGCGGTAAAGCGACAATCCGGCTTCCGTTTTCCAGCGACAGGTCGAACAGACGGGCCTGCTCCCCCTTCTGCACGAGCAGGTCCAGGTGCTGGCTCCAGCTTCTGCCCTGACCGGAGCCGTCATGGTGGCGGACGAGAACCCCGTCAGGCATGCGGGTGACGGTGACAGTCGGCAGTCCGGCCTGATAGACCCAGTTGCGACTCCATGACTTCAATCCCGGGTCGACGGCGGCCAGCAGATCGATGAGGGAATCCCAGCCGGCATTGCCGTAGGCATGTTCTTTGAGGTAAACGCCCAGAGCCTGACGCAAGGGCTGGACTCCGACCCTTTTTTCGAGCTGATCCATGACGATCGGCGCCTTGTGGTAGATCAGATGGCCGTAAAGAGTGCCGGCCTCGGCCAGATTGTCGAGCCTTTGCGTGATCGGATGGCTGCCGGCGCTGCGGTCGACCGACAGTGCCTGAGCCGTATGGTTCATGATGAAGTTGAGGCGGTGATCGATGTCGGGAAACAGTTCCTCTACCATCTTGTCGGCCATGAATCCGGCGAAAACCTCCTTCAGCCATACCTCGTCGAACCAGGGCATGGTCACCAGATCACCGAACCACATGTGCGCCGTCTCGTGGGCGATCAGGTTGGCCCGGGCCAAACGCTGGTCCAGGGTGGCGTTCTCGTCGAGCAGCAGCCGGGCGGCACGGTACAGGGTTGCGCCGCAGTGCTCCATACCGCCGTACTGAAACGATGGTACGATAACCAGGTCATACTTGTCGAACGGGTAGGCGATACCGCTGTAGCGCTCCATCCAGGCCAGGGCGGCGAACACCTGGTCGAAAATGGCCGGAATATTGCGGTCCAGGACAATCCGATCCTTTTCCTGGTGAAAAATCTGCACCACCCGGCCGTCCCGGCTTTCCTTTACCCGCTGCAGCTCACCGGCGACAAAGGCCATCAGGTAAGTCGGAATGGGCTGGCTGGGCGAAAAGCGGATCAGATGCCGCCCTGACGGCAGCTCCCGATCGCTCAGCTGCGGACCGTTGGCCAACGCCTGCCAGCCGGCCGGCACTTCCAGTTCGACGGCAAAGCGGCCCTTGAGGTCAGGCTGATCGAAACAAGGAAAAGCCGTCCGGGCACGGTCGGGAACGAACAGGCTGTAGATCAAGTCGTCGCGGCGGTTGAGCGACATATCGCCCAGGCGGAATTGACAATACAGGCGATTCCGCCCCTGAACCAGATATCGCGCCGCGATGACGATGTGCTCGTTGACAAAGCGCCAGGGCACCGGTTTTTGATTCAGGGCGAGCGTGGAGATGGCCTGCCCGCCCGGAGTGAAATCCAGGATCAGATCGCTGCCGGTGCTGCGCGCAGTAAAGTCCAGATCCAGCTCGGCCTGGATTTCACCATCACGGCCGGCGGGTATGACGGCTTTCAGATTGTAGACGGGTTGGGCGATCCAGTCGCGACGGTTTTGCGCCAGGCGACGCTCGACACCGGCAGCGGGCGGTTCGTCCGCCTGTCCGGCCATAAGACCTGTCAGCAACAGGGACAGACAGTACAGGCGACGAACCGCCAGCATGATCAGCGCCGGGAGCCTTCCTGCAGCAGCGACTGAATCGCGGCCTCGAGCTGCAGGTCACGCCCCTGCTCCGAGCTCTGGGGATCGTTGTTGATTTTTATATCCGGTTCGATCTGGTTGTTCTCCAGGTACTGGCCGTCGTTGGTGATATAGCCCACCATGGGCATACCGAAAGTGATGGTGCCGTTGTGCAGAGTCTCCCACCACACCGATGTGCCGGTGCCGGGGACCGGCATGCCTACCAGTTTACCGATCTTCATGAATCGGTAGGCGTAGGGGAACATGTGGGCGTCGGAGTAGTTGCCCTCGTTCTGGATGACGATCGATTTGCGGGTCCAGAGGCGAATGGGTTGCTCGGAGATTTTCTGTCCCCGCGGAGTATATTCGAGATACTTTTTACCATTCAGGAAATTGGCCAGATCGTCATGCAGATTGCCGCCGCCGTTGAAACGGGTGTCGATCACCAGTCCTTCCTTGTCGCTGAAGCGGCCCAGAGCCTCGGCGTACACCACCCGGAAACTGGCGTCGTCCATGCTGCGCACGTGGATATAGCCCAGGCGGCCGCCCGACAAACGCTCCGTTTCCTCCCGGCGCGACTTCACCCAACGATCGTAGAGCAGCTGGTTGAATTCAGCCCGGTTGATGGGTTTGACCACCTCGTCCCAGACCTGTCCTTTTTCGTCGCGCAGGCTGAGCAGGACCCGCTGGCCGGCCTGACGGTTGAGCGACATGAAATAGTCTTTACCGGCTTCGACAACCTGGCCGTTGATTTTTTCGATCACGATTCCGGGTCTGACCCTTGACTGAGCGCTGTCCAGCGGTCCCTTCTCGACGACCTCCAGCACCTTCAGGCCGTTACCCCGGTGATCCGGGTCCAGAAACAGACCCAGTTCGGCGGTGCTGTCGGGATTGCTGTGCTGGGGACGGTAGAAGGCTCCGGTATGGGAGGCATTCAGTTCACCCAGCATCTCGGAGAGCATCTCGGCCAGATCGTAGTCATGGCCGATATGTGGCAAGAATTTCTGGTATTCTTTCTTCATGAGCGGCCAATCTACGCCATGCATGTCGGCCACGTAGAATTTCTTGTAGATCTGACGCCAGACATGCTCGAACAAGTAGGCCCTTTCCGCCGCTGCATCCAGTACCAATCCGCCGCCATAGGAGACCGGCGTGATGGCGCCGTCGGCCACGGCTACCCGCTGAATCCCGCCCTGGGAAATCAGGTAGAGGTATTTGCCCTCCTTGCCCATTTCCATGCCCGGATACCGGCCGTCGAGCTTGGCCAGCAACTTGGTCTGGTTTTCGCGGAACTCGTGCATCCAGAGATCGTAGCCTTTTTCGAAACGGGCCAAATAGAAAAGTTTGTCGCCGTCCGGGGTCAGAACGGAATCGGCCAGATCGGATGAATGTGCGGTCAGGCGAATTTTACGGTCTTCCAGGTTGCGCAGCTCGAACTGCAGGGGCGACGTTTTCTTGTCGTCTTTTTTCCCTTTCTTGTCCTTCTCGGTCTCCGCCTTCTTCTCTTCGTCCTTCTTCTCCTTCTCTTTCAACAGCGCGTACTCTTCCTTGGAGAGTTTGAAACGATCCCAGCCATCCCGGGTCAGGAACAGTCCGTACACGTCGCCCTGGGCGCCCCAGCTGCCATGGGAACGCATGCCATGCCGGTCAGAGAGCCAGTAGATCATCTTGCCCCCCAGCCCCCACTTGGGCAGGGAGTCGGAATAGCCGCTGTTGGTCAGGTTGAGTACCGGCTGTTTACCCGAGGCGTCGACAAGTCCCACTTCATCCGACCAGCGTCCCCGGTCCATGAAACTGACGATGAGCCAGCGGCTGTCCGGCGACCATTGGAACCATTGGTCGCCGTCGGCGTAGGAATAGTTCCGGTCCGCGGTCAGGATGGTGCGCAGTTGCCGGCTGGCCAGGTTGAGAATTTTCAGGGCGGTCCGTTCCTCCAGGAAAGCCACTTCGGCGCCGTCCGGGCTGTACGCCGCCTGAAAGGACTCCTTGTCCGACTGCCACAGGGGCTCGACCTTGACCAGGGTGGAACTGTAAAAATAAGGCTCGTCGGCGCGCTCCAGGCTGGCCTCGTAGAGTTTCCAGCTCGAACCGATTTCAGCGGAAAAGAGCAGTTTACGCCCGTCGGGAGAGAAAGAGACGGAGCGTTCCTGCTCGGGACTGCGGGTGATCTGTTTGGTGGTGCCGTAGTCCACCGAAGTGACGAAAACTTCGCCGCGGGCGACGAAGGCGATTTCTTTTTCGTTGGGCGAAACGGTCATCTCCGTAGCCGAGCCGGCGATGTCGATGACCGGGTCGGCATTTTCCTGCCGGTCGGAACGGACGGTGATCTCGAGCCGGACGGGTTCTTTTTCGCCTGCCTGGAGGATGTAGACGGCCCCGTCCCAGCTGTAGCAGACATCGCCATTGTCGCTTAGCGAAAGGTAACGGACAGGATGAAGGCTGTGAAAGGTCAGCTGCTCGGCCTTGGCTCTCCCCTCCAGAGGCATCTTCCAGACATTGAAGCTGCCGCTCCGTTCACTGAGGTAATAGATGGTTTGGTCGTCGGCGGAAAAAATCGGTTGCCGGTCGTCCCAGCCCGCCTCGGTCAATTGCCGGTGAGAGCCGTTCTTTTTATCGAAAATCCAGATGTCACGGGAAAACGCCGACTTGTCGTGCTTGCGGAAAGCATCCTCGTAGGCCTTCTCCAACTGGTAGACGATCAGATCCCCCGAGGCGCTCATATCGGCGTTGACGGCGGCGCAGGTCATCAGTTGCACCGGCCGGCCGCCGTTCTGATCCACGGCGTAGAGTTCGGGTAGTGCTCCGGTCGGAAAATAGGTAGACTTGACCGAGTCCTGGCACGCCGAATAGAACAGGATGCGCCCGTCCCTGGTAAAGGCAGTCGGGATATCGTCGGCCGAGTGATAGGTCAAGCGCCGGGCTTGACCGCCGGCGGCAGGTATGAGGAACAGGTCGAAATTTCCGTAGCGGTCGGATGCGAAGACGATGGAACGACCGTCGGGCGACCACACCGGACTGTAGTCATAGGCCTGGTGACGGGTCAGGGCACGGGCCTCTCCGCCCCGGCTGGAGACCACGAACAGGTCTCCCTGATAGCTGAACACAAGGTTCTGGCCATCCGGAGAAACAGCCGGATAACGCAACCAGAGCGCTTCACCGCTATCCTGGACAGCCGGAACAAGTCCCGAAAAGGATAAAAACAGAACCCCAAACCATGCTATTGAGCCAAGCCGATGTATACGCATGAAATCATCCTCCTGATGTTTCTGGTATACGATTTTATGGCTGCTTTTGTTTACAGAGCCAGCGTAAATCCGGGACCAAAACGCCGGAAACGATGGTCAGTCTTTCGCTTTACCGGTCATTTCGTCGACCAGCAGACACAGCACCTGAGTCTGGTCCAGCATGGGCATTGAATATTCGGCGCTTCCTTCATGACCGTACTGCTCCATCAGGAGCTGCAAAGCCGCAATCTTTTCCCTGGCATCGGTCAGATACGAAATTTTCCCGCTTCCGATCAGGCTCTGGAATTTCATTCCCCAGGCACAGGCTGTCTTGCCCCTGACCAGTTCACGGCCTATATCGATTTCGAAACCGACCCGGTTGTCCTGCTGCAGCAAGTCGTGCTTTCTGCCCTGTCCGGCGCCGTGGAAAAAAATCGTCAGTTTTTCCTTCCACTCGTAACCGTAATTCAGCGGTACGATATACGGAGCCCGGCCCGTATTGATGGCCAGGCGGCAAACCTCGCCGTGCCGTAAAATGAAATCCAGGTCTTTGCGACTGGTCAACTCCCGGTCATGGCGTCTCATGAATCACCTCGTAAAATATCGTCATCGCTGTCGTTTCGGTTTGTATGCGCTGTTTTCCGACTCACAACCATTTGGGGAAGATGATTGTCAAGCGGGCAAAAGAGTTATAAAACTCCACTTGGGAACTGTCTTCCTGCCGGGACCAGTTCCCCGGTGTCACCACCGTCCTCGGACCTGGCCTGACGGCGTTTTCCTGGACAATTCGTTTCCATGCGGGTTGATGCAAAATGCCATCCGCCGGAGCGCTCCAATACACGAGGGTATCGCTCTGACCGTGAAAGCCGAGCCATACTTCATCGTGATGGAAACGAACCTCGCCGAGGTATTCGAAGCAACAGTCCAGTTCCCGCTTCTCCGGCAACTGGATCTCTTCCCAGTCCAGTCCGTTTTCGCTTCGGAACAACAGCGGGTACGTACCTTCGATCATCCATTGCGACACCAGCCACAACCTGCATTCCGGATCCCGGACAAGGAACGACGGAGAACCGGCCAGTCTTTTCCCCCAATCCAGTTTGCCGTCGCTTGTCAGCACGACCGGCACGAAGCTGTTGGAAGAGTCGCATAGGTAATCGGGCAGACCGGCCAGGATCAGCAGCCGGTGAGAATCGATCTCGTAGTAGCGGTCGCTTGTCAAGTGCGCCCCTTTCCGTGTCCCGCAGCCTTGGACCCAATCAGTGGCGGCCAGTTCGCTCCGCAGCACGGCAATCAATTCGCTCTGCAGATGCGACACGCGGCGTACCCCATTAGCCGGATCGCTGCCGGCACATCCCGTCCAGACGCCCGATAGAGAACAAACAAACAGGATGGATAAGGAAACGAATAACTTCATTTTCCGCTGTATTCCCGGATCGCAGCTGCGACGGCCTCGCGGCTCAGGTAGGTCAGTTTCATCAGCTCCGGGATCCCCAGACCTTCCCGGCTCAAGCGGTAGGCCTCATGCTCCAGACGCTCGCCGATTTCGACGATATGGCGATCGTAGTCGTAGAATCTCATCACCTGCTGGCGCCAGGGTTGTTCCCGTATCCCGTGGATGAATTCGACACCTTCAGCTTTCAATTTCGCTTCCATCCCCGGCAAATCGTCTTCTTCGAAATACAACTCGAAGGCATTGCCGCCCTGGACGATTTCCCGGCCGTCGATCAGCTGCCGGAAATGCCCGGCTCGATGCAGGGCGAAGCCGCCAGCAAAACCGACGTTCTCTCCGAAATCCGTCAGCACCTTCTGACCGAGAATCGTTTCGTACAGATGTCTGGAGCGCAGAACATCCTCCACTGCGATCAGTGCGCATACATATTTCATCCTGAATTTACCTCACATCTTCGGTCGTTTTTACAACAATCACTTATTTCACGAACTCGTAGCGAATCTTTTCGATGTCGCCGCGCCAGTAGGGCTTGGGGCCGTCGGGCAGCATCCAGGCCACCTCACCGCTGAGCGGAACGCGCATGCCGTCGCACAACTCGTAGCGGCTCCACCGGCCCTGCCAAGGCGTGGCCTCGACCTTGCCGGCGACCGTGCGGCCACGGGCATCGGCCTGTACCGATTCGATCAGACCGTTACCGTCGAAGCGGAAACACAGCGTCAACTCGATCGGGCCGTCCCGCAGCGTCGCCCGGGCAGAATTCTCGTCCAATCCCTGCCAGCATACACCCTGGCTGGGCAGCAGCGCCGTCGGGTACCAGGACGCTTCGGCAAAGAAACGCATCAGCTCGCCCCGGGCCACTTCCGTTTCGTCATGCAGGTTTACCATCGACAGCAGCCCGAACAGGGATGCGTGAAGAATTCCTTGGCCGGCGATGTAGGCGTCATGGACGCGTACCGACAGCCCGGGCATCATGGCGATGCGGGCATCCCAGTCAAAGCCCGGTCTGCGGATGATCACCCGCTGGCTCGATCGGAACGGCCGCCAGCGTTCTCCGTCTTCACTCATGTTGAAGGTGCCGCTGTGCTCGACCCATACGCCCGAGACGATGGCTTGCCCGTCCCTAAGCACGGTACGGAAGTACCGCTGCACCGGAGCGGGCAGGCCGATCAATTCGTCGGGGCTGTACTTCTTTACCGCAATAGGCTGGCGGGCGGATTCCAGACGGGCCAGCATGTCCGTCGTGGCCGACTGCCAGCGCCAGGAGCCGTAAATGAGAAGAAGGGCGATGAGCCCCAAGACTCCCAGCAATATCCACGAAATGAGTTTCCACATTTTATTCCATTCTCCTGCATCTGTCCCCGCTTTACCGTCGACTGTCATTTTTTACGAATTTGCAGTACGGTCCGACTGTACTTTGCCCGGTGAATCTCGATCTCGTCCCCTTCTGCGACACGGTCAAACAGCATTTTGTCCACCGAATGACCGATTCCGTCGACGACAAGACTGTACCTTTGCAGGCGTTTCATTTCTTGGCCCCATAATTTGGGAAACAGGTCGCCCAGTATCGGGATATACAAGCTGCCGCTGCCCGGTTCGTAATCGGTCGCAGTCACTTTACACTGAATGCCTGCCGTCGTAATTTCTTTTTCGCCGTCACGGGCATCGCGGTTGTATTTCCGGTTCACAGTCAAAGCGATCGAAAAGCCGGCCACTACCAGAACCAGGTTGACGACGACCAGCAAAACAGCCGATTTTTCGGCCGCCATCAGCCCATACGCCAGGTTGCCCAGGGCCGCGAAGGCCAGAAATAGTCCCGAGAAAACATAGCCGGCACGTTTCTGGGCGGCAATGACTTTCCGGTCTGCATCCGTCAGTTTCATGGTCTGCATGCCGGCAGCTAGGCCTGGCTTGCCGGTACGGGACGATGCTTTTTGACCAGGTACACGGCCGCGGTCAGAAAGAAAGCGAAAGTGACGAACAGGGAGAAGACGACCATCGACCATTCCAGCTGGCACAGAGTCCAATCCGGCAGAGCGGCGCGGTCGATGGCCAGCGAACTGAACTGTTTTGGGCTCAGGTAATCATGATAAATATCCGACAAGGCTAGCGCCATGCCCACAAAAGAGGTCATGGACATGAAGCCGAGGACCAACACCGTGCTCTTCAACTTGTTCTTCATCTTTCCCTCCTGATCGACGATTATAACATTTTCAGTGCATCCCTTCATTCATCGATTGCTAGACTGCTTTGATCTCCGTCGCCTGCGATTTGTAGTATTTCCAGCCTGTTTCCGTGTATTTGAAAATATCGGTAAAGAGCACATGATGACAGAAACGGGCATCCTGAAAGGATCCCGATATACTGCCTCGGCCGCTTACGATCCCGATATCGGCAAAGACTTCAACCTTTTCGTCCTTAACCGTGTATTCCGTTATGTTTAACAGCTCCGGTCTGAAACCGTCAAAAATATCCCGCTTGCTCTCGAATGTGCCGTAAACGCTGATTCCACAATAGTCATCCGCTACGATTCTGTCGATTGCCTGAGAATCACAATGTTTCAAAGCCGCTTTCAGCTCTTGGCATACGGCTTTCAAGCCTTCTACTTCGCCCATGATTTCCTCGTTCTCCCAACACCGTCAGGTATACTTCAGGTTGTTCAGCCCCCGCTTTCGACCCGGTTCTTCAGACTCTCGTTCATTTGCGCAAATCCCTGTTTTGTGTTCTGTTCCAGCATTTTCCGGAACAATGGAACCAGGATCCCGCTGAAAGTCTCCTCCTGAATGAAGCGTGTCGAGCCATCCGGATTTTCCTGCAGCCGGAAAAGATGCTCGCCATCGAAAATGCCCGGTACCAGCAGATGACCAATCCAGCGCAATTCCCTTTCTTTGTCGAAGACCAATACTCTCGGGTTCATCTGCAACGGTTTCCTGCCCGGTTGCTGCAGCGTAACCTGAATTCTGTTTCCGACTTCGACCTTTCCGGAAATCATCCGGATAAACGGATTCCATTGCGGGTATTTCGCGAAATCGCCGAACACCTTCCAGGTTTCCGTGACACCGGCGTGGATGTCGGCTTGCGTGGTCAGTTTCAGCATCTTTCACCTCGCCTTCTCAATAATCATTTTTTCAACAGCATCACTTCATCCCGTGGCAGGAAAACTTCATTCATTCTGAAATATGGTCTACACCCGACAACCCTTCCCGCCAATTTCCATATTCCATATAGCGAACGGTTCGGTTCTTGACATCTTTACCAAACAGTTTCTCGACAATATACAAAGACAAATCTATCCCAGCCGATATCCCGCCCGATGTCATGATCTTCCCGTTATCGGTAAATCTTTCTTCTTCTCTGACAAAAGTCCCGGGAGCAATCTCTCGCAAATGGGCAAGGACTTCATGATGGGTAACCGAGTCCATTCCATCCAGCAGCCCCGATTTCGCTAGAATTCTCGCACCCGAACATACCGAAAATGTAATCGTCGATCTCGAATGGTTGTACTTGACCCATTCGAGAACCTGCAGGTCCTCCATTCCTTTTCTGGTTCCGACACCACCCGGAACAACCAGAATGTCGATTGCCGGATGATCATGGAACGAAAAATCCGGCTGGACTTTCAAGCCGTTGACAGCGGTTATCTGCCGGCCATCTTTCGAAACCGTAAAGACGCGCAGCAAACGATGATCGTTCAACTCCGAACTTACCGAAAAGACTTCATAAGGCCCTGCAAAATCCAAAACCTCCACATCATCGAAAAGATAAATACCAACGTTGATCATGTACCGTTTTCTCCTCCATCGTATTTTCGAACAGTATATCCCAACGGCTCGTTCGCTGTCCATCGCATCGGTTCATGGTACCTAAACGATCGGGCGTGCTGCATTGAGACGCTCAGAATTGTTTCGATGATTTACGAATCCGTGGCCGAACCGTCGTTGTCGACCGTTATTGACTACTTGAAAGATTCTCGCGATACCTCGGGTTGATATGAATCGTCAGGCCCGCATCATCAGCGCGAACACTCCCCAGCCCAGGTATTCACGCGTGTAAGCGGCGAAACGCACCGGCTCCGAGTTCAATCTGGCACGCACTTCAACGGCCAGTTCGTCGTCAGGATTGGCATCGAGCCAGCGGCGCATGGTGAGCCATTTGGCCGCCTCGTAGCGGTCCCAGCCATCCTGATCCGCCAGAACCATCTCGACTACATCGCAGCCGAGACTGCCGAATGACGCGAGCAGATCGGCAAGCTCGCGAAAGTCGGATATGGAATTGACCAGACAGCCCCTGGCGATGTCTTCGGTCGCCGGCAGGCGCCGCCAGTAGGGCTCGCCGATGAGGATGACCCCGCCCGGGCAAAGACTCCGCGCCAGAAGCTCGATCGTGCCGTCGACTCCCCCACCGATCCAGGTGGCGCCGACACAGGCGGCCACATCGACCTTCTCGGTCGAGACATAGCCGGCCGCGTCGCCATGGATGAACTGGACCCGATCGGCAACGCCGAGTTCTTCCGCTCGCAGTATCGCCTGCTCGGTGAACAACCGGCTCATGTCGATGCCGATGCCGCAGATGCCGTGATTGCGTGCCCAGGTGCACAGCATCTCCCCCGAACCGCTGCCCAGGTCGAGCAGCCGAGTCCCCGGTTGCAGACGCAGCGCCGCGCCGAGAGCGGCCAGCTTTTCGGCTGTGATCGGGTTGTGAATGCGGTGAGCGCTTTCGCTGATGTTGTATATGCGGGGAATGTCCATAGTTTATAACTCCTTAACAGTTGTGAACGGATTCGATCCGGACATCGGCAATGCAATCATAGCCATACTTAACATATTCCAATCTACTTTCCATTGTTCCTCAACTGGCGATGCCCGCAACCTTTCCGCAATGTCAGATGACATTGCCGGAATATCTCAGCGTAAGGCGCAGCATGTCCAAGAGCTGTATCCCGTTCTCATAGATCGGCTCCGGGTAGTTCTTGACGAAGAAGTCATGGTCGATACCGGTAACCCGAAAACCATGCCGTTGGTAGAAAGCGAGTTGATAACCGAAAGTGCCGGTCCCCACCTCCAGTTGCCGCGCGCCGGAACTGCGATAGAAATCGATCACCCATTTCAACAGCGCCGTACCGTATCCGGATTTCTGGCAGGACGGGTGAACCGCGATGCACATCAACTCATATGTGCCGGCGCCTCGTGGCTGCACAACGCATGCGCCGACCACTACCGCACCGCTGGAAGCCACGAAGCACTTGGATCCGGAAAGATAGGACCGAATCTTGTCTGGCGAAGGATCGGCCAGCAGCAGTATCTCCATAGGGGTATCGCTTGCGGGTACTTCATGGATCAGTAACGACATGTTTTCCTTGCTGACTACCATTTCCGCTTACCCGGAGCGTTTACGCGGTCGGCTCATTTTTTGTTAGGCCAGCACTTTTATAATGTGCTTTGCCAGGTATTCGTCAATCTCTTCACGCCTTGGTATGGGCTGTTTCTTTCCGGTTTTTGGATTTTGATATAAATCATGACTTGCACCATGTCTGATAAAAACGCACCCGTTTGCAGTAATGAGTTTTATCAGAGCCTTTCGTTTCATATCGTCAAGGCCAATTCTCTTATTTCATGTTGTTCGGGCACATCATCCATCGTCATCAGTTTGAAGGCATCCTTCATGTTTTCTTCCAATTCTTCAATTGTTTCACCTTGAGTCATGATTTCAGGATGATCTAAAAGCTTTCCGACCCAATATTTTTCGCCTTTCCAGCAGATCATTTTTAATTTTGTTTCCATTTTTTCTCCTGGAAATTTACTGTCTACAATAATACTATAACCAATTTTTCATTACTCCACGTTTTTTTC
>CAYXHZ010000014.1:0-61903 GCA_964465065.1 uncultured Clostridia bacterium
TATGGAAACTACTCGCTCGGACTACTCTCAGTCCAGGATGTTATGGACTCCTACATTTGCTTTACCCTGCTGAAGGGATATCGTATAATGGACTGGCTCGAAAACAGAAAATCAAAAGGGAGAATGCCAATGAAAGTACTGGTGGTCGGTTCGGGGGGCCGTGAACATGCCCTGGTCTGGAAGATATCGCAGTCCAAACGGGTAGAAAAAATCTACGCTCTACCCGGGAATGCCGGTATGGCCAATCTGGCCGAAGCCGTCGACATCAAAGAATCCAGTATCATCGAAATTGCCGATTTCGCCCAACGCGAAAAAGTCGATCTGACCGTCGTCGGACCGGAGTTGTCCCTGTCATTGGGAATCGCCGATGAATTCAAGAAAAGGAACCTGCGCCTCTTCGGCCCGACCCAGATCGCTGCCACCATCGAAAGTTCGAAATCGTTCGCCAAATCGTTCATGCGCAAGCATGGAATCCCCACCGCCGAATTCACCCTTTGCAACGATCCCAACCAGGCCTTGGATTACCTGAAAAACGCCCAGTATCCCGTGGTCATCAAGGCCGACGGTCTGGCCGGAGGCAAGGGCGTGTTCATCTGCAACAGCCCGCACGAAGGGGAAGAGGCGATCCGCACCACCATGCTGGACAACAAATTCGGCAAGGCCGGAGATTCGGTGGTCATTGAGCAGTACCTGACCGGTCAGGAAATGTCTTTCATGGTCATCTCCGACGGCAAACGGGCCGCGCCCCTGGTCACGGCCATGGACTACAAAAAGATCTACGACAAGAATCAGGGCCCCAATACCGGCGGCATGGGCGCCATCAGCCCGGCGCCCCAGGTCAGCCAGGCCCTGATCGACGAGGTTATGAAAAAGATCATCTACCCGACCATCGAAGGACTGAAAGTGGAAGGCAAGGAATTCCGCGGCGTCCTGTACGCCGGCCTGATGATCACGGCCAAAGGACCAAAAGTTCTGGAATTCAACGCCCGCTTCGGCGACCCGGAGACACAAACCGTCATGCTGCGCCTGAAAAGCGATCTGGTCGACCTGCTGGAAGCCGCCGCCGACGGTACACTGAACGATGTCCCCATTGAATGGAGCGAGGAAACCTCCGCCTGCGTCGTCCTGGCTTCCAAGGGCTATCCCGGAAAGTACGAGACCGGGAAAAGAATCGCCGGACTGGAACGGGCCATGACCCAAGGCGTGGTTATCTTTCATGCCGGAACCACCCGCGGACCGGACTCTTACATCACCGCCGGAGGCCGGGTGATGAACATCTGCGCCACCGCCGCCACACTGAAAGCCACCATGAACAAGATTTACGATGCCATTTCATTTATCAGTTTCGACAATATCATCTTCCGCCAGGATATCGGGAGGATTTCATGAACCAGATACAAATCGCCATTCTCATGGGCAGCGATTCCGATTTCCCCACCCTGGAGAAGGGCGTTGCGCTGCTGAAAAAAGAGGGAGTTCCCTTCCGTATTGAGGTCAGCTCCGCACACCGCACCCCGGAACGGACCATTTCCCTGATTCGCGAGTTCGAACAGCAGGGAGCCCAAGTCATCATTTGCGCCGCCGGTGGCGCCGCCCACCTGCCCGGAGTGGTAGCCGCCCACACTTTGCTACCGGTATTGGGCATTCCGATCGATTCCAACATTTCCGGTATCGATTCGCTGTATTCGATCGTGCAGATGCCCGCCGGCATTCCAGTGGCCGCTTTCGGTATCGGCAAGGCCGGAGCCATGAATGCCATTCTGTTTGCCCTGCATTTGATCGCCCGCGGCGATGAACGAGTCGCCGACATCGTCGCCCGTTTCCGCAGCGAACAAAGCCAACAGGTTCTGGAAAAAAGTCGGGCGCTGCAGGAGCGTATCCAAAATCTATGAAGTTTTATGTCAACTATTTCGGCTGTCGGGCCAACCAGGCGGAGATTCAGGAATGGATCATCGGTCTGGAGCAGAACGGCTATCAGTTGACCCGGGAACTGGAAAGCGCCGATTTCGCCATCCTCAACACCTGCAGCATCACCGCCAAGGCCGAAAAAGAAGTCCTGCGACACATGGAGCGCATGTATCAGCGCAGCGACATACCCTGGATCATCAGCGGTTGTTCGGTCAACAACCTGCACCAGACCCTGTCGGACCGTTTCCCTGATTACGTTTTTTTAGACAACGAACAAAAGAAGAATCTGGTTGACGAGGTCATCCGCTTGTTCCCGGTTGCCGAGGACAATCTGATCTTCCACTCCGCCTACCGCTCCCGCCTATTCCTCAAGATCCAGGATGGCTGCAATTTCCGCTGTTCGTACTGCATCGTGCCCCGGCTACGGGGAAAACCGGTCAGCCTGCCCCCGGACGACATCGTCAGGATGGCCAGACGCTACATCGGCATGGGGTACCGGGAGCTGATCCTGACCGGGATCAACCTCTCCTCTTACGGTCACGATCGATTTCCCCGCCCCTCGCTGTTGTCCCTGATCGAAAGGCTGTCGGAAATACGCGATCTGCAGTTCATCCGCCTCAGTTCGCTGGATCCACGTTTCATCAGTTACGATTTCATCCATCAGCTGAGCCGCCTGGAAAAAATCGCCCCCAGTTTTCATTTTTCCCTGCAGAGCGGCAGCGACTCGGTCCTCAAACGCATGAGCCGCAGCAGCAAAACCCGACAATACCACCAGATGCTGGATCAGTTCCGCAAATACTTTCCCGACGCCAACCTGGGCGCCGACCTGATCACCGGTTTTCCCCAGGAAAGCGAAAGCGAATACCTAGAAACATTCGATTTCCTGCACAACAGCCCGCTCGACTACCTACACATCTTTCCGTTTTCCCCCCGTCCTGGTACACGGGCCGCGGATATGCCCGCAGTCGATCCCGCCGTCATCCGTCACCGCATGGCCGAACTCACCCAGTTCAACCATCTGCGTAAAACCGCCTACCGGGAACGATTCATCGCCTGCAAGCTCCCCGGCATCCTGACCGAAGAAAACCCCCGCTACGCCGTGGTCATCACCCACAACTACATCTGCGTACATATCCCGCCCAGAACGGGGTATAAACGCCGCAAAGTCTGGGTCCGGCTCGAACGCCTGCTCAACGACACCCTCTGTCAGGGCGTGGCCTGCCGCCCCGACAAGCATGCCGCCGACCCCGGGAGCGATCCCGGCGAGCTGGCCGCCGATCATGCAGCGCCGCGGCAGTAATCATGGCCTGTAAATCGGCCCGGTACGGACAGAATTTTCTGACCGACATCCAGTATGCCCAACGTATCGTCAGCGCCTTGCCCCAGCTGAACAAACCCGTAGTCGAGGTCGGGCCCGGCAAGGGAATTCTGACGAAACTGCTGCTGGACAGGCAGTATTCTCCCGAACAGATCTGGGCGATCGAACTGGACATGCAATTGCTCCAGGCCCTGCAGGCAAAATGGCCGACGCTGCATTGGTGGCAGGGCGACATACTGAAACTGAGCCTGAACGATCTGGCAATCCCGGACGATTTTCTCCTGCTCAGCAACCTTCCCTACGAAATTTCTCATCCATTCTTTGATCGCCTGATTCTGTGGACCGATCGCATCCTGGCCGCGGTCATCATGGTGCAAAAAGAGTTCGCCGACAAGATCTGCCTGAAAAGAGACGGCGCGGCGCAAGGCCATATGCTGGCCGGTCTTTACCTGATCGAGCCCCTTTTCAACGTTCCTCCGGGCGCTTTCCGCCCCTGCCCGAAAGTGACCTCCAGCGTCATCCGCCTGCAGCCCCGGCCGGACAGAATTCCGGAACCGCACCGAGCGGGCTATTACGCTTTCCTCAAGCTTTGTTTTTCATCACCCCGAAAAACCGTACACAACAATCTCAAGGAAACCTGGCACGAAGCAGTGACGACCAGCCTCAACCGTTGCCGAATTCCCCTGAACGCCAGGGCTGAAGAACTGAGTTCGACAGAACTGTTGAATCTCTGGCATTCTCTTCAACCCGCCGGCCCCGATGGCGGACAAACGGATTGAACGGCCGCATGATTTGACAGATCGGCCAAGTCCGCATAAAATAGCAACTTCAATCCCATCATCCGGAGTCTCAAGTGAATATCCAGGAACTCATGACAGCGGGCGAAACGGCTGTAACCGAAGCGGTACGCATCACTCGAAAAATTCAGGAACGGGTGCGGCAGACGGATTCGATCACCAAGGCTGATCAGAGCCCGGTAACCATCGCCGATTATACAGCCCAGGCCCTGATTTGCTATCTGCTTGCCCAAAGCACACCCAAGATCCCGATTGTCGCGGAGGAGACCTCGACTGTACTGAAGAGTTCGGATACGGCGGACACCTCCAGGGAAATCTTACGGATATTGCACGAAGAAGGCTACGGATCGGCATTTTCCAGCATACCCACTCTGTTTTCAACCATCGATCTCGGGGGCAAGGAGCCCAGCGAACTGTTCTGGACTCTTGATCCGATAGACGGCACCAAAGGGTTTCTGCGCGGCGAGCAGTACGCCATCGCATTGGCCCTGATCGAAAGGGGAACGGCGCAGCTGGCCGTCATCGGTTGTCCGAGGTTGAACATAGACGAAGATCCCAGCAACAGCGGCTACCTGTTTCTGGCCAGTCGCGAAGGCCAATGCATACGTAAAAACCTGCAGAGCACATCAACTCAAACGATTCGCATATCCCGCCAGGACAACCCAACGGCTATGCGCTTTGTTCAGAGCTACGAATCGGCTCACGGCAACCTGTTGCTGCAGCATCGGATCGCCGAGGACCTGGGCTTCGGACAGAAACCGGTACAGATGGACAGCCAGGTAAAGTATTGCGTTGTCGCCTGTGGACAGGCCGAGGTTTACGTACGCATCCCCAACCCAAAGCGGCCCGACTATCGGGAAAAGATTTGGGATCATGCCGCCGGAGCCCTGCTCGTTGAGCAAGCGGGCGGGCGGGTCACCGACATCGACGGCAAACCGCTGGATTTCAGCCGGGGCAGGACCTTGGCCTGTAACCGCGGCATTATCGCGGCCGCCCCGCAGATTCATCCCAGGATCGTCGCCCAGATTAAAAGGTATACGGAACTCAGCGCAGTTTGCCCCTGAAATTACCGGGCAAAACTTTTTTTAACAGCGGCGCCAGTTTGGAAATGCTCTTTTCCATAAACTCCAGGTCATTGAAGCTGAAATCCGGGCCGGCTTCGGAAAAATTGACTGCCCGACGCGACAGTTCGAGCACTCCCAGCTTTTCATTGCCTACCGAAATCAGGCAACCGGCCATTTTCCAGATCAGTTTGATCTTCTGGTCCGGAGTTTTGATGATCTGAAAGATGGACAGATGCTTCTGCAGCTGCAGGTTGTTCTCGATGAAAGCCCGGCCGGTACGGAAAACAGTCGCGGCAATGGCTTCGGTGGAGTTGATCGGTATCATGCCCGCGTTGATCAGGTAATCCGGATACGCGAAAGACAAAATGGTTTTTTCGTCGTTGGCCAGCAACACCGCCACTTCGTTTTCTTCCAGCTTGAGATTTTCCGTATAGAAAGCGGCCATGTCGTTCAACACGATCTGCAGCGCCCGATCCGGACTCTCCGTCGCGATGTCGGCCTCCAGTTTCACCAGCAAAGTTCCCAAATCTCGCATGGTTCTGATCCCTCCGTACACTTTATCGGAAACATAGTAGTACGACAGTTACAAAAAAACAAGCATCGCTGCCGTCATACCTTAACTTTATTGATCTTTTGCCGCAGTAACGGTATAATCCTTTGTAACATCGATTCCAAAGGCAAATCATGATCATTCAAAATGCTGATCTACCCACCGTTTCGGTGGTCATTCCGGTTTACAACGAGCAGGAGAGCCTGCCACGTCTCCACCAGGAACTGCTCTCCGTCCTGAACTCCAATTATCCGGATTACGAAATCATTTTCATCAACGATGGCAGCACAGACCGATCCCTGCAGGTTCTCGAAGAGCTGCACAGCCAGGACCGCCGCACCAAAGTCATCAACTTCCGCCGCAACTTCGGTCAGAGTGCCGCCATATCGGCAGGATTCGATTACTGCAGCGGACGGTACGTCGTCACCCTCGATGCCGATTTGCAGAACGATCCCGCCGACATTCCGCTGATCATCCGCACCATCGAGCAGGGCTACGATATCGTCAACGGTTGGCGAAAGGACCGCAAGGACAAACTGTTCAGCCGCCGTATACCTTCCATTCTCGGCAACAAGTTGATCTCGTTCATCAGCAAGGTCAGGCTTCACGATTACGGTTGCACGCTGCGCGGATTCCGTCTGGAAGTGGTGAAGAATCTCAAGCTGTACGGCGAGATGCACCGTTACATACCGGCAATCGCCTCCAAGTTCGGCATCCGCTCGATCGAACTGCCGGTCAACCATCGTCACCGACAGTTCGGAACCTCCAAATACGGGATAGGACGCACCTTCCGTGTCATTCTCGATCTGATTTCCATTAAATACCTGCTCAGCTTCTCCCACCGACCTCTGCAGATTTTCGGCAGTTTCGGATTTCTGATGATCACGGGCGGATTTCTCAGCGGCGCCTGGCTCAGCTACCAGAAGTTTTTCCTGAAAATGGGCATCAGCGGACGACCGATGCTGTTCTTGACTCTGCTGCTCTTTTTCCTGGGATTCCAGATGATCACCCTGGGTTTGCTGGCCGAGATGCTGGCCAAGATCTACCACGAAGGCCTGAACAAAACCGTTTATTCGGTACGCAACACCCTTGGCCTGACCGAACCGCTTGAACAGTCTCAATATCATGAATCATGAAAATCCTGATGCTGGCGCCAGAACCATTCTTTTCCCCACGCGGAACCCCTTTCTCCGAATACCACCGCATCGCCTCGCTTTGCCGCCAGGGGCATCAGGTTGATCTGGTCACCTACCCCATCGGCCGGGACATCGATATAACCGGGCTCAAGATCTACCGTTGCCTAAACCCTTTCGGATTCAAGAAAGTCAAAACAGGCCCTTCCCTGAAAAAAATCATCCTCGACTTTTTTTTGTTTTTTTCGTCATTTCGGCGCTTTTTGTTCAAACGCTACGATTTGATCCATACCCATGAGGAAGCCGCACTGTTTGCCGTACTGCTCCGGAAACTGCGAAAAGTCCCCCACCTTTACGATATGCATTCATCACTGGTCCAGCAGATGGATAATTTTCAGACCACCGAATCCGGGCTTATACTGCGCTTTTTCGGCTGGTTTGAGAAAAAGGTTCTCGCTGACGCCGCATCGGTTATCGTCATTTGCCCGACTCTTTTCGAACATGCCGCCAAACTTTGCGCCCCCGGGAAATTGACCCAGATCGAAAACTTTGCCGACGATATCGGCGCCATGGCCGACAATACGTCGGCACTGCTCTTGCCAGAAACCCGGTCGGCGGATGAACGAATCGTCCTGTATGCCGGAACGCTCGAACCCTATCAGGGCATCCCCTTACTGCTATCGGCAATGCCGCTGCTGCCCCCGTCCATCAAACTCTGGATTGCCGGCGGTCAGAAGGATCAGATCGAAACATTGCGGGAAGAGTGCCGCAACCTGGGCGTTCTGGAACGGGTTCATTTCTTCGGCCAACTGTCCCCCGAACAAATTCCCATCCTTATCGACCGGGCACATGTACTGATTTCCCCGCGCAGCCGCGGCACCAACATTCCGCTCAAAGTGTACAGCTATCTCAAGAGCGGCAAACCGCTGGTGGCCACCGATATCTATTCGCACACCCAGACCCTGACAGCCGACATTTCCATCCTGGTCAAACCGGACAGCCGCGATCTGGCCCGCGGTATCGATCTGGCCCTGGGGCCCCAGGGAGAAAAAACTGTGGCCGCGGCCCAGGATTTCTGTCAAAGAAACTACAGTACCGAGCGCTACGACGATCTGGTCAGACAAGCGCTCGACCAAGCGAGGAAGCCCGCATGATTGATCGTTACCAAGTTCAAGAGATCGGCAAAATATGGAGCGCCCAAAACCGCTATCAAAAATGGCTGGATGTCGAGATTGCCATCGCCGAAGTCTGGTACTCCTGGGGCCAAATCCCCCCAAAAAGCATGGAAAACATCCGCCGAAACGCCCGCTTCGATGTCCAGCGCATCGATGAAATCGAATTGAAAGTCAAACACGACGTCATCGCTTTTCTGAGTTCGGTCGAAGAGAGTATCGGCGCCGATTCGGCCTTCCTGCACAAAGGCATCACGTCCTACGACATCGTCGACACTGCGCTGTCCCTACTCATTCGAGAATCGCTCGATCTGACCATCGCCGACGTCCGCACCCTGACGAATACCGTCCTCAAGTCTGCCTTTCGATATCAGGACACGATGACCATCGGGCGTACACATGGCATCCATGCCGAGCCGATCACTTTCGGCTGCAAATTTCTGCTGTGGTACGAAGAACTCAGACGCACTCTGGAAAGACTCGAATCCGCCCGTCGGATCATATCGGTGGGGAAAATTTCCGGATCGGTCGGCACATACATCCACTTTTCCCCTGAAGGCGAAGAAACGGCGTTGCAAAAGCTGGGACTGAAACCCTGCCGCATCTCTTCACAGATCATTCAACGTGACCGTCACGCCGAAGTCATGTATGCCCTGGTCGGACTGGGTTCGGTCCTGGAAAAGATGGCGACGGAAATTCGCCACCTGCAGCGTACCGAGGTTTTGGAGGCCGAGGAGCCCTTCACGCCGGGACAGAAAGGCTCGTCCTCGATGCCGCACAAACGCAATCCGGTCCGCTGCGAACGGGTATCGGGTATGGCCCGGCTGTTGCGCGGTTATCTGTCGACCGCCCTGGAAAACAACCTGCTCTGGCATGAGCGCGACATATCCCATTCATCCGCCGAGAGAATCATCTTTCCAGACGCTTTCCACGCCGCGTTGTTCGCCACCCGCGATATGAATCAGGTCATTGCCGGCCTCAATGTCTATCCGCAGCAGATGCAACACAATCTCAATCTGACCCAGGGAGTCTATTTTTCGCAAAAGGTGCTGACCTTCCTTCTCGACCGCGGTCTGCCAAGACAAGCCGTATACGAAGCCGTCCAGGCCTGCGCTTTGCGCTCCTGGCAGGAGAAGATCTCGTTTCAGAATCTGATCCTGAACGATAGCACCATAACCTCCTGGGCTCCGGCACACGAGCTGGCCCCACTTTTCGACCCCCAATCCCTGATGGGCGGAATACAAAAGATTTTCGCCAAGTTCAAGGCGGAACACGACGCTTTGGCTTGAGCGGGAACCAGATTGACATTTACTATAGGCAGGTAGCAGATGGCGCAGAAACTTGAGGTCAAGCGATTATACGTAGAAAAAAAGGAGACCTTTGCCGACGAGGCCCGCACTCTTCTCCACGATCTGCAGACGACACTGGGCCTGACTGGCCTGCAGGCAGTGCGCATCCTGATCCGTTACGATTATCAGAACATCGATCCGCAAATCGAAGCCGTGTCGTTACCGACCATCTTCTCCGAGCCGCCGGTCGATCACCTTTACCTTGGCGATTTCCCGCACCAGCCCGACGATTTCGTCATGACCGTGGAACTCTTGCCGGGTCAATACGATCAACGCGCCGATTCGGCCGCTCAATGCATACAACTGCTGGGCCAGAGTCTGCGCCCCAGCGTACGGGCAGCCAAAACCTATGTTTTTTCCGGCGATCTGCCCGAGCCAGAGCGCAACCAGATCCGCCGGCAGATCGTCAATCCGGTTGACTCCCGACTGGCCGCCGAATCATTGCCCGAGACGCTCGAGTACCAGCCGCCCGCGCCTCAACCTGTCGCCACCATCCACGGCTTCATCGATCAGAGTCCCGAGCAACTCGAAAAACTGATCGCCGACCTCGGGTTAGCCATGTCTGCAAACGATCTGCACTTCTGTCAACAGTACTTTAGCCAGGAAGAAAAACGTGACCCGACCCTGACCGAAATCCGCCTGCTGGACACCTACTGGTCCGATCATTGTCGGCACACGACCTTCACCACTCTGCTGGATCAGGTCGAGATCGAGACGGGTTCATATGCAGAACCGATCCGCAAAGCCTGGCTAACCTTCAAGGCCGAGGCGCGACCTTTCTTTGACCCGGAGCGGGAACTGACCCTGATGCGCATGGCCACCCTGAGCATGAAAAGAGCCAAACGGCTCGGACAAATACCCGATCTGGAGGAATCCAGCGAGAACAACGCCTGCAGCATCATCCGCCCGGTCGACGTTGACGGACGCAGCCAACCCTGGCTGATCATGTTCAAAAACGAAACCCACAATCACCCGACCGAAATCGAACCCTTCGGCGGAGCAGCCACCTGCCTGGGCGGCGCCATACGGGATCCCCTGTCGGGACGCAGCTATGTCTACCAGGCCATGCGGATCAGCGGAGCCGCCGCCCCGACCCAACCGCTGACCGCCACACTACCCGGAAAATTGCCGCAGCGTAAAATATGCCGCGAGGCCGCCGCCGGTTTCAGTGCCTACGGAAACCAGATCGGCCTGGCCACCGGTCTGGTGCACGAATATTATCACCCCGGTTACATGGCCAAGCGTATGGAAGTGGGCGCGGTCATCGCCGCGGTTCCCCAGGCACAAGTCTGCCGCCAGGAGCCGCTAGCCGGAGACAAGGTCGTCCTCATCGGCGGCCGTACCGGTCGCGACGGCATCGGCGGAGCCACCGGATCTTCCAAGACCCACTCTGAAAGTTCGCTCGAGACCGCCGGGTCTGAAGTGCAGAAGGGCAACCCTCCCGAGGAACGAAAACTGCAGCGTTTGTTCCGCAATCCCGACTTTACCCTGCTGGTGAAAAAAAGCAACGACTTCGGTGCCGGTGGCGTTTCTGTGGCGATCGGCGAACTGGCCGCGGGCCTGGAAATCGAACTGGACAAAGTCACCAAGAAATACGAAGGCCTGGACGGCACCGAACTGGCCGTTTCCGAATCCCAGGAACGCATGGCGGTCGTCGTGGCGCCGGCCAACACGGACAGGGTGCTGGCCTTGGCCGACAGCGAGAACCTCGAAGCCAACATCATCGCCACCGTAACCGAACAGCCTCGGCTGCGAATGATCTGGCAGGGTAAAACCATCGTCGATCTGGCCCGGTCCTTCCTGGACAGCAGCGGTTTGCAACCGCACAGTACGGTTCAGCTTGCCGCTCCCGAAGAGAAGACCGCCTTTTTCGACAGTTCAGATCTACCTGCCTCCGACATTAAAACACGCTGGCTGTCCGCACTGGCCGACCTCAACGTATGCAGCCAGCAATCCCTAAACGAGCGTTTCGACAATACAATCGGTGCCGGAACCGTCCATATGCCTTACGGTGGACGCTGCCAAAACAGCCCAATCGAGACCATGATCGCCAAGATCCCTGTTCTGAATGGAGAAACGACGACAGCCAGCGCCATGACTTACGGTTTCGACCCCGACTTGAGTCAGTGGAGCCCTTTCCACGGCGGTCTGTACGCCATTGTCGAAGCGCTGGCCAAGATCGTCGCCAGCGGTGTTGATTACCATAGCGTTCGCTTCTCGTTACAGGAGTATTTCGAAAAGCCGAGACTGAGCCCTCAGCGCTGGGCCAAACCTTTTGCCGCCCTGCTGGGTGCCAATTTCGCTTTGAGTCAACTGGGCCTGGCGGCCATCGGCGGCAAGGACAGCATGTCCGGCAGTTTCAACCAATTTGATGTGCCCCCCACCCTGATCGCCTTCGCCGTTTCCACTCTGAACGCCGCCCAGGCTGTCAGTCCGGAATTCAAGGCCCCGCACCACCGTATATTGCTCTTGCAAGTACCCATCGACAAGAACGGAATGCCCGAACTGAATGTGATGACTCGCCATTTCGAATCTTTGCATCGGGCCATCCAGCAAGGCCAGATCGCCGCCGCACGTGCCGTCCATCGCGGCGGAATAGCCAGCGCCTTGACCAAAATGTCCGCCGGAAACGAATTGGGAGCGACCCTGACGGCGACACTGGACGAGTCGTTGCTGTTCAAAGCTATGATCGGCTCGATTGTGATTGAATGGCAAGGCAGCCGAGACCCGAGTGAGTTTTTCCATGATCACGCCGTCGAGATTGGCAAAACCAGCGCAACAGCAATTTTCAGCGGCACGAATTTAGACATATCATTGACTGAAGCCTTGGCTGCCTGGCAAGCTCCGCTGGAGGAAATCTACCCTCGGGGAAAACAGAGCGACCAAGCGGCGCCCAACCTGCCCCTGTACCCGGCAAAAAAACATAGAGTCCAGCCAAAGATAGCCGTCCCAAGAGTCATCATACCTGTTTTTCCGGGCAGCAACTGTGAATACGACTGTCAGAATAATTTTAATCGCGTTGGTGCCCGGGCCAAAATTTTCGTTTTCCGCAACCAGAACCCCAGCGCCATAACGGAATCATTGACCAGACTGACCCAGGAAATCGACCAGGCACAGATCCTCATGCTGCCCGGCGGCTTCAGCGCCGGCGACGAACCGGACGGTTCCGGCAAGTTCATCGCCGCGGTTCTGGCCAACCGTCAAGTTTACGAGGCCATCCAGCGGCTGTTGCTTCGTCAGGGTCTGATTCTGGGCATTTGCAACGGCTTCCAGGCGCTGATCAAGACCGGACTGCTGCCCTACGGAGAATTGCGGCTACCCGGCGCCGACAGCCCGACCCTGACCTTTAACCGAGTCGGCCGTCACCTTTCACGCATCGCTTACACCCGCATCGTTTCGACCCTGACCCCCTGGCTGTGGAATCGCGACCCGGGCGAATTTTACCAGCTGGCCATTTCCCATGGCGAGGGGCGATTCGTCGCTCCCGATCCCATACTGCACGAGCTGTCCAGGAATGGCCAGATCGCCACCCAATACGTTTCCGGCGACGGCCTTCCCGGAACCCGGTACGCCGACAATCCCAACGGCTCTCTCTGGGCCATCGAGGGGATATCCAGCCCGAATGGCCTCATCTTCGGCAAGATGGGACACAACGAACGGTTCACCCGGCTGACTTTGCAGAATATTCCCGGCGACAAGGATGACCGGCTATTTTCCGCCGGCGTCGATTTCTTCAGATAAACTGTGACGATGGAAACCGTTCCTCTGGCCGAGCGCTTGCGACCAACCAGCCTGGCCGAATTCATCGGTCAGGAACACATCATTGCCAAACTGAAACCGAACGTTGAGGCGGCGCTGACCACGATTCCATCCCTAATTTTCTGGGGACCACCCGGTTGCGGGAAAACTTCCCTTTCCCGTCTGCTCGCCAGTGAACTGAATCTTCCGTTCGAAGAGTTTTCCGCGACCGTCTCCGGAATCGCCGAAATCAAGAAAACCCTCCGCGATGCCGACAACCAGTTCGGCCAGCACGCAAAGCCTTTGATTCTGTTCGTCGACGAGATCCACCATTTCAACAAACACGCCCAAGACGCATTTTTACCTTACGTAGAACGCGGCGTGATCCTGCTCCTGGGCACCACTACCGAGAATCCTTCCTTCAAGATCAACAGGGCATTGCTTTCCCGTATTCAGATCTACGAGTTCAGACCTTTGAGCGAAGCTCACCTGCTGCTGCTTTTCGAAAAGGCCATGGCCGCTCTTCCGCTGGACAAACGACCACAACTGTCAGGCGGCGCCAAAAAGATTTGCCTGGATTTCGCCGCCGGCGACGGACGACGCCTGCTCAACCTGCTCGAAGCTTTGTCACAAAAGCAAATCGGACCGCTCGATGAGCCCCAGTTGCGGACCTTCATCGAAAGACCGGTCATGGGGTATGATCGCAGCGGCGACGACCGTTACCAGTTGATCTCGGCCCTGCACAAAAGCGTCCGCAACTCCGATTGCGACGCCGCCCTCTACTGGCTGGCCCGCATGCTGGTCGGCGGCGAAGATCCGCTATACCTGCTGCGGCGGCTGATCCGGATCAGCGCCGAAGACATCGGACTGGCCGACCCGCAAGCGCTGTCTACCTGCCTGGAATGCAAGCAGGCCTTTGAGAGTCTCGGTTCACCGGAAGGGGACATCTTTCTGGTTATGGCCGTCGTCTACCTCGCCAGTGCGCCCAAAAGCGACTCGTTGTACCGTGCCCACCAGGCCGCCGTGAAATTGGCCCAGGATCGCCCCCTGCCCGTTCCGTTGCAGCTCATCAATCCGGACCACGGCATGGCTGTAGCTCGGGGAGCCGGCAAGACGTACCAGTACGCCCACGATTTTCCCGAGCGGACGACCGCCATGTCCGCCTGGCCCGAAGGACTCCCGCAACACCGCCTGTTCGTCCCCCTGGACAAAGGTTTTGAAAAAAACATCGCGCAACGGCTGGATTATTGGCAAAAACTCAAAGAGCAACTGAAACAGACGGATTGAGCCTTCAAGCCGCTCACTTGTCCACCGCCCGGATCATGGCGATGATATTGATGAGGAAAACTTCTCTGGGGCTCTGCAAGGTCGTATTGGAAAAAGCCTGAGAAAAAAACTCCTCGGCTATCCTGTTTTCGTCTTTCCCCGCTTTCAGTCCGGCCTGAATCGTGTCGGACCATCTTTGCGTCTCCTGTAAAGATCGCTCAAAAAAGAGTTTGACCTGTTTTTCTCCACGTATGACCCGATTGTGGGAAAAAGCCAGGCCGCTGACCGGCAATCGGGACAGACGCTGCAAAGAAGACAGGTAATCATGATAGCTCGACAGGAACAGAGGCCGGATGGCACCGTCCCGTTCCATGACTCCGACAGCGTCTCCGGGAAAGAGCAAGCCGTCCGGCTCCAGCAGGTAGGCCTGTGAACAGCGCGTATGGCCGGGAGTCGCCAGTGCCCGCAGGCTGCGACCATGATCCAGCGGCAGCCGTTCTCCGTCCTCTATCACCGTCAATCGTTCCGGCGAACGCAGCTGCGGCAGGTTGTCCCGCTGAGCCGGGGGGGTGAAATCCCGGTTCAAACGGTTGATGAAGGCGATGACACTGTCCTTTTGCAACAGATCTGCGGTCTGAGCTGAAGCCAGAACCTCCGCCTGATGGTGCTGGCAGATGGCGGTCAACGCTCCGGTATGATCCCAATGACTGTGCGTCAGCACGACCCGGGCCAACTTCTGCTCGCCCAAAACCCGCCCGATTCGCTCCAGAAAGGTCTGCGCCATTATGGCGACACCGCTGTCGATCAGCAACGGAAATTCACCACGAACGAGGTACAGAGGAAACATCGGATCGTTCAGGGCGAACACCCCGGCGACAACTTCATCCAAATCCTTGGGTTTCAATCATTTCCCCCGAATGCCGTCACTGCGCCCATGGCGCCGGCACAGTTCCGCAAGATGTGAAAAAACCGGCCGCAGGTCCTGGCCGCTCAGCTTCCACGACCAATTGCCCGTGGCCATTCCCGGAACATTGAAGCGGGCTTCCCGACCGTATTCCAGCAGGTCGCAGACCGAGAGCAGCACCGTCCTGGCTTTGGAGGCCAGCGCCGTTTCGATCAGGCGCCAAACCGTACTTGGCTCCCGGCTCCAGGCCACGTAGTCCTCGACCCGCTGCCGTTCACCCGGGCTCAGCTCGTCTTCCAACCAGCCAGAGCTTGTATTGTTGTCGTGAGTGCCCAAATAAAGGACCCAGGGACGATCATCCAGGTTGTGCGGCAGGTAGGGGTGATCGTCGCCGCCGGAAAAGGCGAAATGCAGAATCTTCATGCCAGGCAAACCGATCCGGTCGCGTAACTCCTCTACAGCCGGAGTGATGATACCGAGATCTTCGGCCACCAGAGCGGGTAGTTCGCCCAGGGTATCGCTCAAGGCGGAAAAGAATTTGATGTCGGGTCCTTTGCGCCAGCTCCCTTCCCGGGCGGTCCTGGCCGCAGCCGGTACGGCCCAATAGGACTCGATCCCACGGAAATGGTCGATACGTACCATATCGGTCTGGCGCAAGGCCCAGGCCAGCCGGTTGCGCCACCACGCCACGGTCGGTGCGTGCAATTCGTCACCCTCGAACCAGCGGTAAAGCGGATTGCCCCATAGTTGGCCATCCTGACTGAAATAATCCGGAGGCACACCGGCTACATATGTCGGCTGCAGACTGGAGGAATCAATCTCATACACTTCCGGATGAGCCCAGACATCGGCGCTGTCGAACTGGCCGTACAGCGGCATGTCGCCGAGAAGATGTACGCCCAGGCCGTTACAATGCGCCCGAAGGGCTTGCCACTGGTCGAAAAACAGGTATTGGACAAAACGATGCCAGGCGATTTCACGACGGTGAGTTTCCCGGAATTCATCCAGAGTATCCTGGTGCCGCGTTTTCAGACCGTCAGGCCAATTGCGCCAATCACTGCTGCGCAGTTGATCCGCAATGCTCTCAAACAGGGCATAATTATCCAACCAGCCGTCCGCATCCCGACAGAAGCTCAAAAAATCGTCATTTTGTTCCAGTACCGGTTCAGCCAGATCAAAAATCCGCCACAGCAACTTGAACAACGCCAGCCGGCGTTCGTCCCAGGCACACCGGTCCAGGGCCTGTGTGTCCGGAAACTCAGTCAGACAGTCAGCGGATACATGGAATTTATCCAACAGCTGCAACTCGTCGATAAGCAGCGGATTACCGGCAAAACAGGAGGCGGGAGAATAAGGAGAATTGTTGAAGATGGAGCGTACCGGGTGTAAAGGCAGGATCTGCCAGATAGACTGCCCGGCCTCGGCCAGGGTTTTTGAGAAATCGTAGGCTTCCCGGCCCATCGTTCCACAGCCCCTTTTGCCCGGCAGCGCGGTGATGTGCAACCAGATCCCGCAGCTGCGCCCGCCTTCAAGCAAGGCCATCGGTCTCTTCCGCGGTAGCCCAGTTCATCAGCAGCAATGCATCCGGCATGATCTCATCGACGGACTCCAGCAAACCCTCCTTGAGCAGGGCCAAATCAACCAGCATCTGCGCACTGGTCTTCAACCGGGGGCTGAGCGGATTCTTTTCATGCAATGCCGCCAGGCTGCCGATGAGCGGATTGGCGGGATTGATTTCCAGAATGCGTTTCTGGAACTGATAACTTTTATCGCTCATTTTGAGCAGCTTTTCCATCTGGGCCGACGGCGCCTTGCCATCGATGACCAGCAGGCAGGGGCTGCTGATCAAGCGTTCGGAAACCCGGACATCCGCAAGCTTGGCGGCGAAGGTGGTTTTAAAGTATGCAATCAGTCCCGGAATCGAAGCTGGAGCCTCCGGAGCGGTTTTATCCGCTTTATCCTGAACCGGACGATCGATCTTGACGTCGGCGCCCAAAATATTGACGAAAGGTTTCTTCTGGTATTCACGAAGGTTCTCGACGACAAATTCATCGATTGGATCCGTCAGCAGCAATACCGGCAGGTTCTGTTCCCGGAAAGCTTCCAGGGCCGGATTACGTTCCAGATGGAGCCGTTGACCACCGGATATGTAATATATTTTATCCAGTTTCCCTTCGTTCTGACTTACGGCGGTGTCGAGATCAATCAAGTCAGAAGCCGGCTGGGTACTGCATTCAAACAGGAGCAACGGCGCCAGTTTCTCCCGGCTCTCCCAATCCTTGAGAATTCCTTCCTTGAAGTAGCGATTGAATGCCTCCCAGATCTTCCGGTATTGTTCGGGGTTTTCTTTCTTGAGTTGAGTCAGATGCTCCAGCAGTTTGCGCACCAGATAGGATTGGATCTTTTTGACTTTCCCGTGGCTCTGCACGGTCTCGCGTGAAATATTGAGCGGAAGCTCCTCGCTGTCCACCACACCTTTTATGAAACGGAAATATTCGGGCAGAATCTCTTTACTCCCGCTCTGGATGAGAATTTTTTTGGAGTACAGGTCGACTCCGGGATCGTTTTGAGCAAAACCCAACATGTCTTCGTTGGTCTTGGGAACATAGAGCAGGGCCTGAAACTGGACCGGTGCGTCGACATTGAGGTGCAGATGCGACAATGGCGCATCGTCCAGAATCGGCAGCGACTTGTAAAAATCCAGGTAATCCTGCTCCTTCAACTCTCCTTTCGGTTGCGACCAGATGGCCTGAATTCTCTCCACTTTGCTCTTTTCGACGAATATCGGAAACGGAACGAAGCGGGAATGGGCGTTGATGATACGTTCGATTTCCTCTTTTTGTAGAAACTGCTTTTCATCCTCTTTAAGCAGCAGCTCGATGCGGGTGCCCCGCTTTTTCTTCACCGTCTCTTCTATTGTGTAGCTGGTATCTCCGCGGGATACCCACAACCAGGCCTTTTCTCCGGGCTTGGCGGCCAGAGTGGTGACCCGGATCTCGTCGGCCACCATGAAACTGGCGTAGAAACCGACACCGAACTGACCGATCAGGTCATCGGTCGAACCATGCTTGTCCTTGGCCATCTCTTTGAGGAAATCCAGGGTGCCCGAATGGGCAATAGTACCGAGGTTACCGATCAGTTCCTCGCGGGTCATGCCGATCCCGCTGTCTTCGATCACCAGGGTTCCGGCTTTTTCATTCAGGCTGATATCGATACGCAACTCTTCGTCAGGATCGATCAAGGTCTGCTGGGTCAGCTGCGCGAAGCGAACCTTGCTCAGGGCATCGGCACTGTTGGAGATCAGTTCGCGCAGAAAGACTTCCTTGTGCTGGTAGAGCGAGTATACCAGTATGTCCAGTAATTTTTTGACTTCCGATTGAAATTCCAGCTTTTCGGGTTGTGCGGTTTCGGCCATTTTTCACTCCTTGTTAGCGTGTTTTCAGCGGGTGTATTATAACTGCTTTGTTAGGGATTTTCAACAACAGCAGTGTCACATCCCTTCGCCCCCCCGGAAAATCGCCAGCAAGGCATCCAACAGTACATCGGCTTCCGCCCCTGTGTTGTAGATCTGGAAAGATGGACGCACGAACAGGCGATTGCCATGGCTGGTAACCGGCACTTCGATACGGTACTGGTTGTAGAGAAGGTCACGGATTTTTTCCGCCGATCCGTCCGGAATCGGTAACGCGGCCATCTGACTGAAATCGTCATCCGAGCAGATTGGCGGCAGGCCGAAACAATTTTCCAGCCGCTTTTTCAGTAGAACCAGCGTCGCATGGCATTCCCGCCGCCGCCGCTGCCAATGGTGCTTGCGCAGAAACGCGATGGCCGCCGGAACGGACAACCAGGCGGATATATCCCGCGTACCCTGCCACTGCAGTTTCCTCTCCAGAATCGACGAACCGGTATAGGCCGAAAAACCGGTGTGCCCGGCCGTCTGTTGACTGTATCCCCACGATATCACCGCCGCCTGGATCATTTCGTGATGTTCCGGCCGGACATACAGAAAGCCGGCCCCTTTGGGGCTGCACAGCCACTTGTGGCAATTTCCCACATAAAAGTCGGCACCCAAACAATCCAAATCGACATCCAACTGACCGGGAGCATGGGCTCCGTCGATCACGGTTAGAATTCCAAGCCGGCGGGCGTGCGCGCAGATTTCCGCAACCGGAAAAATCAAGGCCGTCGTGGAGCTGAGCTGGCTGATATAGATCGCCCGGGTTTTCGGTGTAACAGCCGATATGATGCGGCTGCACATCTCGGCCGGTGAATACGGCAAAGGAATCGGCACTTTTTGATAAACCGCCCCCCGTTTTCTGCAGATAAATTCCCAGACGTTATCGCAGGCCCCGTATTCGTGATCGCTGCTCAGAACGACATCCCCGGGTGCCAGGGGCAGAGATCGCGCGACGGTGTTGATGCCGGTCGTCGCGTTGGAAACGTAGACGATCCGGTCAGGACTGGTGCCGATGTACTCGCCAAGCGCCTGGCGGGATTGATACAACAACTGCGCGGAGCGGCGGCCCAGAAATTCCACCGGATTTTTCTCCATCTCCAGTCGCCAGCGCTGTTGCTCCTCGAGAACCTCGACAGGGCATGCGCCAAACGATCCGTGGTTGAGAAAAATCACCTCCGGATCCAAAACGAAAAAACGCCGCAGGGGATTTATCATCAAAGCAGAATCTGGCATCGTTTTCACCTGTTTGATGATACTATTCCCACCATGCCGATTCAACGAGAATTCGATAAAAAGCTCATGCAAGCCCTCGGGACGAAACTCAGTTTATGGCCGGGCGAGACTTATGATAAAATAGCGGAATGGAACTTTTCGAAATCAAACAACTCTACGAACAGTTGAAGAAAAAAACCGCCGATTTACGGGGGTTTCTTTGACCTTGACAACAAAGCCGAACGGGTGCGTATCATCGATGGCGAGTTGAGCGACCCGCAGATTTGGGATAAACCGCAAATATCCAAAAAACTGGCTAAGGAAAAAAAGAACCTTCAGCATTACCTGAATCTTGGCTCTCGTTTGGACAAAGACCTGGGCGACATCGATACCTATTTTGAATTGCTCGAAGATGACCCCGATCTGGTTGCCGAACTGGAGGAACAAATCGTCGGCTTCAGTACATTCGTCGAGGAAACCGAGCTGCAAACCTATCTGAACGGTGACAACGATTACAACAACGCTTTTTTGTCCATACATCCAGGAGCCGGCGGTACGGAAAGCCAGGATTGGGCAGAAATTCTGCTGCGCATGTACCTGCGCTTCGCCGAACGCCAGAAGTTCAAAGCGACCATCATTGAAGCTTCACCCGGTGAAGAGGCAGGCATTAAAAGCGTCACCTTGCGTATCGACGGAGATTACGCCTATGGTTATCTGAAAGAGGAGATCGGCGTGCACCGACTGGTCCGCATCTCGCCGTTTGATGCCAACAAACGCCGACACACTTCATTTGCCGCCGTTTTCGTCTATCCGGAAATCGACGAAGACATTGAGATCGAAATCGATCCCAGTGATCTGCGCATCGACACCTACCGTTCCGGAGGCGCCGGTGGCCAGCATGTCAACCGCACCGATTCTGCCGTACGAATCACCCATATCCCGACCAATATTGTCGTGCAATGCCAAAATGAACGGTCTCAACATCAGAACAAAGAAAAGGCCATGCAGATGCTCAGATCCAGGTTGTATGACTTCGAGATGAAAAAGAAACAGAAAGATCTGGATGCTCAGGAAAACAACAAGAGCGATATCGCCTGGGGCAACCAGATTCGCTCCTATGTTCTGCACCCTTACCAGAACATCAAGGATCACCGCACCGACATGGATGTCGGCAACACCCAACGCGTGCTGGACGGCGACATCATCGATTTCATTAAAGCCAATCTCAAACTGAAGCGATGACCGCCAGCCGCTTGGCTGTTGACTTCACTTTCTGCCTTTAGTATGTTTAGTTCAGATCATCACGAGGAGTTAACTATGAACATTGATCATCCGAAAACCAAAGAAACCCTGAAATGGTTCAGCGAAATCAGCAAAATTCCAAGATGCTCCAAGCACGAAGAACAAATCGTTCAATGGTTGGTGGACTGGGCAAAAGCCAACAATCTCAGCTATAAACTCGACAAAGTCAAAAACATTGTCATCCAGGTCCCCGCCAGCAAGGGATTCGAAAAAGCCCCAGTTGTGGTCATTCAAGGGCACATGGACATGGTCTGCGAAAAAACGCCTGAATCCAAGCACGATTTCTCCAAAGATCCGATCGAGCTGGTTTACGATGGCGACTGGCTGAAGGCTAAAGACACCACCCTGGGTGCCGACAACGGTATCGCCCTGGCAATGGCCATGACTCTGGCTTTGGACACCGACACGCCCCATCCGCCTCTGGAATTGTTGTTCACCGTGGACGAGGAAACCGGTCTGACCGGAGCCAATTCCCTGGAGCCCGGTTTCATCAATGGCCGGATTCTGATCAATGTCGATTCCGAAGACGAAGGCGTGTTTACCGTCGGTTGTGCAGGTGGCATCAACACCAACCTCTTCTTGCCGCTTTGTTTCGAAGACACGACCGGCCTGGACGCCTTCACCATCCACGCCGGCGGCATGAAAGGCGGCCATTCCGGAATTGACATCGCCAAGGGAAAAGCCAATGCCATCAAGGTTCTCAGCCGGGTATTGGAACAGATTAACGAAATCACTCCGGTACACATCGCCGATATCAATGGCGGCAGCGCCCACAACGCCATACCCCGCGACTGCAAGGCGCTCATTCTGATCGATCCCCGACAGGCTACGGACATCAAGAAAAAACTGACTCAACTGCAGACAATTTTTCTGTCGGAACACAAAAACATCGAACCCGACATATTCCTGACCATGGAAGCCGCAGACAGACCCGCCCGCGCCCTGGGCGTTTCAGAATCCGAACGTCTGATCCAGTTTCTGCGGGTGATCCCGCACGGAGTTGCCGCCATGTCGACCGCCATAGCCAACCTGGTCGAGACATCCAACAACCTGGCCAGAATCTGCATCGAGAATGGCGAGGCCAAGGTCTTGACCAGTCAGCGCAGTGCGGTTGTCAGCCGGCTTCACGCACTGACCCGACGCATCGAGGATGTAGCAAAGTTGGCAGGTGGCAGAGCCATCAGCGGCGATGGGTATCCACCATGGCAACCCAATATGGATTCGCCTTTGCTGGCCCGGAGCCTGAAGCTGTACCGGTCGCTGTTCAACAAGGAGCCCGTTGTCGAAGTCATCCATGCCGGTCTGGAATGTGGCATTATCGCCGACCGTAACCCCGGCATGGACATGATTTCCATCGGGCCGGATCTGAAATACCCCCATTGCCCCGATGAAAAAGTGAATATTCAGGCCATCGGCAAGGTCTGGGACTTTATCGCCGTCCTGCTCAAGGATCTCAAGCAGTAAGCACCATAGCGCCGGGGACGGGTTTTCCCGCTCCCCGGCTCTGGTAACCGCTCACTTCTTGGTGTTCAGTACATTCACCGCAACCTGACGAATAACCGGACTGACGTTTCGGTCCCTGTTTATCAGACGCAGGTCGGCTTCACGCAAATTTTTCACGAAACCCATCGCTTTGCTTATCGGAGTCTTGGGGTTGACCGCCAACTCGTAACAGATCGAGTAGTTTTTGGTCCATTCCCGATTCTCGGCGATCCTGGCAATAATCTCACCGGCGATACTGCGATTGCGCAACACCGTTGCCACCTCGTCGATCCCGATTTTCGGGCTTTCGATCACCGCCAGAGCCACCATCTTGTTCGGATCACGGATCAACAGGGTGCGTTCCGTTTTCGTTCCGGTTACCGCCAGCTTGACCCGTTCGGCGGTAGACAGTTGATTGATCCGCTGCAAGGTAGTCAGGGCGGTACTGACCGCCGGCATTTCATCCTCTTCCTCGGCTAGCGGTGTTTTGACAGACAAAGCCTGATGCTGAGTCTGCAGCTCCTGTACCACCTCAGTGGCTTCTTGTTCGGTAATCTGTGCTCCCGGTGACTGCTCATCGAGGTAGAAGCTCTTGAGCTCGATCAGCCGAGACTTGATAAAGTTGTCGGCCGCCGGATTGGCTTCAATGAGGGCTATCAGTTCAGGGAAGGCGATCAGCTTGATCTGGTTGTCCAGCAAATGTTCCAGCATCTGCCGGTTTCCTTTCTTAGCCACATCCTGCAGCATTTCCACCGGAAAAAACTGGTTGTGGATGACCTTGGTGACCAGGGCCAATTCCCCCGAAGCCAAAGCCTGATGCAACAGGTAGGCTGCCAAATCGACGTTCGCTTCACCTTTCCCTAAGTACGTTTCCTTGGTACTCAGCGGGACCGACAACATCTTCTGTTCGGCATGCGTTTTGAACTGCGGGTAATCTCTGAGGATACCCAGACACTCCAGGTATTCTTCGTCGGAAAAAGAAAGTTCTCTGCCGAGAATCAATTCGAAAAGATTCTCTTTGATCTGACCAGCCGCCAGTTGCCGGATGAGTGGATTATTGGAAACAACTCTTTTCATAACAACTCCTCGGTATGCCGACAATCCAGAACATAGCGCTACAATCCCAACAGCCGGGTCAGCGTGTAATTCTCCGGAATTCTCAACCAGTTTCGGACCGGCTGCGCCTGCGGCAGCGACATCAACAGCAACAGAGCCACAAATACAAAACACCAGAACACGACCACAATTCGTTTGGATTTGAAACGTCTGTATTTCAATTTGGAAAAACAGACCACTTTTTGCACGTCGTCTTCCCGGGTCAGCGCATCGATCTCGAGGTGATGTTTGAGGAAGAAGTCTCTCTCATCGGCGCCTACGGCCTTCAGGTAGCTACGCAAAAAACTACGCAGGTATACCCGACCGGGTATTTGTCCAAACTCACCGGATTCGAGTGCATCGAGAACCTTGAGCGGAATATTGGATCTGGCGGCGATATCATCGAGCGAGAATTCCCGCCTCAGCCGCTCTTCCTTCAAAGCGTTGCAAAAAGACTTAACTTCCATCCAATCATTGTAGTAAATGCAAATATCTTGTCAACTCAATTGCCTTCACTTTGTTCGACATGGTCCTATATTTGGCACTGAGCCGCCATGTCCGCTTTGGAATCCGACCGCAGTTGTGGTAAAACATTCCTGCCGGACCGCATAGTGACGCATGAACCCGGCGCCAGCCCGAAAACCGTCACGGAGGATTCAGATGAAAAACTCCAACAGGAGCAGGTTGTTTTGGCTTGTTTCTTGCGTTATCACTTTATTGGTCGCATTTTTCCAACGTTCGACCGGACCAAGCCACCCGCTCAAAGGCCAGGAACAGATCGCTGACCGGACCGTCACCTACAAATTACCCAGAAGCGCCGAGACTGGCCAAGCAATGCCGGTCACGATAAGCGCTCCGAACTTCACTGCGGCAAACATGCATTTCAGACGGATCAACAGCGACGATACCTGGACAGAAATCTCCATGACTCCTGCTGCCGACGGGCAAACCTTCACCGCGACAATCCCTCCGCAGCCTCCGGCCGGGAAAGTGGAATACCGAATCGCCGTTGTCGGCGACAAGGGGCCTGTTTTTTTGAATCAACAGCTTCCCGTCGTTGCAAGATTTCGCAATCCCGTACCGGCCGCGCTGCTGGCGCTGCACATTGCGCTCATGTTTTCCAGCCTTTTATGCGCCTCGCGTTGCGTTTTCAGCCCATGGGATTCCGGACAATTCCAGCAAATCATGATTTGGACAACCAACATCCTGCTCTTTTTGGGTGGTATGGTGTTCGGCCCCATCGTTCAGCAATACGCTTTCGGTCAATACTGGACCGGGTTCCCAATCGGGACCGACTTGACCGACAATAAAACCCTGTTCATTGTAGCGATCTGGGTCATCAGCCTGTTTTTCTACAGAAAACACCGCTTTTTCCTGAGCGCCACCGCCATTCTGACCTTGTTGGTGTTCCTGATTCCGCACTCGCTGCTGGGTTCTGAACTGGATCATCGTTCCGGACGGCACAAGAACCTGTACGGGTCACTCTCCAATCCGCGTAGCGCCATCACTGCTCCGGTTCACGGGCCAGCACCCCTTTGTCGATCAGCATGCCAACCTGTTGATTGACCGCTTCGGCGAGGCGAAGGAAATGGGGTATGGTCAGATGCAGATACGTATGGATTTTTATCAGGTCTGCGTGCTGAGGATTGCGTATGCCGACACCTACGCACACTTCCTCCGGGTTGACATTGAAGGAGATCATATTGGTGTACAGATCGACAGCCTCATCATCCACGACAGAAAATTGGTCGGACTTGCCATTCACGATTCACTCCTATAAACAGCTCTTTTTCTCCAGTTTTTTAAGAAGACGGTACATGCGGATCTCCTCGTTTGTCAACAAAACCTGGCTATCCTTCTGAGAACGCCTATCTTCCCGGATCACATCCAGATCCACCTTGAAACCCAGCTTTTTAAAACCTCTGGCTACATGCGCCTTTCTCGCCAGAACAGATTCATAACTGATAACGATGCTCTTGGGTATGTTTTCATGCGCCGCGATCAGTGCGTTGTTGTTGTAAACCCAATCCAGCTTGAACTCCGAGATGCCTCTTCTCAACATAGAAGCCTTGACATCGGCCGGGTTGCGGTAAATGAAGACCGTTCGTATGCTGTTGGCCAGATGCCGATAAAAAAAGAGCGCCGGAACGTGAACAACCTTCAAACCGGTCAGGCCGGCACCATCGTTGAGAGATCGAACCACTCGATTCAATTCGAGAATGTTCTCGTCCGTCATCGCCTTGTCGATCAATTTTTTTTCCAATTCCTTTGCATAGGACAACTCGAAATAGCCATCCTGGTTGTATTCGTCTGCCGGCAAGTCAGACGGGAAAGCGACACCGGCGCTTTCGAGCAATTTGCAAGCCAGTGATGTACCACTGCGGGGATGTCCCGCCACAAATATTCCGTTCTTGAGAACAATCGGGTTCGCCCCGGTACCGGTTTGCGACATGAGACCCTCATTTCTTCAACAGTAGATTTTACCAGCAACTTGGTCATTATTATAAAAGATTTACAGACAGAGGTAAACATTCGGGCATTCGCGACATACCTCCCGGCCCAGTTCACTGCCTGCAGGCATCCATCGGGAAGCCCAGCTTTTTCCCCTGCCAACGTTTTTCACAAATCATGCGCTGATGGATTTCGTTGACCACGCTGGTCTTATGCTGCAACCAATCCGGCGCCACGAACAAACGGACATCTCGATCGGCGCTCAAACGGTGAACCCCGATTTCGGGATGTAAGCATTCGAGCAATTCCATCACGATGTTTATATATTCCTCGCGCTGCATTAGCCGTAACTCGCCGCGCTGATACATCTCATTCAATGCTGTCCCCTTCAGAACATGCAGGGCATGAAACTTGACGGCCCAGGGAAACAGATCGTTCATTTTTTGGATAGTCTGCCGATTGTCTTCTACTTGTTCCGCTGGAATACCGACAATCAGATGTACCACCACCCGGATTTGACGGCGCCGCAGCTCCAGAAACGCATCCAGAAATTGGGCATAAGTATGATTGCGGTTGAGCCAGAGCAAACTGCTTTCATGAATGGTCTGCAAGCCCAATTCAACAACCAGAAAAGTTTTTTGGGCGTACAATTCCAGTAGCGACAAAATCCTTTCCGGAAGGCAATCCGGACGCGTGGCCACGATCAGACCGCAAATGTCATCATGGCTCAGACAGGCGTCGAACAGTGAGCTCAGCTTCTCGACCGAAGCATACGTATTGCTGTTGGCCTGAAAGTAAGCCAAGAATTTTTTTTCTTTCCGATGCATCTTGAATTCAGCGATCTGATCGGCGAGTTTCATGCCATGATGCGCAATATATCCCGCCCCGTACGAATCGCAGAACAGGCAGCCTTTGTCGGAAATTTCTCCTGTTTTATTGGGGCAGTGCATCCCGGCATCAAGAGGAATTTTGTGCACACGTTCGCCAAAAATCGCCTGCATCTGCGCGTTGAAAGAACGGTACGGCAGATTCATCCCAGCAGTTGTTTGATTACAGCCAGGAACTTTTCCACATGGATGGGCTTTTCAAAAAAACCTTCGACCATTATCGTTTCCAACTGCGCCCGGATCTCCTTGAATTCGTAGACCCCGGAAATGATCAGTGTCGGAATGAAAAAACGCTGTTTGATCGTCGCCACCAGATCGAGACCATGCTCTCCAGGCAGCAGCAGATCCAGAATAATCAGATCCGGCATATCCGTTTGCACCATCTGGATGGCGCCGGCGCCGGAAGCAGACAGAACCACCCGATAACCATCTTGCGTCAACGCATCACGCAACATATCCCGAACATCGGCGTCATCATCGACAATCAGTATGACCGGAGTTATCTTATTCATGGTGCTTGGCTCGAATGAAGATCAAAAAATATTCCAGGAACGACCAGATGAAAAACACGGAACACAGAACCGCCATGAATCTTTTGATCGGTAAAATCGATACACCCGGGTGCAAGGCGATCAAATGGATCAGCAGCAGCAGGCTTAACAATCCAAAAGCCACCTTCCCCACCGGAATCGAGGCCTTGGGTTCGCCAAGACGTTTAAACAAGACAAAGCTGAAGACAAGGATCGTCAGGTCTCGCGACCCGATTAAAATTACCAACCAAACCGGGAAATCTGCCTTGATGGCCAGACCGACCATGACCGCCACGCCGAGCATTTTATCGGCCAACGGATCCAGAATTTTACCCAGGCTAGTGATCTGGGATAACTTCCTGGCCAAAAATCCGTCGAAAAAATCCAATAATACCGAAAAAAAGAACAGAAAAAGTAAATAGGGGTAGGTTCTCTCACTGCCAAACAACAGAAAAAAACAAATCACCGGAATCAGAAGCAGGCGCAGCATGCTGAGCAGATTTGGAAGTTGCCTGAGCTGAGCCGACAAGGATTCTTGTAATGATTTTTTCAACATGTTCATTATACCATTGATTGAAAATGAATAAATGATTGTGCGATTCAGTCCATCAGGTTGTTTTTCCGGAACTTGTATAATAATAATATATGTAGAAAAAAAATGATGATACTGAACAAATCATGGATGGTTTAGAAGAAAAATTTACCCGCTGTCCTCAGTGCAGATCTTATTCGATTGCCAGCACTCCGCCAAAAATCAACTATCCTTTCTTATCCCGCTTCGTAAAGCGTTACAACCATTACCACTGTCGGAATTGCGGCCATAATTTCAAACAGCTTGCCGGTGACGACAACACTTTTTACAGCGACCACAGCAAGACAACGGGCAGAAAAAGGCCAAAAGCCCTTCGCTTCCTGCTCCTTTTGCCTTTATTGTTGCTGGTAGCGACAATTGTCATCTTTCTGGCCAACGACAGAACCGGAAACGAATCCGACACCGGGCTGAGACCTCCTCCAGACAATATCCCTGAAACCCTGATAGAACAAGCGAAAACCGGTGAGACCACTCCCGAACCGACCATAGACAATCCGTCGGCAACCACCGTTGTCGACGAAAGCACAGACCAGGCAGCAGCAACGGCTGAACCCGAGTCGGAAGCGCCAAATCCTGAACCCCCCAGCCCGCCTGTCATTGGCACTATCGATTTGGCCGGAAGAAGTCGTTTTGGGGTCAACTGGGTCGGCCAGGAAAACGGTCTGCGGATCACCCGCCTCAGCGATGGTCCGCTGATGAACGCCGGACTGAAGGTCGGCGATGTCATTACCCATGTCAACAACACAGCCATTACATCCGACGCATTGGTCATGAACTTCAGAGACAGCTTGATCCAGGGAGCCGTTTCCGAAGGCTACATCACTATCCACAGAGACAACGGCAGCGTCTTGTTCAAGATGATCAACTCTGCGCTTCAAAAAAAAAAACCATCTGGCCAGGAATCAATTCTGCTTTTTCCTCAGGAGCAGTTGAGGATCCGCAACAGCTCCCCAACTGAAGAATCGGCCAATCGCCGCTGGATCTACAAAACCAAAACCATCACTTTGACTCGTCAAGTCGATCAAAAATTTTACGTTTCCGGCAATCCGGACAGTTTGCAACCTTGGGCAGTCGACAACATTTTACTAATATCGCGAAACGCCATCCCTGGTTTACAAACGCCCATACTCCCAGACACACCGACAATATCGCGGAATCATTGCCGCGAACCGCTGGAAATCACCGCCTATTTTCCTGCCCGGCAAACAATGGAAGTAACCTTCTCTTTGGTCGACCTGGGTATAAAATGGGGGAACACCGATATTTATTTATTGGTGAAATAAAACCGTCTAGCGGGCCGGCTACTCCATGATACTGCCACAGTACAGGCATTTCTTGCTTTTACGTGGCATCACCTTTCGGCAATTCCAGCATACATAATCCATTCTTTCATTCCGTGCCTGAATCCTCGACTGAATCGTCCTCAATTCCTCCTCATGATCCAGGCGTTTACACAATGCCTGGTTGAGGTCGGTAAACAATTCCCCCACCAAATTGTAGCGGAATTTCAAATCAGGATGCAGCATCTTCTTCACAACGGCATTCAGGGCGTCCGAAACGGCGGGCTCTTTTTCCTTAAGCGTCTCAAAATCACCTTCTTTGGCCCGTTTATAAATCTCCATGGGATTTGCCAGGACCACCGGTGGAAATCCGGTCACCATTTCGTAGAAAAGACAGCCGGCCGAATAGATATCCGATGCGAATACGGCCTTGCCTTCAAACTGTTCCGGCGCCATGTAGGGCGGCGATCCGATACGAGTTGTCGCATATTGCCGGTCCTTGAGCAGGATCGAAGTGCCGAAATCGGTAATTTTAATGTTGTTCTTCTGGTCGATCATGATGTTGGACGGGCGGATATCCCTGTGGATCACTCGCTGATCATGGGCAAAGGCCAGCGCTGACAGAATTTGCTTGAGGTAGCGTAACGACTCGGACAATTCCAGTTTGGACTTTTGATCGATCAAGGTTTCCAGATCAGTCCCCTCAACATACTCCATGACCATCAAAACATTCCCGTCCACCACATCGACGGTCAGGAGTTTGACAATGTTGGGATGGTCCAGCAGTCGGGTCTGCACGATGGATTCCTGAAACAAGGTGTCCGCTGCCAGATTGGTGCGGTGTGGAATTTTTACGGCCCGATTTGCCAGCAAAATGGTGTCTTCCATGAGATAAACGGTTCCAAAGCCACCACTGCCAAGCTTTTTCAATATTTTGTATTTACCGATCTGGCCGGTTAGTTCAATCATGAGTCATCCTCTCGGTCCAGCGATGTCAAGATCCAAGCCGCAGCGACCATTGCCGCAGTCTCGCTGCGAAGCGTCCATTGACAAATCCTGGCTGACATAAAACCGGACAACTTGATATCGGACCGTTCCCGTTCACATATGCCCCCGGGAGGACCGATTAAAAACAGGACCGGAAGCGCAATATTCCCGATCTTTCGCACACTCAAAGATCCCTCAAGGTCCAGCAATACTCTGCTGAAGCCAGTATCCGCGCTCTTCAAAAAGTCACCGAGTTCAACCGGATCGTCAATCATCGGCAGCCAAGGGTTATCGTTTACCTTGATGGCCTGTTCGGCAATTTTATACCACTTGAGCGCTTTGTTGTCGTCACTCCCGGACACATCGGTCCGGTTGAACAGAACCGGAGTGATACGATCCACCCCAATTTCCGTCAACCTTTCAATCACGAAATTCATTGCCTTTCCTTTCAGCATCGAAATGGCCAACCACATCCCGGGAGACGGCCTGGGCGTAAAATGACTTTCCAGAACATTCACGCGCAAGCGGTCCCGTTCGACGGTCTCAATCCGAGCCTGATGCACCCAGCCCTGGCCGTTGGTCACTTCCAACTCGGAGCCGACACGCAGGCGATTCACGGCAGTGATATGGTGAACCTCCTCCCCCATAATGGTCATCAGCCCGTCTTGAGGCTGTTCAGAACAAAAAAAACGCCGGATAGACATCGCTACTGGAATAATGATTGTTTGGTCAATTGATTCTCTTGTTCGAGTCGTCGCAACTGCTTGAACAAATCTCTAGCTTGTTTGGACAGCTTCTGCGGCGTCTGCACCTTCACGAAGATCCTCAGATCGCCTTTACCCCAACCGTTTATGCTCTTGAACCCTTTGCCTTTCAAGCGGATCTCTTCGCCGCTCTGAATCCCCGGTTCAATGACAATCGTTTCCTTGCCCACCAGAGTTTCGAGATCAAGCTTGTCTCCAAGCGCCGCCTGAGCGAAGGTTATTTCCAGTCGAACCAACAGATCGTCGTCATCCCTCTCATATCGCTCGTCGGCAGTCACCCGGATCACCACATACAAATCGCCGTTGGGTCCTCCGCCAAAACCCGAGTCGCCTTCACCGGATATGCGCAACTTGATACCATCGGAAATTCCGGGAGGAAAGCTCAGCGACATTGTTTTTTCCTGTTTGACCCGGCCGCTTCCCGAACAGGTCTTGCAAGGATGTGTAATCCGCTTGCCCCGCCCCTGGCACAACGGACATACTGTCGATATGGAAAAAAAACCATTCCGCCGCTGCACGGAACCCGTGCCGTGACATTGCCGGCACACTTCCGCCTGATGGCCGGGTTGAGACCCACTGCCCTGGCATTCCGGGCAAGGCTGCTCTCTCTGATAGGTAATTTCCTTTTTCAAGCCAGTAAAACTGTCCTTGAAAGAAATCCTTTCCTCCACGACAGCATCCCGACCTCTCTGGGCACCGCCGCGCTGCGCTCTTTGCCCAAAAACGCCGCCAAAGCCGAACAACCCCCCCAGAATGTCCTCGAAATCCGAAAAGATCGAATCGCTGAAGAACGACCCGTCCGAAAAACCGCCAGAGCCTTTCAGACCATTAAAGCCATATTGGTCGTATATACCCTTTTTTTCTTCGTTACCCAGAACCGAATAGGCCTCCGATGCTTCCTTGAACCGCTCTTCAGCAGCGGCATCCCCAGGGTTGCGGTCCGGATGGTTTTCCATCGCCATTTTACGGTATGCTTTTTTAATTTCTGATGTGGAAGCGTCTCGCGACACTCCCAGCACTTCGTAATAATCTCGCTTAGCCATTCTGTTTTTCCTCGAACTGCGCCAGCAGTTTTTCGTTGATTCGAGCTCGAGCCTGCTGCATCTTGTTCAAGGCTGAGGCCAAAGTCGCGGCATCTTCATCCTGACCCAAGGCCTCATCGGCCCGATTTATAAACCGTTCAAACTCTTCCTGTTCGGAAAGAACGAATTTTTCCTTGTGCCGCTCGAAATAAAAACGGACATTGTCCGTTTCCGCCTTGAGCTGCCCTTTCAACTGCGCAACATGTATCCGATTCCGATCTTCTGCCTTTTTAGTCTCGGCTTCCGTCACAATCCGATTGATATCTTCCGGAGCCAACCCACTGCTGGGCTGTACCATCATACTCTGGCTCAATCCCGTCTGCTTGTCGGTTGCCGAAACCCTTACGATACCGTTGGAATCGATCTCAAAAGTCACTTCAATTTGCGGGATACCTTTGGGCGCCAACGGAATGCCCACCAAATTGAAGATACCCAGCGATTTGTTTTCCGAAGCGATTTCCCGCTCCCCCTGCCGGACATGAATGGTCACGGTGCGCTGGTTGTCGCTTATGGTCGTGAAGATCATAGACTTCTTGGTCGGGATCGTCGTATTGCGCTCAATCAGAACCGTAAACGTGTCGTCTTTCGTTTCGACGCCCAGGGAAAGCGGAGTCACATCCAGCAGGAGAAGATCGTGTATCTCTCCCTTCAATATGGCACCCTGGGTAGCCGCTCCTTGCGCGACCACCTCTTCGGGGTTCAGGTCAGAGAAAACATCCTGGCCAAAAAAGGTAGACAGCTTCTGGGCAATCAATGGCATACGGCTTTGACCGCCGACCAGAACACAGCGCAATATCTGCTCCGGTTTCAAATTGGCGTCATCCAGAGATTTCTTGATCAGCTCCAGGGTTCTGTCGATCAAAGGCATAGTGTCCCGTTCAAGCTGTGCCCGGGTGAATTCGCGTTGAAAATGATATATTTGACCGTTGTCGAAACGGTAGAGGTATGGAATAGACAGATTCGTGGATTCACTGAACGACAGCTCGATTTTCGCTTTTTCCGCCGCCTGAATGATCCGCTGGTATATGGATTTATCGTCAAACAGATCCTTGGCAATGTCCTTTTTGATTTCTTCAAGAACCCACTCAATGACTTTGACATCGAAGTCGCTTCCGCCCAGAAAAGTATCGCCCATAGTCGACACGACCCGGTGGACCCCGGTCTGAACCTCAACGATGGAGATGTCGAAAGTACCGCCACCAAGGTCATACACAGCGTACAAGCCCTCTTCTTCGATCCGGTCCCGATAGGCGATCAAAGCCGAAGTCGGTTCGTTGATGATTCTAGCAATATGAAGGCCTGCGATCTCTCCGGCTACCTTGGTGGCCTGCCGTTGCGCGTCATTAAAAAAGGCCGGCACCGTCACAACCGCCTGACTTACTTCCTCGCCTAGAAAATCTTCGGCGGTTTTCTTTAAATACCCCAGCAGCTTCGCGGAAATTTCCTCCGGCGTCAAGACGATTCCGCCCAGTTTGACTGCCGCATCACCATTTTTCGACGGTAACAGCTCGTACGATACGTACTGCCGAATCCGATCCACTTCGGGAGAATTGAACTTTCTACCCATCAGGCGTTTAACACCCCAGATTGTCTGCTCGTTGTTGGTGATGAACTGTCTTTTGGCCACATTGCCGAAAATAAACTCGCCATCCCGGTTCAAGGCGACAATCGACGGTATAACCCGGGCACCTTCGGGGTTGGGAATGATTTGTATGTCCTGTCCGTCCAAATAGGCAATGCAGGAGTTCGTGGTACCCAAATCGATTCCAATCGTTCGCGACATTACTCTTCCTTGCTATCTGCGGCCATCGCTTCTTTGGGCGGCTCCATCGGAAGCGCCACCCGCACCAAAGCCGGCCGAAGCAGTTTGCCATTGTAAAAAAAACCTTTCTGATACACCTCGGAAACCACCGCTTCCGTCACCCCCTCCTCTTCGCTCTTGGAAAGAGCCTGATGAAGGGTCGGATCAAAGGGAACCCGCTTGGTTACAATCTCTTCAACTCCAAAGCGTTTGAACGTGCCGACCAGAAGTTTAAAAATCATTTCCACACCCGAAATGATCGATTGGTCCGGAGTCTCGGTTTTCTGGACTTTCAGCGCCCGCTCCAGGTTATCGTAAACAGGCAGCAACTCAATTAGAAATTCGGTCAAATGGTATTGCTGGTATTCATCCTTGTCCCGTTTCATCCGCTTGCGGAAGTTGTCGAAATCAGCCAATGTTCGGAGGTATTTATCCTTCAGTTCATCCCGTTCCGCCTTCAAATCACTCAGTTCTTTTTGCGCTTTTTCGTACTCGTGTTGGATTTTCTTGACAGACAGCTTTTTACCCAGAGTCATCCGCGTTTCATCTGCAGGTTCCCTCTCGGCATCATCCTGACTTCCAGATTCATCACCATTATCCGGAACATAACCGATCTCGACTTTTTGTTCCTCATCAAGCATAACAAACCCTCCCTTGTAATTATAATCCGGACAACCTTTTCGAAAAATAATCCGAAAACCGCCTTACCCTGGACACCGAATCGATATACGGCATATAACGCGGACCGATAATCCCCATATCCCCGATCATTCTGGTATCGGCGAAAAAATGCGAAAAGAGAAACATGCAATCATCGAGCCCGACAATTCGCGTATCCTCGCCAAAAGCCACTTGCAATCCGCTTCGTTCCTGTCGCCGCATGTCGAGCAAAAACTTGATCAGCAGAGATTTTTCCTTGAGGGCGGCAATGACATGCTGAAGCTCGAGCTGATTTTTATGGTCTGGCTGGAAAAATTGGGCTTCACCCTCATACAGCAACTCAATGACGTTTAGGTCATTGTGCTCCAGCAATGACAGCAGCTCCCGGTATATTTTCAGATATCTCTCTTTGTCGCGTGATATTCGATTCCCAATACAGCGGATCGATTGATTCAGACTCTTGCCCTTGAATTCCGAAGACAAGAGGTTGGCCCATTGCGCCAGGGCATTCGCATTATAGTTGATCTTGGTGGGAAATATCTTCGAAAAGCTGAGTCCGTTAACTCCGTTCAAAACCAGCATGACCTGATTGGCACCGGTTTTCAGTATCTGGATGCCCTTGTAAGGAAAATCAAACATTGAATCCAGCATTACAAAACCGATCGCCCTCGTCTCATGGGCCAGCGACGACAGTACCTGACGGGAAAAAACAGAAAAATCGCCATCTGGCGGCATCACCGCCATGATTTCCGTTCCGGAATCCTCCCGCTGCGAACAAACCGTTTTAATATATTGCCGGATCGCTTTGTTCGTCGGGATTCTTCCGGACGATACGCTGGTTTTCTTGACCAAACCCAAGCGTTCCAGCTCTTGCAAATCCTTGCGCAAGGTCGAAGAGGGCTCTCCCATTCGGGACGCCATTTCTTCTGAAGAAACCGGCATGAACCTGGCGGCATATATTTCGATCAGGCAAGTTAGAATCTTGGAATATCGTTTACTGACCCACATTTTGAAAAAATATTAATACATGTGTCTGCAAAAGTCAATTTGTCCAGCCGGCTCAGACCGCTGCGCCACACTGCTACGACTCAGCTTTTCTTTCTGAACAATCTGGCGATCTTTTGCAGAAGTCCTTTTTTCTCTGGCTTATGGACAACACCATTGATTCTGTTGAATTGGTCTCCATACTTTTTCTGATAGTACACCAGGCGATCTTCGATTTTCTGGGGTACTTTCTGTACTTCGGATTTTCCAGTATTCTTTGGCGATTTGACCGTGGTCGAGGAGGCCTTTGGCGGTTTCACATCCCTGGCTTTAGGCGATTCTGTTTTCGGACTCTTTTTAGGTGCCGGCTGCGACCGAGCAGGTTTAGTCGCTTTTTTATCACCTTGGGCAGGCTCATCCGGAGACTTGCCTTTATGCATCCTCTTGGGCGCTTCCTTGGGTTGAGGAGATTTCCTGGCGCGATGCTTCCTTTGCGAATCCGTCGACCGTGCTCTGGGCTCATCAAAATCGTCCAAAATGGAGGAAGCAAACATGTCGTCCTCTGGGTATTCAACAATGATTTTCTGCCCGATATATTGTTCTATGGCTTCCAAATGGTAAACATAGGTTTCACAGACCAGAGACACGGCCCGACCGCTTTTCCCCGCTCTGGCGGTTCTGCCGATTCGGTGCACATAACTTTCCGGATCGGCCGGCAGATCAAAATTGACCACCCACTCCAGATCGTCGATCTGCAAACCCCGTGCGGCTACATCCGTTGCCACCAGTATTGGCAGATCCCGGTTTTTGAAGCGTTCAATGACCTCCAGTCTTTTATTCTGCGCCAAATCGCCAGACAAGTGTTGACATTGAAAGCCATTGCGCTGAAGCTGGCGGGAAATCATCTGCGCTCCTTGGCGGGTATTGGAAAAAATGAGCACGTTGCTGGGCAGATGCCGTCGCAGCAATCCGATCAACAGGCGAATCTTGTCGTTGCGGCCGACATGAAACAGTGATTGGTTTACCGTATCCACCGTTACCGTTTCCGAATCGATGGCAATATATTCGGGATGATTCATAAAGTCCCGGGCGATCCGCTGCACCTGCAAATCCAAAGTGGCGCTGAACAGCATGGTCTGGCGCTCTTTATAATGGCCGATTTTACCCATAATCCGGCGAATATCGGGATAAAACCCCATATCAAACATACGGTCGGCCTCGTCAATCACCAAATAAGCAACATTGCTCAAAATCAATTTGTTCTGTGAGCTCAGGTCCAACAGGCGCCCTGGTGTACCGATCAAAAATTCCACCTTGTCCAGCAACAGTTTTTCTTGTTGGTTATAGCCGACACCACCATAAAAACACCCGGTTTTAAAACTCAGGTATTTGCCGAGCAGCTCCGCCTCTTTTTCAATTTGAACTGCCAGCTCTCTGGTCGGCGCAACAATCAGCGCCTGCGTTCTTCCATTGGGAATGGGCTGCATCATTCTCTGGAATAAAGGAATTAAAAAAGCCGCGGTCTTGCCGGTTCCGGTCTGTGACTGGACCATGAGGTCTTTGCCCTCGATCGCCAAAGGAATGACCTCGCTCTGAACCGGCATGGGCTGGCTGTATCCAGCTTCCTGTATTCCTTTCAGTAATTTTTCATCAAGATTGAATTGCTCAAACATTTTACAATTTATTCCTTAAATTTAGAACAATAATTAAGAATATATCATAATCCATGAAACTTTGTCACTACTGCAGAGTCGTTATGGCTGTCCGCCCGAGGTCAATTCGGCGACGAAGGCAAGCTTCGCCGGCACTGGAAACCACGAAAAATCCCTCCCAATGCGGAATTTCAGTATCTTTATCAGCGCTTTTTGTTGCATTGTCATTTCCCTTTTGCTACGATTGACTTTATGAAATCAATACGTTTCATTTTTTTTATTTTGGTTTTGGTGATATCCCTGATCGTGGTTATTTTTTCCATACAATCCCCTCCAAATCCAGAAACCACCGCCAACAAGCCAACGAAATATTTTATCGGCGCCTACGGAAAAGGAAAAATCTATAAAGACTCTGCCCGGAAAGAGCCCTATTTGATCCAGAATACGTCTTTCACTGACGAAAAAGCCTCCATATTTACCGATAAAGACACCTCGGCCGCCTTTCTATTTTCCGGTCATCACTTGTTGCTGCTCGAAAACAGTGGAATCGAAATAAATCCCAAATTAAATCGCTGTATTGCAGTGGAAGGCACTCTCAAGTGGCAGAGGGTTCTCAAAAACGATTCGGAAATACTGATCGGTTCACCCGATATGGCCCTGCAGCTCTCCGACTCCGGCATGCTCTTCACGCAAGACCGACAAACGACAATATACAACTATTACTCACCGGCGATTTTGTCAACACCGGACATGCAGCACAAAATTGAGTCCCTGACCCATTACGTTTTCAAGGAACACAGCCTTATGGAATCCAATCCGATTCCCCCCGGCATTTCTGAAATCGACCCACTCGACGGAAGTGTCACGATCCTATCCCCACAGGACGCTTTGATTCGTTTCAACTGGACAACGATTCCCGGCATATCCGAATACCGCTTCAGACTGTTTGGTTCCAAGGGTATGTCTCCCTTGCATCTGGAAAGAACAGTCGCGGCGGATCGACTGATTGTTGATTTGCTCCATTATGACGACACGGATCATTTTTATTGGGACGTCACTCCGTTCAATTCTGCAAAAAAGATTTATGGCGTTCCTTCCAAACTTGGTTCGATCAGAAAAACCGGGCACACCCTCAATAAAGCCTCCGCCTTACTGCCACCGTCGCTTGAAATCAAAGCCCTGAGCGTCAGCGGTTCCATGGTTCTGATCGAGGGAACCGCGCAAGCCGATTCGGACCTGTATATCGACGACGCACCAATCAAAAAGGACGACGAAGGCCGATTCATTCACACATTGACCTATACTAAAATTGGCCAGAAAAAGATATTATTTCGCCTTGTTTCGCCAGCTGACATTGAGACGGTTATGGAACGGACCGTCACAATTTTTGCGGAGTAAACGTGTCCGAGATCAAGCGTCGACCCAAGCGAACATGGCTGCACACCGAATCAAATTTTTTTGAACTCTGGCTCGAAAATGCCCAGATCCAAGATATTTGGCAGCAGTGCATTGTGCCATACTTTTCCACCGAGCACATTCTTCCACACCTTCACGCCCAGGGACGCCATACCGACTATGCCTTTTCCAGCACCCAACCGCACCCGGGGAAATTTCTCGATCAGCTGAAGAATACGACAGCCAACGGGTTCTCCATTGTTCCGCCCGAATTCCCTGAACAGGAAACGCTGTTTATTTGGAAAGAAGAACGGTTATTGGCGATGATCGCCGGAGAAATCCAAGAACAGAACTCGAATGCAGTTAATTTGATCAGGCTGTTTCTGTGGAGAATCATCTCAGATCTCAGGCAAAAGGATCTGGAGGTGGACACGATCCATGATGAAATCACCAGCGCCTACAATCAACATTACCTGCGCTTGTTAATCGAAATGGAGCTGGACCGGGGCAAACGCTACGGAATATTCTTCTCTCTGCTGTTTCTGGACCTCGATAATTTGAAGCTGGTCAATGAACGGCACGGCCATCTGGTCGGCACAACCGTACTCAAAGAAGTGTCCGAGCTAATAAAGATGTCCGTTCGCAGAGGTGACGCCGTAGCCCGTTTCGGAGGCGATGAATTTGTCATTTTGCTGCTGCACACTCACCCCGCCGGAGCGCTCCATGTCGCCCACAGAATCCTTAAGACAATGTCGACACACATGTTTTTACAAGAAAAAAACATGGCGATCACGATATCGGCCAGTATCGGAATTTCTGGATTCCCGGATCACGGCAACAGTGCCGAAGCGCTGATACAGAAGGCTGATATTGCGATGTATCGAGTAAAGCAATCCGGTAAAAATGGAATAGAAATTTATCAAGGAGATTGATTAATGGCTCTTTTTTCCACGGTTTACAATTATTTCAGCTCTGATTTGGCGATTGATCTTGGAACAGCCAACACCCTGGTTTTTGCGAAAGGTAAAGGCATCATTATCCGGGAACCTTCAATGGTTGCCGTAGAAAAGAATTCTGGAAAAATTCAGGCGGTTGGCAACGAAGCCAAAGAGATGCTGGGCAAGACACCGGCCAATATCGTCGCCATCAGGCCCATGAAAGACGGCGTGATTGCCGATTTTGAAATAACCGAAAAAATGCTGGAATATTTCATTAGAAAAACCAGAACGAGCAGTCAGTTTTTAAAGCCACGCATCGTCATCGGCATTCCTTCGGAAATCACCCAGGTTGAACGTCGGGCCGTCAAGGACGCCGCACTGAGAGCCCGAGCCAGCGAAGTTTTCTTGATTGAACAAGCCATGGCGGCCGCCATCGGAGCCGACTTGCCCATCACAGAACCCGGTGGCAATATGATCGTTGATATTGGCGGTGGCACGACCGATGTCGCCGTGATATCCCTGTCAGGGGTTGTGATCTCCAAATCGATCCGAACCGCCAGTAACGAAATGGACGAGTCGATCATCCAATATATCAAAAAGAAGTACAACCTGCTGATCGGCGAACGGACAGCCGAAGAAATCAAGATTCGTATCGGCTCAGCATACCCTTTGGACGAAAACCTGGAAATGGAAATAAAAGGGAGAGACCTGTCGCACGGTATCCCCAAAACCATCACCATCAACGACAATGAAATCAGAGAAGCTCTGGAAGGTGTTGTTGACGAGATCGTTGAAGCGGTGAAGAACACCTTGGAAAAAACCCCGCCTGAACTTTCCGCCGATATCGTCGACCGGGGGATCATTTTGTCGGGAGGCGGAGCCCTGCTGAAAAATCTCGACAAGCGCCTGCGCGAAGAAACATCCTTGCCCGTTTTCATCGCAGAAGACCCCCTGTCATCCGTTGTTCTTGGAGCCGGCAAGATATTAGAGAATATCGACCTGTTAAAAAAGGTGGGTCACAACTATTGAGATGAGATCAAGTTTTGATGTTTCTGAGCGTAAAGGCTTGGTGCTGGTCAGCATCCTGTTCCTCAACCTTATTTTCATATCAAACAGTATCATCATCGACAACCGCATTTCCTTGTTGCGTCATATCATCGGTTGGCTCATCTCGCCAGTACAGATCACTTTGCAAAAAACGTCGGACACGGTGATCTACCAGTTCGAAAAATATGTCTTTCAGAAAAACATATTTGACGATTACCAGATTCTCCTCAGAAAATATTACCAGCTAAAGATTGAACATCAACACGTTCTCAACAAGATTTCCGATACAGAGTTTTGGCAAAAGCAACCTCGTTTGCAGCATGCTTTTTTTTTCCCTGTCGAAACAATCGGCATAGACCCCCATTTTCCTTACAGTGAACTGCGCATAAACTCTGGTACCCAAAACGGGATAAACGCCGGCATGATTGTACTAAACTTTGACGGCGACCTGGTCGGTCAGGTTGTTCCACCGGTAGAGCCCTTTGCGGCAACAGTCCGATTAATAACCAGCCAACGCGGCGGTGTCGGCGCCTATATGGCAGAAAATCGCCTGGAGGGTTTTCTCTGCGGTGATCGCGATCATCCGGGTTTATGCACCTTCAAGTACATATTGGAAAGCCTCCCGGTGGCACAGGGGGAACTGGTCGTATCCTCCGGTACCGATCAGATTTTCTCGGCTTATCTACCCATAGGAACCGTCGAATCAATCAAGCGGGAATACTTGGTTCAAACCATCACCGTTAAGCCTTTCTTTACTGGAAAACCAGTTAAAAAACTCTTTGTGGTCAGCCGTGATTAATTCAGCGAAAATTCGTTTGTTTACCGTTTTCCTGTTTATTATTCTGCAAATCATTTTTATCCGCTTCTTCCCCCACATTCCCTTTATTCCCGACATGCTATTTTTGATCATCGCCTACACCGCCATGAAGGCCAGTTTTCTGAAAGCGTACTTCGCTTCTTGCCTGTTAGGCTGGTTGACAGACTTCCTGTGCGGCGGCATCACTGGAGTTTTCGGTTTCTCCAGAATTGTGGCCGCCGCCATGTTGCACGAGACCGTCAAGTACATCGATCTGAAGAAAAAAGGCTTCACTTTCTTTCTGGTTTTTGTCTCGCTGCTGATTTCCAACGGAATCGCCTCAGCCTTTTTTTATCTGATCAACCATAATTCATTGTCTCTATCCTTGGTACTCTGGCAGCCCCTATCAACTGCCGCATTGGCCTTGGTACTGGTTTACACAAAAAGCATCAGCGTCATCTGGGATGTGTATTGATGTTCATCGAGCGGCGGAGCATAACCCCCCAAGAACAAAAAAGGATCGCTACGATATGCACGGTAGTACTGATCATTATCTTTGGTGTATTATTGCTCGCCTTTTGGTCCATCCAGATTTTGAAAGGAAAGGATTTTGCTGAAAGAGCTCAAAAAAACATTCATGACATTCTCGTATTGAAGGCGCCAAGAGGCATAATAACTGATCGTTTCGGCCATATCATCGCCAGCAACCGTTTGCATTTTTCCCTTTTTTTTAAAGATGAGCAGCGAGAGAATATATCCGATATATCCCAGGCACACCTATTGCAAATTGGCATCAGTCAATCTGAGTTAAAATCGTTGGTCACTTATTTCTCGGACAAAAAGACTCGTGGTCTGGTTCCGATTCGCAGAAATTTATCGACAAAAAGCGTGATCTATATCGAATCGCGGCCTGAGTTACAGCCTTTTTTCCAGATAGAGATTGAACCTGCCAGGGCCTACCCATTTGGAACTTCCGGTTCGCATGTGCTGGGATTTATGGGCGAAATCTCCGCGAATGAACTGGAAAGACTGAAGGAATTGGATTACTCCATGGGTGATGTCATCGGTAAAAGCGGCCTGGAAAAACAATACGAAAATTTTTTACGTGGCGTCAAGGGGAAACGCTACGTCATCAAAGACAACCTGGGTACCATTCACGGCATTACCAAGATCACGCCGCCGGAGATCGGCGCTACACTCGTAACGACGCTTGATTTTCCGGTTCAAGAGCAAATTGAACAGATTTTCAGCGACCAAATCGGCACGATTGCCGTTGCGGATCTACGCGATGGCGGCTTGCTGGCCCTGGTCAGTAAGCCCAATTTCGACCCGGACGTCCTCAGTGGCATCATCACCTCGCAGTTCTGGGAATCCACCCTGAACGACCCAAGCCGACCATTGCAGAACCGCTTTTCCCAAGGCCAATATTCCCCAGGGTCTGTTTTCAAACTGGTAGTTGCCTTGGCCGGGATTTCCGAGCATGTTGTCAACCCGGAGACCATGGTGATGTGTACAGGATCCATCCAGATTTACGATCGGCCATTCCGCTGTTGGCAAGCCGGAGGTCATGGCCCTGTTAATCTGGCAGACGCCATAAAAGGTTCCTGCAATGTCTACTTTTATCAACTCGGGAAAAAACTCGATGTCGATCAGATCGCCCGTTACGCCAATCAACTCGGGTTAGGACGATTGACCGGAATCGATCTGCCCAATGAAAAAGAGGGCATAATTCCGACCAAAAAATGGAAAGAAAAGGAAAAAAAACAACCCTGGTTTCCAGGTGAAACGATTTCGGTGGCCATCGGCGGCGGCTGGGTCAGCGTAACTCCCGCGCAAATTCTGCAAATGGTTTCGACCATCGCCCTGAGAGGCCGAAGTCCCAATTTACATCTTGTAAAAAGAATTGAGAAGGACAAGCGCAGCTTATACCAGTATACACCGTCACACCAAACCTGTACGATCGAAAACGCTGTTTTTGAGTCCGTCATCGAGGGAATGTGGCGGGCGGTCAACAAGGAGGGCACGGCCCGCCGAACCGCCATACCCGGATATGATATTTGCGGAAAAACTGGAACGCAGCAGATTATTTCCAAAGAGAACCCGAATTATAGCGTGTTGACGCAGCAAACTCGCTTTCGACCTCATGCTTGGTTTGCCTCTTTCGCTCCACGCGAGAGACCTCGCTACGCCGTGGTGATCATGGTCGAAAACGGTGGAGACGCCGGACACATCGCTGTCCCTTTGGCTGAAAAAGTGTATCAATTGTTGCGTAATCGAGAGCAGAATGTCTGATTTTTTTAAATATTTCGACCGCCTGAACTTCATCCTGCTACTTTTTTTCCCAATTTTAGGAATCTTCCTGATTTACAGCGCTTCACATTCCAGTTCCAGCAGCTACACGGTCAAACAGGTGGTCTGGCTGCTCTTGGCCATTATTATTTTCTTCATTACCTCCTTGATCAGAACGACCACCTTGTTCAAATTGGCGCCCTTTGTGTACTATACGATCATTTTTGTCCTGATGGCCCAGTTGTTGTTCGGACATCTCACTGCCGGGGTAAAAAGCTGGATCCGAACAGAATTTTTCAACATCCAGATCAGCGAGATGATTAAAATTCCCTTGGCGCTGATGATTGCAAAGTTTCTAACCAAATATGAACGATTCTCGTGGGGAGAACTGTTCCGGCTGGCGTTGACAATTCTCCCGGCTTTTTTGTTCATTGCCCTCCAACCCGATCTGGGAACGGCTTTTTTGCTGCTTTCTTTCGTTATCATGGCCATCCTGCTGAAAGGAATCCGCTTTTCCGTACTGATAACGATATTGATATTCATATCCGTCACGCTGATCGCTTCCTGGAATTTTCTGTTGAAACCGTATCAGAAAGACCGTTTGGTTTCCTTCTTGAATCCGGAGCATTACAGCCAGACATCCGGTTATCAGGTCATCCAGTCCCGAATCGCCATTGGCGCCGGCGGGCTGAGCGGCCAGGGATATTTGAAGGGCTCACAGGCCCAGATGAAGTTCCTGCCGGCCCGGCACACCGACTTCATCTTGTCGGTGTTGGGTGAAGAATTCGGCTTCTTGGGCATCAGCACCCTATTGTTCTTGTTTTTTCTGTTTTTTTACCGACAGCTCAGAATCAAGGTCGGAGCCGATGAAAATTTCTATTACTGCTATTTATTTACCGGCTTCATCCTGTTTCAATTTTTAATCAATGTCCTGATGTCCATCGGCCTGTTTCCCATCATGGGTGTCCCCTTGCCGCTCGTATCGTATGGAGGATCATCCCTGCTGACTTTTTTTACAGGAGAAGCGATCCTTTTCCGGATGAAAACGGACTATTACCTGACATGACCCCAGAACAATTATTATACCTAGTACAAAACCCCCACAATTACACCGGCCAGGAGATCAACCGTTCCGGAAATTCTTTTTCCCCGAACAAAATCAATGTCTGCCTGGTGTTCCCCGATACCTACGAGATCGGCATGAGCCACCAGGGAATCAAATTACTCTATCAATTGCTGAATTCCCTGCCCCAAGTAAATGCCGAACGCTGCTTTTTACCGGATCCGCAATCCTTGCCGCTGTTTAAAAGCAATCATGTCCCCCTGTTTTCATTGGAGAGCAGGACCCAGCTCGCCTCATTCGACCTGATTGCCTTCAGTCTGCTCAGCGAGTTGTCTTTCACCAATCTTCTGGCCGTCCTCGACCTGGCAAACATCCCCTTGCACTCTACTGATCGAAGTCAATTTCCCCTGGTCGCTGCTGGCGGAATATCGGCTATCAACCCTGAACCATTGCGACAGTTCATCGATTTTTTCGCTTTCGGAGACGGCGAAATTTTATTTCCGGAAATCATCGACACCGTTTCCCGTTGTAAAGAACTGGAGAACCGAAAAGACCGTTGTCTGCAAGAATTGGATCAGCTGGAAGGCTTTTATGTTCCGAAATTCTACCCCACAGCGGCTCAAGGACCCTTTTTTGTCCCCGACACAAAGGGAAGAATCATCAAAAAACGATACTTGAGAAATATTGACAAACAGGAACCGCTTTCGACATCCGCCATCGTTCCTTTGGGACAAGTCGTTTTCGATCGTCTGGACATAGAAGTCGCCAGAGGCTGTCCCAACTCCTGTCATTTCTGTCAGGCACGAAACTACTATGCACCGTTTCGGTATAAAAACGGGGACATGGTTTTACGGCAGATCGAAAACACTTTGAAAAAAACCGGATTCGACACCCTTTCCCTGGCATCGCTGAGCACCGGCGATCATCCCGATTTACCGGATATCCTGTCCAAAATCGATGCAGTTTTACCTCCTTGCACCGCCTTTTCATTTCCCTCGCTGCGGCCGCGGACTTTGTCGGATCAAATGCTGAAAACGCTTTCAAAATACCGGCGCACCGGTCTGACCATCGTCCCGGAAGCCGGCAGTGAGCGCCTGCGGCGAATAATTGGCAAAGAAGTCACCGATGCAGAAATTCTGACCGCAGTCGGTAACGCGATACAAAACGGATGGCAAAAAATCAAATTGTATTTCATGATCGGCTTACCGACTGAAAACGACGATGACATTTTGGCCATAGCCGAATTGATCAAAGCCATTCTGAAGCAAGCCCAGTCTTTGAAAAGTAAAATCGACTTGACCCTATCTTTTTCCACCTTTGTACCCAAACCCCACACTCCGTTCCAATGGTCGAGCCGACTGGACAGCATGGAAGCAAAAAGACGCTTGAACCTGATCAAATCGCAGCTGAACTTGTCGAAATTCATCAAATTCGACTTCCATTCTCTCGAAAAAGGGATGGTTGAAACCATCATCAGCCGCGGAGACCAACGCGTTGGGACCTTCCTGTATGAAGCCTATCAAGCCGGAGAGATTTTCACCGCCTGGGATTTTTCTTTTCACCCCGAGATCTGGCTTGATTTAATTCACAAACACCAGCTCGCTTTCTTGTTAAAAGAAATCTCCTGCGAAACCCAGTTACCCTGGTCATTCATCGAGATCAATCAGGCCCAGACCATCCTCAAACGCGAATATTTGAAAGCCATCACCGCAACGGACAATCCCGGGTACTGCTCGAAAGGCTGCCAGGCCTGCGGTCTCTGCCTTTCATTTCAAGATCAGATATCTCCCACTCCTCCGCTGCCAAACCCACCGATTTTACCAAGCGCCGCAGAACCTGCGCCCCCGGAAGCGCCATCTTTCCGGATCAGATTGTTCTATGAAAAACGGGGGGATTTCCGCTTTTTCCCACATCTGACCATGCAAAAATACCTGGAGCGGATCATCCGGATTTCCATGATACCCTTCCGCTTCTCGGAAGGTTTTCATCCGCGAATCAAAATGGCCATGCTCCCCCCCTTACCGGTCTTTGCCGAAAGTTTTCACGAATGTATAGAACTGAGCCTGTCAGGCGATATGAGCCCACAGACAATCCTTGACAAACTGAACCAGGTTGACTGCCCGTTGAAATTTTTCCGAGCGCTTAAACTTGACGACCAATCGCCGTCTTTGATGAAAGATCTCCGGGAGATGACTTTCTCTTTTTCTGGACCGGTCAACCCCGAATCCTTGGTTGCCTTGTCGATCGAACTGCAATCAGTCGATTCGTTCAACTACCAAAAAGACCTGTTGACTTGGCATGTCGGCTGCAAACAGGATATTGCCGCCCAGTTCGGAAAAACCTACAAAATCATTGACCCCGAGCGCCGGCATACCCGTTATTTGTCCCGAATCGCCCTGTCGTTTCATTCTGAAACCGGAATGGAGTCGGGCGTATGACGGCGCATGCGACAGTGATCCAGTCGACGAGCAATGAAAGGTTGAAAGCCTTACTGAAGGACAACCAGTACATTTTTTTTGAAGGAAAGAAACTGTGCTCCGACATTCTAGCGCAGAGGAATCTGATTGTCGACCTTTTGATCGTGCTTCAGGAAAGTCCCAACCCCCTGCCTCTTCCCCATCCCGAACTGATCCGCGAGACCTGGCACGTCTCCAGACCGGTTATGGCCAAAATAACCGAGCTGAAAACGATTCCAGACGTCATCATCGCCAGCAGATTCCGGCCGAAAAAAATCGATTTTACCAAGTGCAGGGCACTTCTAGCACTTCTGGAAGTACAGGATCCAGGAAATGTCGGCACCTTGATCCGCACCGCTTGCGCGTTTGGCTTCGATGGCGTGGCCCAGATTGGCCCGTCAGTCAGCCTCAACAACCGAAAAATGATTCGTGCCGCCCAGAACGCCGTTTTTCAGATTCCGATTCAACATTTCGACAGCCTATCCAGCTTTACAATCAAGTGCAGGCACCATCGAATTGCCGTATACCTTTCCACCGCCAATGCCCGACAAAATCCGCTTGGCCCGGAAGAGATCATTCCTCCGTGTGCCATAGTCCTGGGCAACGAAGGATCCGGCTTCACCGCCGAAACCCTCTCCCAGTATCCATCGGTCAGGATCCCGCAACTGAATATGATCGAATCCCTGAACGTATCCATCAGCGGCAGCATCCTCATGCATGAGTTGAGAAAAAAGTGGGGCTACGAATAAAATGTCCGGCCGCAACCTTCTACTGCACTGCTGCTGCGGACCCTGCTCAGCTTTGGTCTGGCAGGAACTCCTCGACCAGTTTGATGCAGTCAGTGCCTTTTTCTTCAACCCCAACATTCAGCCTGAGACTGAATATCAACTCCGCTTGCAAGCCATGAACACCGTCGGCGACAGACTTGGCGCCCCATTGATAGTCGACTGTACAGGCGATCAGGAATGGCAGGCGCTCACGGATCCGTTTCAAACGGAACCTGAAGGTGGCAAACGTTGCCAGGAATGCTTCCGTTACCGTCTGAAGAAAACGTTCGACAATGCGCTCGACCTCGGCTTTCAAACGGTAGCAACGACTTTGACCGTAAGCCGTTTCAAAAATTCAAAGACAATTCTGGCCATCGGCCAAGACCTGTCCAGGCAATACGGAATCACATTCCTAGCCAGAGACTTCAAAAAAGCCAATGGCAGCTTGAGGGCCGACCAAAAAGCCAGAGAATGGCATTTGTACCGACAAAATTACTGCGGTTGCCAGTATTCCAAACTGGCAAGAGAGCAAAAGCTCATTCGCTGATCACCTTGCGACGGATTACCGACAAAACCCCTTTGGTGCCCACAAAGTCGTTGTAGATTTTTTGCAACTGTTCAGTGTTGAGTACATCAAAAACCATTTTCACCTTGGCGACGTTTTGGCTGATGCGTTCCTGTGAAATGGTTTTGATGTTCGATTTATGCTTGGCGGTGACTCCGGTCACTTTGCTCAGCATCCCCGGCTTATCGGAAACAATCAGTTCAAAACGGACCAGGAATACATGGGTATTGTTTTCGACCCAGGTGACGCTTTTCAAGCGAGTAGACATGACGTCTGCCACCTTGGCACAATTATGGCGATGGATCACCAAGCCCCGCTTCTGCGTGATATATCCAACGATCTGATCCCCTTTAATGGGTGCGCAACATCTGGCAAAAGTGATATCGATATCGCTGTAGCCTTCAACGGAAACGAGTTTGTAGTTGCTGTCGCCACGAGGGTTTCTGACAGGTTCCTTGCTGATCGCAGGGGTCGGTATTTCCGGGAATACTTTCTTGATGAACAGCTTGTCGAAAATCTTCTTTGACGAGCCAATCTCACGATAAAAGGTTTCCAGATCCGGAAAATGGGCCTTTTTTATTCTATCCTCCAGCTCGGTCTCGCTGATTTTCAGTGAATGTTTCTGTTTTACCGTCCGCAAAAATTTCACCCACAAGCGGCGGCCTCTTTCCTCAGCCATCACATTTTCCTGGCGTTGCAAATGGGCGATGATTTTCTTTCTGGCCCGGGTGGTGATGGTGAACTTGAGCCAATCTGCCGTTGGACTTGACTTTTTGTCGGTGATGATTTCCACCACATCCCCTGAATTCAACACCGTTCGCAGAGGCACCATCTGTTCATTGACAATGGCGCTCTTGCAATGTCTTCCCACCTGACTGTGGATGGCAAACGCAAAATCAATGGCAGAAGAGCCGGCCTTGAGATTGATCACTTTACCTTTCGGTGTAAAAACGTATATTTCGTTGGGTGTCAGCTCTCCCTTCACCAAAGACAGGAAATCCTTGGGATTCGGATTGTTCCGATGCGCCTCGATCATGTCGCGGAACCATTGCAAACGCTGGTCATTCTCCAGGAAGGAGATGCCTTCCTTGTAACGCCAATGCGCGGCGATGCCCTCCTCGGCAATTTTGTCCATTTCCGGTGTTCTGATCTGGACCTCGAACTTGATTCCCTGTCTGGTAATGACCGTGGTATGAAGAGACTGGTAGCCGTTGGCTTTGGGTGCCGTGATGAAATCGCGCAAGCGCGAAGGAATATACTGCCAGAGGGCATTGTGGTGAATGCCGTTCAGAATCGCATAGCAGTTGGCGATGGAATCGGTGGTGATCCGCAGCGCCAGTAGATCGTAAACCTGGTGCAGACTGATGTTCTGCCTGACCAGCTTTCTGTATATCGAAATCTCCCGTTTCATCCGATAGGTGATGCTGCCCGGAATGCTCAGCTCGCCGAGAAGCCGCTGCAAGGCGTCGTGCATCTCCTGCAATCTTTCGTCGGCCCATTTTTTTTGATTGCTCAACTCTTTGCTGATCTGGGCATACTCCTCCGGAAAAGCGTACGGGAAGGCAATATCCTCCAGATCCATCTTGATTTTTCCCATACCAAGTCGATAGGCGATCGGCGCGTAAATCTCCAGCGTTTCACGGGCAATCCGCTGCTGTTTCTGCTGAGGAAAAACCGACAGAGTCTTCAGGTTGTGTAGCCGGTCCGCCAGTTTGATCAGAATCACCCGGACATCGTTGGTCATGGCGATGATCATCTTTTTCAGCGTTTCGGCCTTGGCGTTTTCCACATCGAAATCGGGAAGCTTTGATATTTTCGTGACACCCCAGACAATATTGGCTACCTCTTCGCCGAACAGACGATTGATCTCTTCAATCGTATAGTCCGTATCTTCGACCACATCGTGCAGCAGTGAAGCCGAAATGGAGATTTCGTCGAGCTTCATGTCCGCCAGCGTAGCGGCAACCTCCAGAGGATGGACTATATACGGTTCATCGGATACCCGTCTCTGATTGATGTGGGCGTCGGCGGCAACCGAATAGGCTTTTTTCAACAACTCGGTATTGGCATCCGGATGGTAACTCAGAATTTTTTCCTGCAGTTCAAAAAAGCGTTTAATCATTTGCTCTCTGTTATTTCCGTGTATTTATAGTACAAACACCCGCTTTATTCAAGCTCTCGATCCATTTATGCAATCTTCTCCCGTTTCCCGATCGTTAACCGACACCGGAAAATGAAGCCTTTCGATTCGGTGCCCGGCATTTGACAGTCTAAGCCGTAATACAGTAAAATTGTTTAGAGCTAACATTAGAGCTAAACCAACATGTATCATGAAGCGGGAACCTTGTTACTGGCTTCGCGGATGAAACGGCTGGGCGACCGTCTGTTTTCGGAAATCACCCGGGCCTACAAAGGCCTGAACCTACCGTTCGAGCCCAGCTGGTTTCCGGTTTTTTACCTTCTGGACAAAGAACAGCCGCACAGCGTATCCTCCATCGCCCGGGAAATGGGAGTAACGGACTCGGCGGTCAGCCAACTCATACGACAGCTGAAAGAACGCGACCTGATCGGCATCGTAGCCAGCAACGAAGACAAACGGGCCGGGAGCATATATTTGTCTGCTGCCGGAAAAATCTTGCTCCGGCAAGTCAAACCGGTCTGGCAGGCCATTGAGTCCACGATCGAAGAGGCATTGATATCCGGTCGCCACGCCCCTTTTTTACTATATGCCATGGCAGAACTGGAAAATTCCCTCGACACCAGTAACCTGGCCCGACAGATCAAGGATAAAGTCGAAATCTGCCGCCTCCAGGAAAGCTGCACCATCAGCTCCGACGCCTCGCGTTTTTCCGCCTGGATTGACGATCTCGTCCTGACCTTCACGATCAAACCGCACCCCAGCTGGCCCCGACCAGTGCAAATCGATCCCGACTGCAACGGCAAGTCACCCGGCGAGATTCGGCACCATTTACTTCTGGACAACGACCGCCCGCTTGCCTTGCTGCTCTCCACCTTCGACCCCCAAAGCGGACAACCCGAACGTATCCTGTTCTGTGCATCACCCTGCCAGCCCGCCACAGCCGTAGAAGACTTCTTCTTGCGACAGTACTGCCGAAAACAGGCTCACCCGGTCGTTATCACAGTTCATCAAGACGACAAGGGTTTCTTATACCGCTTGCAAAAAATTGGCTGCAGTCTTTATCATTCACAAAACCAAAACAATCTGGATACAATCGACATGGTTTATTCTCCGATTCATCAGCCTACATCACAGGAGCAACAACATGGATGAAGTAAAAACGTTCCGATACGGAATCGATCAGCTGACGCCCGGCCTGGCGCTGGACATCGCCAATGGCCGAGTGCAAGGTGTTTTAACCACCGAGGCGCGTCACAAAATCGTGAACAGTCAGAACCGGGTTCAGGAAATGGCCTATGGAGACATCCCGGTCTACGGCGTTAACACTGGTTTCGGTCCTTTATGCACTACACGCATTTCCGCACAGGACACGCAGGAACTGCAAGCGAACATTCTTAAAAGTCACAGTTGCGGTGTCGGCGTTACGGTCGACCCGATCATCGCCAAACTGATGCTCATCCTCAAGGCCCACGCCCTGTCTTTCGGCTTTTCCGGTATACGGGAACAGACCGTCGAAAGGATCATATGGCATATCGATAACGACATCATCCCGGCCGTTCCGGCCCAGGGTTCGGTCGGCGCTTCCGGTGACCTGGCCCCACTGGCCCACCTGTTCTTGCCTTTACTTGGTTTGGGATTCATCCTCGCGGGGCAATCGCAGCAACCTGCACAACAGGTTTTGTCCAGTTTATCCATGCCTCCGCTAAAATTGGGCCCCAAAGAAGGCCTGGCCCTGATAAACGGCACCCAATTCATGGCTGCACACGCCATTTGGGGATTGTACCGCATGCAGCGGGCGCTCGACTTGGCCGATATTGCCGGAGCCATGACTTTGGACGCGCTGTTGGGTTCGATCCGACCATTTCATCAGGACCTGCATCAACTTCGTCCGCACAGCGGCCAAATATTGGTTGCCAATCGCCTGAAAAACCTGCTGGCAGGATCCGAACTGGTCGAATCTCACCGAAGCTGTGCCAAGGTACAGGATCCCTACTCACTGCGTTGCATGCCGCAGATCCATGGCGCATCCAGGAACGCCTGGCTGCATTTAAAAGACATCACTCTCACCGAGATCAATTCGGTTACCGACAATCCGATCATTCTCGAAAACGGAGAATCGGTCAGCGGTGGCAATTTCCACGGCCAACCGATCGCCTTACCGCTGGATTACGCCACTCTCGCTTCCAGCGAGCTCGGAAACGTTTCGGACCGGCGTCTGTACCTGCTGCTACACGGCGACGGAGACGCGCTGCCGAAATTTTTAATCCGGAACAGCGGACTTCATTCCGGATTCATGATCCTACAATATACCAGTGCGGCGCTGGCCAGCGAGAATAAAACTCTATGCATGCCGGCATCGGCGGATTCCATCCCGACCTCTTTGGGCCAGGAAGACCATGTCAGCATGGGCTCGATCGCCTCCAGAAAATTAAACCGCGTGCTCGACAACCTCGAACAGATCCTGGCCATTGAGTTGCTCAGCGCGGCCCAGGCGCTGGATTTCCGATCGCCATTGAAAACTTCGGCGCTGCTCGAGTCCATCCACAAGCTGATCCGTGCCAAGGTCGAACACGCCGAACGCGACAAAATCTTTGCCGAGGATATCGCCAAGGTGCACTGCTTAATTGCTGAAAACCATTTAACCGCCTTCGTACAGAGCGAGTGCAAGCGCCAAGGGATCCAGCTCGATGGCGACCAAAGCGAACTATACACACTGTAAATCAGACAGCCCTGCACATAAGGATCGCCGTTTCGATCCGGTTTCGCTTTGCCGGTACTTGATCGACATTCCCGGCCTCAGCGGAGACGAGACGCCATTGTTGAACCGTTTGGCGATCCTGTTACGTAACGATCTTGGAATGCGATTACAGCGAATACCTGTGGATGGCAAACGCTTCTGCCTGTTTGCCCGCGATCGGGCGCCATTGGCCGTCTTGAGCAGTCACGTCGACACGGTGGCGCCCTTTTTCGCTACCAGGGTCTTACCCGGCAAGCTCCTCGGCCGGGGTGCCTGTGACAGCCGTGGCATCATCGCCGCCATGCTGGTTGCGGGCATCATCATGCATAAAAAAGGCAAACGGCGTTTCGGTTACCTTTTTCTGCCCGGTGAAGAAAACTCGCATGACGGAGCCAGGGCGGCCGCAGAATTCCCGACGTCTAGCCGGTTTCTCATCAATGGAGAACCAACGGACTGCCAGATGGCCCTGGGCAGCAAAGGCGCAATGCGTGTCTTGATCCGCACACAGGGCCGCCCTTGTCATTCTTCGGTACCATCATGCGGCAAGTCCGCGATTGATCTTTTACTGGACATTCTGAATCAAGTCCGGCAGACCGTCTGGCCGGAAAGCCCGTACTTTGGCAAGACCCTCGTCAACATCGGCACCATCCAAGGCGGAGAACAGGCCAACATTCTGGCTAAATCGGCACAAGCCGTACTCATGTTCCGCCTGGCTTGCTGTAGCGACACGGTGAAAAAAAAGCTGCTGGATCTGATTGGCGTCAAAGCGGAGCTGCAAATCCTGTCCGTTTACGAACCGCTGCGTTGTCATAGCGTTGCCGGCTTTCCGACAAAAGTGGTCGGCTTCGGAACGGATTTGCCCTACCTGGGTAACTGGGGCAAACCTTACCTCTTCGGTCCGGGTTCCATCTTGAATGCCCACAGCGAACATGAAAATATATCCGTCCCTCAGTTGTACCAGGCTTGCCGTGATTATCAGAGAATCATCACGGCCCTGACCGGAGCCTGCTGAATTCACGACGGATAATTGGATATGCGGTGATGAAGCAAAACGGACAATTTTTTCAAATAGCGAACACCGTCTTCGATGTCCTTGAAAAACTTGGTCAGGTACTTGATGAAGGTATGTTCGTCGCCCAAACGCAATTTCTGTTCGAACTCGGTAATAAAATCATGAATCTCCAGCATCAGATTGGATAGGGTGTGAACCGTGTCCAGCGTGTCCTGCAGCTGGGATTTGGGTACATCGAAAACCGTTTCATAATTGATCAGCGACAGGCGCTCAAAGGCATCGGAAACTGTTTCCCGCGTCAGGTACGCGATTTCGTTCAAGAACGGCCGCTCATACTCTTGATAGTAACGCAGCATATGCTTGGCTCTTTCCTGAACCTTTTCGTTCTGTTCGCTAAGTGAACGGAAATATTTCTTGAGTCCCATATACTTGCGGGGGAATTTCATCATGTTGACAAAATCCCTGCCGATATAAATCTTGTCGTCATAGGCCGTAAAAAGTTCTTCCTGAAAATGCGTATAGAACTTGATCTCAAACCGGACATCCTTTTTATGGCTGACGCGGGCAATCAGAATGCTCTGGGGATTGGTCAGATAATACGCATTCTCCTCTATCAATGCACTGTACACATACAAGGAATTGAGGATAAAATCTTTGAACGAATCGAAAAAAACGCCATTCGTTTTGACAAATTCGCACAACTCTGCATGTTCAGGGCCCCGAATCTGGGTATACAAGGGGCTGAATAGATATTTCTCTCCCTTGACCTCGAACTCATAATAAAACTGGTCGTGTGCATGGCGGAACAGGTTGGAATAGGTAACCTTGGGAAAATTGTCCAACGCTTTCCCTTCGTATTGACTGAATATTTTTATCAGGTTTTCCATGATCCATCCTCCTGTCGACATCTGCATTATAGGAAATGTCCAAAGTCTTGTAAATAGACAGGCTTTGATGTTAAATATAAAAGGCATCATGATGAAAAACAAATATTCCCCGCTTTTATTGGTCGCTTTCCTGTTCGCCATTTTCTCGATTACCACACCAGGTCGCGATTCCGGACCGGCGCAACAGCTGCGGCTGCAAATCGATCCCTATCTTGATGGCATTGCATCCAGCCCAAAAAACTCCGATTGGCTGTTGAAATTGGTCGCGCTCATCAACGACTCGACCGACACGCACCTGCAGAAAGAGATTTTTTATTCTCAGGACAGCCAATCCGTGCTGACGCTTTTCCCTGATAGCGACGAGCAGTTACTAGTAATCAATACCGGCAAAGGCCTCGAGTCGGCAGTTGCGAAAGTGGGCAGACAGGCATCTCAAGCCGCCCAAAAATTCTGGGGTACTTCGCCAAGCCTGAAGCTGGTTGGGACCGACAGCAGCCACCGGGTGCAGATTCGCCAAGAAGACTTCGTCGAGCCGCTGGTTTTGGAATCTCCCCTCGTTGCCCACAGTGTAACCGGTGTCGCTCTGTATCGGTCCATGCCCTCGTTGAATCGTTCGCTCTTGGTGTTCAGTGAACCTGTATTCAATCGACAAGCGGAACGAATCAACAAGCGGCAAAGTTCAGCAGACAAATCAAATGGTGTTTCTTTGCCTGTGGAAGCCGAATTCTTGATCGCCCTTCGGTACGGCCTGGCGATTCACGGCTTCGCCTACCAAGTCATGCTCGACAGCATCCCGCTACACCCCGCACCCGATGCAATAGAACAGACACCGTTCACCGCTTCCGCGCTGGCATATTTCAAACTCCTGGCTATGGCTGCCGATCTGAGTCGAACCTTCACCGATTACACGGCCGAGCGCATCGTGTCGATCATTGTCGAATTGTTACACATCGACATACTTCGCCAACCCGACCAGTCAGCGGCCGCTTATGTTTTCTGGGCGCTATCGCAAAAAAAATGGCTGCAGGCATCCCTGCTTACGAAAAAACTGGAAATCGATCACCAGGCTTTGCTCAAGCAATTGCCAGAATATCTGAATCAGCTGGAAAACCGAATCATCAAGGAAAAGAGTTTCAGTCTTCCTGCCAGATTCTCGTTTCAATCTCTTCGGGAAACGCTGAAACTGATCGCTGACTGATCGAGCGCATACCGTTCAGGCGATCGGCAGCATGATCAGTTCCGTATCGAGTTCGTCACCTGTGATCACGATACGCCGATACCCGATCCGTGGGTCCGAGATCAGGAATTCCGGTGCCTGGTCGTCGATCTGAAACCAAGTCGACGGGGTCAGATGCAGCTTGGTTTTGGCGCTGAGCATGAAATCCTGACCAATATGATAATGCCCGCTGAAAACATGCTTGATCTGTGGATGCCTGCCGATAATTTCCAGCACGGCCCCGCTGTTCATCAGCGGATAATTTTCATCCATATACCGGCAACCGCATTTCGTCGGCGGATGATGCATTACCAGGGTCCATAAAGACTGGGCTGGCGCCTTGTCCAGCAATGCGTTCAGCCAGTGCAGCTGATCTGCGCTCACCGAATCCGGAGAACTGTCCAGGAAAACAAAATTCCAGCAGCCGAAACGGACATAGTAATACAGTTTACCGTGACTCAGCCGGAACGGAGAGAACACTTTCTCGATCAGATCGTTCTGATCGTGATTGCCCGGTATAATCAGATATGGAACATTCGACTGATCCAGGACGGTTTTAGTCCAGGAATACGACTGCAAACAATGATCGTCCTGACCCAGGTCACCGGATATGATCAATAAATCCGGCCCGGTATCCATTGCATGGGCAAGAATCCGAGAAAAATTCTGCCGGATTTGTTGAAGTTCTTCCGAGTCGTCGTTTCCGGGGATATGAATATCGCTGAAAACGGCTATATGCAATTTTTGAGACGTAGACCAGCCCCGGGTCTCTTCCAGGCGTCTCTCTCCATCGCTGATGTTTATACCTTCCATATTGATCAAGTTTTACCAGAGTCATAGGATAAATTCAAGAAAAACCAGCCCGTGTTCATCGCGCCTTGTCAGGCGTTCACGATACCGGATCTGGAATCGGTAGACCTCTCTGCCGCATCAGGGGGATGGCGTTTACGCTTGGAGCCACCCCCGGATAGAGGCGGAAATCGAACAGACAGGTTTTATCGGTGATTTGACAGGTAAAATGATGATTCTGCAGGCTGAGCTTGCTGTTCTGTTGATCCTGAAGCTCGGTAAGACGCAAATCGTGGGTGGCAATCATGCCGCCGGCCCTGCGCCGGGACAACAGCCGCAAAAACCAGAGGCTGCCGTTGTAGCGGTCCAGCGGGTTTGTGCCCCGCAGCATCTCGTCCAGCATAAAGAAAACCGGAAGCGGTTGAGATTCAATCATAGACCACATCATCACCAGGCGATCCAGTTCCTTGTGGAACAGAGATTTACCTTCCGTGAGCGAATCGCTGTGACTCAAGCTGGTTATCAGACAAAGAGGGCCGATGCACATATATTTTGCACAGACTGGCAACCCGGCCTGAGCCATAATCACTGCGGTGGCCACAGATCGTAAATACGTGCTTTTACCCGCCATATTGGGACCAGAAATGAAGCAGAGGTGATGCGGACCCGGAAAATTGCAATCGTTTTCGGTTTGATTCCTGGACACCAGCAAGGGGTGCCCCAAATCCTTTATGCGAATAAACAAAGGGTCGTCAACAAACTCGGGATAACACCAACCCGGCTGATTGAAAGCAACAGTGGCGACACTGCAATATGCCTCGTACTCACCACAAATCATTCGCCAGTCGCCCAGGTTTTCCCCCCACTGCTCCATCCAAGCCTGCAAGCGTCCAATCCAGAATAAATCCCAGAGGCAAAGGTTGTTCACAATCGGATGTATGGCGCTGCCGCGCAATTCAAGACACTGCAGGTACCGTTCCAACCGTCTCAATGCCGCAGACGGCCGCACATTTTCAATGTTCAGTCGATCCTGTAAGGATTTCAGTTTTGTCGAAGTAAACGGGAATGACTCAATTTTTTCAAGTAACGATCGGTATTGACGGATCTCCCGCCAAACGCCCCGGCACTGTGATATGCAGTCAACCTGGAATCGTTGGCTGACAATGTTAACCAGTAATTGTCCGAAAAAGGTCAGCGTGAGCGGCCACCACAACCCAAGGCCAACGCCCAGAAACAGAGCCAACAAGGCCAGCGCCTGGAATCCGTATAGCAATAATTTAGAAAGAGGGCGCAAGGCTCGGACCTTTTCTGCCAGAGAATCACCACTTCTGTAAACTTCAGCTCTCCCTTCATGTTCCCAAGCCGACAGAAAGTCCTCTCGAAAACCGATGTGACCAGTCAGCTCCTTAACCGCATCCTGACGCTGCAATCGTTCAGAAACGGAGCATGCCTCCAGCAGCCAGCCGTGCAAAATTTTCTTGCCGCTGGCGGTAAAACTCCGGTTGAAAAAGGCGAACAACCCCTGTTCTCCACTGATGTTGAGATCTGCATCCCAGGCATGCTCCGCCTGTGGCTTCATCCAGATCGGGATCGGCGGAACCGCTTTCCCGTTCAAAAGATCCGTCTCCCGTATCACCTGGCGAATGCGTAATTTGAGCTTGTCGATGGCTTTGAGAAACGGATCGTGGATGAAAAACAGCCCAATCAGGAGCAAAGGGACCAACACCATGGCCGGGACGTTACGGGCTGCATCGATCAGAAAAACTACCGGTAACGACAAGGCCGCAATAATTTTGGCTGCAACCAGCAATCTGTCCCAGCGCAGAAGTTTCTTTTGCACCGATTTCAATTGGTGGCAGCGATGACAGTAGTACCGGAAAGGATCGGTAATCACTTCTTGTTTGGCCCAATCGTAAAACTGGGCTGTCCCTTTTTGATGGCGATCCCTACCCGTCCACCTTTCTGCAGCCGTCCACCCAGTATTTCATCGGTCAAAAAGGGTTTTATGCGGTCGTCGATCAGTCGACGGACCTCACGTGCGCCAAACTGCTGGCTGTAACCGACATCGGCCAACCAATCCACAAGCTGAAAGTTGAAATCGAGCTCAATGTTCTTGGTGTTTATTGATTTCTGCAGCAATTCGAGTTGGTTTATAACGATCCGTCGAACCTGGTCCGGCCGCAAGGCGTTGAAAACAACAATGCGGTCAAGGCGGTTACGGAATTCAGGCGAAAACGTTTTCTCCAGCGCTTTGTGCACCGACGATGCAGGCGGCGCATCCTTGAAACCGATTGTCGCTCTGGCCATTTCCCGGGAACCGACATTGGAAGTCATGACGACTATGACATGCCGAAAGTCACTCGCTCGGCCGGTATTATCGGTTAAGACTGCGTTGTCCATAATTTGCAACAGGGTGTTGTAAATGTCGGAATGGGCCTTTTCGATCTCATCCAACAGCAAAACCGCATGCGGTGCCTTACGAACCGCCTCGGTCAGCAAACCGCCCTGTTCAAAACCGATATAACCAGGGGGAGCGCCAATCAGGCGGGCTACGCTGTGCTTTTCCTGATATTCACTCATATCGAAACGCAGAAGTTTCACACCCAAAATTTTCGCCAATTGCCGGGTCAACTCCGTTTTACCCACTCCTGACGGGCCGACAAACAGAAAACTGGCCACTGGCCGTTCCTCGTCTGAAAAACCGGCCCGAGAACGCTTGATGGCCTGGGCAACGGCATGAATGGCCTGATCCTGGCCGAACACAACCCCTTTCAAACGTTCCTCCAGGCCCACCAGAGCATCCAGTTCGGAAGACTGGAAGGTATGCCGCGGTGTCCCGGTCATATCGGATACAACACTTTCGATGATTTCCCGACCGATGATCGACACCGCCCCTTCCCGGCCGATCTGCACCCGGGCACCAGCCTCGTCCATCACGTCGATGGCCTTGTCCGGAAGGAAACGATCCTGGATATACTTGGCCGACAGCTCGACTGCCGCCTGAAGGGCTTCCGGGCTGTAGCATACACCATGATGCTGTTCGAACCGATCTTTCAAACCCTGCAGTATGATGATCGTATCCGCCATTGACGGTTCAGTCACATCGATTTTCTGAAATCTTCTGGACAAGGCCCTATCTTTTTCGAAATATCTTCGATATTCCTCGTAGGTAGTGGCGCCGATACAACGAATCTTTCTGGCGCCGAGCAAGGGTTTCAGAAAATTGGCAGCATCCATGGCTCCGCCGTTTACCGCTCCGGTCCCAATCAGGTTGTGTATCTCGTCAATAAACAGGATGGCCGAAGATTGAGCGCTGATTTCCTTTACCAGTCGCTTCATCCTCTGCTCAAAATCTCCCCGGTATTTCGTGCCGGCTACAAGTGCGGACAAGTCGACCTGAATGATCTGAACCCCTTTCAGGGCCACAGGAACTTTTCCGGAAGCGATCTTGATGGCCAAGCCCTCGGTCAGCGCCGTTTTGCCGACACCTGGTTCCCCAATGTGCAGGGGATTGTTTTTCTGCCGACGACAAAGGACTTGAATGGTTCGCTCTATCAAGGTATCCCGGCCGATTACCGGATCCAGAAGTCCCGCCTGTGCAGCCTCGGTCAGGTTGGTGGTGAACTGAGACAGATAATTATCGCTAACCGCTTTCTCCTCACCGTCAATCTCCTCGTCATCGGCGAACTGTCCATCTGAACTGCTGTTTCCATGCGAAATGATTTCCAGCACACGGACCCGGTTAATGCCCTGCCTCTTCAAAAAATACCGGGCGTGCGACTCTTTCAACAAAAAGATGGCCGCCAGAACATCTCCAAAGCGCAGAACTTCTTTGCCTGCCGAATGAACATGCAACATCGCCGCTTCCAGCAGTGCGGAACAGCCCTGTGACTGAATTGGATCCACGCCGGGTTTTCGCGATAAATACGCAGATTGGAAAAAGGTATCGATATCGTGTTGCAGTACTTGGGGCTCTCCACCACAGGTACGGATCAGTTCGCTCCCTTCCGGAAAACTCAACGATGCGAACAGAATGTGCTCGGGCAGTAAAAACTCGTGGTCTCGGCTCTTGGCTTCACGAAAAGCCAGAGCCAAAATTGCGTTCAGGCTCTCATCGATGGTCAGCATGATCAGTCCGCTTCCAATGTGCAGCGCAAGGGGTATTGTTCGGACCGGGCCTGATTGTGCACAAGCACCACCTTACTCAGCGCGACATCATATGGATAACGACCACACACTGCCTGGCCGTAACGGTGGACATGCAACATGAGTTCCTCGGCTCGAACCGGGTCATGATCGAAAACGGTTACCAGCATGCGGACGACAAAATCCATGGTGGTATAATCGTCATTGTGCATGTGCACCCTGTACAATCGTGGTGGAGACAAC
>CAYXHZ010000015.1:0-50200 GCA_964465065.1 uncultured Clostridia bacterium
AGAAGGGTGTGTTTTTTTGCCGATGACATTATAATGAGAAACAGAGGAGACAAATCATGGCCAAAAAGATTATCGTCCTGGACACCAACGTTATCCTTCACGATTTCGAATGCCTCTACAACTTCGCCGACAACGACGTCGTCATTCCCATCACCGTCCTGGAGGAAATCGACTCCTTCAAACGGGGACACGACCAGATCAATTACAACGCCCGTGAATTCATCCGCATCCTGGACACCTTCTCGGGCGAAAAGCTGATGGCCGGCGGCGCCCCATTGGGGTCCAACATGGGTAATGTGTCCATCGACATCGACCATCTGCAGACCGACATCATCAGCCATGCCTTTCTGGAAAACAAGGCCGACCACCGCATCCTCAGCGTAGCCTACAGCCTGACCCACGAAAAAGGCCAGAAAAAACAGGTCGTCCTGGTCTCCAAGGACGTCAACCTTCGCCTCAAGGCCAAGTCGCTGGGGGTCAAGGCCGAGGATTATTTCTCGGATCGGGTTCACGATTTCGAAGGCCTCTATTCCGGAAAAAGGGAAATCGGCGACGTCGACAAAGCCGCCATGGAAACCCTGCTCAGCGGTGAATGCAGCATCGCTCCGGCCGAGTTGAAAATCGCCTCGCCTCAACCCCACGAGTTCTACATCCTGAAAAACAAACGCAATTCGGTACTGGCCTACTTCAACCCCGAAAGCGGCCTGATCCACCGTATGGACAAGCCGACCGCGTTCGGTATCGTGCCCCGTAACGCCGAACAGGCCTTCGCCCTGCAGGCTCTGCTCAACCCCGCCATCTCGCTGGTCACCCTGTCGGGCAAGGCCGGCACCGGCAAAACCCTGCTGGCCCTGGCCGCCGCTCTGGAAGTGCGCCGTTTTTATCACCAGATATTTCTGGCCCGGCCGATCATTCCCCTGTCCAACCGCGACCTGGGCTACCTGCCCGGCGACATCGAGAAGAAGCTGGACCCGTACATGCAGCCCCTTTACGACAACCTCAACGTGATCACCAACCAGTACAAGGAAGGCAGCAAGGAGCAGAAAAACATCAAGAAGATGCTGGAGAGCGAAAAGCTGTTCATCTCCCCGCTGGCCTACATCCGCGGTCGCAGCCTGGACAAGATTTTCTTCATCGTCGACGAGGCCCAGAACCTGACCCCCCACGAGGTCAAGACCATCATCACCCGGGCCGGCGAGGGCACCAAGATCGTCTTCACCGGCGACCCCTACCAGATTGACACCCCCTACCTGGACTCCCATTCCACCGGTCTGTCGGTGCTGATCGAACGCATGAAGGGGCAGGGTCTCTACGCCCACATCAACCTGGAAAAAGGCGAACGCTCCCCGCTGGCCGAACTGGCCAGCAATCTTCTTTAAACCGGTTCAGACCACATCACTCCGAACCGACGCGGATCCGGCCCCGGCCGAACAGGTTGTCCAGTCCCGCCGCCCCCAGGTCCAGGACCCGGGCGTAAATGGTGCTGACGATCTGGTCCGGAGAAAAAGGCGTTCTGGACTTGAACAGGGCGAACAGACCGGCCATGTGCGGACAGGCCGCCGAAGTGCCGTAAAAGCCGCGACTGCCGAAAGTCAGATCCGAGGTGCTGACCCCGGCCGGAGCGCAGACGTCGGGTTTGATCCGGCCGTCCAGGGTCGGTCCCTGCGAGCTGTAGTCGTGAAGCTCGTCGGTCAGGGCGTCGCAGGCGCCGACGGCGATGATGTTGGTCGAATCGCCGGGAATGCCGATGCTGCCGGCGGGGTTGGAATACTCCATGGCTCCGTGGGTGAAGACGAACAGATCGAACCTGACCTTGCGGCTGGCCTTGTGGGCGCGGATGGACACCCCCCAGTAGGTGGCCGAACCGTAATAGTAGCCGCCGGCCTCTTCGATGGGAAAGCGGTAACCGGGCTGGCGGTTGAAGCTCGAAGCGTCCGAAAGCTGGATCCACTTGCCCGTATTCGGATTCCGGTAGTAGAGGTACAGATCGTAATCCTGACTGGCCCCGGCCCATTGCATGGTGTCCGAGTTCCAGACGCCCCAGTCGTCCCAGCGCAGCAGGTTGTTGACCGTGCTGAAGGCCGGCACGTAGAAGGTCAGCATCTCGTCCTGACCGGCGAAGTTGTGCCAGCCGTCGCCGTCGGGATCGTTGAAGGTGCCGGACCAGTGGTCGTTGCCTTCGTTGCCGGCCGAGGTCACATAGACGATGCCCTGTTTCTTCATTTCCTTGGCCATCTCGTCCTCGTAACCGGTGCCGTCGCCAGGGGAATAATAATGACCGATGGAGGCGCTGACGACATCCACATCGTTGTTGAGGATCCAGTTGGCGGCCGGGAAGATGTCGCTGACGTACAAAGTGGCCAGACCGGTGATCCTGGCGTCCGGGGCCACGTCGTGCACGATCTCGGCGCAGCCGGTACCGTGATAGCCGTCGTCTGTCCGGCCGTCGTTGCGAACGGTCTGGACCGTGAAATCGTCGGGCAGTTCGCTGCCGACGAGCTGCTGGTGGTTCTCAAAGCCGATGTCCATGACGCAGACGTGAACTCCCTGGGCCCGGAACGGGCTGAGATTGGCCAGCTGCTGGCTGTTCATCGCGGCCACGCCTTCCGAAACGACGTGCGGGTGCAGCGGGAACGGCAGATGCACCATGGCGGCGTAAGCGCTCAGGGCCATGACCTGATCGAGCGGCACCCGGCAGGACAGGTTCAGGCCGAAACGGTGCAGGACCTGACCGCCAACGGACCGTACCTGGTTGGACAGCAGCGTCATGCGCAGGTTCCTCTCCATCTGACGCAAGGAAGCCAGCGGCAGCTGACTGCCATGATCGGCGGCGATCAACTCGATACGGACACCCGTCTGCGGATCGTAGGGGATGGCGAAGCGTTCGGCGTACTGCCTGGCCGCATCTTCCCCCTGCCGTTCACGGATGGTTACGAGCCGGAACAGGCGGGAATCCATATAATCCGGACCGCCGCTCTGTACGTCTGCGGCCTGATCGGCCTGCAGATTCTCGATTCCGAAATCGTCCGCCGCCGACAAGCCCAGCGCACAGAAAACAATCAGCACCCACAGAATATTGTTGGTTTTCATCTTCTCCAGCTCCCCGATTCCTATTTCCGCTCCGGAACGATAAAGCGCTGCACGTATGGCGTACGGGCCAGCGAAACGCTCAGACCGGCGCAGACGGCCAAATGCTTGAGATCCTCCCGCCACTCGCCCCGGACCGTCGCGCCGCCGACCCGGTCGCTCAGCTCGTAGCTGCCGTCGAGCTGACCGGAATTGTAGCGGCATTCCAGAAACAGGGTGAGCTTGTCGGAAACCAGAAAGTCGAAGGCGAACGCCGCATGGTATAACGGACCGGGATCCAATTTTTGCGTGAGCGAAAATCCGAGGCTGTCCCAGGTGCTCTCGTCGTCCAGTTTACAGGAAGTGAAGGTGTAAGCGGCGCCGCCGCCCAGGCGCAAGGCCAGTCCGCGCAAGAGTCGCAACCGGTAGAAAAGGCTCAGCTGGACCGGAAACAGGGACAGCTTGCCCAGTCCCAGACCGTTGGGATCGTTGAGACTGGAGGCCATCTGCATGCCACCCTGCAACTGCAGGGTGAACGAACGGCTCAGGTTGTAGTTGACCAGGGCGAAGACCCCGAAACTGTCCTCGTAATCGTCCTGGTCGAACAGGCCGTAATTGGCGCTGAATCCCAGTTCAAAACCCTTGTGTACGGCCGAAGGCAGCACCAGCGTCAACAGCAGCAAAAGTATCGGCAACAACCGTTTTTTAGGCGTCGGCATGTTCCACCTGGATGATTCTCAGTCGTTTTTGACCCGGCAGGAATCCCACCACAGATAGATCAGCAGCAGGGTCAAGACCACGTAGCCCAGAATTTCGGCACCGGAGCTTTCCACCCATTGACTGGTGTTGGCGAGCTGCATCAGGTTCCATTTTTCACCCCAGTTGAACACATCCTGACCCAGGTAGGTCAACAGGGCGTTGATGACGCCGAAAATGGCGCCGCCGGCGATAAAACCCGAAGCCAGCAGAGTGCCTTTTTCCTTGCGTTTGTTGACCAGCTTCTCGTCTTGACTGGATTTGGCGACCAGGTGGGCGATCAGACCGCCGGCCAGCAGCGGGGTGTTCAGGTGCATGGGCAGGTACATGCCCAGGGCGAAAGGCAGTGGCGGAATGCCGATGAACTCCAGCACGACGGCCAGCAGGCCACCGATGACATACAGCAGCCAGGGCGCGGCCTGACCGGTCATCAACGGCTTGATGACCGCCGCCATGGCCGAGGCCTGCGGAGCTTCCAGGCCGCCGGGGCCGAAACCGTAGGTTTTGTAGAGCATGAGGATGACCAGTCCGACCGAGGCTGCGGACAGGAAGGTACCCAGAAATTTGTACCGTTCCTGGTGGCGCGGAGTGCTGCCCAGCCAGTAGCCGATCTTGAGATCGGTGATGAAACCGCCGGCCATGGACAGGGCGGTACAGACCACGCCGCCGATGAGCAGAGCGGCCAGGATGCCGCTTTCCCCGTTGAGACCGATGGCCACCAGAATGCCCGAGGAGATGATCAGGGTCATCAGGGTCATGCCCGACACCGGGTTGGTACCGACGATGGCGATGGCCCGGGCAGCCACGGTGGTGAACAGGAAGGAGATGACGGTCACGATCAGGAGGCCGATCAAAGCCTGGAACCAATTGCCTTTGAGAACGCCGATGAGGAAGAAGGCGAACACGCCGACCAGGGTGGCCAGGATCAGCTGGGTGTTCCATTTCATGGAAATGTCCTTCTGCCAGCGCTTGTCGTCGCTGTCCTTGGCCTTGCCCTCTTCCGCGCCTTTGCCGGAGAAGAGCTCCTTTTTGGCCAGTTTGAAGGCGCCCAGGATGATGTGCCGCGACTTGATGATGCCGATGATGCCGGCGATGGCGATGGCGCCGATACCGATGTGGCGGACATAGGTCGAGAAGATCTCACCGGGCAGCATCTGTTTGATGGGATCCCCTTCCGGAACCAGATAGGTCATGGCCGGAACCAACAGCCACCAGGACAGAAAGGAACCGCAGCTGATGATCAGGGAATACTTCAGACCGACGATATAACCCAGGCCGACGACCGCTGAACTGGTCATGATGCGGAATTCCAGTTTGGCCGATGCCGCCAGGCTCTGCCCCCAGGAGAAAACCCGGGTGCTGATCACCTCTTTCCAGAAACCGAAACCGGTGGCGCAGAAATCGTACAGGCCGCCGATGAACAGGGCTTTCAACAGGACATTGGCCTGACCGCCGCCGGCCTGGCCGGTCACCAGCACCTCGGTGGTGGCGGTGGCCTCCGGAAAGGGGAATTCGCCGTGCATGTCCTTGACGAAATATTTGCGGAACGGGATCAGGAAGAGGATGCCCAGAAAGCCGCCGAGCAGCGAGGACAGAAACACCTGGATGAAGGTGGCCTCGATGCCCAGGATGTACAGCCCGGGCAGGGTGAAGATGGCGCCGGCGACGATGACCCCCGAACTGGAACCGATGGACTGGATGATGATGTTCTCGCCCAAAGCATCTTTCCTTTTGAGCATGGTCGACATGCCGACGGCCAGAATGGCGATGGGGATGGCCGCTTCGAAAACCTGACCGATCTTGAGCCCCAGGTACGCCGCCGCCGCGGAAAAGAGAATCGAATAAAAGATACCCCAGCCCAGCGAATACGCGGTGATTTCCTTGGGAAGCGTATCGGGTTTCATGATCGGGGTATATTTCTCCCCGGCCTGCAGCTTTCGGTACGCATTTTCCGGTAAGCCTTTGGGTTGTTCTTCGTGCATCCAGTCCTCCTCGTGTGTTTTGGCAATCTGAATCGACCGCTACGCCTGAGCGACCGACGTTTAGAAGCTACCACAGGCCGAGTCGAAAAGCAATTGCAGCCGTACACGGAAAACACGAACAGCCCTTGACATCGCCAGATCAAGATGATAAAGGATTCTCATGATTGAGGCATACGCGCGCGACATCGAGGAAAGAAAAATCATCTCCCAGCGGACTCGGCCGGGCAAAAAACTGGCGCTGATCATGCAGGCGATCAACCTGGGCATGGCCCTGATCGCCGCCTTTGTCAAACCGGACCGCTTCATCGATTCCCGTATCGTCTATTCCGAAGAAAGCCTTCTCAACCTGAACGGCCTGCTGATGCTGGTCATCATCCTGGTCATGATCGCCATTCTGGCCGCCAGAAGGACCCTGTACTACTCCCCCAGACTGATCCGGGACGACGACACCCTGTTCACCGTCCTCGGTAAATGGAATAAAATCGATGCCATGCTCATGAAAAGCGCGCTGATCATTCCATTTCTGAGCATGGCGGTCACCCTGCTCGGTTTTCCCTTCGAACGTACCGTTTACATTTTTATCGGTTCGGCCATTCTCTACGTCATCCTCATGCCCGTCGGTATTAAAACCCGCAGCAAACTACAGATATTGCGCCGTTATTATGACCATATCTGAGCCCTCGACCGATGGATCCCGCCCGGGGCCGAACGATACTCGAGTGCGTATAGATATCAGATATATCTTTTCGTTGAAGAACATTGGGAAAAGGTGTAAGATTAGCGCACGTGGAGATAATATAGGATGAACAAAACGATTTTGCTGGTCGAGTACGATACCGCCGTTATCGAATCCGTAACCGATCTTTTCAGCTCCGATGGCTATGAATTCCACAAGGTCGAAGATGGGGAAGCCGCCAAAAAACTCCTGGAAAAGAAACGCTTCGACCTGGTCATCACCGCGGCCATGCTGCCCAAGTTCCATGGCTTCTACCTGTCCCAGCACATCAAGGAACAGTACCCCGGTTCATCGGTCATCATCATCAGCGGCGTGTTCAAGGGCTACGATTACCGCCAGCAGGGCATGACCCAGTACCTGGCCGACGATTACTTCGAAAAGCCCCTGGATCTGGCCAAATTGAAAAAACGGGCCAACGAACTGCTGCAGATCCCCGACGAGGCCCCGCAGTTCGATCCCTCCGTCACCCAGATCCCCAAGGCCAAGACCAATAAAATTCCGACACTCAAATCGCTGGAACAGGAGTCGAGCAAACTGAGTTCCGACGATATCTTCGGCGATATTCTCAAGAAGATCGAGAAGAGCAGCCCGGTTGTCAAAATCGACCTGGAACAGCCCAAGGCACAGCCCGAAAGCCGCAGCCCAGCCGCTCCGGCCCCCGCCCCCGCTCCTTCCAAACCGATTACCGATCGAGAAGACCTGCTCAAGGAGCTGGTGGCCATCGAGGAACCCGCTGCGGTCAGCCCGACCGTCCTGCTGAAAAAGCCCATCAATATCGATTCCGTGCTCAACAACATTGCGGGCCCGAAAAAAGAATACAAGAAGCTGGAAGACGAAATATCCAAGAAATTCGAAGATACCTTGTCCGGTCTGGGCCTCAGCTCCAGGCCGGCGGCTCCGAAAGCGGCTCCGGTTCAGCCCCCGCCGCGCCCGGTACAGGTGCCGGTCACACCGGTTGTCCAGGCGAAGATTCCAAGGCCGGAGACCGGCGAAGAGGTCGGCGGCTACGAAATACTGGGCCCGATCGCCCGTGGGGGCATGGCCGAGATCTACAAGGCCAAAAAGAAAGGGGTGAAGGGCTTTGAAAAAATTATCGCCCTCAAGAAGATCCTGTCCGGTTACGGCGAAGACCAGAAATACATCGAGATGTTCGTCGACGAAGCCAAGATCGCCGCCCAGCTCACCCACCCCAACATCGTGCAGATATACGATCTGGGCCGCAAGGACGATTATTACTTCATCGCCATGGAGTACGTCGAGGGCAAGGACTTGCGTCTTCTGCTCCGCCAACTGGCCGAAACGGAAAAATACCTGCCGGTCGAGCTGTCGGTATTCATGATCATCAAGGTGCTCGAGGCCCTGTATTACGCCCATACCGCCAAAGACAACCGCGGCCAGACCCTGGACATCGTCCATCGCGACGTTTCGCCGCCCAACATTCTCATCGGCTATAACGGCGAAGTCAAACTGACCGATTTCGGCGTTTCCAAAGCCTCCATCAAGATGCATCAGACCATTTCCGGCGCTCTGAAGGGAAAATTGCTGTACATGTCGCCCGAACAGGCCAAGGGCGACCGCAATATCGATTGCCGTTCCGACATTTTCTCCGCCGGCGTCATCTTTTTCGAAATGCTGACCAACAAGAAGCTGTTTCTCGATGAATCCGAGATCCAGGTTCTCAAGAAGGTACAGGAAGGCGAAATCACCCTGCCTTCCATCATCCGCAAGGATATCGATCCGGACCTGGAAGCCATTCTGCTCAAATCGCTGCATAAAGACCCCAAATCCCGTTACCAGACCGCCAACGAAATGGCAGAGGCCCTGAACGCCTATCTGCAGAAATATTACACCCAGAGTCCGTCCACGGCCCATGTCGCCCATTACCTGATGACCCAGTTCGCCGACGATATCCGCAAAAACAACGTCAAAATCGATCTGAAGAAGGAACCGTACCAGATCACGCGGCGGCAACCCGTCGTCGAAAAAGGACCGGAAGCGGTCAAGCCGCTGAAAGTCGAAGCGCCGAAAGTCGAAGCTCCGCGGATCGTCACTGCCCCCAAACCCGCTCCGATCGTGCCACCTGCTCCGGTCAAGCCGCCGACGCCCTCCCCGGCCGTCACCCGAACCGTGCCGCAGGCTCCGGCAACGGCCACGCAAAAAATTCCGGTGCCCCAGCCCAAACCGCAACCGGCCGGTCCGTCGATCCGCAGCGACGAAGAATTCACGGCCATGGAAGAGCACCCCATCGAAATCGACCTGAGCGGTAACCGGGAAGAGCCACGCCGCCCGACACCGGTGCCTGAACCGCCGCCACCGGTCGTACCGCCCAAGACGCAGCCGGTCGTCATTCCGCAGCCGCAGAAGGATACTGCCGCCAAAACCACCAGCTACCATGAGGAACTGGCCCTTCTGGATCAGGAAAGCGATACGAAAAAGAAATTCCTGCTGATCGCCGCCGCAGTCGTCATCGTGGCCATCGGTCTGTATTTTCTGCTCAGTTCCGGTGGCAATACGCCCGCCGATTCCGGCGAGCCCGTTCCTGTCCAAACCGAAACCGTTCCCGCGGATCAGCCGAGCGGAGAAATCACGGCCGACAGCACTGCGACGTCACCCGGTGAAAGCGTTGCCCCGCAGGGTCTTGATGCGGCGGGCCAAACCAGCCAGAATCCTCTGACCACCCCGCAGCAGACACCTGCCCAGCCGCCAATTTCGCAGCCGGCGAGCGCCGAACCGACGCCCGCCAAAGCGGCCGTCGTACCCTCTCCCCAATCGCAGACCCAGCCCAGCCGTCAGACGGTGCAGCCTTCGCCTCAGCCGGAAAAGAAACCGGAAACGACGAAGCCTCAGCCGGAAAAGAAAACCGAAGCCGTCAAGCCAGCCCCCATAACTCCGACCGGCACTGAAGTGAAAGAACCCGCCAAGCAGCCGGCCCAGCAGACGACTCCGGCCGTCACCGAGACCAAACCGGAACCGGCCAAAGAGGAAAAACAGCCCGAAGCCGCCCCCACTCCCACTCCCGTCCCCGTCGCCGCCAAGCCCGAGCCGGAACCGGTCAAACCGCTCAGCGAGGGTATGGAAGTAACGGTCAACGAACTGGACATCGAACCGCAACGGCTCAACACCCCCTTTCCCGATATCCCCAGGAAGGCATTGAAGTCGATCGCCCCCAACACCACGATTCTGGCCAGGATTCTGGTCAACCACCGCGGACAGGTCGAGAAAGTCTCCATGAGCAAGAAGACCAATGTCTACGATGTGGATATGGCCATCATCAGCACCTTGAGCAAATGGACCTTCCAGCCCGGTCGCAAGAACAATATCGCGGTTCGGGTATGGCTGACCATCCCCATAACATTGAATCAATAAAGGAGTGGCACATGGACAAAAAACCGTTTGAAGACACCTTGCGAAACGCCAAGCAGCAGATTGAGATCATTGACGCCAAGATCGAGGAAGAGTTGGCCCGTGTCAAGGAGACGATCGCGGTCCTTCAGGAACAGAAGAAAGCGGTCCGCCTGATGTATGACGGCGCTGCCAAATTTCTCAACGTGGAAAACGAATTCGAGAACGAAGAGAAAGAGTAAATCTCAATTGGGATGTAATGGACTACAGCGAAAGTCTGGCATATTTGGGACAGATTCAAGAGGATGGGGCCAAATTTTCGCTGGAAAATATCCAGATTGTCATCGACCATTTCCCTTTTGATTTACGCAAGATCGCTTTCATCCAAGTCGGCGGAACGAACGGGAAGGGGTCCACAGCACACGGGATTGCGTCGGTACTCGAACAGGGCGGGCACCGGGTGGGCCTCTTCACCTCTCCCCATCTGTTTGACCCGCGGGAACGGATCGCGATCAACAAGGAATGGATACCGCAGGCTGCTTTCGCCCAATGCCTGTCCATGGTCCGCGAGCTGACAAGCGATCTGGAGCAGAAGAAACTCATCCCGGCCAAACCATCTTTTTTCGAACACATGCTGCTGGTCGCCCTGTTTTACTTTCAGCACGAGCAGGTCGACTGCGCGGTTCTGGAAGTCGGCCTGGGCGGACGACTCGACGCCACAACCGCCATCAGACCGTGTCTGACCGTGATCACCAACGTCAATTACGATCACATGAAGATTCTCGGCTCGACACTGAGCGAGATCGCCCAAGAAAAGGCCGGTATCATCAAAGCCGCTGTGCCCATGGTATGCGCCTGCAAGCCCGGGACCGCCGGCTACCGGATCATCCGTCAGCGCTGCCTGGACCTCGGTGCGCCGTTCGAACCTGTTTTTTCCGGGCAGAACCGCTTGATGACCGAAGACGGCAGTGCAACCCGCCCCAGCTATCGCTACATCAGCGCCGGAACCGAGTATCGCTTCACTCCGGGCATGAACGGCCGACACCAGTCCGACAACGCGGCCACCATCATCCGGGCGGCGGAAATTCTGAACCGGCTGGGCATCAGCAAACTCGACAAAGAGGCCATTGTCTCCGGTATCCGCAAGAACCAGGTTCCGGGCAGACTGGAATGGTTTGCCAGCAAACCGCCCATCCTGATCGACGGCGGACATAACAAGGCCGGAATCAAATCGCTGGCCGCCTACCTGTCCGATATGGGCCTCAAAGAGCTGACTCTGGTATTCGGCGTCCTCAAGGACAAACAGTACCGCGGCATGATCAGGGAAATCCTGCCCTACGCCAGACGGGTCATCCTGACAGATCCCCTGTCACACCGGACCAAGCCAGCCGCGCAATTGAGCCGGTATTTCGCACCTCTTCCCGTCACCGTACAACCCGATCCGGAGAAGGCGCTTCACCTGGCCCTCGCCCATTCCGACCCGATCCTGATCACCGGTTCGCTCTACCTGATCGGATTCATCCGTGACAGAATTCTAGCCATGCTTCATCATACATCTATGGAGGTTTGATCATGAACATCGAAAAATTCAAGCTGACTGAGAAGTCATATAACGATCTGAAGGAAAGGCACAGCGCCGGCGAGATCAGCACGGACGAAATGAAAAAGCAGCTGAAGAGCCTGATGATACTGGACGATGCCGGCAACTACTGGATGATCGGCGGGAAATCCGGCAAATGGTACACCTACGAGAACAAGGAATGGGTGGAAAGCAATCCGTACCCGATCGAAACCGAGGCGCCGGCCAAGGTCGAAGAGCACATCGACACCAGCGACAACCCTTTCGCGCCAAGCCACAGCGAATATTCGATTTACGGGGACCGCGACGACAACGAGCATGAAAGCGCCCAGGTCAGTTACCAGGAATCCGAACAGGCAACGACGACCATCGATTTCGGTTCCGAAACCGAAAATCAGCCGCATGAGGAAAAGGAACCGAGCTTCGCGGACGCCTACGTGCAGAACAAATACGAGCCATCCCCGCAGACCCGGACCCAGTCGACTCTGATCGGCCAGAATCAACCGATCACCAACACCATCAACCTGCCGCCTGCTGCGCCGACTCCGGCGTATGAATCACACCCGGTCCAAGCCAAGGAAGATCCGCCGAGCCGGATCGGCAAACCCGTCGTAAAGACCCAGACACCGGCCGAACAGGAAATCAAGAAGATGGCCCCTCCGTCGCAGGTCACCATCACCCAGATCAGTATTCTCCATGCCATGGCCTTCTTCGGCGGCCTGGGCATCATCATCGGCGTCATCGTCGGAGCCATCTTCGGTATCTTCGAGATCCTCGAACCGATATCGGCCATATTCCCGATGAAATGGATCGAAATGCGCGGTCGGGTGCTCGGCGGCTTTTTGTTCGCGGCCATCGGCGGAGTAACCGGTTTCATGCTGACGGCCATGTGCGGCGCCCTGTACACCATCTTTTACAACACGGTGGCCTCGGTCTTCTGCGGAATCCGTATCAAGATAAAAGTCGAATGAACCCCTTCAAGTCCATTTACTTCTACGAGCTCTTCATCAGCATCGCCGTGGTGCTGCCCCTGTACCTGCTGCTGGCGCGCTGGATCAAGAAGAGCTTCTTCAAAAAAGACGATTAGGAATTATCGGCCATCTTGCTGAAATTTTTAAAATGCAGCTTGGCGTAGTCCCGAAATATCTCGCGACCGAATTTTTTCTGGATTGAGACTGCCGCCAGATCGACAGGCGCTCCGGCGCCCAGGGGAATGCGGACGCCGAGCCTTTCACTCAGGGTATTCATTTCCCGCAGGAATACATGACGGGCGATCACCGAAGCGGCGGCCACCGCCGGATCCGCCTCCCCGCGAACGAAAAAAAAGATCCGCCGTTTGTCGTAGTCGACTTCGCGCAGGTTGCTCAACACCCGGAATTCCGGACCGAACTGATCGACGATCACCGCCGCCGGCTTATGCCCCTGCTCCAGCAGGTTCTGAATCACCCGGGCATGGGCCCAGCCCAGTATGGCGTTGATGTTCTTGAATCGGGCGTACAATTCGTTGTACTTGGTCGGTCCGATCTTGACCAGGGCGTGGGGGATCTTGCTCATCAGTTCCGGCGCAACCGCTCCGATACGCTTGTCGGTCATTTTTTTGGAATCGCGGATTCCCGAAAACAGCGGGTAGTTTTGCTCGGTGATGATGGCTCCGCAGGCTACCAGCGGCCCGAAAAAATCGCCTTTGCCGACCTCGTCGCAACCCAGTCTGGGAAAAACCGCTTCCAGATCGGCCAGTGTGGTCACTGTCCCCGTCCGTTGATCACCTGCAGGGTCTGTTCGGCGATTTCGAGTTCTTCGTTGGTCGGTATGACCATTACCGTAACCGGGGAATCCGGCCGGGAAATGACACCGAAGCGGGCTTTCACCTGACTGTTGGCCTCTCTGTCCAGATAGATGCCCAAGGCCTCCAGGCGTTCCAGGCTCAGCCGGCGCATTTCGGTATCGTTCTCACCGACTCCGGCCGTGAATACGATGGCATCGACACCGTTGAGGGCGGCGATGTAGGAACCGATATACTTTTTCAAGCGATAGGCCATGATGTCGATGGCCAGCTTGGCGTTCTCGTCGCCTTCGTTGGCTCTGAGCCAGATATCCCGATTGTCCGACGAGATTTCCGAGATGCCCTGCATGCCGCTGCGTTTGTTGAGGATGGTATCGACCTCGTCGGCGCTGAGATTCTCCTGCTTCTGCAAAAAGATCGGAATGGCCGGGTCGATGTCGCCGCAGCGCGTTCCCATGACCAGGCCCTGCAGGGGCGTGAAACCCATGGACGTGTCGATGGATTTGCCGTTGCAGATGGCGGTGATCGACGAACCGTTGCCCAGGTGGCAGGTGATGAGTTTCAGCCTTTCCAGGGGCTTGCCGAGTTTCTTTGCCGCCTCTTTGGCGACGAAATGATGGGAAGTGCCGTGAAAGCCGTAGCGGCGGATATGATATTTCCGGTAATACTGGTACGGGATCGGGTATATGTACGCCTCTTTGGGCATGGTCAGATGAAAGGCGGTATCGAAGGTGCAGGCCATGGGGATGCCGGGCAGGATCCTGGCCGTGGCCTCGATACCCTGGATGTTGGGCGGGTTGTGCAACGGCGCCAGCGGAATGCATTCCTTGAGCGCGTCCATGACCTCGGCGCCGATCACGACCGTGCCGTTGAAACGTTCCCCGGCATGGACCACGCGGTGGCCGACGGCATAGATTTCCTTGACATCGCTGATGACCCCGGTTTCCAGGTCGCAGAGACGGCGCACGATCATGGCGATGCCTTCTTCGTGATCCTTGATCGGCCGCTCGGTGACGGTTTCGCCCTTGGGCGATTGATATTTAAGACGGGAACCGGCGATACCGATTCGTTCCAGCAGGCCTTTGGCCAGGACCTCGCCGTTGTCCATGTCCAGCAACTGGAACTTTATCGATGAACTGCCGCTGTTGAGAACCAAAATCCGTTTCGACATGCTTGCCTCCAAAAAAGTTGAAAACCGAAGTGCTATTATACGCGCCGACTGTCAAAAAACAAAATGAAAAAACGGACAATTTTGTCTGTTTCCCTTACCCGGGCCAAGCTTGGATTCGCCGGGAAATGCGCTTCTAGGAATTCCGGATCGCTGCCGTTTCCCGGGCCGTCGCCAGCCAGGGAGCGCAGGCGCTCAGCCAGGATTCGGCCCGCAGCCAGAATTGCAGGAACGGGTCGCCCAGACCGATAAGCAGAGTATGCAGCCGCAACCGTTCCTGGAAAACCGCCAGTTCCTCCTGCGGCAGGTGCCGCTTCGGCGGCGTCCGCAGCGACAGGGGATTGATGAAACGGCCGGCCTTCTTGATGCCGTAATGCAGGTGCGGACCGGTCGAGCGGCCGCTGTTGCCGACAAAAGCGATGGTCTGTGATTGCGCGACGCTGCGACCGGCATGGGCGGCGGCGGCGGCAACCGACTGCAGATGGTAGTAATGCGTCTCGTAGCCGTTGGGATGGCTCGCTTCCAGAAACAGTCCCCGCACCGGATCCCGGCCGACACGGCGGATACGCCCCGAGGCCGTACTGCGCACCGGCGTACCGGCGGGAGCACCCAGGTCGATGCCGTTGTGCTGCGCCGAAAAACCGAGTACCGGGTGGCGACGGTTTCCGAAGCTGGAGGTCAGGCGCATGAACGGCAAGGGGCAACGGAGAAAGAATTTTTCGGCGGCGTCGCCGCTGGGGTGGAAATAGCCTTCGCTGCGGTCGGCGAGGCAATGCCAGCCCAGGGTGATCTCCCGGTCGGCATTGATGAGGTAAGCGGCATGAATCCGGCCGTAACCGATGAATTGACCCAGGACGAACCGTTTTTCCACCAGCAGTGCGAAACGGTCGTCACGCCGGAGGTCACGGTTGAAATCGACATCGTATTCGAACAAGGAGGCCAGCCGGTCGGCCAGTTCGTCGCGTTCCCCCAGGGCGGCGATGGCGTCGAAGAGCGAGTAGGAAATCCGGCCGCGGATGATGTGCCAGCCGCTCGTCACCGTTTTGACGTCCATTTTGACCTGCAGCCCCTTGGCATGCGACTTGTCGACGATCAGCGTGCCGAGGAGGTCGATCTCGTAACTGAGGTGAAATTCGCCGTTGTCTTGACGGTACAGGCGGGCTGTCTGGCCGATCTGCATACGCCGCAGGTTGAACACGGGCCGGATCCGCTCGATGACCGCCAGGCAATCGCTGCGCTCGAGTCCCAGTTCCATCAGCAGCGCTTCGAAAGTATGACCGTTTCTGACCCGAACTTCCGTCAATCTGCCGGCCGGGGCCGCGGCATCCGCTGCGCTTGCCGCCGGCAGGACCGGAGACGGTGCGGGTTTCGCAGGATCATCGGCCGCTTTGGGTCCAACGAGCAGCCAGACTGACACAATCGACAGAATCGACAGTAAGGCGACGCGGGTCAACCAGGTCGGCCGACCCGCCGGTTTGTGATCAGGACACATCTGCCGATGATAGAGGATATGGACGAAAAAATCAATCGCCGGACTTGTCCGTCGGCGCTTCTTTCCTATTGGACCGCTTTTTTGTTATAATCACTGCAACATGTTCAAATTCATTCTTCGCAAGCTGTTCGGAACCCGCAACGATCGTGTCATCAAGAAAATGTCTGTTACCGTCGAGCAGATCAACCGCCATGAACCGGCCGTCCAGGCCCTCGGCGATTCGGAACTGGCTGACAAAACAGCCTATTTCAAAGCTCTCCTGCAATCCGGAAAAAATTTGGACGACATTCTGCCCGAAGCCTTCGCCGTAGTCCGCGAAACCGCCAAACGGGTCCTGGGCATGCGTCACTACGATGTGCAGCTGCTCGGCGGTATCGTCCTGCATCAGGGCATGATATCGGAAATGAAAACCGGTGAAGGAAAGACCCTGGTGGCCACACTGCCCGCCTACCTCAACGCCCTGACCGGCAAAGGCGTTCACATCGTCACCGTCAACGATTACCTGGCCAACCGCGACGCCAACTGGATGGGTGAGATCTTTCGCTTCCTGGGACTCAGCGTCGGCGTCATCCAGCACGAAATGACCGATGAGGAACGCCAGGAGGCCTACCGCTGCGACATCACCTACGGTACGAACAACGAATTCGGTTTCGACTACCTGCGCGACAACATGAAATTCGAACAGGCGGCGCTGGCTCAACGGCCGTTTCACTACGCCATCGTCGACGAGGTCGACTCCATATTGATCGACGAGGCCCGCACCCCGCTGATCATTTCCGGTCCGACCGAGGGCTCGACCGCCTTCTATTACAACGTCAACGATTTCGTCAAACGCATCAAAAACGACGCCTCGGCCTTCGAACTCGATGAAAAAACCAAAACGGTCGTGCTGACAGAGACCGGCATCGCCGAAGCCGAACGTTTTTTCAAGGTCGAGAACCTCTACGACCTGACCAATATGGACCTGCTGCACCAGATATACCAGTCCCTCAAGGCCCACAAGCTGTTCGCCCGCGACGTCGATTACCTGGTCAAGGACAACCAGGTGGTCATCGTCGACGAATTCACCGGACGCATGATGCCCGGCCGACGCTACTCGGACGGTCTGCATCAGGCGCTGGAGGCCAAGGAGAACGTTCACATCGAACGGGAATACCAGACTCTGGCCACCATCACCTTCCAGAACCTGTTCCGCATGTACGACAAACTGGCCGGCATGACCGGTACGGCCATCACCGAAGCCGTCGAATTCTCGTCGATTTACAAGCTGGATGTCATCGAGATCCCCACCAACAAGCCCATGATCCGTATCGAGTATCCCGACGTCATCTACGGCAGCATCGAGGAGAAATGGGATGCCGTGAGCGAAGAAATCCGCCAGCTGCACGAGAAAGGCCAGCCGGTTCTGGTCGGCACGATTTCCATTGAAAACTCGGAAATTCTCAGCAAACGACTCAAGAAAGAGCATATCCCCCACGTGGTTTTGAACGCCAAATACCATGAGCGGGAAGCCGAAATCGTCGCTCAGGCCGGACGTCTGGGCGCGGTGACCATCGCCACCAACATGGCCGGCCGCGGTACCGACATCCTGCTCGGCGGCAACCCAGAATTCATCCTCAAAGAAGAATTGAAAAAGCGGGGCTATTCTCCGCAGACCGCACCGGAAGTGACCGTCAACCAGCTCCGCCAGGAAATCGACGATACCTGCCGTCAGGCCCAGAAGAAGGTCATCGAGTTGGGCGGGCTGCACATCCTGGGCACCGAACGCCACGAATCGCGACGCATCGACAATCAGCTGCGCGGTCGTTCCGGACGTCAGGGCGACCCGGGTTCCTCGCGTTTCTACATCTCTCTGGAAGACAACCTGATGAAGATTCTCGGCTCGGACCGCATCAAGAACCTGCTGGTCAGATCGGGCATGCGCGACGGCGTACCCATTGAAAACCGGCTGGTCTCCCGGGCGATCGAAAACGCCCAGAAACAGATCGAAGGCCAGCATTTCTCGATCCGCAAACACCTGCTCGAATACGACGATGTCATGAACAAACAGCGTCAGGTCATCTATTCCATGCGCAAAGAGGTGCTGATGGGCGCCGATCTGAGCGAACGGGTGCACCAGATGGTCGACGGCATCTGCTCGGACCTGTGTGACAGCTATCTGCCCAAGGACAAGGATGCCGGGGAATGGCAGATCGATTCGTTCGTCAAGGAACTCAAGGCCATTTTCGGCGTCGATCCCCAGGCCATCTTCGACAGCCCCCTGCCGGACCTGGAGCAGGATAAGATCTACGATTCCCTCTTCAAGTACTTCAGCGCCGTGTACCGGGAAAAAGAGAGCATGATGGGCAGCCGCATGATGCGCGAGTTCGAACGTTGGATCTTCATGCAGATCGTCGACAGCCAGTGGAAAGACCACCTGTTGACCATCGATCATCTCAAAGAAGGGATCGGGCTGCGCAGCTACGCCCAGCGTGACCCCCTGATCGAATACAAGAAAGAAAGCTTCACTCTTTTCGAAGAACTCCAGCAGCGGATCGAGGAAGAAGCCGTCCGGTTCATCTACCAGCTCAAACCGGTGGTCGAAGACCAGCTGGCCCGCCAGAAAAACCGCCAGAAGAACCCGGTCAGCCGTCCCACTCTCAAAATGCCCAGCGGGAAATCCAAGAAAAGGAGATGAGTATGTTCGAGAACAAGTTTTTTGCCAGGAAGGGCCTGACATTCGACGACGTGCTGCTGATTCCGGCCGCCTCGGAAGTCCTGCCCAACGAGACGGATCTCGCTTGCCGGTTCAGCCGTCACATCCGTCTCAACACCCCGCTGGTTTCGGCGGCCATGGATACCGTATCCGAGGCCCAGATGGCCATCGCCATGGCTCAGCTCGGCGGCATCGCCATCATCCACAAGAACATGCCCATCCAGGAACAGGCCCAGGAAGTACGCCGGGTCAAACGCTACGAATCCGGCATGATCGTCAACCCCATCACCCTCAAGCCCAACAACACCATGTCCGAAGCGCTTCGGCTGGTCAAGGAGAAGGGAATATCCGGTCTGCCGATCATCGACGACGACGGCCATCTGGTGGGGATACTGACCAACCGCGACATCCGCTTCACCACCAAGTTGAACAGCCATATCCACGAATTCATGACTTCGTCGAACCTGATCACGGTCAAACAGGGCATCACCCTGGATGAAGCCAAGCGCATCCTGCATCAGAACAAGATCGAAAAGCTTCCGGTCATAGACCAGGACAATCACCTGATCGGTCTGATCACTTTGAAGGACATCATCAAGAAAGAGGATTTCCCCAACGCATCCAAAGACCACATCGGCCGGCTGCTGGTCGGCGCGGCGGTCGGTACAGCGGCCGACACCATGGACCGGGTGGAAGCGCTCAGAGAGGCCAAGGCCGATGTCATCATCCTGGACACCTCCCACGGCCATTCCTCCCGGGTCATGGCCATGGCCGAAAAGATCCGCGGCCAGCATGCAGACCTGGAACTGATCGCCGGCAATATCGCCACGGCAGCGGCGGCCCGGGACTACCTGGCCCTGGGCGTCGACGCCATCAAGGTCGGCATCGGTCCGGGGTCGATCTGCACCACCCGCATGGTGACGGGGGCCGGAATGCCCCAGATCACCGCCATCATGGAAGTGGCCGAAGCGGTCAACGGCCAGATCCCGGTCATCGCCGACGGCGGCATCAAATTCTCCGGCGACATCACCAAGGCTCTGGCGGCCGGCGCCGACACGGTCATGCTCGGTTCCCTGCTGGCCGGCACCGACGAGAGTCCCGGCGAGCGGATCATCTACCAGGGACGGACCTACAAGAAATACCGGGGTATGGGGTCTCTGGGCGCCATGAAGCAGGGCAGCAAGGACCGCTATTTCCAGGAAGAGGAAACCAACTCCAACAAACTGGTTCCGGAAGGCATCGAAGGCCGGGTCCCGTACCGGGGCAGCGTCATGGATCTGATCCCGCTCCTGATCGGCGGCGTCCGGGCCGGCATGGGACTGACCGGTTGCCGGACCATCGAGGACCTGCACCGAAAGGCCCAGTTCGTCGAGATCAGCGCCGCCGCCCTCAAAGAAAGTCACGTCCACGACGTGATCATCACCGAAGAGTCGCCCAACTACAGACTGTAAGCCGAAAAGGAGGCCTGCATGAAAAAACACCTGCTCTGGATCATGATGTTGGGACTGATTGCCTGCCCCGTATACAGCGATGATTTCTCAGCCGCCCCCTCCACCGCCATCGGCCTGAAATTCGCCGGTTTCGGAATTCCCAATCAGCTGCTGGACCTCTTTCTCTATGAACACCCGCAAATCAGCGGTACGGCGTTCGGACTGGAAATCAGAAGTTACGGTGAAAAGGGTCAGCAATCGGTCTTTACAGGCCTGTACTGTTTTGAATACAGCAAGATGACCGGCGACGGCCCCTGGCGTTACGAGCAGCAGGACCGACAGCTGAAAGGCTCCGGAGAAGTGGTGCAGGTCAGCGTGACCGCAACCGTTCTGCTCAATATTTTCCCGAGACTGCCGGTTCACCCCTACATCGGCGCCGGAATCGGCATCGGCCGGCTGTCCATCTGGTCGGAAGGCACCTACCAGGACGAATACGGCACCACCATCAAGGACTCGACCGATCAGAGCTACATCGTTCCCGTCGGCCACATCCCCATCGGCATCACCGCCAACATCATGGACAAATTCGAACTGCGCGTCGAAGGCGGCTTCAAGAACGGTTTCTACATCGGCGGCTGCGCCAGTTACATTTTTTAATCCGAATGATACTGCATTTTTAGCAAGTTCATACCAAGCCCCGTTTCGTGGTTTGGGGGAGAAGGCACTGTCCTATGCCACCGTTTCAATGAAAGAAAACTCGGTGTAAATTTGCATGAGATCAGTTTTCGTCTGCTTTTCAGAACAGGCAGGACGGTGCGGATCCCTCACGGGATCTCAAATCCGGCGCGAATCGTACGCCCAGTGCAGCAGGGCCTGTCGCTGCCGCGGCCGGCAGCCCCAATCGCCCGGCAGACAGTTCTTCCGGACGGCGTCCAGGTGCCGACGCATCGCTTTCCAGCGGGCGATCTGGCGACGGTCTTCGAAATCGATACGCCGCCCCATGTAATAGCGGCAGTACCACTGGAACCAACCGCGCGGATCATCCACGAAGATCCAGCCTTTTTTCTGCCACTCGATCAGCGGCAGGGACGCGTCCACCCCGAAGAAATTCAGCGCCGGATCCCGTTTCGCTCCAGCCAGCCTGGCGCAAACAAACCATTCGGCAGGAAATTCCTGCCGGCAGTCGGTCAGGTATTTTCCGGCGAAAACCCCCAGCTCCAGCATTTCCCTGGGGGTCAGCTGCGGCTGGAAATCCGCGGCGAAATTTTCACCGGCCGGTTCGGTCCGCCAGTAGCGGTAGCCCTGCTGCATCCGATCGTTGACGATCACTTCCACGGCTTGCATACCCACATAGGTAAAACAAGTGGCCAAACAAGTCAACTGCAAAAGCGATAAGCAAAAGATGCCGTGAAAACGGGAACTGTTAACACCACTGTCCGTTCTTGCTATAATACCACCATGCTCGCCAAAAAAATCCTTGTCTGTTCGTTACTGATTCTTCTCTGCCCGCTGACGCCCGGCCTGCGGCTCGACGCCCATCCCCAGAATCGCCCCATCGAAGCCTTGCCGCCACCCGTCCAGATCCAGCAGAGCGTGACGCCGCCTCCGGACAGCGAGACCAAAAAGGACAGCCTGCCGCCGCTGCAACGTTCGGAGATCGTTTCCTGGGGCTTCCGTGTCGCCCGAACCCACCCCTTCTTATGATCCGAAAGTATTCCTGGCATCTTCTCTTTCTGCTGTTTATCATTCTGGCCCTGATCAACCTGTTCCAGAAAGTCCAGGCCAACCATTTCAGCGACGAAATCCTCTGGCAGCAGACCGAATCCGGGCTCGTCTGCCTGAACGCTCCGACGCACACCGGAATCGAGGCCGGAGACAGGCTGCTGGACATCAACGAGATCACCGTCCACACCCAGATCGATCTGTTGCGGATATGGGAGAACGACACCTTCTTCAAGTACCTGGTGCTCCGAGGCGGCCGCTACCGCACCTTCAACATCAATATCCAGAGCGTGCCGACCGATTCTGCCTATTTCATCATGGCCTTCGCCGGCATCATCGCCCTGCTGCTCAGCCTGCGCATCCTGAGCACCGCCATGACCACGCAGACTTTCCTGCGGGCTCCGCCCACCTATTATCTCCTCAGTCTGTGTTTCACCGGTTTTCTGATCTTTTCGCCCATCGGCCATTACCGAAGTTCCGATTACCTGTTTTTGACCCTGCACACCCTGTGCTTTTTGTTTTTCCCGGCCTTTTTGCTCAACTACTCCCTGAACCATCCGATCCGGAATCCGCTGTTTCGCCGCCTCAAGAGCTCCTTCATCAACACCATCACCTTCATCCCGCCCACGGCCCTGCTGATCTTCGAAGTCTACTCCATCTTGCGGGCGCTCAAGCAACCCAGCATCGAGTCTCTCGCGAAACTGATCGCGCAACTGCGTCAATATGAGCTGGCCCTTTTCGCCGTCTATATCGCCATCGGCTTCTTCGTTTTTCTCTGGTCGGCCTACCTGCTGATCGTCTACAAGAAAAGACGGAAATTCATCCTGCCCATGAGCGGCCTGTTGACCAGCCTGGCCTTTCTGATCCTGGTCGCCGTCCTCCATCTTCTCAGCACCAACCCGCCGCACCTGGTGATCAGCTGCTTTCTCATCTCCCTGGCACCGTTCGGATTCACCTACTGCCTGAGCCGCTACCGGTATTCCGACGTGGAAATCGTCATCAAGAAGACCCTGTCCCTCAGCTTTATTTTTGTTTTCATTTTCGGCATCTACTTTTTCCTGGGAAGCGGCTTCGAACAGAACCGGCTCATGGGGGTATTCTGGTCTCTGGTCGCCATCATGACCGCCGGACTGCTGTTCAAGCCGATCGAGGAAACGGTCCAGCATCAGTTCGAGCGTTTTTTCTACAAGCACACCTTCACCTTCCGCAGCCGCCTCAAAGAATTGATGCTGTCGATCCGGACGGAACGCAACCTCATCGCCCTGTCGATCAATTTTTTGAGCACCATCAACAAGGGCCTGGGCCTCAAGAACAGCATCCTGATCATTCAGCACCGCAAGAACATCTTCTACACCCTGCCGGAACAGGAGAGGGTTTTTCTCTCCAAACGCTTCTGCGATTACCTGGCCCCCAAGGATCACCACACCTTCCCCTCCCCCGCCACCTTCGCCAACCGCTTCGGCAAGGAATACGAACAGCTGGGACGGCTCGGTTACATGCAATTTTTGCCCTTGAAACGCGACAACACGCTCATCGGCCTGGTCGCCCTCGGCCACAAGGGCAAAAACGAACAGGCCTTCCTGTCGCTCGAAGACTGGGACCTTCTGTCCAACATCGCCTCGTCGCTCACCCTATCGGTCGAAAACGCATCTCTGTATTCGGCGCTGCAGTCCCAACTCAACGAAATCAACCTGCTCAAGGAATTCAACGAAAACATCATTCACAACATCAACCTGGGTATCGTCGTGTTGAACCGGCTCAACATCGTCAAGACCTGGAACAGCGTCATGGAGAAAAAATTCGGCAAGATGGCCGACGACGTGATCAATCACAAGGCCTTCTTCATCTTCGAAAAGAACCTCTGGAAGCAGATCCTGCATCACAAGCACAAGGTCTCGACGCTCTCGGGCGTGAAAGTCGACATCGCCGACAACCAGTACTGCTTCGACATCCACATTTCTCCATTGATCAACAAACAGCTGTCGATCATCGGCTCCATCCTGGTATTCGAGGACATCACTGAAAAGAGCTGGATCCAGGAAAAGCTGGTCACTTCCGAAAAGATGGCCTCCATCGGCCTGCTGTCGGCCGGTATCGCCCACGAAATCAATACGCCCCTGACCGGCATATCCTCCTACTGCCAACTGATCCTGGAAAATCCCCGGGATCCGGACAACCTGGAACTGATCAAACGAATGCAGGAGCAAGTCAACCGCGCCAACCGCATCGTCCGCAGTCTGCTCGATTTTTCGCGTCAGAAAGGGGAACAACCTAGCCAGGTCACCATCAGCACCATCATCGAGGAGAGCATTCACCTTCTCGAACACCGGCTGAAAAAGAAACGGATCGCCCTGCGTCTGAACCTGAAGGACAACCGCAGCATCACCGGCTTCCCGACCCGCCTGCAACAGATGTTCATCAACCTGCTGATCAACGCCGTCGACGCCATCGAACAGGACGAAGGCATCATCACCGTCCAGACTTTCCCCCGCGCCGACCAGATGTGCATCACCATCAGCGATACCGGCCGGGGTATTCCGGCCGAATTCACCAAACGGATCTTCGATCCTTTCTTCACCACCAAATCGGAAGGACAGGGCACCGGCCTGGGACTCTCCATCGTTTTCACCATCGTCAAGGAGCATTACGGAGAGATCCAGGTGGCCGACACATCCGAGAAGGGCACGACATTTCTCATTGAAATGCCCATCAGCAGTCCATTGAGGAGAATCAAACTATGAAGCATATTCTGCATCTGATCGACGACGAAAAAATCATCCACGATATTTTCAAACGGATTTACAAGAACGACGCCATCCAGATCATCATTTCGGAAAACATGAGTCAGGCCCTGAGCCAGCACAACGATCAGGTCGATGCCGTCATCCTGGACCTGATGATCCCCGGCACTTCCGGACTGGAAATTTTCAAGGAACTCAAAAAGATCGACCCCGCTGTCCAGGTTATTTTCCTGACGGCCTACGGGACGATCGAAACCGCCATCGAGGCCATGCGCCTGGGGGCGGTCGATTACCTGCAAAAGCCGTTCAACAACGAAGAAATCAAGCACCGGATCCACCGGGTCATCAAGGAAAGGGAAATCCAACGGGAAAACCGCATGCTCAAGAAAACCCTGGGCGAACGGTACGGTTTCCCCAACATCATCGGAAAAAGCCACGAATTCAAGAAAGTGCTGGACATGGTGGAAAGCGTCGCGCCCACCAACTCCACCATCCTGATCAGCGGGGAAAGCGGCACCGGCAAAGAGCTGATCGCCAAGGCCATATACCTCAATTCCGCCCGGCGGCACAAACCTTTCCTCTGCTTCAATTCCAGCAATATACCCAGCACCCTGTTCGAGAGTCTCCTGTTCGGTTACAAGAAAGGATCGTTCACCGGTGCCTACAACGATAAAAAAGGCATATTCGAAGAAGCCGACGGCGGAACGATATTTTTCGATGAAATCGCCAACATCGATGTCCAGACCCAGGCCAAAATTCTGCGCGTGCTTCAGGAAAAGGAAATCCAGCCGCTCGGCAGCAACCGCAGCGTCAAGGTCGATGTGCGCATCATCTGCGCCACCAACGTCAACCTCAAGGACCTGGTCGAAAGGGGTGAATTCCGGGACGACCTCTATTACCGGCTCAACATCATCAACGTCCACCTGCCGCCCCTGCGGGACAGAAAAGACGACATCCCGGAACTGATGCGTTTTTTTATCGAAAAATACAAGCAGGAGAATCAGAAACAGCTCGCGGACCCGGACCAGACCATGATCCAAAAACTGGTCGAATACCATTGGCCCGGCAATATCCGTGAGCTGGAAAACGCCATGCAGAGGGCCGTCGTACTCAGCACAGACGGGACGCTGCACAGCGGACTGCTGCCGGACGAAATCCGCAGCCAGGAATCGAAAACCCATAGTCAGGGCTCGTTTCACGACAAGGTGGATGCCTACCGCAAGGAGCTGATCCGGGCCGCGCTCGACGAAAACAACTGGGTTCAGAAAAAAGCCGCCGAGGCCCTGGAAATCAAACCGACCACTCTGTCCGAACTGATGAAGCGCCTGGGGATAAACCGATGAAACAAACCAAAAACATACAGCCCAACCAGACCGAAAAGGTCGACAATATCGAATTGCAAAAAGCCTTGCAGGAAAGCGGTTTCGCTGACCGGCGCACCATACGCAAGGCCATCCGCGACGGCGAGATCTTCATCAACGGTCAGGCGACGACCGACCCGCACCGGCTGATCAATCCCGTGGTGGATCATGTCCGTCATTTCAACAAAAAGGTTCCGATCAATCTGCAGAAAAAAGCCTACTTCCTGTTTCATAAGCCGACCGAAGTCCTGTCGGCCCTGTCCGACACCAGCAGCCGCAAAACCCTGAGCGACTTCATTTCCACCATCGAGGAACGGGTCTACCCGGTCGGCAGGCTGGATTACCATTCCGAAGGACTCATCCTGTTGACCAACGACGGCGAACTGATGAACTTCATGATCGCCCCCCGTCACAAGATCAGCAAATCGTACCTGATCAAGATCAAAGGCCGGCTCGACGAATCCGTATGCCAGAAAATACTCGAAAAAGGCTACGTCGTCGACGCCGTGCGCATCAAGCCCCAGAAACTATCTTTTGTTAAGCCGACCAAAGGCGGCAACTCCTGGTGGCAGATCGATCTGTTCGAGGGGAAAAAGCATGTGGTCCGCAACCTGTTCAAATACCTCGGCCATCCGGTCGCCAAGCTCAAGAGAATCGCCATCGGCCCGTTGAAGCTGAAAAACATCCCGATCGGGCACTGGCGCGAGCTGACACGGGAAGAAGTCAAAACGCTTAAAAAGGAAATCGGTTACAGCGATCCCAAAGACTAGAGACCAGGCGATACCGCTTCATTCGATACGGGTTCCGGAAGGGATCGTCACCCGTTTGCGGATGACCACGATGCCGTCGACGACCGCATACGGAGCGTCGTGCGCCGGTTTAGGACCGCCCTGGTAGTCGATGGTCACGTTGTCGCCGATGCGCACATCCTTGTCCAGGATGGCGTTGCGGATGCGGCAATTGCGGCCGATCCCCATCGGAATGACATCTTTCGGAATCGGTTCCCGGTCGTAGAAATCGGCCCCCATCATGACCACCCGCTCCAGTTGGCTGCCGGAACCGATACGGGCACGCAGACCGACGACACTGCCGCGGATCGAACAGCCCTCGACCCGGGAACCGTCGGACAGAATCGAGTTTTCGATATGGCAGTCGCTGATCCGGCTGCCCGGCAGAAATCGGGCATGGGTATAGATGGGATGCTGTTCATCGTAGAATTTGAAGCGGGGGTTGGGGCTGGCGAAATCGAGATTGGCCTCAAAGAACGATTCCACCGTCCCGATGTCCTCCCAGTAGCCATCGAAACGGTGCGCGTACACCTTGTGGGTCGGAATCGACGACGGGATGACCTGACCGCCGAAATCCTGACTGTCATCCCGTTCCAGAATATCGATCAGCACATCCTTGTTGAACACGTACAGGCCCATCGAGGCCAGAAACGGCCGGCTGCTCCCCCGGGCGCCCAGGAAAGAATCGGGAATGCGGTACCCTTCCAGGAGCCTGGCCTCTTTCGGCTTCTCGATGAAACCGCCGACACGGCCGTCGGCAGCGCACTGCAGTATTCCCAGCGCCCCCGTCTTTTCCATTTCGACGGCGATCGACGAGATGGTGATGTCGGCACCACGGGCGCAGTGTTCCTCGATCAGCGCCTCCAGGTCGATCCGGAACAACTGGTCGCCCGACAGAATGACCACATGGTCGGCCTCGGCGTTGCGGAAATAGTCGATGTTCTGCCGAACGGCATCGGCCGTCCCCTGGTACCAGTTGGCATTGCCCATGGTCTGCTGCGCCGCCAGGATCTGTACAAAACCGCGCGAGTAGGAATCAAAGCGGTAGGTACTGGCGATGTGACGGTGCAGGGACAGACTGTTGAACTGGGTCAGCACGAAAATTTTCTTGATGTCCCAGTGAATGCAGTTGGAAATCGGGATATCGATGAGTCTGAATTTTCCGCCGATCGGAACCGCCGGCTTGGCCCGGTACTGGGTCAACGGGTACAGGCGGGTACCGCGGCCACCACCTAAAATCAAGGCCACTACGTTCTTCATGCAAACCTCCACAGCGGCGATCCTCCTTCTGAGTGAGGAACTCCTTCGAATATACCACAAGCGGAGGGTTTTCCGGCAGAGACGGCGAGGAATTTATTGCTGATCACTCAATCCGGAGGCATGGATTTCCCGCTTCTCGAAACGGGACAGAAGGGCGGGTATGTCCAGCACCAGCACGACCGAACCGGCGGCCGTGATCATGGCTCCGGAAAAGCCGACACCTTCGCCGGCCAGCTCCGGCAACGGTTTGACAAGGTATTCGGCCTCCTGATCGCAACCATCCACCAGCAGAGCCAGCCGCCTGCGGTTGGTTTCCAGCAGCAGCAGTCTGCAACGGGCAGGAATCACGGCGGCTGCGGCCTCTCCGTCCGCTGACGGGCGCTCCTCCTGACCGAGCAGACGATCCAGACGGAAAACCCGCAACAGGGCTTCCCGGACCACGATCGCCTCCTGCCCTTTGTAGGTGTACAGCCGCTCCGGATCATAGGGCATGGTTTCTTCGATCAGATCGATGGGCAGGTAAAAATTCTGCCCCCGGCTCTCCACCAGCAGGCCTTTACCGATGGCCAAGGTCAAGGGCAACTGAATGCAGAAGCGTGTCCCCAGACCCGTCTGACTGTCGATTTCGATGACGCCGCCGATGCGTTCGATATTGGTCCGGACCACATCCAGACCGACGCCGCGCCCGGAGATTTCACTGACCTTGTCCGCCAGGGAAAAGCCCGGGGTAAACAGGATTTCGTACAGCTGCCGATCCGTCATCCTCTGCAAAAAATCGGCATCCGCCAGACCCTTTTCCGCTGCCTTCCGCCTGATTTGTCCGGCATTCAGGCCCCGGCCGTCGTCGGCGACCTCGATGACCACCTTCTGGCCCTGATTGTAGGCCTTGATCTCGATTGTCCCCGACCTCGGCTTGGCCAGTTCTTCCCTCTCCTGCGGAGGCTCGATCCCGTGATCGACCGCGTTGCGCACCATGTGGACCAGCGGATCGTACAGGGCGTCGATGATGTTCTTGTCGATCACGGTTTCCTCACCGCTCATCTGCAGGCGTACTTCCCGGGACAATTTCTTGCCCAGATCGCGCACCAGACGGGGAAAACGGGAAAAAACCAGACTCAGGGGCAGCAAGCGTACCGACATGATACGATCGTGCAGGTCCTGCGACAGAGCCGCCACCGCCTCGACGATGGCGTTGAAACGTTCCGCGTACGGTTGGGCGGCGTTGGCCAGCTCCATCTCGTTGCGGAGCCCCTGCAGGGCATTGCTCTGTATTTTCAGTTCTCCGATCAGGTTCATGAAATCGTCGATTTTATCCTGGGCCAGTCTGACCGTGCGCAACGATCCGTCGGCTTCTCTGCCCGGATCGGACTCGGCCTGAGTCTGATGAACGGACAAAACTGCGGCTTGCACCGAACGCGCCGGTATCTTGTCCGACAAAATCGCCTCGATCCTGGTTTTCAATGCGGCGCCGTCGAGCCGATGCTCCGTCTCGGCGCCAGCGCTCAGGCAATCTTCCCAGTCCAGCAGAAACGAGTTCAGCCACGGATAGTTCACCTTTCCGGATACATTTCGCAGTGCGCGGATCCCCCGACCGAGGGTTTGGCCGGCTTTGATCAGCTGGTCTCCATCTTCCAGTTGTTCCAGTCCGGTCTGCAGCAGAATCAGGTTTTGCTGGATGATGTCGTCGTGGACCGTCGTATGCCTTGGCGGGGACTGCCGGGCCGCTGTCAGGGGCAGACTGGCCGTCAGGAGCGCCTGCATTTCCTCGATGACCGCTTGACTGTCCCAGCTTTTCGGATCCTGGGCGCGGTACGCGTTGAGCATCCCTTTCAACTGGTCCAAACCGGTAAAGAGCAATGGCATGAACGTCTGGGCCTGGGCCGGGTCATCCCGGATTCTCTGCAACAGCGACTCGCTCAGATGGGATATCTGATGGAAACCGTTGAGGTAATGGGACGGTTGGCCGGAATCGGTTTCCAGCAGAGACAGCATGACGCCGGATATGCCCTTCAGGCTGTGCAGAGCCCGCAAGATCTCCCCGAAGTCACCCGCTGCCCGGGGATCGGACTCCATGGCCAGCAACACGGATTCGACCGTAGCCAGATGCTCATCGGCCTCGGCGATGAACTGGGCGCGGAACTGTCGATTGACATTCTTCATGAAATCAGGCCTTTTCCTCCAAAAGGATGCGGATATGCTCCACCAGCGTGTCGGGTTCAATCGGTTTGACCACGTACAGGTTGGCCCCGGCCATGAACCCCCGGCGTTTGTCGACCGCCTCGTCTTCGGTGGAAATGATGATGATGGGCAGCGAGCTGAATTCCGGAACCGCCCGGATCCTCTCGATCAAGGTGTAGCCATCCATATTGGGCATGTTGATGTCGGTGATGACCATCCTGATTTCCGGCATCTTGAACAGCTTTTCCAAGGCGTCGGCGCCGTCGATGGCCGACAACACGCGAAAACCCCTGTTTTTCAGGATATAGTAATAATAATTCCGGACCATTTCGGAATCGTCAACGATCAATATCATGAGATTGCCTCCTGAGTGATCTTCTGGTGCACGATAAAACCGCCGGCCCGGCGTATCGCAAACGCGGAATGGATCCGGGTCAGAGCCTCGGAGTGCCCCAGGTATATGTAGCCGCCTTCGGCCAAGGCATCGTAAAAATCGGCCACCACCGCCTTTCTGGACGCATCGTCAAAGTAAATCAGTACATTGCGGCAGAACAGAAAATCCACATTCCGGATTCTGGACACCGCCTGGTGGTCGTACAGGTTCATGTGCACAAAGCTGACCATCTCCTTGATGTTGGCCCGCACCCGGAATCCGTCGGTGGAAACCAGAAAATACTTCTTCAAGGCTTCCGGACTGACATTACGGACCGAATGCTCGTCGTACAGGCCCTCTTGAGCCTTCTGCAGGATCTGGGTGTCGATATCGGTCGCCAGAATCTGTATCTTCCAGATTCTGGGATTTTCCAGCGATTCCAGCAGCAGCATGGCCAAGGTGTAGGGCTCTTCGCCGGAAGAGCACCCGGCCGACCAGATCCTCAGGTTGAAATCCCCCTTCCTCTTCTTTTCCTTCAATCGGTCCGGCAGGTTGAATTTGGCGAAAGCGTCCAACTGGTTGCTTTCCCGGAAGAAATAGGTCTCGTTGGTGGTCAACGAGTTCAGCAGAGTCTGAAGCTCCCGGCCGTCCTGGTCCTGATAGTTCAAACGGTCGATATAGTCGGACACCGATTCCAGTTGCAGGCTGTCCATGCGTTTTTCGACCCGTTTTTTGACGAAATAAATTTTTCTGGGTTCGAAAAAGATGCCGGCTTTCTTGTAAATCAAATTGCGCAACATGAAAAATTCTTCGGTACTCAGGTTCATTTTGATTCACACACGCGTTTGTCGATCTTGTAGATCGCATCGCCGATCGCTTCCAGCAATTCATCGTTGTGCTCGGATCGACCGGCCAGTTCGTCGAGAATGTCGATATCCTCTTCACCACCTTTTTCGGCGATGATTTCGATCCCGCACAGCTTGACCATGGGATCGGGGTCTTGCAGCATTCGCCGCGCCTTTTCCAGCGAGTCTTTTCCATCCAGACTGGACAGCAGTTGCATGATGGCGTAACGGTTGGTGATATTGCCGGATTCAGCGGCTTTGACCTCCAGCTTCTCCTGCAGAGAAACCGGCAGATTCACCAGGTGCTGGTTTCTGACGATACCGGTGATGGCGTCGATGATTTCCTTGGAATAGGTAACCCATTGCTCATCGATCAGCTTCTCGAGAAAAGCGAACTGGTTGCAGGTGCCGAAGCGGGAGATGAACTTGATCAGCGGAAAGAAAAACAAGGACTCCGAATGACGGACAAACCGATCGATGATCTCATCTTTCCGCTCACAGATGCCGATCTTGACCAGGGCCTCCAGCGCCGAGCACAGCACCATCGGGTGCTGGGATTCAAACAGGAGCAGTTCAATCTTGGACGCACTGTCCTGGTCCCGGATCCCGCCAAGTTGTTCGATGGCAGTATAGACGATGTTGACATCGTCGTCGTCCAGAGCGCTGCGCAGAATCTGCCTGGCGATCGGCGAATCGTCGTCGGTCAGGGCGTCGATTATGAACTTGCGGATGTCTTTGTTTCCATCCTTGGCTAATTTCTGCAGAAAAGGGTGCCAGTCCCGTTCCACCCTCTTGATCAGTTCGATCGCTCCATTGCGGACGAACGGGTCGTTGGAACGCAACAGCGCCTCCAGAATCGTCAGGTCTCCACTCAGGAGCAGGTGTTCCAGCAGCAGCATGATGCGGGTTTTGACCGCCCGGTCGCTTTCCGAATCCAGGACTGTGACCAGGTAATCGGCCAGTCCCGGAATGGGTTGATTCGGAATTTCGGACAGGACTTCCCTTTTCCGTACGCTGTCTCCGCTGCTGAATGCCGCCTGCAATCGTTCAATCAAAGACTGATGGTTGTTCATGTAGTCCTCACCGCTACGGTTTGTTCGTTGAGCAAACGGTTGATCATAACCGGAATTTCCGGCAACGGCAGCGAGTCAATGACCCCGCCCGTCCGGACCGCCTCCTGCGGCATTCCGTACACCACAGCTGTTTTCGGGCTCTCGGCGATCGTGTGACCGCCATGCTGTCGGATGGACAGGATCCCCTGGGCGCCGTCATTGCCCATGCCGGTCAGGATCACTCCGATGCCTTTTCGTCCGAAATGCTCGGCCACGGACTGCATAGTGACGTTCACCGAGGGGATGAACAGCGTCTTGGGCTCCAAGACATGCCGGATGATCAGGTCTCCGTTTTTCTGCCTGGACAGAGTCATGTGCCGGTTGCCATCGGCGACATAGATGACGCCCGTTTCCACCCGTTCGCCGTTTGCGGCGACGTGACACTCCAGGCTGGAGCGACTGGCCAACCTCCTGGTGAACGGGGCGATGAAAGCCCGGGGCATATGCTGAACGAGAAAGAAAGCGCCGTTGGCGTCCGCCCTGAGCTTGGCCACCAGCTCGATCAGGGCCTTCGGGCCGCCGGTGGAGGCGCCGAGCGCCACGCCGAAATATGACGGTATCTCGCGGTGGCTGTCGGCCGGCACGGTCTTGGGTCCGATACCAGCCGCCTGCGTTTGCGTATCCACACGGGGCGCAGTCGGATGCCAGCGGGCGGCCATTTTCAATTTGCCGACGATCTGATCCGCCAGACCGTAATAAGCCTTGCCCTGCGGTTTGGGTAAAAAATCGAAGGCGCCGATTTCCAATGCTTCCAGTGTTTTGTCCGCCCCCTCCGCCGTCAGCGAGGAGATCATGATCACCGGAGCGATCTTCTCGTCGACCAGTGTCCGTAAAGCCGACAACCCGTCGAGTCCGGGCATGGCGACATCCATGGTGACCACATCCGGTCGGAATTTTCTGGCCATTTCGATCGCTTCCTGACCATTCCTGGCCAGGGCGATCACCTGCATGTCGGTATCCTCCTCGACGATCGATTTCAAGAACAGCCGGACCAGTGCCGAATCGTCGCAGATCAGCACGCCGATCGGTCTTGTCAGCCCGGTTTCAGTCATCGATCCGCACCCGACTCTGATCCGACATGATTCCGTTCAGATCCAAAATGATGATCCGATCCACTTCCTGGCCGCCGATGAAGGAACCGGAAATGCAGCCATCGCGTTCCTCGGCCGCAGTCCACTCGATACTGGCCTCGTCGATCTCCACGACCGACCGGACCGAATCGACCAGTAAAGCCCGGGGATCGGAGCCGGCCATCACCAGCAGCTTCGGGGCCGTCGTCAAGGCGCGGACTTCGGTCATGAGCAGGCGCTCGAATTCCTCCAACAGAAAAACCGGGTCGATCTGAGTGTTGGGGATATCGGCCAGAAGCTGCCGGCAGGCCCTGGATCCGAACAATTTCAGATCCCCGCGCCGCTGCAGCGAGACGGCGGTTTTCTGAGTCAGCCATGCCGCCCGGTTATCCCGGTCTGCCTGGGCGCCGCCCCGGTCCGGTGACAATTCAGCGAGCCACTGGCTGACCTCCTGGCGCAAATTCTCGGCCTCCCTTTCCAGAGAATGCCTGCCCAGTACCGTCTTCAGATCGACGACGCTGAAGACCACTCCCCTGACATTGGTCAGACCGGCCAGATGCCGGCCGCTGTCGGGGACGGGCGTCAAGTCGCTCAAGGTGATGATTTCCCGGATTTCTTCAACCGGCAGGGCGTACAATCCGTTCAACAGGGAAAACTGCAACAGTTTCCGTGACCGGGCTTTCCGCTCGCCGACCGGGTACGCGACCTCGAGCGCGGCGGCCTTTCTATCCAGGATATTCTGAAGATAGGCTCGATCCAATCTCGAATGCAGCCAGACGTGATCGAGCAGCGGAATCAGGTGCCGTCCTCCGTCCTGATCGATCACCGCCTGGATTTCTTTTCCAAAGGCGGCCATTACCTGCGGTTCCCGCAACAGTTCCGCCTGCTCGATATCCCGGATCTCCACAAGCTCGTCGACAACCAGTCCGACGGGCGGACCTTCGAAATTCAGGATCAGAGCGAACTGACGGCAGTGCGGATCGAAGCGGTGCGGACGCGGTGACGGAACCAATCCGGCCAGTGTGCACAGATCGATCAGATGCAGCGGTTGATTGCGGTGGACCGTCATGGCGATGGAATAGTCGGCCGCATCGGGAATGGCTTCCATGGCCTCGACCCGGATCAGTTCGCTGACCGCCCCCAGTTCCAGCGCGTAATCCTGCCTGTCGGCCCGGACGATGAGGACCGGTAAAGGCTTTTCATGCGGCTCTTTTTCTACGGCCTCTGCCGGCAGATCGTCATCGAACCACAAACCGAGCCCGTCCTGGACCGCCGCTTTTTCCGCTGTCGGCAGCAATCGACCCGGATCCAACAGCGGGATCTCGTCGGTGTCGGATGCGGATTGGCTTTTCCAATGCAATCGCTCGTCGCAAATGTCGCTTTCCCGAACCTGGACTATCGCCTCCACCCGGTCAACCCGGACGCCCAGAACCCGCCGGTCGGCGTGGACGATCAAAAAGCGGCTTCGCCCCGGTTCAACCGGGACGCCGCCTCCGTTCTGCTCCAAAAGGGTTGAGCAATCGTAGAGCGGAACGATCTTTCCCCTCAGATTGAAAATTCCCAGCAGCGAAACGTCTGAATGGGGCAGCGGCGTGACGGGGAGCGGTTTGATGATCTCGGCGACCAGATCCAGTGGCACGGCCATGCGCACGGAATTCAGATCGACAATTGCAAATCTCCGCATAGTCTGTTGCACCAACTGGCTCCCGCTTCGTCAACTGCTTCGTAAAACATTATATAAACGGCAGAACCCGGATTGTCAATTGCAATCCATTTTCAATATCGTCCGGTCTGGATGAAACGGTTGATGGTGTTGCGGTCGAATGAACGGACCATCAGGGTATCCTGACGATCGTGGCGGATGAAGATGTACGCGCCGCAAAGGTCCCGTCCCGCCTGGAAGGCTTTTTCGGAACGGGTTCCATCCTGAAAGCGGCAACCCAGTCTGACCTCGCAGCGGTCTCGGAGTATCAGGTAGGCGTCGCGTGCCGTCTGCTCGTCTTTCCAGCACGCTTTCCATTGCAGCAGATCGGCCTGATTGCCGTCGTCTTTGTCGATACTGAGGCAGTCGCCGCCAAAGCCCAAGCCGACCGCCAGCTCCTGCATCGGTCTTTCCAGGAACTCCGCCGTCAGAAACAAACCGAGCCGGTCACCGTAACCGCGTTGAAAACCTTGGAGCGCCGCCAATTGCGGAGTACGGGGTCTGGGCATACCCTTGTCGTGTCTGGGCAGCAGGAAGGCGGTCAGATCGGCCGGCGGCGAACGCAGACGCTGGTTCAGGCTCTTCCAGTCCTTCTTCCGAAATGCCGCCTGGGCCGACTGCACCCCCAGAATCAGGCCCTGAGAAAAAAAACGGCCGAACAGCGGATCCACCTGATAGCTGTCGGCGGCGCTGACCAGCGGATCTCGGGAAATCAGGCTCATGCCATCCATGCTGGCCAGGACATCGGCATTTTCTCCATAATGCTGGTGCATGGCGAAAGATGCGTCGCCGGCAAGCAAGGCATAGTCCAGCCAGTTCTCATCGCAGAAGAATCTGCCCCGATAGACCCGGGCCGGCATGATCTGCCTGACTAAAAGGATCCGGATCTGAGCGATCAGCGAACCCAGACTGTACTCGTCCTCGAAGGGAATCGACCGGTCGATCAGCAGCTGCCCGGTCTCATGCCGGTAATAGGCCTTGATGTTGCCGTTGATGATTTTTTTGAATTGCCCGGCCAGATCGGGTTCCTGCCGGCACAGACCGGCCAGGCGAAGCAGCCGGCCTTCCTCCTGCAGGGCCTGTTGCGGGTGCCGGACCATGAAATCCTGCCAGTAGGCGTCTTCCAGCTCGGCCGATGTCACAAATATAATCCGGATGTTTGCCGGGCCGGGCAATCCGGTCAATCGGGAAATTTCCCGAACCAGGGCCTCCACTTTGCCGGTGGAAGCGATACAGCAGCCGGAGAGCCAGATCAGAAACAAGGCAAAGATCTTTCTGGACGATGACATGGAATCATGGTAGCACGTTGCCGATCGTGGGGAAAGGTCCGACGCGGATCAGATTTCCTTGATGCCGATGTTGACCTGAAAAATGCCCAGATCCGTTTTGAACGGTATGACCAGGAAGGGGATATTGAGCGGATGCGATATCTTGTGATCAACACCGACGATGATGGTCGGCGTGGAAATGGTCACGCTGAGGCCGGAATCGACCAGCTTGTTGCGGGCGTTGCCGATGACGATATTGGCGAATTCGCCGATGGCGTCCTTGACATCGTCGTTGATCTCGGTCAAGTCATCCATGAACATGGCGCTGGCGACCTTGAGGGCGATCGCCAGGGGAAAGGAGATGATGGCCGATCCTCTGACTTCCCCCCCCAAGCCGATAATTCCGGATATTTCCGCCGTGGTCTTGGCCTCCTTGGAAATTGAAAGGTCCATACGTTCCGCATGGATGCTGGTCATCTGTTCCAGGTTGGAGATGAGGGAATCGATGAACGGATTGATGTACTTGATATCCATGGCAGCTCCTCTTCATGACATAAACTAATGATAATGGGAGCAGACGACTTTTTCAACTTCGACGAATTCAACTCAGTGTGTCAGCGAAAAAAGGATCCGGCTCCAGCTGAGTCGCAATTCTTTCTTCATGGCCTTGGCTTGGGGCAGCCAGGTTTCCAGCAAACGGTAAAACTCGGCGTTGTGGGCCGGTACCAGCAGATGTGCCAATTCGTGGACGATGACATAATCGATCAGCCGAGGCGGGCAGATCATCAGTGCTGCATTGAGGGTGATCCGGCCATCCTTGCGGCAACTGCCCCAACGGCTTCTCATCCAGCGCACCGTGACCGTCAGCGGCCGGTTTTCGGCGACATGGAGGCGGCGGCGCAGTTCGAAACAGCGACTGGGCAGATAATTTTCCGCCTGACGACGGTACCAAACGCGCATCGAGGCGCCCTGCAGCTTGTCTGAAGATTGTTCGATTCCGAAAAGGAAAAGCGGCTCGTCCGGCCGGGACGGCCTGGACTCGCTTTCCTGCACCTGGACCAGGCGCTTGCCGATCCAATCGAGATGGGACAGCACAAAATTTCTCAGGTACTCAATGCCGAGCTGTACGGGTGCACGGACGACCACCAGGCGGTTCGGGTAGACACGCAGGGAAAGATTTTTCTTGTCGCGCCACTGGTAACGGACCGTGATTTCAGGAAATGCAGCCAGGGCTTCGCTGGTTTCCTTCACCAGAGTCTGCTTGAAACGGCGGGTGCGGAATCTGGGAAACAACTCAAAAGATCCTGTAATTCTTGACGAACAGGTACAGCACCATGATCAGAACCACGAACATGAAGACGGGACGGATGAAGCGGGCGCCCTTCTTCATGACCAGTCCGGATCCGCACAGGGCACCGCTGAACTGTCCGGCAGCCATGATCAATCCGATATCGAAACGCACGTTGCCGCCCCAGAGAAACAAGAGCAGCGACACGATATTGCTGGTGAAATTCATCACCTTGGTATAGGCCGTGGCCCGGATCATGTTCATGCCCCCCAGTACCAGCAGGACCAAGACCCAGAAATTCCCCGTTCCGGGCCCGAAGAACCCGTCGTAAAACCCCAGGGACAGACCGCACACCAGAAACATCGGCACCGGACTCAGGCGGGGCGCATGATCGTTTTCACCCAGTTTCGGTTTGAAAAGCAGGTATACGAAGATCAGAGCCAGCAGCCAGGGAATGGTCATCGCCAACCAGCGGGAATCGATCCGCTGCACCACGAATGCGCCGCCGGCGGCGCCGATCAGCGTGCAGACGATTCCGGTCGCCAGCTCCCGATTGTATGAAACATGGCCGTTACCGACAAAATTGAGCGTGGCCGAAAAGCTGCCGAAGGTGGACTGAAATTTATTGGTGCCCAGCACCAGCTGCGGCGGCAGGCCTATACCCAGCAGGACCGGAACGGTGATCAATCCGCCGCCACCGGCCACCGAATCGATGAAACCGGCAAAAAAACCGGTCAGAAATAGCAGAGAGATCATCCATACAGTCAGGCTGAAAGTTTCCATGATGCCGGCATTCTACTCCAAAAGCGCCCGCCAACTCAATCCCTGACGTGATCGGCGTCGTCGATCAGGCCGAGCAGTTTCAGCCTGGCGATCAGCGCGCCGCGGCCGCGCCCCATGGATTGCATCAGTTCCGGCAGGGCGGCGCCGGCCAGGTAGCGCTCGCGGAGTTCGTTGTCCAGCTCGGGAGTCCATCTCTGGCCCGATCCCGGACCTGATGGTCTGACAGGCCGATCCGTCCCCGCCCGGATCATATCGACGGCCGCAAACAGGGCGCGGATGATATCGGGCTTGTTGAAGGGAGAGTCCCCGGAAAAGGGCAGACCGCTGACCGGATCTACGCCGTGGGCCAACGACGACAGGATGCGGATGATTTCGCCGGGTTGCATTTTTCGGTCAGCTTGATTCGGATTCATTGCCTGCTCCTCGTTCAGTAGACCTATCATACCGCATTATCGGTCAAAAGAAAAAATGCGGACCTGGCCGTCCGTCAGCCTAGGCGTTTTTCTTGAACCGTTCGATCAAACCGTACAGCGCCTGTATCGACACCGGCTTGGTCAGATAGGCATCCATACCGGAAGCGTAGGACTTCTCCATGTGCATGGTCTGGGCATGGGCGGTCAGAGCCACGATGGGCACCCGTTTGCCGCCGTTGCCTTCCCAATTGCGAATGATCCGGGTGGCCTGATAGCCGTCCATTACCGGCATCTGCAGGTCCATCAGCACCAGGTTGGCGCCTTTGGAAAAGAAAATGTTGACGGCCTCCTGGCCGTCCCGGGCGATCATGACCTGCCAGCCCCGCTTGCCGAGCAGACGACTGATCATTTTCTGGTTGATCTCGTTGTCTTCGGCTACCAGAACGCGAAATTCCTTGGCATCGAGGTCGAGCACCGGCCGGGCTTCGATCCTGGGTTCGACCGCGACCGTCTTCATGGAAAAAGAGCCCAGCCATTTTGCGAGCTCGTTGGGGAAAATCGGTTTGAGAATGGTCTCGTTGACCCCCAGCGACAACAATTGTTCGATGAGGCTGAGACTCTTGCCGTGGCTGAGGAGAAGCATCGGTTTCAGCTGGCAGGTTTGTTTTTCCAGAAATGTCCGCAACTTCTCCAGAATGCCGTCATCCTGGCCCAGAGCCAGGATGATCCCGTCCAGATTGACGTATTCGGCCGCCAGTTGCGCAAAAAAATCTTCACTGCTGGCGCATTCCACCACGTTCTGACCGAAGCGGGCCAAGTGATCCAGCAGGATCATCCGGGCCATGGGATGGGCTTCGAAGAGCAGCAGGCGGTATTGGGGAAAATCGGCGCCGGGTGCTGACGACTTCGCTTTGACGTATTCGATGGGCAACTCGATCTCAAAACTGCTGCCATCCCCCAGGCGACTGCTGACGGAAATGGTTCCGCCCAGGGCGGTCACCAGCCTTTTGCAGATACTCAGGCCCAGTCCGGTTCCGCCCTGTCGACGGCTCATGGAACTGTCGACCTGATAGAAACGCTCGAAAATCTGGGCGACCTGATCGTCGGGGATGCCGATGCCGGTATCCCTGACCACGAAACGCAGGCCATGACCGCTGTCGCCGTCGCGGATACAACGCACCGTCAGCATCACAAAGCCGTTTTCCGTGAACTTGACTGCATTCCCGATCAGGTTGACCAGAATCTGCCGTATCTTGACGGGGTCCCCGAAGCAGGTTCCGGTCGCTTCCGGATCGAAGTCGCAAATCATCTCCAGGCCCCGCTCATGACACTTTACGGCAAACATGCGGATGACCCGCCGTACCAGACCGGTCAGATCGAATTCCATTTTTTCGATCTGGATACGCCCCGTCTCGATCCGGGAAAAATCAAGGATCTCGCTGATGATTTCCAGGAGAGACTCGCCGCTGCGCTTGATGTCGTTGAGATGATCGGCCCGTTGCGAATTGGCCTCATCCTCGAGCAGGATCTCGGTCAGGCCCAGAATGCCGTTGAGCGGAGTTCTGATTTCGTGGGACATATTGGCCAGAAACTCGTTCTTGGCTTCATTGGCTTTCTGGGCGGCGTCCCGGGCGTTGCGGATCTCCTCCTCGATGCGCCTTTGCACCGTCATGTCGCGGATCACGGCCATGACCACCGGAAAACCGTGCCCCGATATGGCGCTGAACTGAATATCGGCCGAAAAGCTGCGGCCATCCAAAGAGCGCAGCTCCCAGTCGATACGCAGGACACCTTTCTGTCGGGCCTCCTTGATGGAGGAACGGAAGGTTTTGTCGTCTTTGTCATCGCCGCGGAGAAACCGCCACCAGGCGATACTGCGGAATTGATTCAAGTCGATACAGCCCAACAGTTTCAGCGCGGCCGGATTGGCATCGACCGCCGAACCGTCCCGCCCGTCGAACAGGATGATGGCGTCAGCCGTCAATTCGTACAGACCCCGGTAATAAGCCTCTTTTTCGGCCAATTCCTGCTTGGCCGCCATATTGCGCTTCAGCAGCTCGTCCAGGTCGTAACGAACCAGTTCCAGGACATCGTACAGGGAGCGGAAAGGGTGGTTTTCGGCTATCCCGGGTACCGGCTTCGGTTCCCCATCCCAGCCGAAAGCGGCCACGTATTCGATCATCTCCTGAATGTACCGGCCGTACATGTCCTTGGGGTCGCTTCTGGAGCTCAGATCCAGCCTCCCCTTGTAATCGTTGAAGACGCTGTCGCTGATTTTGATGGCTTCCGGCAAGGTCTGGCAGTAATAGACCTTGACGATCCAGTGCCGTACCACGGCGAAGGTCGTTCTCATGATCGGCGAAGCGCCGACCAGGATGAGCGCGGTCGGGGCGTTCGTTTCCTGATTGAGCCGGAAGTAAGCCTTGGCCAGACGGATCCTCACCCCGATATCGGCACCCGTCAAACCGGTGTAATCGGCGATCTGAACGTACGATTCGCCCACGGAGAACAACTGCGAACGAATCTCCCGGTACAGATCGATCACCGCGTCGATATGGTGGGACCTCATCCAGCCCATGGGGCGGGTGAGCAGCACGCGGTTGCCGATCATGCCGACGCTGATGCTCAAATCGCCCCAGTTCCGCGCCCATTCCGCCAGTTCCGAGATGATGATCTGATCCTTGTCCTGGCTCATCTCCACCCAATCCAGCGCTCTCTTGATCGCCGCCGGGTAGTCCTTGTGCATCTCGAAGGGGAACGGCGAGCGGCTGATGGTCAGCCCCATGCGGATGATGGCCCGGACCTTGATGGACATGTTGAAAAAGATCACCCCCAGGATCTGATGACGGTGATCGTAAAACTGCTGGATCTGTTTGACGCGGGTTTCCTTGCTGGGCATACCGTAGACATCCGCATAATCGCGCAATTCGACCACCTGGGAAGTGGTTCCGAAACGGGCGAACGACTCGGCCAGAAACTGCTCGCGCAGTTCGTAGAAGCGCTCGACGTTCTGGTACTGAGTGTCGCCGTGGTGACTGATCAGCAGGATGCGCCGGCCGATGAAACAGAAATCGACGAAGTAGCGCTCGTTGATGACGCAATGCTGCCATTTGGGCTCGCGAAATATCACCAGCCCACTGACAGGGCAATACTCCAAATCTGAACTCAATGCCATCGGGGGCGAACCATCTCAACCCCAACAATATGCACTGATTTTATCGATATGTCACACTCGGGCCCGAGTCGGACGCCGATATATCATTTCAGGGCCTTGTGCACCTCATCGCAGATGAAATCCTGCTGGTTCGCTTCCAGGTACGGGTGAAAGGGCAGACTCATCACCTGGCTGCAGATCGTTTCCGCTGCCGGGCAAACGCCCTTGCGGTTGTAACGATTCTGATACACCGGCTGCTGATGCAGCGGAATCGGGTAATAGACCGCCGTCGGGATACCCGCCTCGCCCAGGGCCTTGCGCAGAGGTTCACGACGGTCGGTGCGGATGGTGTACTGCGCCCAGGCCGAGCGGTTGCCGGGCAGGATCACCGGAGTCTCCACCACTCCGGCCAGCCGGCGGTTATAGCGTTCGGCCACCTGCTGGCGCAGGTCCATTTCCTCGGCGAACAGTTCCATTTTGGCCAGGAGCACCGCCGCCTGGAAGGAATCCAGCCGTCCGTTGATCCCGATTCTTTCATAGATGTAGCGATCCTCGCCGTAACCGTGTTGGCGGATCGAACACAGCTTGCGATACATATCCGCCTCGGTGCAGAAAACCATTCCGCCGTCCCCGTAGCCGCCCAGCGGTTTGGCCGGGAAAAAGCTGGTCGCACCCACGGCAGCCAGGGTGCCGGCCTTTTTGCCGTTCTGTTCGGCGCCGAAACTCTGCGCCGCATCTTCGATGACGAACAGGCCTTCCTGGTCGGCGATACGCTGGATGGCCGGATAATCGGCGATCTGTCCGAAAAGGTCGACCGGGATGATTCCCTTCGGCCGCAGCCGCCCTTCCTTCTTGACTTCAGCGATCCGCGCCTTCAGATGCTCGATGTCCATATTGTACGTGACCGGGTCGATATCGACCAGGATCGGTTCGGCCTTGAGAAAGGCCACGACTTCCGCCGTGGCGGCGAAGGTGAAGGTCGGGCAGAAAACCGCGTCGTTGGGCCCGATGTCGTAAACCAGCAGTGGCATGATCAGGGCATCGGTGCCGCTGGAGACGCCGACGGCGAAAGGGGATGCGGTATACTCGGCCAGACGCTTTTCCAGTTCCTCGATTTCCGGTCCGTTGATATAGTGGCCGTGGTCCAGAATGGCGTGCAGACGAGTTTCTATGCTCTTGCGAATCCGTTTTTGCTGAGTGACCAAATCGATGAATTGCATGAAACCTCCATCCCTCAGGATTTGCAGACGTGCGAACCGTAGAGGCCTCGGGAAGCCAGGGCGTTGCGGGTATCGACGATGACCCGCCCCAGGTTGAGAAGCTTCTGATAGTCGACCGCCTTGTGATCGGTGACGATGATGACCAGATCGAACTGTTTCTCGCGGCAAGCGGCCAGATCGACACTCTTTTTATGCATGTTGTATTTCCGGGTTTTGCTGATGACCGGAATGAACGGATCGTGATAGCTGACCTCCAGGTCTTCCTGTTCCAACAAGTCGATGATCTTGAGGGCCGGGCTTTCCCGGAGATCGTCGATATCCGGTTTGTAGGCCACGCCGCAAACCAGGGCCTTGGCTTTGGCCCAGGCGATACCCTGACGCCCCAGCTGATTGAGGGCGTTGTTGACCACATAGTAGGGCTGATTGCTGTTGACCTCACCGGCCAGTTCGATGAAACGGGTCGGATATTCGACCTCCTTGGCCTTCCAGGTCAGATAGAAGGGGTCGATGGGAATGCAGTGTCCGCCCAGTCCCGGTCCGGGATAAAAGGCCTGAAAGCCGAACGGTTTGGTCTTGGCCGCCTCGATGACTTCCCAGATATCGATGCCCAGGCGGGCCAGAACCACCTTCAGTTCGTTGACCAGAGCGATGTTCACGGCCCGGAAGGTGTTTTCCAGGATCTTGGAGGATTCGGCCACTTTGGGCGAAGAAACCGGCACGGTACGCACGATCGTTTTGTACAGGGCTTCGATCAGAGTCAGCCCATCCGGACTCATGGCGCTGACCACCTTGGGAATCTTGCCGGTATCGAAATCGGGGTTGCCCGGATCCTCCCGTTCCGGCGAAAAACCGAGGTAGAAATCCTGGCCTTCCTTCAAGCCGGTTTTGGCCAGAATGGGGTGCATTTCATCTTCGGTGGTACCCGGATAGGTCGTGCTTTCCAGAACGACCACCTGTCCGGGTCTGAGGGTTTTGGCGATCATCTCGGTCGAGTTCAGAACGAAGGACAGGTCGGGTTCGTTGTGGTGACCGAGCGGCGTCGGCACGCAGATGAGCAGGAAATCGGGTTCGGAGAGCCGGCTCGAATCGCTGGTGGCGCTGAGACGCCGGGTACGCAGAGCGTGTTCCTCGAGAAAATCGGTGCCGATATGTTTGATGTAACTCTCACCCCGCATGATTTTTTCAACCTTGCTCTGGTCGATGTCGTAACCGAGAACATGGAAGCCCTTTTTGAGGAATTCTCTGGCCAGGGGCAATCCGACATAGCCCAGGCCGATGATGCCGATCAGCGCTTGACGAGCCTCGATCTTGGCGAGTAGGTCCGCACAGGAAAACCGATTGGATTGCATGCTCGAATTCTGACTCATGTTATACCCCTTTTTTTGTGCCGACGGGTGCCCTTATGATTTGAACCGGAACATACCCGCACAAGTTCCACAGCACAAGTTATCAAGCTCATATTAAACAGAAGAAGCATGCCAATGTCAAGATGAAAAAAACACGGTTTGCATACACACTAGGTATGTCAGAGATGAAGCCCATGGACAAAGAGAAGCTGATCGAGGAATTCAAGACCCTGCTGCGCCAGAAGGACAGCCTTTCGGAAGTCGAGTTCCGGCTGTCACTGGAGCAATTGATCCGCAACAGCGGCGAGATCGGCATCGACCTCCTGGAAAGCCTGCTCAATTCCAAGGCTCTGGATACCACCATCCGCCTGCAGCTGATCCGCGTCAGCGGATACATCAACATGCCCAGGCTGCTCATCCCGCTGAAAAGAATCATCGAGGTCGACGAGAACATCCACCTCAAAAAAGAGGCGGTGATTTCGGTGGCCAAATTCAACGACCAGAAAGCCCTCAACATCCTCAACCACGCCATCACCACCATCAAAAATCCCCTGTTGCTGCAGACCGTCAACGTGGAAATCGCCAAAATCAAGCAGAACAATCCCATCCTGGCCCTGCTGCCGAGGTTTCTGCAGGGCAACGGCAACCCCAAGGCTTTCGGCGTCACCCTGAGCATACTCAAGCGCATCATCAACGCCAGCGAGGCCTCCGCCTTCATCACCTACCTCAACTGCGGACGTTCGGACCTGGAGAACGGCGCCTACGAAATCATCTGCGCCGGAGGCAGTCAGGATCACAGCCACTTCATCCGCGAATTCATCGCCAAAAAATGGTCCTCGATCCCCGCAGTCGATGCCGCGGAATGCGAGGAGATCTATTTTCTGGCCTACCATCTCAACGTCTACCTGTTCCGTTGTCCGGAAAAAACCGCCATTTTTATTCCCGTGCTCCAGTCCATTCTCGCCAGGGTCGGCGACGAACGGGTGCAGCGCATCATCATCGCCATGCTGGGCAAGGGGGCGGCCAATGCCGATGATCTGCACTATCTGGCCGAATATTTCATGGCCCGTCCCGCCCTCCAGGAGACGCTGATCGAATCCCTGCAGGGCAACCCGACAGCCGTTCCGTTTCTCTTCGATCTCTACCGCCAGGCTTCGGCCAACCGCGAGGCGGTCATCTCCTCCCTCTTGTGCAGCCCCGAAGGCTGCGATTTCTTCTTCAACGCCTTCGACGAGTTGGAATTCACCGATCAGCAGCATGTCATCAACCACCTGCCCGGCAAAAAGAGCAAGGAACTCAACCTGTTCATCAACCACGTCTTTCAAAAGGGCGCCTATCGGCTCAAAGAGATCCTGATGCAACGGGTGCGCAGCAACTTCGATCCCAGCGTGGCGGCAATCCTGTTCGATCCCGAGCATGAGAAGGAATTCACCTTCATGGGCGAGGTCTACCTGGAAACCATCCGCAGCCTGTTCCCGATTCAGACCATCCGCCGTACCGTGTACAATCTGTACACGGAAGAATACTCGGTCAGTCAGATCAAGCGGACCCTGCACGGCCTACAGCCTCTGATCGGCCTGGAACTGTTCGTCAGCTTCGATCCGCCCAGTCTGCTGGGTGCGCTGCTGACCAAGATTCTGGCCTTCAGCAGCAAGGACCTGACCCTGCAATTTCTCAACCTGTTCCGTTCCCTACGCAGTTTCGATCCGGCCACGGCCCAGAACTGCCTGGATGCCCTGAGTCGGGTGTACACCATGAAGGACAGCAAAACCTCGCCCCAGGAAAGAAGCGAGATCAACCGCTGCCGGGACTGGTGGCGCGACAACCTTCTGGACCTGCGCGAGATCGAGGATGGCAAGAACAAGCTGCAGCGGGTTCTGGACCAGCGTCCGTTTTCGGCGGCGTCTTTTGCCGAAGTCTGGAAAAATGCCCAGGTTTCGGCCTTGATGATGATCGAAGAGGTTTTCGAAAAGCTGCGCACCCTGTTCGCCGAAACGGTGGAAGGCGGCATCAACGACTGGACACAGCTCTTTTCCAGCCATCAGCCGCTGGCCATATACATGAACGAGGAAATCGCCAGGCTGCTGGCCCGGCACAGCGAGATCATCTACAATCCCCTGAGGAAACTGCACAACGAATTGCCCAAGTCCCCGCCGATCGTCAACGTGCAGACCGGTTCGCCCAGCCAGCGGGCCATCCTCATGGAATCGCTGATGTACGCCATGCCGCTGATGACCATCAGCAGCGATGAAATCGAGCTGCGCAAGCAGGACGTGCTGCTCTGCGACGCCGAGGCTTTACGGGCACGCATGCTGCTGGGCAAACTGATCCCAGGGCAGCTCTACCTGTTTCTCAACAAGCCGGCCGAGATCCTGCCGTTCAAGGATCTCAACCCGCGCAGTCTGATCGCTCCATATTCGTATTACCGGATCACCAAGGAAATTCTGTCGCACCTTCTGTTGTGAGATTCGCGGACGACGCTCAGACAGTCAGCAGAATCTGCCGCTGGTCTTCGATGCGCCGGGTGATGCCGTTGGCGTCGAAGTACTCGAACAGGGTGATGATGTACTTGCGGGTCAGCTGGGTCATCTCGCGGAAGGTTTTAATGTCGATTTCGTCGCTGACATTGCGCTTATGCTTCTTGAGGCGGTTGATGATTTTGGCCAGGTCGTCCTGAAAGATGAAAAAGCGCTCGTTGAGGCGGACGACGTCGCCCTGCTCGACCAGCGCCCAGAGCATGTCGTTCAGTTTCTTTTGCGGAATGGCCTTGGTGGCCAGCAAGTCGTCGAGCGAGAAAATCAGCAGTTTGTATTTCTTGAGCAGAGTCTGCAGGTCCTTGATGGTGGAACGGTCGCTGTCGGACAGTTCGTTTTTGCCCAAAACCAGGGAATCCTTCATCAGGGTGTAGTTGAAGTTCCCCTGCAGCCTGGCCAGCAAATAGCGGAACAAGCGGGAATCGGCCGGCAGTTTGGCGCTCTCTTCCAGATCGGCGAAACGGACCGTGTTGACCACACCGGAATGCGCCGCCTTGATTTGATCCTGGATGCGGCCGCCAAACAGGTCGACGGTCTGCCGCGAACAGACCATCAGCTGCAGGCTGTCCATCAGAAATAGCCGGCCGCCGAGCACCTCGTTGAGTATCCAGTCCAGGGCGACGGCATGTGTCAGGCCGAAGAAATGGCGCAGGTCCTCGATTTCCAGAAAATTCTCGATGTCCAGCAGGACCGTGAACAGGGCGTAGGGATCGCGGCGGTCCCAGTTTTTCAGAAAAGTGACCAGTTTCTGCTGCTTGCGCTGGTTGAACTTGCTGTGCTGAGGCAGGAGAATGGTCCCGGTTTGACCGCTTTTTTTGAAAACGAAGCTGCGGCCCAGCTGCAGGGCGACCTGCCCGGCGAAATGGAGGAGGTACAGATTCTCGTCCACCTGGCTGAAGGTGGCCGAGTAATCGTCAGGGTCAAGAAAGATACGTCCCTGAAAACCGGCTTCCTGATGCTCGAACGCTACATAATAAGACGTAAATTTCATGCCTGTCAAATATACTTTCTGATGCGGTTGACGCTGTTAAAAGACAATGACGGGTGAGTGAGGGGATTTGAACCCCCAACACTCGGTTCCACAGACCGATACTCTACCCTTGAGCTACACTCACCACGAAGCTGAATTCTACCCTAGCCTCCGCCTTTTGTCAACCGAAAAAGCGATTGCCACGCTTTTCTCCCACCCCATTCGGTGTATAACTTTCTGAAAGTATTAAATATCCTCAATGTGAAGTTCCCAGACTTCCTCATCGGCATTGTCTAGCAGATAGTATAGCCTTCCTTGATAGAAACAGTATTTGCAGCCGTTGGGATCACGATCGAAATATCTATGGTAGGATCGTTTCAATTCTTTTCCGGACAGATCGAGCAAAACATATTCCGCCAGATCATCTCGTCGCTGATAACCTTGACAGATGATTTGCCCCCCCTGGATAAAAATATCCTTCACACCGGGAGTCCAATCGGGAAAGACTATCTGTTTTGAAAATTCAATCCACTCCCCCTCGCTCTCGCACATCTCTCGCAGTGGCTTTATCAACATTTTCTTCAGCGATTGCGTGACCGGGCAAGCCTTCATGGGGAGATCGATTCTCTTCAATGAATTACCTTGGCCATCAAAGAATTCAACGGTACTCTGACGCGCAGTGGACGAACAGATGAAGACTGTATCCCGATCCGCCAGCAAAGTGAGCAGATCGGGTGCCGGATTGAACCGGCTGATAAAATCGATGACCTCCATTTTTCCAATTTCTTTCAACAGTTTGAAGTCTGAATCGTATAACGAAATGGTGGTCAACAAGTTTCTAGGTTCCCTTGCGTAGGATTTCAGGAAAAAATTCTGACCGACTTGAAAAAGCTGATTTTTTAACACTGTTACTAAAACTTTCTGTTCCTCGATCAGCTTCCCGTTCATATCGAAACGGGCATATCGTCCCGCGGTCGGAATTTCCAGACTGTTCCCGATGATCCGCAGCCGATGGATCCAATTGAATTCGCCTGGCCCCTCCCCTTCTGTCCCGAAACTGGTCACGAATTTTATTGAATTGCCCTCAACACGAAACAGATGAACTGGTGAAGATTCCTCACTGATACACAGCCAGCCTTCACCAGCTGTGATGAAATTTGGCTTGTTCAGCTGGGGCAGGGGGACAACTGTTTCAGCCAGGAGCGGTTCAACGGCCAGAGCAAACAGCAACAGAGATTTTATTATTGCCGACATACATTTCTCCTTGTGGTTCTGCTATATGGAAATTCACCATTTCGGCATGCGTTCGATCTTTCCTTGGGGCATCCGGATGCGCTGCCATCTGGGCGGCCAGCTTTCTGTGGTCAGGTAACCGAAAGCAAAGGGATTGGGGTATATGATTTTCTGGCTGTCGGAAAATCTGATTTCTGCCTGCTGCCGGTCCAGGCGCTGCAGAATGTATTCTTTGGCCTGGACATCATGCCGCTGCATAAAGCTCCAGTACGGAGTCGTCGAAACCGAGAAGTAGCGAATCTCCGACTGTTCCAGAGGCCTGACGGTCGCTTCGAGGGGAGCCAGACGAACAGTCAGCAGCTTGCGCTCCCGGTATTGTCCGAAGAAACCGAACAGCGGCTGCTGTTCCGGCCAGAAGCGAAAATCGCGGACGATATGCCAATACCCAATTTTGGGAAAAGGTACGCTTTCGACCAGTTCGAAACGGCCATCGGCCAGACGATACTTTTCCAGGACTTGCCTGGAGTGCATGGCCAGAACGATTTCGCTTGGGGAAAGCTGGATGGGCAAGCCAAGACTCTCTCCCAGGGCCTGCGGAGCCTGATCGGCCCGGCAGAGGTAGAGGGACAGAGGCGATCCGTAATCAGTATAAAAATAGCGCAGATCCGAGTCCGAAATCAGCAGCATGTGGCAGTCGCCGCTGGATACAAGGGCGATGGGATAGCACATTTTCTTGCCTGATTCCACGTCAAACGGCATGAAGGGATGGACGGTTTTCCGGCCGCTGTCCAGATCGATCTCGGTCCATTC
>CAYXHZ010000015.1:50300-56401 GCA_964465065.1 uncultured Clostridia bacterium
CAGCCTGGAGATCCTGATGCCATGAAAAAAAAGGTGGCCTTCGCGGGTCAGGTGATGCTCGCCCCATGGGTCCACCGGCAAAAAGAAGTATATCAGCGCAAACAGGAGTGCCGCGCTTCCGGTCAGAATCATTCCGCCTTTGGGGACTATTTTTCTGTAGCTGCGGCGGTGGTCCGGTTCGGCGTATTTCTGGAAACCCCGAAGCCAGACGGCGAGCAGAATCACGGGCAATACCGACAACATGCCGAATGTCAGCAAGGCTTCCCCGAAAGAAGACAGGAAGCCGAGCGAAAAATCGAGCCCAGCGAATAAATGCCGCAACTGAGCGTAGCCGCCCTGCCAGGAACTGACCAAAAAGCAGGAAAAGGGGACGAATCCCCATAAAACGACACTGCCAACGACCGTCAGGGAAAAAATCGTCAGCATCGAGGGCAAAAAGGAAAAGATGGTGGCCATGAACTGCAGGGTCAGATACAGGCTGAGGTATATTAAAGTCGGAAAAAGATCCTGTCCGGTATAGAGGAAGCGGATGACCGCCGTCGTGACCGCGAACGGGACGAGTCCCAGAATCAGGCTGGGCCAGACCTTTTTTGCCAGAATCTGTTTGCGGGCGTTCGGCGCTGCGAACAGGTAGGGCAGGGCGCCGCTCTGGAACTCTTTGGCAAAGAGCAGCGAGGCCGACAGGATGGGCCAGATCAGACCCACGATCTGAATGTAAATGGACAGGAAGTCTGCGTCGGATCGGACTAGGGGCGAAAACGAACTGAGCAGCAGAAAAACTGCCGCGGCGAAAACGTACAGATACAGCATCCCTTTGAGCTGTTGACGGATGGTCTGGGCTAACATGCTTGACTCCTGATGATGGACTTGCAGAACTGAGGCAGGGCGACGGCCTCCAGCGACTCCGGCCGGGCCTGCGGCAAGGGGTAATAGACGATGCGCTGCAGGCCGTCCTGATGGACCCGATCCAGAATCGGCCAGTCGGGCCGGCTGGGCTCCGGACTGTGCTCCATGGCCGCCCGGGCCAGCAACTCATCGATGGGCTGATCGACGATCAGCCGACTCCCCTTGAGCAGCCACAGCCGGCTGTAGAGGTGCTGCCACTCCCCCGGAGTCTGGCTGACAACGATGACGGTGGTCCCCTGGCTGCACAGGTCCACCAGCAGGTTGGCCATCTCCTCCTGAAACAGGGGGTCCAGGTTGGTCAGAATCTCGTCGATCATCAGCAGCTGCGGAGCTTGGCTCAGGGCCAGGTGCAGGCGGAACAGGGCTTTCTGACCGCGGGAAAGCTCTCCCAGACGGGTGCCGCTTGAAATGCCCATACGGCTCAGCGCTGTCCAGTCGACGGCAGCGCTGCGGAACAGGCTGCAATGCAGAGTCTCGGCCTGCCGGGCGTTCAGGGTCTTATACAGGGACAGATCGGTGTCGATGTGGGCCACTTTTTCGGGCTCCAGGTGCAAGCGGATCTTCCGCTTCGAACAGGGCAGAACCCCGGCCATCAGATTGAGCAGGGTGGTCTTTCCGGCGCCGTTGGCTCCGGCAAAGAGGATCATCTCTCCTTTGGGAACCTCGAGGCAAATCTTGTCGAGCACCTTCTTTACCCCATAGGAAAAATCGAGTCCGTCGATGGTCAGCAATGGATCACTCATGTAAAAACTCCTTGAACAGTCTGGCGATGGTCGCATGGTCGGCGCCCAGGCTGGCTGCGCTGCGCAAAAACTCGGCGAAGGCCTGCTGGATCAGCTGTTCCCGCATGGGATCCAGGCGGGTACGCGCTCCGGGATTGACAATGTTTCCGCTCCCCGGACGGCTGTCGATGACTCCGGCTTCTTTGAGCTCGTTGTAGGCCCGGGCGACGGTGTTGGGATTGACCCGCAGGATCTTGGCCAGTTCCCGGATGGGAGGCAGCGCTGCCCCCCCTTTCAGCTGATCGGCCAGGATGGCCCGTCGCAGCCATTCAACAATTTGTTGATACGGTGGTACACCTGATAAAGAATCGATTGTTAAAGGTTTTATGGTTGTCATTTTTCTATTGTACTAATTATTTAATACAATTTATTTTAAATGTCAACCCTTTTGATTCTCTGAATCAGCAACCGGCCGTCGCCCCTCAGCGCCCCCGCCCGATATGGCAGGTCTCCAGTGAGCAGATAGCGGACAAGGGTGAACAGAAAACGAACCCGCAGTCCAAAAACAAACGCTAAACGGAATCGTAACGGTCGTCCAGGTTGCTCAGCCAGTAAAAGGTCCAGACGAAAGAGCTGGAAAGCGCCAAGGCTAACCGCTGATCACCCGGTCGACCGGGAAGTCATGTTCAGTCATGGGCAGGTCGGCGAGCAGCTGGAAATCGAAGGCCACACCCCAGACGGCCTGTTGCGCCGATCGCCTTTCGATCAGACGGTCGTAGAATCCGCCCCCGCGGCCCAGGCGCTTCCCGTCGGCGCTGAAGGCCAGGCCCGGTGCCAAAATCAGGTCCATTTCCGCCGGCTCGACCCGGGGAGAACCAAGGGGCTCCATAATGCCCATGGCGCTGGCGGCCAGATCCTGCCTGCCCCGGAACTCGGCGCAGGCCAGCCGGCCGCCTGCCTGGACCACCGGCAGGTAGAAGAGTTTATCGTCACTTGCCGTCAGCAGCGGCGTCAGATCCGTCTCCCCCGCCATGGGCCAATACAGAAGCACCCGACGGACCTGGCGGTAAACCGCCTCGGCGCCGATCCGCCGGCAGACTAATTCCGATTTGAGCCGCAGGTCCTGGGGACTGTACTGCGTCTTGAGCCGGGCGATCCAGCGCCGTAAGAACCGTTTACGGGCGAGTGAATTCCGCCAGTCGCGGACAGCGAAGTCCAGGATGCCGGTAAAGTCCTGACGGCCAAAGCACGGCAGCCCGCCATCGAGTGCCTCGTCGCTGATCAAGCCGACGATACCTTTGACCTCACCGCTTCTGAAGTAGGATTCGGCAAATCCTCCCGGGGCGACGATCTCCAGCTTATGTCCCTTGAGGTCCCGGTGGCCCTCGAGCAGGGTGATGTCGTGGGCCATTTCCTGCTGCAGCTTGAAGTCCTCGAGCCAGGGGGCTCCAGGGGGACCAACGATCTCGAAGTGGTTGCCGGCGTCGAAGAGAGACAACAGGCCGGCGGTGGAGCTGCGTACGCGCCCTGTGTCGGTATCCAGGTCCGCTGGCGGATGGTTCGACGAACTGTGCTTGATGTACCAGATCGACCGCCCGCTGTCCTGGACGAATTTCACCAGTTGCCGGCACAAGGTCGTTTTGCCGCTGTTTTTTCGGCCAATGATTTGTAGGCGCATGCTGTTGCCGATTATATCACAGCGCCCGATCTGCTATAATCGCTCCATGAAAAGCCATCGCCGAGAACTGTGGTTCAATATCGAACGGAGAAGAGGATTCGTCAACATCACCAGCCAGCTGCAGGTCTGCCTGCGCGAGAGCGGCATCCGCGAAGGACTGCTCCTGTGCAACGCCATGCACATCACCGCCAGCGTCTTCATCAACGACGACGAGAGTGGTTTGCACCACGATTTCGAGGTCTGGCTGGAGAAGCTGGCTCCGGAAAAGCCCTACGACCAGTACCGGCATAACGGCTACGAGGACAACGCCGACGCCCACCTCAAACGCACCGTCATGGGCCGGGAGGTAGTGGTGGCGGTGACGGACGGCAAGCTCGACCTGGGCCCCTGGGAGCAGATCTTTTACGGCGAGTTCGACGGCAAAAGAAAAAAACGGGTGCTGGTCAAAATCATCGGCGACTAGGGGCGCATGATCATACGTCCCCACCCTGGATTCCCATCTGCTTGATTTCCATTTCGCCTGGCACCTATTGTCGTAATTTTTCATTCCAGCCAATGCGGTACTGAACCACCACGGGATTGTCATCATCGTCGACAATGCTGGTCCAGAGCTGATCTTTATCGAAGAAAAGCGGCCTTCCCAGTATATCATCGGGACGGTTTATTCCCTGAAGAGGCAGATAGAAGGTATCGACCAATTCACCACTGTGATTGTAACGATCCACCAACACCCGATTTTCATTATCCAGTTGGGAAGTGAAAACCAGCAGATCGGCGCCGAGGCAGTGCAGAGCCATGATATCGCCGAAGTACTTCCGATCAGCGATCTCTTCAAGTTCATGATACGATTTGTAATTCGGGTCCGTCCTCGCCAGGTCCGTCCTCGGACGGTAGGCGACAGGAGAAAAGTTGCGTGTATACTTCATCACGATTTTTCGTGAATCCAGATCAATCCGATATACATTGTACCGTTCCTCATGGGATACATACAGGTAACGCCGGCCATCGAACGCACTCACCAGGTACGCGATGGAAGTCGACCGGACATGGTCTTCACTTTTCAAAGCTGCGCTCGGGACAGCGAATTTCAGTCCCGTTCGTTCTACTTCAGTTCGGGAATCCACGCTCGCCAACGTGTATTCACTGTTGTATTTCCCGGACTTCATGGTCTTGATATCCGGATTGCTCTCAAAGAAATAATGCTGGTCTCGAAACGAAAACAGGTGATCTATTAACCGACCCAAGCCATCGATTCTGATCTCGCTTTCCAGACGGTGAGATTTGGTGAAAGTAAGGATTTTTACTGGCCAGACACTCTTGATATAAATTCTGCCGTCATCCAGTGAATACCCGCCGAAGTATTTCACCTCGCCCGGTCCCTCTCCTTTCCTGACCAGGTTTCCCAGGTATGTACCCCGGGAATCGAAGTGATAAAGTGCCTCGTCGTCGGCCACGAACACATCGCCGTCCTCCATGGTTGCGATATGGTAGGGATGCTTGAATGTGAATTGACCGCTTTCGTCGGTCAAGCGCATAACTTCCTTCATGGCCAGGATCCGGGGAGATGCCTCCGCATTCAGGATGCCGATACAAGTCATTGTTATGCACAAATATTTCAGACAGGTCTTCCACAAGTCTAACCCTTTACACGCCTTCATCTACCCCTCCAATTATTTCCGTTTCGCCTGGCACCTGTTTACCAAATGAGTTGTAGGCCGGCACGACTACGACTCCCTGGTTTCACCGCTCGGGCCGTTTTGCTGCATCAGTCCCACCAGCTGCACCCGGTTTTTGATCCCCAGCCTGCGGTAGATGGTGTAGATATGATTCTCCACCGTCCGCCGGGAGATAAAAAGCTTGTCTTCGATCTCACGGTTGGAGCAGCCCTGGACCACCAGATCGACGATCTCCAGCTGCCGTTTGGACAAGCCCAGCGCCGAGTCGAGTTGCCCTTGAGCCGCCGGCTGGGCGACAGCGGCAAAATCTTTCCGGTAGTAGAGATAAATCGCTAAAATCATCGGCACATTGTAGCCCATCGCCAAAAGATCGATATAACCGCCCCCGATAATCCCCAGCAGCTCATACAACACATTGTAGACCGTAAAAAACGAAGCGTAATAAAGGCCAAAGAACAGCATGAACCGTTTGGCATGAGCATCCGGTTCCTGCAAGGTGCGGATCAGACCGGAGACCAGACATCCGATGGTGATGATGAAATTGGAGGCGGGCATGACATAGCGAATGAGGAGCGGAAGCAGACTCGACTCGTTGCTGATGAAGAATAAGACCATCAGGAGCAGATGGATCAGAATCAGCAGCGCGAAATACCCCCAGAAGAGGCGGTTGAACCACGGGCCGTAGCTCTGTCGGAACACCTTGCGGGCGGCCGCCACGAAGAAATAGACCATGAACGCCCCGACAATCAGGTAAAAAAGCCGCAGCAAGGCCAGGTATTTCAAGTAAATGATCCGATCCTTGAAAACGGGCAGGAGTTTGAGAGGCAGAAAGTACAAAAGCAGGTCCGCCAGGGTGATGACGGTATCGAGTACGAAGAAATAGAACAAGGGGTGCAGAAATGGATGCCGGTTATGGGAGGCCATCCGATGGCAGAGGTATATACTGGCGATGACCAGGGCGGAGATTCCGGAATAGCAGATCAGAAACCAAAGGGGCATGAAAAATGTATAACACAGCCGAGGCGAATTGGCAAAAACATAACAGCTCTTCCAGAACGAGAGATTATTTGGGTGCCAGGCGAAATGTTATACCGTAACGCAGTCGGTGAGAAGCAGGAT
>CAYXHZ010000015.1:56501-60216 GCA_964465065.1 uncultured Clostridia bacterium
TATTTGGGTGCCAGGCGAAATGTTATACCGTAACGCAGTCGGTGAGAAGCAGGATGAGAGATTATTTGGGTGCCAGGCGAAATGTTATACCGTAACGCAGTCGGTGAGAAGCAGGATTGTTATACGATTGAGTGCTTATATGTTTTCAGTGTTTGATGCTGTCTCAGCAATAAGAAATGAAACAAAATTTCGCCTGGCACCTTTCCCTCTTCAAATTTCGCCTGGCACCTTTCCCTCTTCTCCCGCCAAGCTGCCCTACACCATGACGGTGGACCTGTTCCTGCCGGCGGTGGAGTGGCTGGCCCCAAAGAAGGTCTCCCCCTACCAATACATGAAGGAATGAGGGGCGGGTTCCTCCCCCCATTCGCAGGTCGCGCTGACCTGCACCCGGACTGAATCAGCGGACTCGATGGAGCTGGATCTTTTCGCCATCCGCCGGGATGAGCAGGCGGGCAGCGGGGATCCCTTGCGCATCGGCCCGCTGCCGCAGGGTCTGACGTGAAACCGGACAGTGGTCGAGGGCTTCCAGGTGGATTGCGATGACGACGGCTCGGCCAGAGGCTTGGACGGTTCGGATGGTCTCCTCGGCGTTCATGATGATCGGTTCGTAGGGAGGAATCGTCGCTCCACCGGAATGGGTGACGATGATGTCGGGGGTGAAGGCGGCGATCGCCTGACTCACATCCTCGGTCCAGACGCTGTCTCCGACCCAATATACCGTCGGCTCTCCGGGAGCCTGCAGGACGAAGCCCGAAACGGCGCCCATGCGGGCCAGTATTGCGCCGCTGCCGTGTTGACCGGGGATGCGGGTGATGGTGATGCCCCGCCATGTCAATGACTTCTCTATGGGCGTCACCTGCCGAAATCCGGCTTTGGACAGGGAGGCTTCATCCCCGGCCGGGCAGAGGATGGGCAGCTCTTTGGCGAGGGCCGATTGGGCGGCGTCATCGAAATGGTCAGGATGCAGATGGCTGACCAGGACCCCATCGATGTCCGCCAGGACTTCGGTCAGAGGACAGGGCAGAGCGACCGTCGGATTGGGGGCGATCCCGGCGAAGGAGCGGATCTGCCCTTTGGGCGAAAGCATCGGATCGAGCAGCAGGTGCTGTCCTGCGTAGCTGAGTTTTTGGGTGGCGTTGCGAATCAGGCGCAGGGTGGCAGGCGGTGGTGTGTCGGACTGACGGGTCTCAGCACCCGCCGTTGCCGTGAGCCCATACACGATGCCCGCCGTCGCCAGGCAAGCCGCGATCACAATGAGCCGTCCAGTCAGGTTCCCAAACGTTTCTTGCATGTTATTACCTCCATAATCATGGCATGATGGGATGATTGTCGGTTTTTTATCACATCACGGCCAGAGGCATTTCCGACATAAAATATGGTAAAATAGACATCATGATGCCTGAGAAGATTTCCATCGCCGTGATCGCCTATCCCGGGGTCTTGATGTCCGCTGTCCACGGCTTTGGCGAGTTGTTCGATCTGGCCAGTCGGATCTGTGCCGACCACGATATTTCCAAAACCTTCGTCGTGGAGATCCTGGCCCTCGATGGCCTGCCGGACAAGTCGGTGTACCGGGCCATCATCCTGCCACCGAACATCGGCTCTCCATTTTGCGGGACCCCGGATCCGCGCTTGATCGACTGGCTCAAGGCCCGGCATGCCCGCGGGGCCGTGTTGTGCTCGGTCTGCGCCGGGGCCTTCATCCTGGCTGCCACCGGTCTTCTCGATGACCGACCCGCCACCACCCACTGGAGCCTGGCCGATGATTTCTCCAAAAGGTTTCCAGCCGTCCGCCTGGCCAGCGACAGGATCATCGTCCATCAGGGCGACATCGTCACCGCCGGGGGACTGATGGCCTGGCTGGATCTGGGGCTGGACCTGGTGGCACGCTTCACGGCGCCCTTGATCATGCGCCTCTTGGGAAAAATCCTGGTGGTGGATACCGGGAACCGCGAGCAGCGCTACTATCGTACCTTCACACCGCCCTTCGACCACGGCGATTCGGCGATCCTGACCATCCAGCACCACCTGAGCCGAAGTGTCGACAAGGCCTTGACCGTTTCGGCCCTGGCCGAAATGGCCTTTCTCGGTGAACGCACCTTCTTCCGGCGTTTTCTCAAGGCCACCGGGCTGAGTCCCAAGACCTACATCCAGCATCTGCGGGTACAGAAAGCCTGTGATCTGCTGGAGGAGACGGACCTGTCCCTGGAGACGATCGTTCATCAGGTCGGCTACGAGGACCTCAGCGCCTTCAGGAAAGTGTTCTTCGACACCGTCGGGCTGACCCCGCGGGATTTCCGCCGGCGCTTCGCCCTGAGCCGGAAAGGGGAAGGGGGATGGTAGATTCTTTTTTGGGAACGAAATTTCGCCTGGCACCTTTTCCTATTTCCCTACAGGAAATGCTTGACCGGTAGCTCCACCCTGAACGGTTTTCCATCGCGGATGATGTCCAGGAAACGCTTTTCTCCCGGCCTTCCCCGCAGCATATCCACCACAGTGCCCATGGTCTTGCCCTGGACCGGCGCGCCGTCCACGGCGGTGATGACATCGTCCGGACGGATTCCCTCGATGGCCGGCTGCCCCTTGGACTGCACGATCCCAACCACCTGGTATGTCCCGTCGGCCAGCGGCCGGACGGAAATGCCGACCATTTCCATTTCCCGGCAATCGGGCTCACCTCCTTTCTCGAAATAGGCGGTTTTCCGTTGATAGTCGATCTCCAGCCGGTAGGCCTTCAAGGCATTGGGACCGAGCAGACCGATCACCGCCCCGTCGGTCTTGTGCGCATACCAATCGCCCCAGCTCAGACCGCTGGCGAACTTTTTGACTCCGACCATACCGACGCCGCGCAGCACAACTCCTTCGCCCAGTACGATTTCCGCGGCCCGCAGCACTGGATACTCCTGCTCGTTCGGCGGCCACCAGCCCCACAAATTGGCATGGCCCAGGGTACCAGTCTGGATAGGCCAGTCGGGGTGACGGGCGGCAAACCTCAGCAGGTCCGCTTCGGAAACCAGGCTGTACGAGGCTCCGACATCGAGGGCCAAACCGACACGCTCTTTGTCGATGCTGGCCTCTACCCGGGCTATACCGCTTTCCGGATGGACAGTCAGCGGCACGGCGCTGCCTTTGGGCATCAGATCATTCGCCTGGGCCAGGGTCATTTCCCGCCTGGGGTAGTCGAAAACGACCCGGTATTTGCGCAGCACGGAGGCCGGCAGGTTGCCGTCGATCTGCATGGTGCTGAAAAACCAGAACGGTTTGAAAACCACAGCCGTCGGCACCTGGTCCAGGTCCAGATCCATATCGCCCAGCCTCAGGCCGGACGGCGCGGTCACGGGCAGTTGCGCATTCTGGAACGACGGATCTTGTGCGGGCATCAGGTCAATCCCCAGGTCGCGGGCCAGTGGCTCGCTGAGACAGAACAGCGCGTAGCCCGAATCGACCCAGAGACGGACTTTGCGCCAGCTGCCGTCCGGTTTTCGCACGGCAGCGTCGACCAGCATGCGGTTGTGATCCAGGATCATCGGCACGGTGGCCGATTGAACGGCGACTGGCCGCGATAACAGACTCCAATGACCGGCAAGACATATCGAAATGAGCATCAGTCCCTTCAGCAATGTTTTTTTCATAGTTCTCCCTCCTCGTCGCCCTGGTAAATAATATTTCGCCTGGCACCTGTTTTCTCTCATTTCAGTCTCTCCTTAATATCGAA
>CAYXHZ010000016.1:0-56027 GCA_964465065.1 uncultured Clostridia bacterium
AGGGGCGTATGATCATACGCCCCTACAGGGCCCGGGGACATACCCCGGGTCACGGGGCCACCTCTTTTTCGTTTTCGGGCCGACGGGCGATGCGGATCAGCTGCGGACCGCTGCCGGCGAAGGTCAGCACGAAGCGCCCGCCCTCGTAGATCCACTGCTGGTCGCCGTTGCGGCGGGTGATCAGGCCGGGCTCGCCGAGCAGGCGGCGCACCTCGTCGGGTCTGCTGCCCAGGGTGATGTCGAAATAGGCGTCTTTTTTGTCGGTCATGGCGTCTCCGCCCTTGTGCTAACAAGAACGATGCCAGGAAAAGGAGTCAGACGACATTTGGGTGATGATTTAAAATAATAGTTTTATATAGGATGTATGCGAATCATTTTCGTGCGGGTTCCAGACGGTTTCCGGAAAGAAAAAGTATAAACTGCGGTTCAGTATAAACTGTCCGGGTGTCACCTTTTATATAGGTAGGTTGTGGATTGCAGGGGCGTATGATCATACGCCCCTACCCGCGACAAATGATGACCCGGCTGGGTTTCGCCATTGGCATATGGCGTTTTGTCGGGGCATATGATCATACGCCCCTACCTGTCCATCTCCAGATCGTTCGTTCCGGCACCTTCTGCCGCACCCTCTGCATCGTCTTCCTTCTCGATTCACACTGGCATATAATCAGCCCATGCGCTACCTGATGTACTACAAGGACGGTTACATGAAGAAATTCCCGCTGAGCGGAGAGCGGGTGACCATCGGCCGCGGCCGCGGCTGCGACATCGTTCTGGACGATCCGTCCGTGTCGCGCCGGCACTGCCGCATCGAGATCGGCGCCGATCACATCCGCCTGGTGAACGAGAAGTCCAAGAACGGTACCACCGTCGACCGGCAGCCGGTCGAAGAGGCGATGCTGGCCCTCAACCAGTCTTTCGGCGTCGGCGGCCACGAGTTTTTCTACAAGGAGGGGGATGTCGACGAGTTCCGGCTCAGCCCCGAACTGGCCTGGATGTCCAGTCACCTGCTCCGCCCCCGCCGCGACGCCCTGAGCGAGCCCGAGACCCGCGAAGACGGCGAAAAGTACACTGCCCTGCTCGACGAAATCACAGCCCAGGCTTTGCTCTGCGACCAGGGTGACGATTTCCTGTCGGCCCTGACCGCCTCCCTGTCCGGTCTGTTCGCCGGCTGCGCCCTGCTGCTGGAGCGGGACCGGCAGCGCCTGGTCCTGTTCAACCAGACCCTGCTGAGCAGCGAGCGTATGGCCGTCCTGGAGCTTCCCGGCGAACCCGAGGGCCGACTGGTTCTGGATACCGGGGCGCTGTTCTATCGCCGCTACCGGCCGCAACAGGCCGCGCCGGGCTTCGCGCTGCTGCTGCTGCACGGCCAGCGCCTGCCCCACTGCGGCGGACCGGCCGATTCTTTCTTTGCCAAGCTGGCCCACCTGATCCTGTTCAACGCGCGCCAGACCCCCGATCTGCCCGATTCCGACCAGGGCTTGATTTTCGAGGGCGGCGGGGTGCAGATCGTCGGCCGCAGCGCCGCCATCAGGCAGACGGCGGCCATGATGCGCAAGATCGCCCCCAAGCAGAACTTCATCCTGATCATGGGCGAAAACGGCACCGGCAAGGAATTGTTCGCGCGCATGATCCATCACCTGTCGGGCCGCAAGCGCTACCTGGCCATCAACTGCGCGGCCATTCCGGCTCCGCTCCTGGAGAGCGAATTGTTCGGCTACGAGGCCGGAGCCTTCACCGACGCCCGGCAACGGCGCATCGGCAAGATGGAGGAGGCTTCAGGGGGCACGCTGGTGCTGGACGAAATCGGCGATATGCCGGCCGAAATACAGGCCAAACTGTTGCGGGCCATCCAGGAACGCGCCCTGACCCGTCTGGGCGGCAGCGCGCTGATCCCGCTCGACCTGCGCATCATCGCCATGACCAACCGCGACCTCTACCGCCTGGTGGAGGAGGGACGCTTCCGTCAGGACCTCTTCTTCCGCCTGCGGGTTCATGAATTCACCATTCCGCCGCTGCGGGAACGTTCCGAGGACATCGTGCCGCTGGTCTGGCATTTCACCCGTCTGTACGCGCAGCGCAACGGCATCAACCCGGCCGGTTTCTCCGAATCGGCCAGCGTCTGCCTGCGCGCCTACCCCTGGCCGGGCAACATCCGCGAGCTGGAAAACGAGATCGCCCGCATCATGGAAATCGTCGACGAGGGCGAGACCATCAGCGATCACCACCTGCTGCCCTCGATCCGCAATGCGGCGGGCCGTGCCGATGCTCCGACCCGGACCGGCGGCCAATACCGCAGCCGTGTCCAGGCCTCCGAACGCGACGAGCTGCAGAAGCTGCTGAGCCGGCACGGCGGCAACAAGTTGCGCTCGGCCCGGGAGGCCGGCATGAGTTATCAGGGTTTTCTGAAAAAGCTGAAACGGCTGGGCATCGGCGGCCCGGCTGGCGGAGCCGGGCGGTGAAACCCGGCCCGAGGCTGGCTGCGGCCGGACTCTTGTGGCTGAGCTGCGGACTGGCGGCCATCGCCCCGCAGCTGCCGCTGCGCCAGTGCGTGCGCGACCTGTGGCAGAGCGAGCGCGGTCTGCCGCAAAACTCGGTCCAGGCCATGATCCAGAGCCGCGACGGTTATGTCTGGCTGGCCACCCAGGAGGGCCTGGCCCGCTTCGATGGTCTGCGCTTCAGCCTCTTTTCGCGGGCCAGCCATCCGCAGATTCCCTTCAGTTACATCCGTTCACTGGTTGAAGACCGTCAGGGCCGGGTCTGGGCCGGCACCAACGAGGGCGGGCTCTTTTGCATCAGCCAAGAGGGCGAGGTGAGCGCCTGGCCGGAGCTCCTGCCCGGGGACTTGCGTTCGCTCTGCCTGGACAAGACGGGACGGATCTGGATCGGTTTGGCTCAGGGCGGCCTGGCCTGTCTGAACGAGGGCAAGATCCGCCTCTGGAGTGCGGCGCAGGGTTTCCCGGGCGAGCAGGTTCTGGCCTTGTGCCTCGACGATCAGGACCGGGTGCTGGCCGGAACCAATCGCGGCGTCTTTTACGCCGAAGCTCCGTTCGCCCCCTGGCCGGGGAACGCCCACTTGCCTTCCCGGCAGGTCTCCTCGCTGCTCGCCGGCCCGTCCGGCGAGCTGTGGGTCGGCACCCGCAGCGGGCTGCTGCACTGGGATCGTGGCCGGGTCCGCCTGTACGATGAGGCCAGCGGTTTGGGCTTCGACTGGGTGTGGTGCCTGCTGTGCGACCGCTACGGCACCGTCTGGGTGGGCAGCAACGGCGGCGGTCTGGCCCGCATCCACCAGGGACAGGTGTGCGAACGCCTGACCCTGGCCGAGGGCCTGCACGACAACGGGGTATGGTCCCTGCTCGAGGATCGCGAGGACGGTCTGTGGGTGGGCGGCAACGGCGGCGGCCTGGCCCGCTACCGGTCGGGGCGTTTCGTCAACCTGGGCAGTGACGAGGGCCTGGGCAGCGGTCCCTATTCGGCGGTCTGCGAGGACGAGGCCGGCCGCCTGTGGGTCGGCACCTGGTGGGACGGCTGCTACATCGTCGACGCCGGCTCCGTCCGCCATCTGACCACGCTCGACGGTCTTCCCGACAACAATATCAGTTCCCTGTGCGCCGACGGCCGGGGCGGCATGTGGATCGGCACCGACAACGGCGGTGTCCTGCACCTGGGCGCCGACGGCCGGCGCACGCTGCTCGACAGCGGCAACGGGCTGGCCCACAACGAAGTGTACTCCCTGGTCCTGGCCGGCGACGGCAGCCTGTGGGTGGGCAGCCTGGGCGGCGTGCAAGGCTGGCGCGACGGCTCCTGGCTGCCGCCTGTCCCCGGCCTGGAAGGGGTGGGGGCGCGCTGCCTGCTGACCCAGGCCGACGGCGGTCTGTGGATCGGCAGCGAGGGCCGGGGGCTCTGTCATTGGCACGACGGCCGCCTGCGCCGCTGGACTCCGGCCCAAGGCCTGCCCAGCAACAAGATCTTCGCCTTGTGCGACGACGGTCGGGGCGGCCTGTGGATCGGCACCCAGGGCGGCGGGATCAGCCATCTCGACGGCCAGGGCCGGCTGCTGGGCGAGGCGCTGCCGCAACTGAGCGGCAGTCCGGTCTTTCAGATTCTGGTCGACGGCCAAAACGGTTTGTGGCTCAGCGGCAACCGCGGTCTGACGGTGCTCGACGCCGTCCAGGCGAACGAGCTGCTGGCGCACCGGCCGCTGAACGGGCCGGTGCGCTTGCTGGGCCGGGCCGACGGCATGGTCAGCGAGGAATGCTGCGGCGGGTTCCAGCCGGCCGGCTGCCGCACCCGCGACGGCCGCTTGTGCTGGCCGACCCTGAAATCTCTGGCTATCGTCGAACCCGGTCAGGAGCTGCGCAATTCCCAGCCGCCGCTTCTGCAGGTCGAAGAACTCCGCGCCGACGGACTCTCCCGGCGGGTTCAGGACGGTGTCGCCTTTCCGGCGGGCACGCGCTCGATCACCATCCGCTTCGCGGCCGTCAGTCACAACAATCCGCAACGGGTCCGCTGCCGGCACCGCCTGGATGGCTTCGATCCGGACTGGGTCCAGGCCGATCCGCCTCTGTCGCGGCTGATCAGCTACACCAACCTGCCCCCGGGGAGTTATCGTCTGCGGCTGCAGGCCGAAAACGAGGACGGGGTGGGCAGCGTGAATTTCCCGGGGCTGGCGTTCACGGTGCGGCCCTTTTTCTACCAGACTCTGCCGTTCCGGCTGCTCCTGCTGGTTTTCTTCATGATCGCCTCCTATTTTCTGGTGGGCGGGATCAAACGCTATTTTTTTCTGCTGACCTTCTGGCGCAAGTCGCGCCTGGTCGGCGCCTATCAACTGGAGCAGGCGCTGGGTTACGGCGGCAGCTCCACCGTCTACCGGGCCCGGCACCTGCTGGTGCGTTCCCGGGTGGTGGCCCTCAAGCTGCTCAAGGAGGAGTACGCCCGGGATCCGGTTCAGAGCCGTCGTTTCCGCCAGGAGGCGGCGCTGATCGACCGCATCAGCCATCCCAACATCGTGCGCGTCATCGAGCGCGGCACGCATGGCGGCACCTTCTACCTGGCCATGGAGTACCTGCCGGGCCAGACCCTGGCCGAGCGTCTGCAGCAGAGCGGTCCGCTGCCGCTTCCGGAAGTTCTGGCCATCCTGCGTCAGATCGCCTCGGCCCTGGATTTCCTCCATGACCGGGGCATCGTGCACCGCGATCTCAAACCGCGCAACATCATGCTGGTCAGCGGCGATGATGGAGATATACTGGTGAAACTGCTCGATTTCGGCATCGCCAAGGCCCCGGACCACAGCGACATGACCCAGACCGGTATCGTCATGGGTACCTTGGCCTACCTGTCTCCCGAACAGGTGCAGCAGGGGCACAGCGGCCCGGCGGCCGACCTGTACGCGTTGGGGGTCATCGCCTTCGAGATGCTGACCGGGCGCCTGCCCTATGCGGCCACAGCCGGGGCGGCCCTGATGCGGGAAATCGTTTCGCTGCCGTGCCCGTCTCCCGTCGGCCCGCGTTCCGACTGTCCCGATACGCTGGCCGGTCTGATCCTGGACATGCTGGCCAAGGATCCCGCCCCAAGACCGACGGCCAAACAGCTGCGGCAGCGCCTGGAAAACTGACAAGTTTGCAAATATCTGAGCTCGGCGCTGAAGAATCGGCAATATGGGCGCAGACGGATGACAAGCGGCGCCGGTTGTGGTATCTTGGCGGGTTAACGGTTCAGAAACGACTGCCCAGAGGTGATCACCATGACTATGCCCGACATGTCCGAATACTACAAGGGACGCCATCCTTCGTCCATCCGTATGGCCCAGATCAAATTCATGGAGCGGACGGACGGCGTGCAGGCCATCAACACGGCCATCGGCAACGTCTCGCTGCCGGCCCACCCGGCCATGCAGCAGCGCATGTTCAACCTGGGAGCTGCCGACAGTCCGTTCCGCAACGGTGTCATCAAATATACGGCTTCGGTGGGCGAAAAAGAAACCAATCAGGCGGTGCTCAACATCATCGCCTCCAGCGGATTTTCGACCCAGGGTCTCCATTCGCAGATCACCAACGGCGGCAGCCAGGCCATGGAATTGGTCATCCTGGGCGTCTGCGGTCCGGCCGGCAGTCCGGAGCGTCCCCTGCTGCTCATCGACGCCGCCTATACGAATTACACCGCCTTCGCCAAACGAGTCGGCCGGCGGACCGTGTCGGTCTCGCGTAGCCTGGGTGCCGACGGCAAGTTTTCTCTGCCTTCGCTCGCGGAAATCGAACGCAAGATCCAGCAGGAGAAACCGTCCGCCCTGGTGGTCATCCCCTACGACAACCCGACAGGTCATTTCTACGATATCGACACCTTCCGGCAGCTGGCCGGTCTGTGTGTCAAGTACAACATGTGGCTGATCAGCGACGAGGCCTACCGCGAGCTGCTGTACATCGACGACGCCCACGTGAGCAGTGTCTGGGCGTTGACGGAGGCCGAAGTGCCGGGTATCGGCGGCCGACGTATCAGCATCGAGACGGCCTCCAAGGTCTGGAACGCCTGCGGTCTGCGCATCGGCGCCCTGGTCACCGACAATCTGGAATTCCATAAGAAATGCGTGGCCGAAAGCACGGCGGATTTGTGCGCCAGCGCCATCGGCCAGTACATCTTCGCCGCCCTGGCCCATGAAAGCCATCCGGACCTCAGGGCCTGGTACAAGAAACAGCGCGATTACTATTTCGATATGCTGCAACCCGTCACCGACGGTATCCGCAACCTTCTCCCCGGGGTGATCATGTCCAGTCCCGACGCCTCCATCTACTCTGTCATCGATGTCCGCGCCGTCGCCAAACCGGGCTTCGACGCCATGGAGTTCGTCATGTATTGCGCCAGCAAAGGCAAGGTGCGGGTGCAGGATCAGGATCTGACCCTGCTCGTTTCGCCGATGAGCGGCTTTTACAGCGTACCGGCCGGCCAGCCCAACCCGGGCAGGACGCAGATGCGCATCGCCTACGTCGAGACTTCGGAACGCATGAAGCTGGTGCCTCTGCTTTTCGCCGAGCTGTTCAAACAGTACGAAGCGCAGCGCTGAACGGCGGAGTCGGTCACAAGAGTTTCTTCGCTTCCGGGACGGGCCCGGTCACAGGCAGGATCGGCGGCGATTGCCTGGCGGTGGTCCCGTCCGGCAGATCGCTGGTCCGTCCCTCGGCGTCCTGACAGGTCACCGTATACTCGTAGTCGTAAAAGCTGTTCTTCAGGCTGCGGTCCAGAAATTCGTTGCTGGCGGCGCGGTCCACTTGGGTCAGAAAAGTGTAGGTGCTTTGGCCCTTTAGGCGGCGGAAGATGTTGTACAGGGTGACATTGAACCCCAGGTTTTCATTCTCCGGATTGTTGTTCCAGGTGATCCGGTAGTAGTGTTCGGTGGAGAAAAGATTGCGATTCTGGTGGTAAGTGCCGGCGATGTCGAGCGGAGGCTGCATGCCGTAGACCGTGACCAGCGCGCTGGCTGTGGCCGTGTCGCCGTCGTCGTCGCTGACCTTGAGCTGGATCGAATGACTGCCCGGTTTCTGGAAAATATGGCTGAATTTGGATTTGTTGCTGCTGCCGCCGTCGCTCAGAGTCCAGGCGTAGGCGGCGATCTTGCCGTCGGAGTCGCTGGAATCGCTGCCGTCCAGGCTGACGGTCAGCGGGTAGATGCCCGAGCTGGGGTCTAGCTTGATCCGGGCCAGCGGCGGTTTGTTGGGTTCGGGTTCGGGATCGTCCGGGTCGGAGCCGAACCCGTCGCCGTAGGCGATGCAGGCCCGGTTGGGGGAATCGCAGCGGTTGTACCAGGACGTGGCCAGGCCCAGAGCTGCCGATTGGGCGAGATCCGGCGTGCGCGGACAGTTGGCTCCGGCCAGGGTGCCGCCGTTGCCCCAGCTGTCGCCGCCCAGGTAGTTTTTGATCCAGACATTGCCGTCGTCGGCCACGTAGCTCAGGTAGAGGACGCCCTGGTGGTAGACCATACCGGTGTAGTAGTGCAGGTGGTCGTAGGAACCGTGGGCGATGCGGTGATTCGCGCCGTGGCTGGCGCTGGCGCCGCTGTAGGCGATCGCCCGGCCCCAGTGGTACTTGTCGCTGTAGTTGTACCACTGCACGAAAACCTGGGAACCGTCAGGTTTGACGGCTATATTGGGTAGGAAGCGCCAGGCGTTGCCGTTGCTGAGGTTGACGGCCGTCTGCCAGGCTCCGTTGACGGTGCGGTTGTAGAAGGCTTCGATGATCTCGGCCTCTCCGATCTGGGTCTTCTGCTGCCAGGCGGCGTACAGGTTGCCGGAATCGTCGCTGACGATGCGTACCCGGCCGCTCCAGTAGGTTTGCTTGGAGGCGTTGGTTTTGCCGCCCCAGCTGCCGTTGCTGCACTGGCGGACCATGATTTCGCCGTTGGCCTGACTGGGGATCCACTCCTCCCAGGCCACGGTGACGATATTGCCGTCCAGCTTGTAGCAGATGTCGGGGAACATGGCCAGACCGGACTGGACGGTGACGGGACTGGTGAAGGCGCTGCCATTGAAGCGGGAATAGAGGATGCTGTGGTTGTGCTCGCTGCTGCCGGCCGACCAGACCACGTGGAACTGGTTGCCGGCTCCGCCGACGACCCGGGGCCAGGTGCCGGGCAAGCTCTGGCCGGGGATCTCGCTGACCGATCCCCAGCCGCTGCCGACGGTGTAGATCCGGGCCAGGATGCGGTTGGTCGATTCGTTCCACCAGACCGTCATGATCTGGCCGTTCTGGTTGATGCCCAGGCTGGGGTGGATGGCGTTGCCGGAGCCGGTGGAGGCCGGCAGGGAGATGAAATCGAGTTGTGCGCCGAAAGCGGCGGCGGCCAGCAGCACCAAGAGCGGGCCGAAAAAGACACGGTTACGCTTCATGTTCACCTCTCGGTCAGTATGGATAATCCGGACATCACTTGTCAAGGTCCTCGCTACCCATTGGGGTGGATGCCGGAAACCTGACAGTGGTTTCAGTCCTGACTCGCTTTTTCCACAGCCATCATGAACTTTTCGGGTTGGAACCGATCTTCCGTACGTTACGACGAGAGCTCATGTTCATGGAGGCGGGGGCAATTCTCCGCATCTCCGCTGACTTCTCGAGAGATCGCCGGAATCCGGCGAGCTTATGCGTTTTGTTTCTGTTTTTTTAGACTATTTCTTCTGCGGCAGGATGACGCCCGGAAGCGGTAGCGGCGGTCGGTCCGCCCGGGCGGTGCTGGGCAAATCGCTGGTCCGTCCCTCCAGGTCCTGGCAGGTGACCGTGTATTCGTAGTCGCGGAACTCGTTGCTCAGGCTGCGGTCCAGGAACTCGTTGCTGTCCCGGCGGGGCAGGCGGGTCAGGTGGCTGTAATTCTTTTCTCCCTTGAGACGGCGGTAGACGTTGTAATAGGCGATGTTGAAGCCCCGGGCCTGGTTGATGGGGTTGTTGGCCCAGGTGACCCGGTAGTAGTGCTCGACCGAGAACAGGTTGCGGTTCTGGTGGTAATTGGCGACGATGTTGAGCGGGGGCTCCATGCCGTAGACCGTGACCAGGGCGCTGGCGGTCGAACTGTCTCCGTCGTCGTCCTTTACCGTCAGGTAGACGGGGTAACTGCCCGGGTACTGGTAGCTGTGGGTGAACTGGCCCGTGGTGCTGGTAGCGCCGTCGCCCAGATTCCAGGCGTAGGAGACGATCTTGCCGTCGGAGTCCGAGGATGAGGTGCCGTTGAAGGTCACTTTGAGCGGGTAGATGCCCGAACTCGGGCTGAGCAGGATGCGGGCCACCGGCGGTTTGTTGGGCTCCGGCGGGGGGGACGGGGTCGGCGGATCGCCGGGGTCGCCGGGGTCCTCTCCGAAGCCGCTGCCGTAGCCGACGTAGACCGTGTTGGGGCTGTCGCAGAGGTTGTACCAGACGACGCCCAGGCCCAGACTGGCCGACTGGGCGATATCGGGTGTGCGCGGGCAGTTGACCTTGGTCAGGGTGCCGCCGCTGCCCCAGGTGTTGTTGCCCTGGTAGTTCCTGATCCACACCCGGTTGCCCTCGTCGACGTAGGTGATGTACAGCACGTTGTCGTGGTAGACCATGCCGGTGTAGTAGTGCAGGTTGTCGTAGGAACCGTGGCCGATGCGGTGACTGGTGCCGTAGACGGGGCGACCGTTTTCGAAGGTGATCACCCGCCCCCAGTGGAAGTGGTCGGACATCTTCAGCCATTGCACGTACACTTCCGAGCCGTTGGCGCGGACAGCCACGTTGGGCAGGACGCGCATCGAACCGTCGGCGCTGATGTTGACCGGACTTTGCCAGTTGCCGCCGGAGGTCCGGTTGTAAAACGCCTCGTATTCCTCCCTGGTGCCGCCGGTCTTTTCCATCCAGACCAGGTGCAGGTTGCCGGAATTGTCGGTGGCGATCCGGGCCCGGCCGCTGTAATAGGAGGTCTTGGAGGCGTTGACTGCGCCGGTCCAGCTGCCGCCCCGTTTCTGGCGGACCATGATCTCGCCGTTCAAGCCGCCGATGTACAGCTCCCAGGCTACGGTGACGATGTTGCCGTTGGCGTTGTAGCACAGGTCGGGCCACATGCTGCCCCCGTTGTGCAGGGTGAGCGGGGAGCTGAAAGACTTTCCGTTGTAGTGGGCGTACTGGATGCTGTGGTTGTGCTCGGAGTACCCGGCCGACCAGACCACGTGGAATTCGCTCCCGGCGCCGCCTCTGACCCGCGGCCAGGTGCTGGGCATGGATTGGCCGGGGAGCTCGATCACGCCGCTCAGTCCGCTGCCGGGTGTGTAGAGCCGGGCCATGATGCGGTTGCTGGACTGGTTCCACCATACGGCCATGACGTGGCCGTCGGCGCTGACACCGACGCTGGGGTGGATGGCGTTGCCGGCGCCGCTGGAGATGGCCATGGTGGTGAAATCCAGATTGGCGGCCGGCAAATCCACCTGGCTTACACCGCATATCAATGAAAGAGACAACAGTATAACGGACATGTTGACAGGTCGCATCGTTTTCACCTCGTCGTTTCAGCGGCTTGTCCGGCCGACTGATTCTCCCTCGCTTTTACCCTTTCTTTCCTTATGCCATACATTATGGTGCAGGGTAAACCGTTTGTCAATACAGCGTTTCCCGTGCCCGGGTTGCGGCGTTTTCGCTGTCGAGACGGGAAATCGGTATGCGGGACCGGCGATTGTGGTACACTGGTGGATTGGATCAATGGAGGAACCTGCAATGAAAAGAGCCTTGTTGATGGTTGTGTTGTGTCTGGCCGCATGCGTCCTGCCCCTGAACTCCCGGCAGCTGGGCGTCAAGGCCGGTCTGAATATCGCCGGTCTGAACGGGGATTATGTCGTCGATCTCGAAAGCCTGAGCGGCGCCCGCTTCGGTGCGTTTCTGTGTCTGGACCTCAGCGGCGGACTGAAGCTCCAGCCTGAGCTGTACTATGTCCGCAAGGGCGCCTCCTACGAAACTACAGGGGTATACGAATCCATCGCCTACACTCTGGAAGCGGACATGATGCTGGATTACATCGAAATTCCGCTGCTGCTCAAATATGTCGTGCACAGCGGATCGCTGGAACCCTTTTTCTTCGCCGGCCCCTATTACGCCTTCCAGCTTGCGGCCAAAAGCGAAATGGTGTTGAGTTTCGAAGGCTACAGCGATACCGTCGCTGAAAAAAAGGATATGGAGGAAATCAAATCCTCCGACTTCGGTCTGGTCTTCGGTGCCGGGCTGAACATTCCGCTGGGGCGACTGGACCTGATCCTGGATGCCCGCTATTCCATCGGTCTGAGCGATATCGCCGACGCCGTGGGCGAAGACTTCCGAAACGGTGTCTTTTCGCTTCAGGCCGGCCTGGGTTTTTGAGGCCAGCCGGGATGCGGGAAGGCTCCCGCACGCTTAGCAATTAGAGCTCGCAGCAATCTTGAAGAAAAATTGCAGTGATTGGAACCAAAATGCGCCCGTTTCTGTTGCAATTTTCCTGTTCCGCTTCTAGAATCAGGAACGAGCCGTGATCGTACGGCCAGTGATCATTCTTAAGGAGGAAAGGGCATGAAAAAGTTGTTTCTGGGAGTATTCATCGCAACGGTGCTGAGCCTGTGCTGCGTTCCCCGCCTGTCGGCCCAGGCCATCAAGTTTCCGGCTGTCAGCCAGAAGGCCAGCCTGACCCAGACCGTCGGCCTGACCGAGGTGACCATCGTCTATCACCGTCCGGGAGTCAAGGGCCGGGTGATCTGGGGCGGACTGGTGCCCTACGACAAGGTCTGGCGGACCGGGGCCAACAACGCCACCACCATCGAGTTCGGCAGCGACGTGACCATCGAGGGTCAGAAGCTGGCGGCCGGCCGCTACGGGCTGTTCACCATCCCCGGCAGGGAGGAATTCGTCGTCATCTTCAGCAGACAGGCCGACATCTGGGGTGATTACGAGTACGACGAGAAGCAGGATGTGCTGCGCATCAAGGTCAAGACCGCCGAGGCGCCGCACTGCGAATGGATGAACTTTTCCATCGACGAACTGAGCGACAGCTCGGCGCGCATCCAGCTGCACTGGGAGAAAGTGCTGGTGGCCTTCAAGATGGAGGTCGACACCAAAGGGATGATCCTGGCCAACATCGACAAGACCCTGGACGGTCTGTGGCAGCCTCCCTACGCTTCCGCCCGTTACGCCCTGGGCAACGACATGCTCGACAAGGCCAAGGCCTGGATCGACAGCTCGGTTTCGCTCAAGGCCAACTACCCCAACGTGCTGCTGCAGGCCAAGGTCTACCAGAAACTGGCCAAGACTCCGGCCGACCGCAAGAACGTGGTCAGGCTGCTGGAGAAGGCGGTGGCCCTGGCCGCCGCTCTGCCGGAGGAGCAGAAGGCCTACGCTACCGAGGCGGCCAAGCTGCTGAGCGAGCTGAAAGGCAAGAAATAGTCAGCCCTGAGGCCTTGATTGGGGCCGTCGTGATTTGCCAGTCGGCTCACTGGTGGATCACGGTGGCCTCGTTGGCCCGGTACCAGAGGGTGTTGCGGTTCTCGATCTCGTTGAGATCCTCGTAGAGGGTGTTGAAGAAGGCGAAATCCTGCTCCTCGCCGTCCTGACAGCCGTCGTCGGGGACGCGGGTGGACAGGTCGCGCAGCGAGGCGACGTGATCCTTGAACAGTTCGAAGAGCTGCGCGTAATCGTAACCGCTGCATTCGCGGCAGCTGTGCAGGTAGGCGTAGAGTGTTTCCAGCAGTTCCTGGTAGGTCGAAACCTGACTGGCCATGCCCATGTACTCGTCCCGTTTGGCCAGCAGGTGGCCGCGCTTGAGGTAGATTTCCATTTCCTGGAAAGCCAGATCGTAGATGATGGTTTGCTTGAGATTCATCATGTACCCCCAAAAAGAATATTTTCCCCCGAACTCCCACCGTGCCGGGTGGAAAGTTCTCAAAAACTGATATGCTAAGAAATCTTACAAAAATGGTAACGGATTGTCAAGCTGTCTGCCCGTAAAAAATGTGCTGCGTCGCCGATTTACTTGTTGGCTCCGGGGACACGGATGTTGCGGCCCTCGGGAATGGGGATCTTGAAGCGTTTGATGTGGTTGTAGATGGCCAGGCGGGAAAGTCCCAGGTATTCGGCGGTCCTCTTGATGTTCCAGCCCGTCTGGGCGAGAGTTCTGGCCACGTGCTTGGCAACCATGATCTCCATGGAATCGGGCGGAGCCTCATCTCCGGCGAGTTCCGGCGGGGGTTCGGCGAGGTCGATCTGGCGGATGCCCAGCAGATGGCACAACCTTTCCATGTTCTCCCAGGTCAGTCCGTTCTGACCCTTGAAAAAGCGGGACAGCGATGGCTTGGCGATACCGGTCTGGTTGGCGATGTCCACCAGGGACAGCTTGCGCAGCTCTTTGATCTGAGTGGCTTTGCGGATCAGTCTGTTTTCGGTTTCTGTTGGCATGTTATTATTATAATATAAGATTGGGCGGAAAAGGAAAAAAATTTTACAAAGTTTGTGGAAAAAATCTGTCGATGCAACTTGGCAAAGCACTTGAGAGCTCCGGGCGACTGTGGTATTTTTTTCATATGCAGCGGAACGGTGTGGTTTAATTGTCATGAACGGGGAAAAAAAACTAGCGAATCCGATCCGGGCGCTGATCTTCGACCTGGGCAAGGTGGTGTTCGATTTTTCCTTCGATGCGGCGCTCGCATCCTGGGCCCAGGCCGCCGGTCTGCACGTCGACGAATTGAGCGCCCGTCTCGTCTGGGACGGAAGCTATGAACGCTACGAACGGGGTGAAATCGACCTCAAACAGGTCCACCGCCGTTTTACGGGCATGATTTCCGCCGCGATCGACTACGAACGCTTCGAGTCGGCCTGGCTGGGCGTGTTCGGTGCCGAAATCCCCGGTATCCGCTCGCTTCTCCGGCGCTTGCAGCCCGATTACCGACTGACGGCGCTGTCCAACACCAACGCCGATCACGCCCGGGTTTGGCGCCGCCTCTACCCCGAAGCGCTGAGCTGCTTCGAAAAGGTGTTCGCCAGTCATGAAATCGCTGCCCGCAAGCCGGAAGCCCGGGCCTATGAGGCCGTTCTCGACTACCTGGGACTGCCGGCCGGCCAGACTCTTTTCATCGACGACATGGCGGACAATATCGCCGCCGCCGACCGGCTCGGCCTGAACGTCATCTTGTTTGAAAGCTGCGCACAGCTCGAGGTCGAGCTGCGACGCCTGGGCATATTCAACGATCGTCCAAGCGGGCAAAATCCGCCGCTGGCAACGGATAGGAGACCATCATGAACCGTATCCTTTTTTTGGCGATTCCAATCATGCTGTGCGCCGCCCTGAACGGGGCCACCCTGGCCAAGATCAACATGCCCGACACGGTCACCGTCGAAGGGCAGGCGCTGGTTTTGAACGGCATGGCCCTGCGCGAGAAGTTTGTTTTCAATGTCTATGTCGACGGTCTGTACCTGCCTCAGAAGGAAAAGAACGCCGAGCGGATTCTGGACAGCGATCAGGTGCGGCACAACGTCATGCATTTTTTGCGTTCTGTCGGCAGGGAAAAGCTGATCGAAGCCTGGAACAGCGGCCTGAAGGCCAATGTACCGCAGGCCGGTCCGGCGCTTCTGGCGCAGTTCAACCAGCTCAACGAGCTGATGGAGGACATGCATGAAGGCGAGGTCATGATCTTCACCTATCTGCCGGGAATCGGCACCCGGGTGACGGTCAAAGGGCAGCTCAAGGGAGTATTGGCCGGAAAGGAATTCGCCGATGCCTTGTTTTCCTGCTGGATCGGCGTCAAACCAGGACCCGGCCAGAAGTTCAAGGCGGGACTGCTCGGCAACGCCTGAGCTTGCCGCCGCCGGTTGACGATGAGCGCATTTTACTGTACATTTTCTGCATGATGCCCGAATATCTTCGCCGGTATAAGCGACTTGCAGCCCGTTTGTTTTAGGTCGGAACATGGACAGAAGGAACTTCCTCTTTTCCTCGCTGCTGACTCTGGCCGGTGTCGGAACGCTGCGGCCCCGGCTCTGGGCCGACGATCTGGTGCCTTCGCCCGGTCCGTCCGGTGACGAGCAGATCCGCGATTACCTGAGCCGCATGCACAATTTCGATCAGCATTTCCCCACGGATGTCCTGGTCGTGGAAGCGGAGGCGCCGCTGCTGAGTTCCTGCGTGGCCAAGCTCAGACAGGTCGAACAGATCGTCGGACACTGCAATTTTTCGGTCATCAATTTTTCCAGGGCTCTGGCCATAGCCCGCAACTACTCGCGGCTGGAGGCCTTCAGCGCTCCGGAAATCGCGTTTCTGGAGAGCGTTTTTCACGCCGATGCCAGCCGCTACGGGTTTCTGGGCAGAAAGGCGATCGAAAACCTGGATCACGAGATCGACATGACTCAGGTGCAGAAGATTCCCGGCACCGGCAACTACCTGTACCGGGGTCAGGCGGTCGAGACCTACCGCAAGGCCAAGTCGGAACTGGGCGAGGACATGATCCTGACTTCCGGCGTCCGCGGGGTGGTCAAGCAGATGCTGCTGTTTCTGGCCAAGGCGGCCGACAACCAGGGCAACCTGTCCCTGGCGTCGCGGCAGCTGGCACCGCCGGGTTTTTCCTTCCACGGCGTCGGCGATCTGGATGTCGGCAAGGCCGGTTTCGGTTCCGAGAATTTCACCGAACGCTTCATGCTGACCGATGTATTCCGCAAGCTGTCCGATTTGGGTTACCTCAGCCTGCGCTACCCCCAGGACAACCTGCTCGGTGTGCGTTACGAACCCTGGCATATCAAGATCGTGGACTGGGGGTAAGAGAGCGCCGACCCCGAGCGTGCCGGACCGGCCGAATCCGCTGGCGATGAGTTCTAGTGCAGAACGAAGGCCGACACGGTCTCCGGCAGTCGCCGGTTGAGCCGCTGGTACTCCTGGCGGTTTTTCATGACACCCAGAAACAGGTCGAGTTGACTGCTGTTGGCAATGAAGGCGCCGCCGCTGTCGGCCAGGACGGCCAGCCAGGTTTCCCGCGGGCCCTGCAGCAGAACAGCCGCCCCCAACCCGAAGTGCTGCAGATCGCCGGCCAGGGCCGCCATGGGGTAGATGGCCAGCTGCCACTCATGCCACAGACCGTAGCCCAGAGACTGGGGCACTTCCCGGAAAAACCAATAACGTTCTTGCCTGTCGGCAGGCAGATCGGCTCGATAGGGGCGGTCGTTGCTGCGGCTGACGTTGAAATGCAGCGCGGCGCCGTCTAAAAACTCCACCAAAACGCTACCCTGGAGCTGGGCGTCGTAAAAATCGCTGCGGCGCAGCCAGGCCAGAGGACGGCATAGTCCGGCCGGCAGAAGCCCGGACAGGATCTCCTGGCGGCTGTAGCGACGATACAGCAACTGGTCTCGCCGTTCTTCGGCCTGCGCCCGGCTGGGGCCGGTTTCGTCCTTGGGCAGCTCCAGCAGCGGCGTGTCGTAGTCGCTGTCGGCCTGCCGGCGGCCGGAGACGGTGAAGGCGGCGTAGCGGGTCAGGCGGACCGGTCCGGGCAGAGGGTCGAGACGGAAGGCCTGCTTCAGCAGAGCCATGGGCATCCAGCCCTGGTCCAGGTAGGGAACGACGAGTTCGCGCAGACGCCCCAGCACGGCCAACCGGGATTGGGCTGCTTGGGTGCGGCACAGGGGGTCCTGGCTCTGATGGCGGTCGAAGTATTCCGTGACCGCCTGAATCTGGCCGGCCAGCTGCGGACTGATGCGGATCCGCTCCGGCTGGGCGGCCGATCCGAGGCCCAGGCGGCCGTACAGCAGGAGCAGGGCGCAGACAACTATCCGTAGCAAGGGATCATTCTGTCAGCAGCGAGTCGATGGCTTTTTTCAGTCCCTCGCCGTGCAGGTCGAAGTGGCGCAGAACGCCTTTCTTGTCGATCAGCCAGGTGGAGGGAATGGAGTTGACGCCGTACAGGCCGGCGGTCTCGTCCTGCCACTGTTTTCCCGAATAACAGATAATCCAGTCGATCCGGTGTTCGGCGATGTAGCTGTCCAGGGCGGCGCGATCCTTGTCCAGGCTGATGCCGATGATTTCGAAACCGCGGTCTTTGAGCTCGCTGTACCAGGTCTTGAGATTGGGAATTTCCTCGCGGCAGGGCGGGCACCAGGTGGCCCAGAAATCGATCAGCACCACCTTGCCCGGCATCGATTGCAGCGAAACGTTCCGACCCTGGATGTCCTGGAGGGTAAAGGGTTTGGCCGGTGCGCCCAGGCCGATCTTGTCGTCAATCTTGGCCAGCAGGGCCTTGAACTCCGGTTTTTCCAGCAGAGGCTGGAAGGCCTTTTCCTCGGTCAAGGCGGATTTCGTGATCAGGCCGCGTTCCACGGCGGTCTCCAGGGTCTGCAGGGCGAGGTCTTGCCGGTTCAGTACCATATAATCGTTGGCGATGGTCAGCAATGTCCAGGGGCTCTTCTTTTCACTTTCGGAGTCCATGGTTTTCAGGTCGGCCACGGCCTCTTCGATGCGGTTGAGGCCGACCAGTATATCGTGGCGCAGGGGCAGCAGGTGCTTGCGATCTTCTTTTTTGGCGTTGAGAGCCTCGTTCACGGCGGTCAGGGCCGCCTCTTCCTTGCCGGCCTGGTGAAGAGTCTGGGCCTTGATGCCGTAGAACTGGTCGATACCGAACTTGGCGATGGCCTCGTCAATGACGGTCAGAGCCTGATCGAATTCCTTGTTTCTGGCAAGGTCTTTGATCTTGCTCAACGCCTCCAGGAATGCCGGGTCCGGCGGCGGCGGGGCGGTCTGGGCCGTCTGTTCTTTCGGGGGTTCGGTCTTTTCGGCCTTGCTGCAGGCCAGGGTCAGAACCATCAGGACGCAAAGCAATAAGACGATTTTTTTCATGGTCACTTCCTTACAACGCAGACATCGTGGTTTGGCTTACACCCCGGTTATAGAGCCGTCCGGCCTGCAAAGTCAAGAGCGGTCAACCGTTTACAGCCAGTGAATGGTGGACAGCAGCGTTTCCTCGATGTCGGACAGCGATTGACGCATGTCCAGAACGGATGGGTACCGGCCTTTGATGAACACCAGGCCGGCGACCTGGTAATCGGGAGAGATGAAAACTTCGACGACAAAGTCGTCGCCGCTGTCGAAGAGGTGGTAGAAATTGACGGAGTCGATGCGGCTGACATTCCAGAGCAGGGCCATGTCCTGAGCCTTGAAGATGCGTCCCCGTTGTTTACCCGGCAGATTCTGCAACTCCAGCATGGTGTCGACGGTCCGTTCGGCCAGGATGCGCCTTCCGGACAGCTCGCCGCGGTTGACCAGCATGCGCAGAAAATTGGCGAATTCCCGGGTGCTGGTGTAAAAGCGGCAGGCAGAATTGCCGCCGTTGATTTCGTCTGCAATGAAGGTGCTCTGCGACATGACCAGGGGCGAGAGAATGTGCGTTTCGCAGTACTCGGCAAACGGCTGTCCGGAAATTGTCTCGACCAGGTAGCCGAGAAGGACATAGGCCAGTGTGCCTTCGGACACCTCGCCGCCCGGGCGCTGATCCAGAAATCCGCTGGCGGCCGGTGAGCGGTCGCCGGGGCACAGACGGTCCAGCAGAGCCCGCTCCAGGGTGGCGGAGGGATCGGCCGTACCGGCATACACCGGCAGCGGGTCGAAGTCGCCGATGCCGGCGGTATTGGTGATCAGCATGCGGAAGCTGATCGGAATTTCTGGGAAGTCAGGATGGCGCACCGGGAAAGGCAGGTAGGGATTGATGTCGGCGTCCAGATCCAGGCTGCGTTTTTCCCACAGGTGCAGAAAGGTCGCCAGCGTGATGGTTTTGGACAACGAACCCAGGTGGAACAGGGTGTCGGGACCGATCGGCTGTCGACTGTCGAGATCCCGGACGCCGTAGTTGCCCATCCAGCAGATCTGCTGATCGCGGATCAGGACGGTGCTGAGCGCCGTCAGGCGATGATTGACCATTTGGTCGCGGAAGAAGCGATCCAGGTTGATGGCCCGTTCATAGCCGAGTTCGCTGGCCGAACCGGCGCCAAGCAGACCGAACAGCAGGCAGACGGCCGGGAAACAAAGCTTGTTTCGTTTCATCGACATCCTCCATCGTTCACGTTCTTCAATGGTGAATACTCCCGGGAGCGCCTTTTGTTCCGTGCTTTGGTGCGAGCGCCCTCCCAGAGCCTGTGGAGGCGGGCAAAAAGCCTGTGAAGTCTCCGGCGCTTTGCTGGAGACGATTGAAACGGGGCCGGGTTTGGACTTAAAGTCGTCGGTCGGGAAGGGTTGCGGCCGACACCAGCTTTCTGGTCATTTCCGCAGCCAATTAACACGGATCTTCCGCTTGCATGACCCAACTCCCTTCCCTAACTGAATTGAGGCATTTTTTCCTTGCGGAAGATTCGTTCTAATGAGTTTTCCGCATGGTGCGTTGGTCGTTTCGGACAGGGTACGCCGCCCGGCGCTACGCTCGATAAGATATCCGAGTAGGACCTAGGCTATGTTTTCATGAGGCTACTGCTGCCAGCCGAAGGTGTAGACGGTGGTGCTGGTGTAAGTCTGCCCCGGTCTGAGCAGGGTCGAAGGGAATGCGCTCTGGTTGGGGGAGTCGGGAAAGTGCTGGGTCTCCAGGCACAGTCCGTGACGGTGGCCGTAGACCGTGCCGGTCTTGCCGGTCAGTTTGCCGTCCAGGAAATTGCCGGAATAGAACTGCAGACCCGGTTCGCTGGTGGCGACGGTCAGGGTCCGGCCGCTGACGGGTTCGCTCAGGACAGCCACCTGATGCAGTTCACCTGTCCAGCCGTTCAGGACGAAATTGTGATCGTAGCCTTTGCCGTAGCGCAACTGGGCATGGTCGGCGGCGATGCGCCGGCCGATGGGCGTCGGTTGGCGGAAGTCGAAAGGGGTGTCGGCGACCGGCAGGTACTGACCGGTGGGGATCAGGGTCTGGTCGACCGGGGTGATCCGGTCGGCGTCGACCTGCAGGAGATGATCCAGAATCGGAGTTCTGCCGGCATCGCGCAGGTTGAAATAGCTGTGCTGGGTCAGGTTGCAGACCGTGGCCTGGTCGGCGCTCGCGCTGTATTCGATGCGCAGTTCGTCGCGGTCGTTCCAGCTGTAGCGGACACTGACCGTCAGGCAGCCGGGGTAGCCCTCCTCGCCGTCGGGGCTGCGGTAGCCGAGTTCCAGACCCACACTGTCCGCGTCGCGCAGCTCTCTGGCCTGCCAGAGCCGCTTGTCGAAACCGCGCAGACCGCCGTGCAGGTGGTTGGGACCGTCGTTTTTGGCCAGCTGGTAGTCACGTTCGTCGATCCGCAGCCGGCCCGAAGCGATGCGGTTGCCGTAACGGCCGGCCACGCAGCCGAAGTACGGGCTTTCGCGGAGGTAGTCTTCGAGCCGGTCGTAACCCAGGACGACATCGCCGAGCTTGCCGTCGCGGTCGGGAACGATGATGGAGGTGATGATGGCGCCGTAGGGGGTGACGCTGACCGAGTGGCCGTGACGGTTGACCAGGGTGTACAGGGGAACGGATTCCGCCGAGGGCAGTCTGCCGAATTCACGCCGGTTGATGTTCATGGTGTTTGCCTCCGCTGACAGAAATGACGACAGCCCGTACAGGGCCAACACGGTTGCCAAGAGAGTACGAATCATGCGACCTCCTGAAAACGCTTCGTGCGTGTACGTTACCACCATTAGCACGGCGCCTTGCCGATGTCAAGGAACGGGGACAGCCAGAAAGCCTTCCCCCTGGATCTGCAGGCGCATGATACCCGGCAGGTGGGCCGCCGCCAGGGTAAGCTCGGCCCGGGCAGCCCGTGCGAACAGCTCTTTTCTGATTTTTATGGCGGCCGGGGAATCGCTGTCGAAGGTCACCCCGATGTCGGGATGCGCCAGCTGGACCAGGCCGATGTGGATCAGATCGCCGACGAACCAGAACTCGTGGCCCTGCGAAGTTAAGGCGTAAACGCTGTGACCGGGAGTATGACCGGCGGCGGGCATGGTCCGGACGCCGGCGCAGACAGGTTCATCGGTCGCAAGGGTACGGATTTTTTTTTCGTTCAGGTAGGGAGTCATGACGGCCCGGATCTGTTTGGCGCGCTGGCGCAGATTTTCGGGCAATTCGGACTCCGGCCGCAACCAGAAATCGTACTCGGCCTTGGGTACGCAGACGGTGGCCTTGGGGAACATCCGTTGCCCCTGCGCGGTCAGCAGGCCGCCGATGTGATCGAAATGGAAGTGAGTGATCAGGATGAGATCGATCCCTTCCGGGCTCAGACCGGCTTTTTGAAGCTGCTGCGGCAGCTGTCCCGACCCGCCTTGCGCCTGCGGACCGCAGCCGGTGTCGATCAGGATGACCTGATCGGGGCTGCGTACCAGGCAGACATTGACCGGTGTCGGGACCGTCTTCTGACCGCCGGCCAGGCCGGCCGCTTGCTGCGGATCGATTCCGGACAGGATCGACAACGGCATGTCGAACTGCGTGTCCAGCAGCAGACGGATACTGAAATCACCCAGAATCGTTTCGTTCACCGGCTCCCGGCCGAGCTCGGCGGAGCCCGCCGCCGTTACGCCGGTCAGCATAAAAAACAGGCAAGTTGCGATGATCGGGGCATGGAAAAAGGATCGGATCAGAGGCTTGGACATGGAATCCTCCTGTCGGGCCGTAGACGGCCGACCGTATATTAACAGCTCTGTCCCGCAACAGTCAAACCCGTGGACGGCCCTTGACCGCAAGTCTTTTTGAGATTATCTTGTGGCCGTACACAGTGAGGATAGCGGCTATGCAACGCAAAAGCATCAAAGAGATCGCCAGGCTGGCCCAGGTGTCCATCGGTACGGTGGACCGGGTTCTGCACGACCGCGGCCGGGTGGCGCCGCAGACCGAGGAACGGGTGCGGGCCATCATCCGCGAACTCGATTACAAGCCCAATATGTTCGCCAGCGCCCTCAAGACCGGCAAGACCTTCCGTTTCGCCGTGCTCATGCCGCAGCCCGGACCTTTCTGCGAGTACTGGGAGCTGCCGCTGAACGGTATCCGCAAGGCCGCCCGCGAACTGGCCCCGCTCAACGTCCGCGTCGACAGTTTCTTTTTCGATCTGTCCGCCGGACCCGCCGGTTTGCGCGAAGCCGCCGCCCGACTCAAGCCGGCCGATCTGGACGGCCTGATCATGGCTCCGGTGCTGGCCGAGGAATTCTCGACGCTGATCGCCGGGCTGCCCGCTGAGCTGCCCTACGTTTTTTTCGATTCCTTTCTGCCCCAGGCCCGGCCGCTGACGGTCATCGGCCAGGACAGCCACCGCGCCGGCCGGGTGGCCGGTCAGCTGATGGGTCTGCTCCTGCCGCAGGGCGGGGAGGTGGTCGTCATCCGCAATCTGCCCTGCGATTTTCATCTGCAGGAGCGCGAGAAGGGCTTTGGCGAATATCTGGCCGCCCGGGCCGGTTTCCGGACTGTCGTCGAAGAGGTCGATCTGGCCGCCGAGGGCTCAAAGCTGGACGAACGGATCGCCGCCATCGCCCGCCGGCACCCGACGATGGACGGTCTTTTCGTCAACAACGCCAACACTTTTCCCTACGCCCGTCTCAGCCGGAAACAGACCGGGACCGGCCGTGTCGTCTGCGTCGGCTTCGATCTGCTGCCCGGAAACATCGACGGACTGCGCCAGGGCAGCATCGATTTTCTGATCAGTCAGAAGCCTGAAGAGTACGGCTACCAAAGTGTCAGCACCCTGTACCGTCATCTGGCGCTCAAAGAGACGGTGCCCGCCCATATCAGCACGCCCGTCGAGATTGTCTGTCGTGAAAATCTTGCCGGACCCGCTTGACAGTCGCAACGAGTTTTGAAATACTGGCTGGGGTGTGTTAACGATAACGTTGGCTGCCTGAAACGATTTTGCGAGGTGACAACATGGGCGGAACGAGGCGTTTGTCCGTACTGGGGCTTCTCCTTTGTCTGAGCTGGACGCTGCCGGCCGAAAACTGGCGTTTCCAATCGCCTGATTCCCGGCTGCAGCTGGAACTGACCACCGAGTCCGGCCCGGGGTTTACGGTCAGTTTCGCCGGGACGGCGGTGCTGCGTGTCACTGACCTGGACGTCCTGCCCTTCAAGGCCGGGCAGCGCAGATGGCGGTTGCTGGAAAACGGGCTGCGCCAGGAACGGATCCGGCCGGCCGTTCCGGTCCGCAATGCCCTCATCGCCAGTCGTTACCGACAGATCCGTTTGGACAGCGACGGCCCCCTGAGCCTGGTCATCCGCATCTACGACCGTGCCCTGGCCTACCGTTTCCAGTTGAAAAACCGCAAAGCGGCGGACATCGTCAACGAAACGGTCGACTTCCGGCCGCTGGGGGAGTGTAGCGTTTATTTCCCCGAAGAGAAGAGCCTGCAGTCCCATTACGAAGGTCGTTACCAGATCCTGCCCCTGGGCGATCTCCAGACGGGGCGGACCGCTCATCTGCCCCTGCTGGTGCAGAACCGGGCCGGCGTCAACCTGCTTTTCAACGAGGCCGATGTGACCGACTATCCCTGCCTGTTTCTGCAGCGGAGCGCCGCGGGTCTGAGCAGCCGGTTCCCGCCGGTCGTCAAGAAGGCGCTGCCGCGGGAAAAAGGTCCGGACCGTAACGAGACCATCGTCGAGGAGGAGCCGTACATCGCCCGTACCCGCGGACCGCGGGCTCTGCCCTGGCGCATCGTCACCGTCAGCGGCGACGACCGCGACCTGCTGGGCCGGGAACTGGTCTACGAGCTGGCGGCTCCGGGGCCGGAAAGCGACTGGTCCTGGGTCAGACCCGGCAAAGTGGCCTGGGACTGGTGGAACGCCAACAATCTCTACGGCGTGCCGTTCCGGGCCGGACTGAACACCGAAAGCTATAAGGAATACATCGATTTCGCCGCCGAGTTCGGACTGGAGTACGTCATTTTGGACGAGGGCTGGTCCAAAACGACCCACGACGTGCTGCATTTCAAGGACGGGATGCGGGTCGACGAACTGATCGCCTACGGCCGTGAACGCGGCGTGGGCATCATCCTCTGGCTGTTGTGGAAACCCCTGGACCTGGATATGGATCGCATCCTGGATCGCTACCGCGATTGGGGGGTGAAAGGGATCAAGGTCGATTTCATGCAGCGCGCCGACCAGTACATGGTCAATTTTTACGCCCGGGTCGCCCAGGCGGCCGCCCAGCGGCGGCTGCTGGTGGATTTTCACGGCGCTTTCAAGCCTACGGGACTGCAGCGCGCCTTCCCCAACGTGCTCAGCTACGAGGGAGTGCGCGGCCTGGAAAACTGCAAGTGGAGCGATGAGATCACGCCCGATCACGATCTGCTCCTGCCCTTCATCCGCATGAGCGCCGGGCCGATGGATTATACCCCCGGGGCCATGGACAACGCCGGTAAAGGCGATTTCTTCGCCCGCTTCGAGCGTCCGATGAGCCAGGGCAGCCGCGTGCACCAGATGGCCATGTACGTCGTGTACGAGAGCCCGCTGCAGATGTTCTGCGATTCCCCCAGCCAATACCGCAGCCAGGCGGATTGCGCCCGGTTCATGGCCCGCATTCCGACGGTCTGGGACGAAACGGTCGTGCTGCAGGCCAAGGTCGGGGACTACCTGGTCATGGCCCGACGGCGCGGCCGGCTTTGGTACCTGGCGGCCATGACCGACTGGACGGCCCGGGAATTCCAGCTGGACCTGTCGTTTCTGCCGGCCGGCGACTTCCGGCTGGAATCGGTCCAGGACGGTCCCAACGCCGATCGCATGGCCAGCGATCACGTATTTGCGAACAGCCCGGTGAAGCGGGGCACGCCGCTGAGTTTGCAATTGGCAAGCGGCGGCGGTTGGCTGGGCATCATCAGTCCGGTCGAGTGAGGGAAACATGAAAGGCACTCTGGTTCTGATCATGATCGTTGCGGGATTGTGGGGCGTTCTGCCCGCCCAGGAAGCCCAGACGGCGCCGGACTGGGAGAATCCGGCCGTGTTGTCGTACGGCAGCCAGGAGGCGCGGGCCCATTTTTTCTGCGCCGACAGCGGACTGCAGCGCAGCCTGTCCGGACAGTGGCGTTTTCATTATTCACCGCGTCCGGCCGACCGGCCGGTGGATTTTTACCGTCCCGACTACGACGTGTCAGGCTGGCCGCTGATCGAAGTTCCCGGCAACTGGGAGCTGCAGGGCTTCGGTGTTCCCATCTACACCGATTCCGATTATCTCTACCCGGCCAATCCGCCCTTCCTGCCCCACGACGACAATCCGGTCGGCTCCTACCGGCGCAGTTTCATCCTGCCGCCCGAATGGGCCGGTCAGCGGATCTACCTCTATTTCGGCAGCGTCAAATCGGCCTGTTACCTGTGGGTCAACGGCCGGCGGGTCGGCTTCGCCAAGGGTAGCAAGACGCCGATGGAGTTCGATGTCACCGACTTCGTGCGCGCCGGTGAAAACATCCTGGCCCTGGAGGTCTACCGCTTCAGCGACGGCGATTACCTGGAAGATCAGGATTACTGGAAAATCAGCGGCATCGAGCGCGAGGTCATCCTGCACGCCATGCCCGGGCTGCAGATCCGCGATTTCTTCGTTCATGCCGATCCCGACCTGCAGAACGGCGGCGCCGGCCTGAGCGTGGACATCGAGGTCGACAACCGGCTCGGCAAGACCGTGCGGTCCGGACAGCTGGAGATGAGCTTGCTGGATGGGGACGGCCGGCGGCTGCTGACCCGGCGCGGGGAGCTGGACAGCCTGTCCGCCGACGCCAGGAAGTCGCTGACCCTGGCGGCCAGACTGGATTCGGTGCGATTGTGGTCGGCCGAGACGCCCGACCTGTACCCCCTGGAACTGGTCCTGCGGCAGGGCGGCAGGGAGATCCAGCGCATCGTCACCCGCATCGGTTTCCGCAAGGTGGAGATCGCCGACGGTCTGCTCAAGGTCAACGGCCGGGCCGTCACCATCCGCGGCGTCAACCGGCACGAACACGACCCGCGCACGGGCCGCTACGTCAGCGAGGCCTCCATGCGCCGGGACATCGAACTGATGAAGGCCAACCACCTCAACGCCGTGCGCACCAGCCACTACCCCAACGACCCGCGCTGGTACGAACTGTGCAACGAATACGGCCTGTACCTGGTCGACGAGGCCAACATCGAGTCCCACGGCATGGGCTACGAGCCCGACCGCTCCCTGGCCAACAATCCGGCCTGGCGCGAGGCCTTTCTGGATCGCATCCGGCGCATGGTCGAACGGGACAAGAACCAGCCCTCGGTGATCATCTGGTCGCTGGGCAACGAGAACGGGCCCGGGGTCAACCACCAGGCCAGCTACGACTGGATCAAGTCCCGCGATCCGTCGCGGCCGGTGCAGTCCGAGGACGCCAAGCTCGAACCGTACACCGATATCTATTGCCCCATGTACGCCCGCATCGGCAAGCTGACCGAGTACGCCCAGCGCCGCCAGACCCGGCCGCTGATCCTGTGCGAATACGCGCACGCCATGGGCAACAGCGTCGGCAACTTCCGGGACTACTGGGATGTCATCGAAGCCTACGAGCAGCTGCAGGGCGGCTTCATCTGGGACTGGGTCGACCAGGGTCTGCAGAGGACCACGGCCGAAGGCAAAAAGATCTGGGCCTACGGCGGCGACTTCGGCCCCGGCAGCGGTATGGGCAGCAAGAACTTCTGCATCAACGGCCTGGTCGGTCCCGACCGCACGCCGCATCCGCACCTCCAGGAAGTCAAGCAGGTCTATCAGCCGGTCCGCTTCCGCTTGCTGGACGCCGAAAGCGCTTCGCTCGAGCTGACCAACCGCTACGATTTCATCACCCTGAAAGCCGTCGAGCTGGAATGGACGCTGCGCGAGGACGGCCGGGCCATCCGCCGCGGCATAAGCGCCGTGCAGCCGCTGGCACCTTCCCGGACGCTGCAACTGGACCTGCCCGGTATCCGGCCCGATGTGAAAGCCGGTTGCCAGTATCATCTCGATCTGGGTTTGCGCCTGCTCGAGGACCTCAACGGGATCAAGAAGGGCGAGTTGCTGGCCCGGGAACAGTTCGCGCTGCCCTGGGCCCTGCCGCTGCCAAAGACCGCACCGCCGGCCGGAAAAACGGAACTGGAGCAGAGCGCCGGGGAACTGATCGTCAGCGGTCGCGATTTCCGGATCGTTTTCGACCGTCGCAGCGGCTGGCTGACTTCGCTGGGCTCAAGCGGGCGTGAACTGCTGGCCGGTCCGCTGCGGCCGGTGTTCTGGCGGGCGTCCACCGACAACGATTTCGGCAACGGCATGCCCAAGCGTTGCTCCGTCTGGCGCCGGGCCGGGGAACGGATGGTTTTGGAGGAGCTGAAGGCGTCGCTGAGCGATGACAAACGGTCGGTGAACGTCGTCAGCCGCCACCGCGACCCGGAGAGCGCTTGCCGCTGGCTGGCCCGCTACACCATCGGCGCCGACGGCGTCATCGAGCTGGACAACCAGTTCGATCCGGGAACCAAGAAATTGCCGGAGATACCCCGTCTGGGCATGGAACTGCGGCTGAAGAGGGATTTCGACCAGGCAAGCTGGTTGGGGCGCGGCCCCTGGGAAAACTACTGCGACCGCCGGACTTCGGCCTTTGTCGGCCGCTATCGGGCCACAGTTCGCGAACTGTTCCATCCCTATGTACGGCCCCAGGAGAGCGGCAACCGCAGCGATGTCCGCTGGCTGGCCCTGACCGCTTCCGATCGGCAGGGACTATGGGTCGGCGGCGCGCCGAGTTTCGAATTCAGCGCTCTGCTGTACCACATCGAGGATCTGGACCCGGGCGAGGAAAAGACCCTGACTCATGCCGCCGAACTGAGCGAACGGCCGGACATCCAGCTGGTCATCGCCCATAAGCAGATGGGCGTCGGCGGCGACAACAGCTGGGGCGCCCGACCGCTGCCGCAGTACGAGATTCCGGCGCGGGAGTACCGCTTCCGTTTCCGGCTCAGTCCGTTCGTCAAGCCTGAATACAGCGAATCCATCGAGGAGAGACCATGAACTTTTCCGCCTTCGACCTGCTGGTTTTTCTGGTATACATCGCCATCGTCATCGGCCTGGGCCTGTGGGTGTCCCGGGAGAAAAAAGGCCACGAGAAGAATTCCCAGGACTATTTCCTGGCCAGCCGTTCCCTGCCCTGGTGGGCGGTGGGCGCCTCGCTGATCGCCTCCAACATCTCGGCCGAGCAGCTGGTGGGCATGTCGGGATCGGGCTTCGCCATCGGGCTGGCGGTGGCCTCCTACGAGTGGATGTCGGCCCTGACCCTGGTTCTGGTGGCCAAGTACTTTTTGCCCATCTTTCTGGACAAGCGGATCTACACCATGCCCCAGTTCCTGGAGATCCGCTTCGACCGGCGCGTACGTACCAGTCTGGCCGTTTTCTGGCTGGTGGTCTACATCTTCGTCAACCTGACCTCGGTGCTCTACCTGGGCGCCCTGGCCATGAAGACCATCATGGGCATTCCGCTGGTTTACGGCATCGTCGGACTGGCCGTGTTCTCGTCGCTGTACACCATTTACGGCGGTCTGAAGGCAGTGGCCTGGACCGACGTCGTGCAGGTGCTGGTGCTGATCGGCGGCGGTCTGGTGACCACCTATCTGGCCCTGGACGCCGTCGGCGCCGGACAGGGTGCCCTGGCCGGACTGGCCGAGCTGATCCGCGCCGTACCCGACAAGTTCGACATGATCCTGGAATCCGGACACCCCAGTTACAAAGAATTGCCCGGCATCAGCGTGCTTCTCGGCGGCATGTGGATCGCCAACCTGTTTTACTGGGGCTGCAACCAGTACATCACCCAGCGCGCCCTGGCCTCCAAGAACCTCAAGGAAGCCCGGCGCGGCCTGGTTTTCGCCGCATACCTCAAGCTGCTCATGCCCCTGATCGTGGTCGTACCCGGCATCGCCGCCTTCTACCTCAAGGCCCAGATCGCCCGACCCGACGAGGCCTACCCCTGGCTGCTCGATCAGTTCGTGCCCATGGGCCTGAAAGGCCTGGCCTTCGCCGCCCTGATCGCGGCCATCGTGTCCTCGCTCAGTTCCATGGTCAACAGCACGGCCACCATTTTCTCCATGGACATCTACAAGCAGCTGTTTCGCCGGGAGGCCAGCGAGAGACAGCTGGTGCGCAGCGGCCGCTGGATGAGTGCGGCGGCCATGCTGATCGCCGTGCTGGTGGCTCCGGCCCTGCAGACCCTGCAGCAGGCCTTCCAGTTCATCCAGGAATTCACCGGTTTCATCAGCCCGGGCATCTTCGCCGTATTCCTGCTCGGTCTGTTCTGGAAACCGGCCACCACCCGGGCGGCCCTGTGGGGCGCGGCCCTGACCATCCCGCTGTCGGCCGGCTTCAAATACCTGGCTCCGGGACTGCCGTTCATGGACCGCATGGGTCTGGTCTTTCTGATCATTGTGGCCGTCATGATCCTGGTTTCTCTGCTGGAGAACCGCGGCAGGGCCGATGGCAGGGCTATCGTCATCGCCGGAGGGACCTATGTCACCGACGGTGTTTTCAACGCCTTCTCGATCGGAATCGCCGCCATTCTGGCGGTCTTGTACCTGATGTTCTGGTAATTTTTTCCGGTAACCATGGATTACGCAAAGATCGTTTACCGTGAGTTCCTGTCGCGTTACGGCGGACAACCGCTGCTGGTCCGTTCCCCGGGCCGGGTCAACCTGTTGGGCGAGCACACCGATTACAACCAGGGTTTCGTTCTGCCGGCGGCCATCAGCAAGGCCATCTGGCTGGCCGTGGCCCGTCGCGACGACCGGCACTGCCGCTTCTACTCGGTCAACATGGATCAGGAATTGTCGTGCACCCTGCCGCAGCTGTACAAATCGGCCCTGCGCTGGCCGGATTATCTGCTGGGGGTGGTGGAGCAGTTCCTGCGCGGCGGCCATGAGATTTCCGGCTTCGATTGCGTCTTCGGCGGTGACATTCCGCTGGGCGCCGGCCTGTCCTCGTCGGCGGCCATCGAAGCCGGCCTGGCCTTCGCCCTCAACCAGATCTATGGTATCGGATTGGACCGACTGGCGCTGGCCAGGCTGGCGCAGCGGGCCGAAAACGAATACGTCGGCGTTCAGTGCGGCATCATGGACCAGTACGTCAACCTGTTCGGCCGGCCGGGACAGGCCCTGCGCATAGACTGCCGCAGTCTGGAGCATACGCCCCTGCCCCTCGACGATCCGGGCTGCGCCCTGATCCTGTTCGACAGCAAGGTCGCTCATTCACTGGCCAGTTCCGAATACAACACCCGCCGCGGCGAGTGTAACCGGGGCGTGCAGCAAATCCGGCAGCGTTTTCCCGAAGTGGACAGTCTGCGCGATGTGACTGAGGACATGCTGGAGACCTGCCGTTCGCAACTGGAGGAAACAGTCTACCGGCGCTGCCGCTACGTCGTCGCCGAAAACGGGCGCATGATCCAGGCCGCCGACTTGCTGAAAAACGGTGACCTGAACGGGTTCGGACAGTTGATGTACCAGACCCACTACGGCCTGCGCGACGATTACCAGGTCAGCTGCCCGGAACTGGACTACCTGGTCGAACTGGTCGAAGGGGAGGCCGCCGTCTACGGGGCGCGCATGATGGGCGGCGGCTTTGGAGGCTGCACCATCAACCTGGTCCGCTCGGCGGCGACCGCCGGTCTGAGTCGACGGGTGCTGCAGAGTTACCAGGCCAGGTTCGGTATCGAGGCCGGCTGCATTGTCACCGCCATCGCCGCCGGAACCGCTGTCGTCGACAATCCGTGCAGTCCGACGGAGGAGGAATGAACGGCTTGAATATCCACGACCGGCCGCACCGGCGCAAGAATATTCTCAACGGCGAATGGGTGCTGGTTTCGCCGCAGCGCACCCGGCGGCCCTGGCAGGGAGAGCTGGCCCGGCCCGATCAGGAAATCCGTCCGGCCTACGATCCCGATTGTTACCTGTGCCCCGGCAATCTGCGCGCCAACGGTCAGCGCAATCCGGATTACCGGGACACCTTCGTGTTCGGCAACGATTATTCGGCCCTGCTGGCCGATACGGCGAAAGCGGGCTGCGACTGCGACCGGCTGCTGGTGGCCCGCAGCGAACCGGGACTGTGCCGGGTGATCAACTTCTCGCCGCGACATGACCTGACCCTGGCCGAGATGGAGCCGGCGGCCGTCGAGAAGGTGATCGCGGCCTGGCAGAGCGAATTCGCCGCACTGTCGCGCCAGCCTTTCATCGTTTCGGTGCTGATCTTCGAGAACAAAGGGGCCATGATGGGCAACAGCAACCCCCATCCCCACTGCCAGATCTGGGCCCAGTCCTCGCTGCCCATGGAAATGCGCAAGGAATCGCGGCGCTTTTCCGCCCATTATAAAAAGACCGCTCGCAGCCTGCTGGCCGATTATCTGCGTCTGGAACTGGACAGGCGGGAACGCATCGTCTGGGAAAACGACGCTTTCGTGGCGCTGGTGCCGTTCTGGGCGCTGTGGCCGTTCGAGACCCTGATCGTGCCGCGCCGGCCCATGGCCGACCTGCTGGCGCTCGATCCCTTCGAGAAGCGCGACTTCGCGGCGGCCTTGCTGGCGGTCACCGTCAAGTACGACAACCTGTTCCAGACTTCTTTTCCATATTCGGCGGGCATCCACCAGGCCCCCTGCGACGGCAGGCCGCACCCGGAATGGCACTGGCACATGCATTTTTACCCGCCCCTGCTGCGCTCGGCGACCATCAAGAAATTCATGGTCGGTTACGAACTGCTGGCCGAAGCGCAGCGGGACATCACTCCCGAATACAGCGCCGGGATATTGCGGGAACTGCCGCTGAAACATTATAAAATGTAAAACAGGCGCTAGACGGCCAAATATTCAGGATTTCTGCATAGTTATCGGTTCAGGCTGCCGTACTGCTGAGCTGCAGTCCTTTTTTGATCTCAGGAATGATCGGGATATAGTCTTTCTGCAGATCTTCGGGGAAAAGCGATATGGCTTGCTCAGTGCTGGAGAACCAGACGGTAGGCCTCGTTTTCCGCCAGCAGCTCGGCATGGCTGCCCACGGCGCTCAAGCGACCCTGGTCGAGGAAGAACACCCGGTCCATGCGCTCGGCCACCCGTGCCGAATGGGTGATGACCAGAACGGTTTTGGCGGCCAGATGTTCGCCCAGGGTGTCGAGTACGGCCAGGGCGTTCTGGGAATCCAGGGCCGCGGTGAATTCGTCGAGTAAAAAAACGTCGGCGTCGCTGAGCAGGGCCCGGGCCAGGCTGAGTCGCTGCTGCTGACCGGCCGACAGTCGCACTCCGTTCTCGCCGACAGGCGTGTCGTAGCCTTGGGTGAAACTCATAATCTCGTCGTGCAGGCTGGCCTTGCGGCAGGCGGATTCGATTTCGGACCGGCTGCAGTGAGGGTAGAACAGGCTGAGGTTTTCATATACCGAGGCCTCGAGCAGGTGCACCTGCTGCGATACCCAGGCGAAACGCAGGCGCAGCTGGTCGAGGCGGTAGTCCTGCAGCGGCCGGCCGTTGACGGTGATCCGGCCCAGGCCTGGTTTGTAGAATCCCATCAGCAGGGAGATGAAGGTCGTCTTGCCGACTCCGCTGGCACCGACGATGGCCAGTCGCTCTCCGGGCAGGATTTGGCAACTCAGTTCCTCGAGCACCGGCCGTTCCGGGTCGTAGGCGAAACCGACCCGATCCCAGACGATGGGTCCGGCGATGCGGTCGATCTCCAGTCCCTTTTCGGGCTCCTCCGGGCTGACGCTGTACAGGGCGGCGATGCGCAAAAAGCAGGCCTTGGCGCCCTGGTACTGGTTTTCCAGGTTGCCCAGCATGCTGACCGGTCCGAAGACCAGATTCATGCTGCCGCGGAAGGCCAGCAGCGAGCCCAGGGTCCAGCGGCCCTGGATGATCAGGTAGCCGCCCCAGGCGTAGATCAGCAGCCGCACCAGGTCCGGGAAGACGCCGATGGCCAGGCCGGCGGCGCTGCCCAGTGCAGTCTGTTCGTAGCTCAGGCGGACGGCCTGGCGGTTGAGACGGTCCATCTCCCTGGCCGATTCCTTCTCGCGGGCGAAGGCCTTGAGCAGGGGGACGCGCTGCAGCTGTTGCGACAGGGAGCGGAAGATGGATGCGCCGGCTTCCATGGAATGGTGCGACAGGATGTGGAAGCGTTTGGCGAAAAAGTGCACGGTGGCGAAGAAGAAGGGGATGGTGGCCAAGGTGATCAGGGCCAGCGGCAGGTGCAGGTGCAAAAGGATGATGCTGCCGCCGACCAGGTTGACGAGTGCCGTCAGACCGCCGACCAGGGTTTGCGAGAAAAAGAAACGCAGTCCCTGGCTGTCCCCCTGGATGCGGCTGAGCAGGTAGCCGACGCTGCTCTGGTCGAAAAAAGATTTGGGCAGCTTGAGGGTCCGTTCGATCAACTGCCGCTGGATCTGCAGACGCACGTTCTCTTCGAAACGGGTGAACAGGAAACGCTGCCAGATGGAGCCGGCCTGGCCGACCAGTTTCAGGGCGATCAGCAGGGCGATGACCCGCAGCAGGTCGTCTAGCTGCCTGCCCAGCAGGACCTTGTCGATCAGGTACTGGCTGATCAGGGGCAGGGGCAGGGCCGACAGACTGGTGACGAGCAGCAGGATGACGGCGCCCAGGCCCAGTTTCCAGCGAACCTTGACCGCTGCGCCGATCAGCCGGATCAGCGCCTGGCGTGATTCCGGGGTGGCCTGGGCCAGGGGCAGCGACTCGGCCTGCGGTTTCTCCCGGGCCATGGCCTCGCGGAACAGGCGGAAGGGGTTGTTTTCGCCGAGCATCGCGCTTCCTAATCGAAACGTTGCCCGGTCGGCCGCAGCAGGGCGCGCCACAGCGAACGGAACGGGTGGACGAGCGGCAGGATCCGGGCGGCGGCCGGCCGGCTGAACCGTTGCAACAGCGGATCTTCCGGTCGGGGGTAGGCCAGGTAGAAGAGGCCCATTTTCAAGCGGTTGAGCGAACCGTTCTGCAACTTGAAAAACTGGCGCAGCATGCTCATGTCCGTGTAGGAGCGGCCCTCGTTCAGCACGGCCAGGTGACGCCGGAGATCGCCCGGCGCTGTCCGGACGCGGTACGGTCCGGCCAGATCGGCAAAGAGCGTGCGGCCCAGGCTGACGCCCAGGTCGAACATGGTCCGGGCCTGGAAGCGTTGAATCAACCCTTCGATCAGGTTCCAGTCGGGGGCGCGGCCGTCGAGCAGCAGGCCGGCGAAGTCGAGCACCAGCTTGTAATGGTCCCAGCCGTGGCGGGAGGCGTGCACGGCCAGGGTGACCAGCTCCAGCTCGAGCGGCAAGGTCGGGTAGGACTGACCGTAGACCTTCATGGCGTCGAGACGGTTCCAGAACTCTTCGGGCAGGCCGTAATAACGCGGTCCGCGGGCGATCTGCTGGTGCAGGTCGAGGTGCAGGTGGGCGTCGCCCAGGGTGAGGTCGCGGCGGGATTGTTCGAGGTAGGCGCCGATGAAGGGGCTGGCCGGCAGTTTGGCTTTGAAGCCGGCGTCGAGCAAGAGCTGGAAGGTCCGGAAAAAATCGCCGGGGTGGACGAGCAGGTCGATATCGCCGAACTGGCGGACAGCGACGTCGCCGAACAGGCGGTGCGACAGGGCCGGGCCCTTGTAAACGGCATAGCGCACGTTCTGTCCGTCCAGCAGACGGGCGACGGCCTTGAAACGGCTGATCATGGTCAGAATGCACAGGGTGTTGGCCTGTGAAAACTGTTCCAGGTTGATCCGGCTGCCCGAATCGAGCTCTTCCAGGCTGGAATGGCCGCTGCGCAGGTAGAGCGGGACGAGCTGATGGTGGAACAGGCGGCGGATGAAATCCGGTCGGCCCAGGGCCAGCAGCTGGTCGAACAGGGGGCGGGTCCAGGCATACGGTGCCGACGGCAGGGTCGATTCGCTTGGCTCGGATTTCATAGCCGAGACTATAACCCGTTTACCATCGGCTGTAAAGAGTTATTACTGCTGGTTTTCATGGCGGCTTTCCAGCTTGAGCCAGGCCGGCCGCAATTCCACCCGGTAGATCTGCAGCAACGAGCTGATCATGGCCACGATCACCGGTCCCAGAATGAAGCCCGAGAAACCGAACAGGGCGATCCCGCCCAGGGTCGACAGGAAGACCAGCAGGGGGTGCAGCGAGGTTTCGTTGCCGACCAGTTTGGGCCGCAGGAAATTGTCGATGTTGCTGATGACGATCAGGCCGAACAGCAGCAGCAGGATCCCGGCCAGCGGACGGCCGCCGAACAGCAGGATGACCCCGGCCGGGCCCCAGACCACGACTGAACCGATCACCGGCAGCAGGGACAGGAGGATCATGACCACGCCCCAGAAGATCGGTGACGGAAAACCGGTCAAGGCCAGGGCCAGTCCGCCGATCACGCCCTGGATGACGCCGATGATCAGGGTGCTCTTCAGCACCGAGCGGCCCATGGAGATGAACTGCGCGAATACCTGTTGGTTGTGGCTGGTTTCGAACGGGCTGTGGCTTTCGATCCATGCGCCCAGGCGTTGCCAGTCGATGAAGAAGTAATAGAGGCAGAAGAGGAAGACGATGAGCTGGAAGACGAAGGTCGCGCCACCCTGGGCGGCGGAATTGAGCAGGTTCATGACGAATTTGAGCGTTTCGTCGACGACGCGGGGCAGCAGGGCGCTGAAATCGATTTTTTCCAATTGCAGGAACGGGTAGTCGCGGGCCAGCTTTTCCAGAAAACCGATCACCGCCTGCAGCCAGGTGTGGATGTTGGCCTGGGCGTAGGACACGAAGCGGATGCCCTCGCGGATCAGCATCAGCATCACCAGGGACATGGGGATCAGGATGACCATGACCACGGTCAGCAGGGTGGTGCCCGAGGCCAGGGATTCGCGGTTACCGAACAGCCGCAGATAGAAGAGGTACAGGGAACGCAGCAGGCAGGCCGTGATCAGGGCCAGGACGCCGGGAACGATGAACGGTTTGAAGATCAGGTAGGCAAGCAGGGCCGCCAGGGCGAAGATGACCATGAAGGAGCGGGTGCGAAATGTGGGCGGCATGGGCGGCTGACCGTTCTCGGCGCGGCTCGGTGCGCTGGCTTTTTTCTTGGCGGGCATGGTTCACCTCTCGTCTGCGTACAGCTTGACTTTAAGAGTCGACCGCGCAAATGTCAAGGGAGGCCGGTACCGTGGCGCCGGGCCGTTCGCAGTGGTGGGCGTGGCGCTCGGCAAGGAAGACGGCCGGTACCCGGAACAGGGCCGTGCCCACGCCGGCGAGCCGGTAGTAGAACTCCAGGTCGGCCAGGTGCTGCAGCTGGGAATAACTGATCAGGGTTTCGCGCTTCTGCTGGTCGCCGACCGACAGACGGTCGCCCATGGACGAGGGCGAGAAGGAATGGGATTCCGAACGTTTGATGACTTCCTGTTCGCCGAGCTGCTTGCTCATCGAGGCGGCCGATTTCTCGTCGTTCTGCCGGAAGACCATCAGGCTGGCGAAGTTGTTGTTGAAGGATTCGCTCAGTTTGTCGCCGTACAGTTCGCGGATAGAGCCCTCTTCCTGGTTGGAAACGTACAGGCAACCGCCTTTGGAACGGGACAGGGTCAGAAAGCGCAGCAGGCTGTCGATCTTGCCCAGCGAGCCCAGCTCGTCGATAAAGAAGCGGATGCGGCGTTCGGTGCAATCGGGCAGGGACAGCGCGTGACGGATCATCAGATCGATGGCGAAGGTCAGCAGCGGCCGGAAGATTTCAGCCAGCCGGGGCAGGTTCATCAGGAACAGCACGGCGCTCTCCTGGCCATCGATGAAGCCGCGCAGGCTGAAATCCCCGTCCAGACCGTGCAGGTAGCGCAAGAAGCGCATCTGGTTGTTGAGTACGCCCAGCACCCCGGCCGCCTGTTCGGCGGCCTCCAGATGCTCGAGCACCGACCATTCGGCCTGGGGCAGGTAGTCGCGGACCAGACCGGCCAGCTCGGTGCGGCCCAGGCCGAGCATGGCGGCCAGATCGCCGTTCAGCAGGGTGCCGCGGGCATGCAGAATCAGGAATACGGCCCGCAGCACCTCGGCGGCGGCGGTGTAAAAGTATTCGTTCTTGCTTTCCTTCTGGGAGGGCGGACTGCACAGGATGGCCGAGACCACGTCGACCATGGCCCTGTCCAGGCTGCGGCCGTCGGCAGCGAGCAGTTCGTTGAACAGGCGCCAGCGCAGCGAACGGGCGTCGAAGGGGAAAAAGACGGCATCCCCCCGCTCCGGGGTGTAATGTTTGGCCAGGTATTCGCCCTTGACGTCGTAGACGATGAATTTCTCGTTCAGGTTCAGCCGGCTCTGCCGGGCCAGGAGGGCGGCCAGCAGCTGGTTGAGCAGAGTCGACTTCCCCGAGCCGGAGGCGCCGTATACCAGGCTGTGAAACGATTCGCGGCTGCGCGGGAAGCGGATGGAGCCGATGGTCAGCGACTGCGGGTCCGGCCAGAGCCGGTCGATTCTGGCGCTGAATTGCTCGCCGCTCAGCAGGCGGGCGCCCTTGACATGGGATTCACGCTGGATTTTTTTGGATTTGCAGGCGAAGAAGAGGTAATAGGCCGCGCCGGTCAGCAGGAACAGGATCAGGGCCAGCACCCCCAGACGGTGACTGTCGGCGACGGCCTGTTCGAGCAGTCGGCCGCTGCGGGCCTGTTGGAAGCGCAGGCGCAGCAGGCGGTTGTATTCGCGGCGGAGCACGCTGGGCAGGGGCATGAAGTCGGCAAATTGCGGCGGCGTGTCCATGCTCAGCGGCAGGGGGATTTTGACCAGCAGGTGGTGGTTGACCAGGAAGCTGCGGATCGAGCCGGGCGGAAAGCCGCGGGCGGCGAAGCGGGCGTCGATGCGGTCGACGCCGATCCACAGAGTCAGCAGACCGACGAGCAGTCCGCTCAGGGCCGCGCCCAGAACCATCTTGATCAGCATCACCGCCCCGGCGGTCGCCTGCTCGTGGGCGGCGTAGGCTTTGCTTGCCATGACCGGTCATCCCCCCAAAACGCCCGATACGGGGCGCCATACAATAATAATGTAAAAAATATACATGTAATTATACGATGCATATATAAAAAGTCAAGTCGGCGGAATCGCCGTTATGGGGTGATTTTTCAACAGGCCGGCGCCAGGATGTCGTAGCGCCCGGAAGACGCCATGAGATCTCTGCCGTCTGGCTTTAGAACGACAGGCTTGTGTAAGTCCCCAAAAAAAGTTAATATTGCACCATGCTGAACATGGCGCCCCATTTCCTGTTCGCCGCCTGCACGTTCTGCGACGTCACCGCCTGGGTGACCGTTCCGCCCTTCTGAGTTTTCCCCTTTTTCATCGTCCCGACACAAAAAAAACAACTATTGAGGAGAAAACATGTCGTTTCCATTCGCTGAACCGTATCGAATAAAAAGCATCGAGACCATCCGCCGCAGCAACCGGGAAGAACGGCTGGCGGCCATCGAAGGGGCCAAGTTCAACCTGTTCAAACTGGCCAGCCGCGACGTCTTCGTCGACCTGTTGACCGATTCGGGCACCGGGGCCATGAGCGACCGCCAGTGGTCGGCCATGATGAGCGGTGACGAGAGCTACGCCGGGGCCCGTTCCTTTCAGGAACTGTGCGACGCCATCCACGACATTCTAGGCTTTCCCTACGTCCTGCCCACCCACCAGGGCCGCGCCGCCGAGAACGTGCTCTTTTCCGTCCTGGTAAAGGAAGGCAACATCATCCCGGGCAACTCGCATTTCGACACCACCAAGGGTCATATCGAATTCCGTCACGCCCACGCCGTGGACTGTACCATCGCCGAGGCCTTCGACCCGGCCCTGGACCATCCCTTCAAAGGCAACGTCGATCTGGACAAGCTGGAGAAGGTGCTGTCGTCCCATCCGCGCAGCCAGATCCCCTTCGTCATCGTCACCATGACCTGCAATTCCGGCGGCGGTCAGCCCGTATCGCTGGAGAACCTGGCCGCCGTCTCGTCCCTGTGCAAACGCTTCGGAGTGCCGCTGTTCGTCGACGGCGCCCGTTTCGCCGAGAACGCCTACTTCATCAAGACGCGCGAGCCCGGACAGTCCGGCAAGACGGTCAAGGAGATCGTGCGCGAGGTCATGGCCTACGTCGACGGCATGACCATGAGCAGCAAGAAGGACGCCATCGTCAACATCGGCGGTTTCATCGCCCTGCGCGATCAGGAACTCTACCGGCAGGCCTCCACTTTCAACATCATGTTCGAGGGCTACCTGACCTACGGCGGCATGAGCGGGCGGGACATGGCCGCCCTGGCCGTCGGCCTGGACGAGGGCACCAGCGACGACTACCTGGAATCGCGCATCCGCCAGGTCCGCTACCTGGGCGAACAGATCCGCGCCTACGGGATCCCCATCATGGAGCCGGTCGGCGGCCACGCCGTTTTCGTCGACGCCAAACGTTTCTTCCCGCACATCCCGCAGAGCCAGCTGCCGGCCCAGCTGCTGGGCGTCGAGCTCTACATCGAAGGCGGCGTGCGGGCCGTCGAGATCGGCACCCTGCTGGCCGATCGCGATCCCGAGACCAGGCAGAACCGCTACCCCGAGCGCGAGATGCTGCGTCTGGCCGTGCCCCGGCGGACCTACACCGACAACCACATGGCCTATGTCGCCGCCGCCCTCAACCAGGTCTGGCAGCGGCGCGAGCAGATCCGCAGCGGGCTGGAGATCACCTGGGAGGCGCCGATCATGCGCCATTTCACCGTGGAATTGAAAAGGGTCGTATAATTTGACGGGGGCGGGTTTTGGGCCCGCCCCCGCAGCGACCGCTTTCATTCCGTTTGCCAAGCCCGGGCCTCTGTCGTATAATATCGCCATTACCTCGATACCCAGTCCAGGAGACCGTAGACTATGGCTTACAATTTCGATACCATTGAATTGCAGTGGCAGGAACGCTGGCGGCAGGAAGGCACTTTCCGCGCCTCGGGGGATTCGCCGCGCCCCAAATACTATTGCCTGGAGATGTTCCCCTACCCGTCGGGTCGGATTCACATGGGGCATGTGCGCAACTATTCCATCGGCGACGTCATCGCCCGCTACAAGAAAATGAAAGGTTTCGAAGTCCTGCATCCCATCGGCTGGGATTCCCTGGGTCTGCCGGCAGAGAACGCCGCCAAGGACCGCGGTGTCCATCCTCAGGACTGGACCTTGAGCAATATCGACAACATGCGCGATCAGCTCAAACGCCTGGGTCTCAGCTACGACTGGGAACGGGAAGTGACCACCTGTCTGCCCGAGTATTACCGCTGGAACCAGTACATCTTCATCAAGATGTTCGAGAAGGGGCTGGCCTACAAGAAGGCTTCCGAGGTCAACTGGTGCCCGGGCTGCCAGACGGTGCTGGCCAACGAGCAGGTGGAGGACGGCAAGTGCTGGCGCTGCGAATCCCATGTCGAATCCCGCAACCTGGAGCAGTGGTTCCTGCGCGTCACCGAGTACGCCGACGCCCTGCTCGAGGATCACAAACTGCTGGAAAAATGGCCGCCGGAAGTGCTGACCATGCAGAAGAACTGGATCGGCAAGAGCTTCGGCGCCATGGTCGATTTTCCGGTCGACGGCAGCGATCTGTCCATCCAGATTTTCACCACCCGACTGGACACCATCTTCGGCGCCACCTTCTTCGCCATGTCGGTCCGGCATCCCCTGGTCGAAACCCTGCTCGCCGACCACCCCGACCGGGAAACGGCCCGGGCCTTCATCCGGGAAGTCGAAAAGGACCGCCTGAGCAGCCGTGAGGAGACCGACAAAAAAGGCTTTTTCACCGGCAAGTACGCCGTCAACCCGTTCAGCGGCGAGAAGATTCCGATCTGGCTGGCCAATTTCGTGCTCATGGATTACGGTACGGGGGCCATCATGTCGGTACCGGCCCATGACGAGCGCGATTTCGAGTTCGCCGTCAAATACGGACTGCCGATCCGCGAAGTGATCGTGCCCGCACCCGACAGCCCGGCCCAGGAGACCGTCCGCGAAGTCCGCAGCGACAAAGGCTACCTGATCCAGTCCGGTTCCTACAGCGGCCTGTCCACGGACGAGGCGGTACAGCGCATGGGCCGTCTGCTCCAGGAAAAGGGCCAGGGCGAATTGCGGACCATGATCCGCCTGCGCGACTGGGGCGTGTCCCGGCAGCGTTACTGGGGTACGCCCATCCCCATGGTCTATTGCGACCGCTGCGGCATCGTGCCCGAAAAGCTGGAGAACCTGCCGGTGATCCTGCCCCGGGATGTCGAATTCAGCTACGAGGGTGGTTCGCCTCTGGAAAAGCACCCGACTTTCCGCCACGCCGTCTGTCCCAAGTGCGGCGCTCCGGCCCGGCGCGAAACCGACACCATGGACACCTTTTTCGACTCCTCCTGGTACTTCTTCCGCTACTGCGGCCGTCATGAGTCCCTGCCCTTCGACCCGCAGGCGGCCAAGGCCTGGATGCCGGTCGACCTGTACATCGGCGGCATCGAGCACGCCATCCTGCACCTGATATACGCCCGCTTTTTCTGCAAACTGTTCCGCGATTTCGGCTGGACCGATCAGCCCGAGCCGTTTCCGCACTTGTTGACCCAGGGCATGGTCACGCTGGGCGGCAGCAAAATGTCCAAATCCAAGGGCAACATCGTCGACCCCGACGCCCTGATCCGCCAGTACGGAGCCGATACGGCCCGCCTGTTCGTCCTGTTCGCCGCCCCGCCCGAAAAGAGCCTGGAGTGGAGCGACAAGGGCGTCGAAGGCTGCCACCGCTTCCTGCAGCGGGTCTGGTCCTTTTACGAACGGTTCCAGCCGGAGCTGCGTTCGGCTCCGACCCGGACGGACAGCGACAGTCCGGCCGGCCGGGAATTGCTCATCAAGCTGCACAAGACCATCAAGAAGGTCGGCGAGGACATCGAGGACCGTTTCCATCTCAATACGGCCATCGCCGCCATGATGGAGTTTTTCAACCAGCTCAACGGCAACGAGGAGGCCCTGCGCGCCGAACCCGGCCTGCTGCGGCACAGTCTGGAAATCCTGCTGCAGCTGCTGGCTCCCTTCACCCCGCACTTCGCCAACGAGTTGTGGGCGCGGCTGGGTCACGACGAGCTGCTGGACAACCAGGGCTGGCCGGCATACGACCAGCGGCAGATCGACGCCCAAACCGTCAACCTGATGATCCAGATCAACGGCAAGATCCGCGACAAGCTGGTCGTCGCCCTGGGCCTGGACGAGGCCGAGGCCAGCCGGCAGGCGCAGGAGCTGGAAAAGATCAAACCCTGGCTGCAGGGAAAAACGATCGTCAAAACCATCTACGTGCCGGACAAGATGCTCAGTTTCGTAGTCAAATGAAAAAGAAGCTAAACATAATTCTGCTGGCTCTGTCGTTGTCTCTGACCTGGTCCTGCGGCTACCGTTTGGTCGGCAGCGGGGCGTCGATCATCCCGGACGACGCCCAGACCATCTTCCTGCCGCTGTTCGATAACAACAGCAGCTCGGCCGAGGCGGCGGGCTTCGTCACCGAAAGCCTGCGTGACGGTCTGGTGCGCCGCAGCGGTCTGGACCTGGTTGCCGACATAGCGGCGGCCGATCTGACCATGGAGGGGACAATCAACACCTTCCAGGTGACCCCGGTCGACCTGCTGGCCGGCGGCGGCACCGCCCGCTACTCGGTCTCGGTCAGCGTCGACGTCCGCCTGATCGACAACCGCGACAACCGCCTGCTCTACGAGCGCAAGGGTCTCAACTACAAGGACAGTTACCAGACCGATCAGGGCAATTTCTTCGCCATGGAGAACGACACCCTCAAACGCATCGCCAAAGAGATGGCTTCCGGGCTGCTGTCGCTGATTTTCGACGAATTCTGATGCTCCGCACCACGGCCTTCCGCCTGCTCAACAACGATAAAGGCGGCTTGCCGCCGGTCCCCCTGCTGCTGTTGTCCGGCTATTACGAGTTCGTCGGCGAATGGCTGATCGCCTGGGCGGCGCGGCATTTCTTAAGGGAAGTGAGCCCGCTCAACTGCCGGCGCATCTATCAGGACGGCGACGAGGCCTGTTCCTGGGCCGAACTGCTGGCCGAGGCCGGCAGCGCTTCCTTTTTCGTTCAGGAACGCAAACTGCTGGTCTACATCCTGCGCGACAAGGGCAAGGCCGTACCCGATGCCCAGGATCTGCAATTGCTGCTGGATTACGTGCAGGATCCCAACCCCAACACCCTGATCGTCGTCTACCTGTCCCTCGAGTTCAGTCCCGACGACTTCAAACTGTTCCGCAAGCAGAAGCTGGACGCCCTGGCCGCGAAATTGGAAGCCGGCAACCTGGCCTGGATCGATCTGGACCAGGCGGATTCCCGCGAGATCGAAACCTGGATCCGCTCCCAGGCCGAGGCCAGCCGGGTCAGACTGGGCGCGGTGGCCATGGCCCGGATGTTCGAGCTGTGGGCCGACGAACCGTTGCGCCTGCTGCCCCATGTGCCCAAAGTGCTGGCGTCGGCGGCTCCGGGGCAGGAAGTGGCCGTCGAGGATGTCGAAAAACTGGTGACCGGCATGACCACCCATTCGATCTGGGATCTGATCGACGCCGTGGAAAAGCTGGATGTCCAGGGTTATATGTCGATCCTGAAGTACCTGGTCATCAACGGGGTCAAACCGCCGGTGATCGTCGGCACCCTGGTTACCCACTACAACAAGGTGCTCATGGCCAAACTGCTGCAGAAGAACCGGGTGGCCAACGCGGAAATCGGCCGCATCCTCAAGCAGCCGCCGTTCATCCTCAACCGATTTCTGCGCATGGTGCAGACAGTGTCCGACGCCCACCTGCGCCGCATCCTGCAGCTGCTCTACCAACTCGATTACGAGAGCAAGCAGGCCGGCGAAGCCAGTGCCCAGCTGCTGTTGGAGACCTTCATTCTGGAACTCAAGGTCATGAATTTGCCCAAGGGATGATTTTCCTGGGAAATGGCTTGACATGTCCGGTCCGTTTCGAGTACCATCACCTGGTTTTGCCCAAAATTTTATGGTATTTGGAGGAAACATGAAGCGCAGTCTCAAACTGAAAATCGTCGGACCGATTCTGGCCGGGTTTCTGGTGCTGATCATCGGCCTGATGTTCTGGGCCATATCGGTGTCCGGCCGGGCCATCGGGGCGATGGATCGCAACAAGGGACTGACGCTGGCCAAGGTGTCGGCGGAAGGGATGTGGAATTCCCTGCTGTTTCAGGACATCGAAGTGCTCAACTCCTCCCTTAAAAATCTGCTCAAGGACCCGGCCATGACCGCCGCCGCCGTCTTCGACAAGGCCGACAAGCGCCTGGCCGGGGTCGGTCGGTTCGAAGAGTTGAAACCGTTCAGCAGCGACCGGGTCTACGGCGACGTGCTGGTGCGCAGCGACCGCCTGGCCGGAACGGACTGCAGTCTGTTCTCGACGGACGTCGTCAACCCGGAGAACCGGGAGGTGCTGGGCCGTCTGGTCATGGCCGTTTCCGAGGAGGCCACCCGACAGGCCACGGCTTCGATCCGCCGCGCCATGCTCATCGGCGGTCTGATCGTCCTCCTGCTGATCGGAACCTGGTCTTTCCTGTTCATCGGCCGTCAGCTCAGGCCGCTGCACAGCGCCAACCGCCTGATGAGCGAGCTGTCGCAGGGGCAGGGCGACCTGCGCGTCCGTCTGGACGTGAAAACCCGCGACGAGGTCGGTGAACTGTCCGACAACTTCAACCGTTTCATGGTGGCCCTGGTGGAGATCATCACCCAGGTCAAGACGGCCAGCCATCAGCTCAACCAGGCCACCGAAGAAATCAGCAACGGCAGTTCCGACCTGGCCATGCGCACCAACGAACAGGCGGCCTCGATCACCCAGACCAACACCACCCTGGAGGGCTTCACCGCCATCGTCGCCCGCAACCACGAAAATTCGGAAGCCATCGGCGGTCGTCTCGAAGAATTCCGCTCCAAGGTGGAAGCCAACCGCGAACTGATGGACAATGTCACCGGCACCATGAGCGTCATCAGCGACTCCAGCCGCCAGATAGACAAAATCGTCAACGTCATCAACGATATCAGCTTCCAGACCAATCTCTTGGCTCTCAACGCCGCCGTGGAAGCGGCCCGGGCCGGGGATGCCGGACGCGGCTTCGCCGTCGTGGCCGCCGAGGTGCGCAACCTGGCGCAGAAGACGGCCGAGTCCTCCAAATCCATCCAGACCATCGTCTCCGCGAACGTCAAATCGACCCAGAAGGGAATGGAACTGGTCCAGGAGACCTCGCGTTTCTTCGGCGAGATCGTGGACATGCTCCGACAGCTGGTGACGATGATCGGCGAGATCACCCACGGTTCCCGGGAGCAGAGCACCGGCATCGAACAGATCAACAGCGCCGTCGGTCAGCTGGAAAACGTCATCGGACAGAACAGCTACCTGGTCGAGCAGCTGACGGCCACGTCCCGGACGATGAAGGGTAACGCCGGTCAGCTGGAGGATCTGGTGAACCGCTTCGTCATCTAAGGTATAATGGAGGCCATGAACCCGGAACCGGAAAATCAGGTCTCCGCCCTGCTGCGACTCTTGCTCGATCCGGCCCAGTACGAACGGCCGCCGCTGCTGGTGTCCCGTCTGCGCGACCGCCTGACCGGGATGAACCGGGCCGACGGGCTGGCATTTCTGGAACGGGAACTGGGCAACCCGGATCGTTCTCTGCACACCCGTTCGGTGCTTCTGCAACTCGCCGGACAACTGGCCTGGCCGGAACTGCTGGATTGTCTGCGCTCCTTCATTTTGGCCGAGGTTCCGGTGCAGCTGGCCAAAGCGGCCCTGCGGGCATTGTCGGCCTGCCACAGCCTGGCCGCGTACCGTTTCTGCCGGGAACTGGCGGAAAAATGCCAGCGGCCGGAGATCGTGCAAATGGCGCAGGACCAGATCGCGGTCCTGTGCCGGGAGGACCGCGCCATCCTGCATTTTCACAGTCTGCTGCTCGGAAGGCCGTCGCACCGCGATCCGTTTTCCGGTCTGGAGGCGCTGGCCGCTCGACTTGACCGGGAGGCCCGCGAGCTGCTGATTGCGCCGCTGCGGCTGCTGTGCGGTCCGGAGCTGGCGGTTCTGTCCCGGCTGGCCGGTCTGTGCGCCGATCCGCTGCTGGCCGGGTCCCTGCTGGACCGTCTGCAGAGCGACTGGGCCTACCTGCCCGCCGACACGCTCCAGGAGATGCTGCGGGCCCTGTGCCGCTGCGTCCGCTCCTCGCCGAAGGCCGAGCGTATCGGTCGGGTTCTGAGCGGACTGTTTCCGCAAAGCCGACCGGAGCTGCGCCGCTTCGTGCTCATCTGGAGTCTGCCGCTGCTCGATGTCCGGTCCAGAACGGAGCTGTACGAGTCCCTGTCGCAGTTGAGCGCCGCGGAGAAGACAGCCCTGCTGGAGGCGGCGAGCGCCGCCGATGCCCAGCGGCTGGCGCCGCAGCTGCTGGACGGACTGGAGTGGGAGACGGACCAGACTCTGCTGGAACTCTACGCCGCCTGGCTGCTCGAACACGGTTACGCCCGGGCCTGCCTGGACCGTCTCGACCGCCTGCAGGGGGACCGCTCCAAGTTGTTGCTGCGCGCGCTCTGCGCCGGCGACTGCCGTGACTTTCACCGCCAGCTGTTGCCCTACTTTCATGCCGGCAGCGATGACGAGCTGCTGGTCAGCCTGGCCGCCGGCCTGTTGAAAACGGCCGATCGGGCTGCGGCCCGACGGGCCTGGGAACTGCTGCAGGGCGGCGTGCCGCCGGCGGTGCAATCGGCGCTGATCCGGCACCTTCCCCACTGGTTTCCGCTGGCCGCTGTCCCGCTCGAGCGTCTTTTCGCCGTCTGCCGGACCATGCCCGGCCTGCAGGGGGAATGGCTGGTCGCCTGCGCCAAGCTGTTGGAGACGAACCGGGACGAAGATTTCCGCCGCCGGATCCTGGACGGGGTGATGGTGCTCTTCGAGGATCAGGCCGATGCCGACCCGCTCCCGTTCATCGATTTTTTACGCCGTTACCCGTTCGGCAACGAGGAGGAACGGCGTTTGGTCTGCGAGGAATTGCAGCTCATGATCAACACCCTGCTGCGCGTTTCGGCCAACCCGGCCTACGGGCGCATGCTGGCCGAGTTGCTGCGGGAGTTGGAGCGGAAGGGGCAGGGGGGGAAGGTTGAGAAAGTTGAGAAGGTTTAGAAGGTTGAGAGAAATGGACTGTTTACGGCACACGCATCACGGCCCACGCTTCCCAGGCCTGTGCCTCCTCGTTTTGCTGCTGCTGGGCGGTTGCGCCTGCCTGTCCATTCCCAAACCCCGTCCGGGCGGTCCGGAGGCGGCCGGTTACCACGATCTGGTCATCCGCGCCCGCCGGCAGATCGACGGCAGGATGAAGGGCGGACGGGTCATGGTCAAAATCCGCGAACGGCAGGGCATGATCCTGTTTCTGAGTCCCCTCAACCAGGTGGTCCTGAAGCTGGAAGTCGAAGACGGGGCGGCCACCCTGTTCAGTCCCCGGCGCAAGGCCTACTGGCAGGGAGCGGTCGGCGACATGATGGCTGCGCTCTGGGACCTGCCGCTGGACTGGAACGAACTGTCGACCCTGCTGCTGCAGGGCCGGCTGCCGCCGCAGCGCCCCGAACTCGGCGAATTGACGATCCGCCGCGGCCAGGGGGCGGATTGGCAGGAGGCCGAACTGGACGGCCCGCTCGGCCGCTGGCAGCTGACGGTTCTGCAGCGGTCGTTCCGGAGGCAGGCTCTGCCCCGGCGTCAGGAGTATTCGGACTGGCTCAGACTGGATCTGGCCGAGTTGGTGAACGATGAGCGCCCCGACTGAAATTCACAGTTCGGCCAAGGTCAACCTTGGCCTGATCATCACCGGCCGGCGGCCGGACGGCTATCACCTGCTGCGCTCCGTGTTTCAGACCATCGACTGGTACGACGACCTGCGCATCGAGACCCGGCCGGGGCGGGGCAGTCTGGAACTGGCCGGCGACCTGCCGACCGTGCCCTGGGACGAGCGGAATATCCTGCACCGCACCTACCGGAGCCTGCACGAACGCTTCGCCTGTCTGGATTCGCTGCGCCTGACCGTCCGCAAGACGATTCCGCCCGGGGCCGGTCTGGGCGGCGGCAGTGGCAACGCCGGCGCCTTTTTCCGTTTTCTGTGCCGACGCTTCGGGCTGGACCTGACGACCGATGCGGCCATCGGGCTGGCCATGTCTCTGGGGGCCGACGTGCCCTTTTTTCTGCAGGGGGGTACGGCACTGGTCGAAGGGATCGGCGAGAAGGTCCAGGCGCTGGCGGACCTGGACATGCCGCCCTTCCTGGCCCTGACCCCGGAGATCGAAGTCTCCACCGCCCGGGTTTTTTCGCAGTTCAGCTTGACAAATCGGACGTCTGACAGTACAATAGAAACCTTTTTACGCACCGCTGATCCATCATGTCTGGTCAACCAGCTGATGCCGGTCACCGTTCGTCTATATCCTCAGATCCAGGCTGCGGAGGCGGATATGCGGCAGGCAGGCTGCCAGGTTGTGCTGATGAGCGGAAGCGGTTCGACGCTGCTCGGATTTACCGGCGGCCGTGCTGACGGACCGGATTGCGAATGGCTGAAAAAAAGGTATCGACAAGTGCGATGGTGCTGCGGGACCCGCCGTTCCCAGTACCTGGACCGTATTGGGGCGTAGCCAAGCGGTAAGGCATCGGTCTTTGGCACCGACATTTTCGGAGGTTCGAATCCTCCCGCCCCAGTTTTTAGGATGGCATGAGCATGAACGAAGAAAAATTTTTGATCTTCTCGGGGTCTTCCAACCTGCCGTTGGCTCAGCAGATTTCCGCCTACCTGGACCGGCCCCTGGGCCAGGCCGCCATGGGCGTGTTCTCCGACGGTGAAATCCGCTTTCAGAGTCATGAGAATGTCCGCGGCTCCGATGTCTTCGTCGTCCAGTCCATGACCACCGACATCAATTTCCACATCATGCAGCTGCTGATCATGGCCGACGCCTTCAAGCGGGCTTCGGCCAACCGCATCACCGCTGTCGTCCCTTATTACGCCTACGCCCGCCAGGACCGCAAAGACCGTCCCCGCGTGCCCATCTCGGCCCGGCTGCTGGCCGACCTGCTGCAGACCGCCGGCTACACCCGGGTGCTGGCCATCGACCTGCACGCCAACCAGATCCAGGGCTTTTTCAACATCCCGGTGGACAACCTGATGGCCCTGCCGATCTTCATCCCGCACTTTGCGGCCATGAAGCTGGACAACCTGGTCGTCGTTTCCCCCGACGCCGGCGGCGTCGAACGGGCGCGCGCCTTTTCCCGCAAGCTGAACGCCGGTCTGGCCATAGCCGACAAACGCCGCGCCGAGGCCAACGTGGCCGAGATCATGCACATCATCGGCGAGGTCGACGGCAAAACCTGCCTGATCGTCGACGACATCATCGATACGGCCGGCACGTTGTGCGAGACGGTCAAGGCCCTCAAGAAACACGGCGCGGGCAAGGTTTACGCCGCCTGCACCCACGGTATCTTCTCGGGCAAGGCCATCGAGCGTCTCGGCCAGACTCCGATCGAGAAGGTCTACACCACCGACACCGTGCCCCTGCTCGGCGACAAGAAAGACTGTGCGAAAATCGAAGTTCTGTCGGTGGCCAAGCTGTTCGCCGACGCCATCAACAGCATACACAGGGAGACTTCGGTCTCGACACTATTCGTTTAACGTTTCTTAAGAGGTGAAATATGGATAATGCGTTGCTCATTCAAGCCGAGTCAAGGCATGAGATCAGCAAGAAGCTGAATAAGAGTCTGCGGCGGTCCAAGAAGATGCCGGCCATCATCTACGGCGGCCAGGAAGATGCTTTGGCCATCGCCATCACTCAGGAAGACATGAAGCGGATCCTCAAGTCCGAGAAAGGGGAGAACACCCTGCTGTCCATCCAGCGCGAGGGGCACAGCGTGGACGCCATGCTCAAGGACATCCAGTACGACCATCTGACCGACCGGGTCATCCATGTCGATTTCGTGCGCGTCGATGTCAACCGTGCGGTTGTCGTCAACGTGCCCATTCATGTGACCGGCGAGGCCTACGGCGTCAAGAACGAGGACGGTTTCTTCGAGGTCGTCAACCGCGAAGTCCGTATCCAGTGTCTGCCGGCGGCCATTCCCAACGCGGTCAGCGTCGACATCAGCGATCTGCATCTCAACCAGTCGATCAAGTACGGAGACCTCAAGCTGGGTGACGATATCCGTTGCATGTCCGATCCCCATATGGTGATCTGTATGGTCACCAACAAGTACGAGGAAGAAGCCAAGGCGGCCGAACCTGCCGCCGAGACTGCCGAAGCGGCTCCGGCTGCGGCTGCGGCCGCCACCCCGGCTGCGGCTCCGGCGGCGAAGGCATAACATATCACTCCTTGCCCCCGGTAAGCCTGAACTGAAAAATCGGGGGCTGGAAGTCCATAAGGAGGCTTTACATGAAGCGTCAATTTGAGATCGGGTTCATCATTACGCCCGATATCACGGAAGAAGAGGCCGAGGCCGTCGTGCAGGGCGTCATGCAGCTGCTCGAAAAAGCCCAGGCCAATGTGGAAAAGGTCGACAACTGGGGACGGAAACGTCTCGCCTACCCGATCGAGAAGCACCAGGAAGGCGTGTACGTCTTCATCAAGGCGGAGATGGAGGCCAACGAAGTCGGCGCCATCGAACGTCGTCTCAAACTCAACGAGAAGGTGATCCGTTTTCTCATTCTCAGACTCGACGACAAACTGCAGAAGACCAACAAGCTGGTCAAGAAATGGACCCGCAACGACCGTTTGGCCGCCAAACGTCATGCCGACGAGCAGGAGAGCGGAGGCGAGGGCGCCGCAAGCGGAGAGGAATCGGATTTGACGGAGGAAGAAAATGAGGAATAACAGCAGTGGCGCCGGTCCGGCCAGAAGAGAGGGTCCGGGTCAGGGTGGTCAGGGACAGGGCCAGAAAAAATTCTATTTCTCCCGTCGCAAGTTCTGCCATTTCTGCAAGGATCGCATTCAGTTCATCGACTACAAGAACGCCAAGGTGCTGGAGCGCTACGTGCTCGAGACCGGCAAGATTCTGCCCGCCCGGGTCAGCGGCGCCTGCCGCTACCACCAGAAGCAGCTGGCCAAAGCCATCAAGTGGGCCCGTCACATGGGGCTGATGCGCTTTACCGAAGGGCAGTAGAGGTGAAGCATGAAAGTCATCCTGAACGCTGATATCGAAACCCTGGGCCGTCTGGGAACCGTGGTCGAGGTCAAGGCCGGTTACGCCCGCAACTACCTGCTGCCCAAGGGGCTGGCCCTCAAGAACACCCAGGAGAACATCAACCGCATGGTGTTCATCCGCAAGAAGCACGAGGAAAAGCTGGCCCTGGAAAAACTGGGCGCCGAGGAACAGAAGAAGAAGCTGGAAGCGCTGGTCCTGGAAATCACCAAGAAGGCTGGCGAGAACGATGTCCTCTTCGGCTCGGTGACCACCATGGAGATCGCCGAGATCCTCGAAGCCAAGGGTCTCAGCATCGACCGCAAACGGATCCACCTCAAGGAGCAGATCAAGAAACTCGGGGAGTACAGCTGCACGGTGCGCCTGTTCGAAGGCGTCGACGCCCTGATCCCCATCAAGGTGCTGCGCGAGGGCGGTGAAGCCGAGGTCAAGGCCGAAGCGCCCGCCCAAGAATAACCGTGGCCAGATCAGCGGCTGATTCCGACCGGTCGCTGCCCCACGACGAGTTCGCCGAACGGGCGGTGCTCGGGGCGGTGCTGGTCGACAACCGCTATATCGGAGAGGTGCTCGAGCGCCTCTCCGCTTCCGAATTCTACCGTGATTCACACCGCATCATCTTTGCGGCCGTATCGCGTCTCTACGAGGCGCGCACGGCGGTGGACACGGTCACCGTCGCCGGCGAACTGGAGAAAACCAAGGAAATCAAGTTCGCCGGCGGCTACGATTACCTCAACAAACTGATCGACGGCATCCCCGATCAGGTCAGCATCAAGGATTACATCGAGGTCATCCGCGACCGCGCCGCCCTGCGCCGGGTCATCCAGCTGGCCGAGGGTACGGTGCAGCGCGGCCTGGAACCCGCCGCCCAGACCGAGGACATCCTGGAGAGCCTGCAGGAAGAGATCATCAAGATCGCCGACAGCGAGATCCGTCTGGGTTTCTCGCCCAGCGAGAAGACCGTCCCCGAGACCATGAAGCTGATCGAGGACATCCAGAACGACCGCGGCGAGGGCAGCGGCATCAAATCGAACTATTACGAGCTGGACAACATGACCGGCGGCTTCCAGCCCAGCGACCTGATCGTGGTCGCCGCCCGCCCGTCCATGGGCAAGACCGCCTTCGCCCTGAACGTGGCCCTCAACATGGCCAAGACCGGCAAGAAGGTGGCTTTCTTCTCGATCGAAATGTCGCGGGTGCAGATCATGATGCGCCTGTTGGCCATCGAGTCGCGGGTGGGCATGGCCGCCATCCGCACCGGCCGGCCGCACTTCACCCCCAAGGAGTGGAGCGACCTGGAACTGGCCGCGCAGCGTCTGGAGCAGACCAGATTCTACATCGACGACTCGGCCTCGCTGTCGATCATCGAGATGAAGACCCGGGCCCGGCGTCTGCACAAGGAAGTGGGCGTGGACGCCGTCTTCGTCGACTACCTGCAGCTGATGAAGGTCACCGGCGAGAACCTGCGCCGCAGCGATTCGCGGGCCCAGGAGGTGGCGGTCATCTCGGCCTCGCTCAAGGAACTGGCCAAGGAGCTGAACATCCCGGTCATCGCCCTGGCCCAGCTGAACCGTTCGCCCGAGCAGCGCGGCGGCCGCGGCGACCAGGGGCCCAAGTACCAGCTGTCCGACCTCAAGGAAAGCGGGGCCATCGAGCAGGACGCCGACGTGATCATCTTTCTGCACCGCGAGGACCAGGTCAACAAGGACACCGAGCGCAGCGGCGAGGCCGACCTGATCGTGGCCAAGCAGCGCAACGGTCCGACCGGCAAGATCGTGCTGGCCTTCCAGGACCGCTACACCAAGTTCATCAACTACGAGCACGGATCCTATGACGAGGGAGGGCTTTAGGGGCGGGACTCCCAGTCGGACCTCACCCCGGCACTCCTCCCCTGAAGGGAAGGGGGGATAAAAGATGGGGAAGGCCGGAGGACAGGACATCGCCGCCGAATCCTGTCTCCCCTTGGCTCATGTCGTCTTTTTATTGTATTATAACTGTACTGAAACCCGGTAGGGGTATTGGAGCGTCTTAATCGAATGGACGATTCGCTCGAATTGATCGAGGGTCTCAAAAAGCGCGACGAAGAGGCCCTCAAGAAGGTGATGGCCTTGTACAAAAGCCGCATATACACCTATCTGCGCATGCTGACCGGCGATCCCGCCCTGGCCGAGGAACTGGCCCAGGACACCTTCGTCAAGGTCTACTTCAAGGCCCACACCCTCAAGACCGACAATCTCAAGAGCTGGATCTTCACCATCGCCACCAACCTGGCCCGCAGCTATTTCCGCCGCCACCGCCTGGGCCAGCTCTTCTCGCTGGACGACGTGGCCGAGAAGTACGCGGCGGTGGAGTACAACCTCGAGGCCGGACCGATGCTGGAGGCCATGCTCAAGCGCTTGCCCGAGAAGTACCGGGTGCCGCTGGTCATGCGCGAGATCGACAATTTTTCCTTCGCCGAGATCGCCGAGGTGATGAAAAAACCGGTGGGCACGATCAAGACCCTGGTATTCCGGGGCAAAAAGCAACTCCAGGAGGCACTCAAACCGTGCCAGGGAGGTATCGACAATGGGACCCTATGAGGATTTGTTCCGGGAACGCCCGGAGTATCGGCCGCTGGCCGACGATTTCGAGACCAAGGTCTTCGGCAAGATCCGCCACCGGAAGCGCCAGCGCCGGCAGCTGACGGTCATGTCCTGCGGCCTGGCCGTGCTGCTGGGGCTGGGCGTCTGGTTCTGGGCGCCCGGATCGAGCGGGTCCGGGACCGCGCCGAAGCTTGCTGCTCCGATGCTGGCCTCGACCCAGGTCATGGAAGAAGAGGCGCTCCTCGAGGAGATCACCCTGCAACCCGCCAACCAGCAGACCGAGTACGCCCTGGAGCTGGTCAGCCTGAGTTCCGGCCAGGGGGGCATGTGACAATTTTCGGCAGGCCTTTTGACAAATTTCGGCAACGCGGCGCTTCGTGTACGCCGTCCAGCCCCGTCACAGCGGCCTTTCGTCTTTGGCAAGGCTTTTGCTTCCTTAACGGCATAAAAACCAAAAAATTGGAGGAACAATGAACAAGAAAGGTTTTACCTTGATCGAACTTCTGATCGTTATCGCCATCATCGGCATCATCGCCGCCATCGCCATTCCCAACATGCTGATGGCCCTGCAGAAATCCCGACAGAAGGGTTCGATGTTGGGCATGCACAACATCGCCACCGGTCTGGAAGGCGCCAAGGCTGATTTCGGCGAGCAGTACGTCGCTGATCGCGTTGAGGCCTTAACCGCCCTGGTAGCTTTGAATGGAACCGATGCTACATCCAATTGGCTGGTTCCCGTGCACCTCAGTGTCCAGCCCAATACGGATCGTTGGGGTAACCATTATAACTATACTTCTGGTGGTAACCAGGCGGATCCTGCGGTATGGCATGTGTACCAGCTGGGTTGTCTTGGCAAGGATGGAATCGCAAACACTGGAAATGCGCCAGCTGCCGGTACCTCGGTTCTGTCGGCGTTTCCTCTTGCCGCTGCTCCGGTTGGTCCCATGGAATTCAACATGATGGCGCTGGAACACTTCAATTGCGATATGATCTTCATCGATGGCATGGGCATTCAGGTGCCATCAACGGGCGCAGAAAACTAAGTTTCTCGACACTAGTTTGAAAAAGGCTGGCCTTCGGGTCGGCCTTTTTTTTTGTGTCTGGATGAAAGACAGCGATATATTCCGGATTAGGCTTTTTCGGCTTGAATTTTTTTTGACCTTCTGTTAGTTTTTTACGTATCGGTGTGAGGTGAAGGTGAAAAACGACAAGGGGTTGACGCTGGTCGAGCTGCTGGTTTTACTGGTCGTCGCCGGCCTGGTCGCCGTGCTGGCCGTCCCCAACATGGCCATGGCCAACAACCGGGCCCGGATGCAGGAAACCCTGCACCTGGCGCACAGCGTCGCCGCTGCCATCGAGGCCAGCCGCGCCGAGTTCCGCATGGACGATTTCGTGGCCAAGGTCAACGGGCTCAACCAGGCCGGCGAACTGTCGGCGCAGGAATGCCCCTGGCTGGTGCCGGCCTACCTGGAAGCGCGCAGCCCGCGTGCACCCTGGGGCGGCCGGCTGAGTTTTTCCGCCGATCCGCTGACGGGACAGGTGAACGTCGGCGCACCCGGCAAGGGCGGCGTGCTGGAATTTGCCCTGGACGCCGCGCCGCTGCGCTATGATCTGACCGAGTCCAGGGATTTCTTCCGCGGTGTCGTCTTCCGCGACGGAGTTCTGGTCATCGGCCCCCGAACAGACAAAACCGATCTCTGAAGCCCGGCTGTTGTCATTTTTTCTACATATAGAGAGGTCATGGGGTAGTGACAAGTGTTTAGTGACTAGTTTTACAAACAGAGGAGGGGTCTCTGAACCAGTCACCAGTCTTTAGCCACTCGTAAAGCTAGAAGAAATCCAGAGCTGTTGACCTTTCCCCCGCTGCCCCCTTTCCTAAAGGAACGAGGGCTAGAAACCTGCA
>CAYXHZ010000017.1:0-4460 GCA_964465065.1 uncultured Clostridia bacterium
TAGGATGTAATTATCGTTCATACAAAATGAAGAAAAAACAATAATTTAATTGCACCGTCCCCAGCCCAGACGGCATACAGTCCGCCGATACTCCGCTTGACATGGAGACGTCGAGTCCGCAGGCGTCGCCTCCGGACTCATGCGCGTTTCAGTTCCCGTTTGGCCACGCCACTGAACTCAAAGCGTTCGTCGATATCCCGAAAGTCGACATTGACGATTTCCCAGCCTTCGCGCCCCAGCTTGTTGAGGTAGACCTCCACGTCGTGGCGATCTTTGCCTTCGAACTTTTCGCCACGCGGAACGTCCCTGGAATCGATCAGCCGATACTCCCATTGTTTCAACATGTCCTCACCCATCACCAGCGTCCCGAGGCACCGCCGCCGCCGAAGCTGCCGCCGCCGCCGGAAAAGCCGCCGAATCCACCGCCGCCAGACGAGGAACCACCGCCCAGACCGCCGATCCAGAACGATCCGCCGCCGCGTCCGCCACGGCTGCGTAAAATAAAGACCAGGATCCAGAAAACGATGATCACTGCCGTCGGAATGCCGCCCTTCTTGCCATCGTTACGACTCTCGTTGAAGCGCCGCAGCTCTTGCTCGGAAATGTCGGCCTGCCCGCCGACCACCCCGATCATGGCCTGAATCCCGGCCTCGATACCGGCCGCGTAATCGCCTTTTTTGAAACGGGGAATGATCTCACGGTTGATGATATAGGAAGATTTGGCGTCGGTCAGCCGCTCCTCCAGGCCGTAACCGACCTCGATACGGATCTGGCGGTCATCCAGAGACACCAGCAGCAATGCGCCGTTGTTCTGCCCCGCCTGCCCCAGCTTCCAGGCCGAGGCGACACGGTAGCTGAAATCGCTCAGATCCTCACCCTCCAGGCTGTTCAGGGTCAACAGTGCGATCTGCATTCCGGCGGTCTGTTCCTCCAGCTGGGCCAGCATCGCTTCGAGGCGGTAGCGAGTCGCATCGTCGAGCAGTGCGGCCAGATCGTTGACCCGCCCCTGCAAGGGAGGAATCTCCAGCGAGGGCAGCGCGACCGCAAGCGCCAGCAGAAACAGAATAACCAGTCTCTTGCTCATGTCAGCGCTCCAGCACCGTGACCCGGTCGGCCAGGTGATTTTCGCGTTCGCGGCTGCGCGGGAAATTGTCGGCCAAAACCGCACCGGCCTGCTCGATACCCAAGCGCAGACCGTCAATCAATCCCTTTTTTTTGAGTTCACGTTTCATCCGGACCACGATCTGTTGCCAGCTGTCCTGGGAAATACGCTGAGCCAGACCGATATCGGCCAGCAGTTCGACCCGCTGTTCGAGCAAGGACACGAACACCAGCAGGCCGAGCCGGTTATCGGTGTGCGAAACCAGGGACTCGGCGAATGCCCGCAACGCCCGCTCATGGACACGGCGGGCCATGATCCGCCGCGGGATGACCAAACGATCCAGGACGGGAACATTGACCAGCAAATAGACGATCAGCATGACCGTGAAGGCCAGTCCACCACAACTCATGACCAGATAGGACGGATGATAATCCCAGAAACTGGTCCGCAGGTACGCCTCGATCGGCTCCAGCCAGATCAGCGTGGCCAGAAAGGCCAACAGGCCGAGCAGTACGGCCGCCCGGAATTCGTAAAAAGCGTAATCGTGGCTCTCGCTGACCAGCACCGGAACGATCTCGGCGTCCGATCTTTTTTCAAGCTCGGCCACACTCCGCTCGATCTCCGGCAGCTGTGCCCGTTCACGGGAACTGATCCGTCTGCTCCAGTTCATGCCGTCCGCCGCCTATTTCCCGAAACTGACTTTCGGAGCTTCCTGGGCATCGGCAGCCGCTTTGAAATACGCTCGCTCATTGTAGCCGAACAGGCGGGCAATCAGGATACGCGGGAATTTTTTGATATAGACATTGAAGACCTGAACCACCTCGTTGAACTTTTTACGTTCAACGGCAATACGGTTCTCGGTGCCTTCCAACTGACTCTGCAGGGCCAGAAAGCTTTCGTTGGCTTTGAGGTCCGGATACTTCTCGACCACGACCATCAGCCGCTGCAGGGCTCCGGCCAGACCGGCCTGGGCCTGACTGAACTGTTCCATGGCCTGGGGGTTGTTGAGCATCTCGGGGCTCATGTTCATCACGCCGCCGACCTTGGAACGCGCCTCGGTGACCGCTTCCAGGGTTTCCCGTTCGTGCGCGGCGTAGCCCTTGACCGTCTCGACCAGGTTGGGAATCAGATCGTAGCGGCGCTGGTAGACGTTCTCCACCTGACTCCACTGCTGATTGACCGTTTCGCTGCGTTCAATGATACCGTTGTATGATCTCCAGACCACCAGCAAACCGACGACAATGACAAAAACGGCGATGATGGCCACCAGGGCGCAACCCATTTTCATTTTACCGGTCATGATTTCCTCCTTTGGCAATTTCGATCATTCCGAATCGACTGGCACTATTGTAAAGGATGAGATGAACTAAGGAAAGAGGCCGGCGTTCCGTTTTTGCAAAAAATTGCGGATCTTGCTAAAATGAAGCGTAGCGATCGGAGGCCCAAGATGAAAAAGGTTGCCGTGATTCTGTCCGGATGCGGAGTGTTCGATGGCAGTGAAATCCACGAATCGGTCCTGACCTTGCTGGCCCTGGACCGGCGCAACACCGAGTTCGCCATCTTCGCCCCCAGCATCCCCCAGCATCACGTCATCAACCATCTGACCGGTGAAGAGACCAAAGAGTTGCGCAATGTCCTGGTCGAAGCGGCCCGCATCGCCCGCGGCAAGATCGGTGACATCGGCGGCCTGGTAAACGAAGATTTCGACGCTCTGGTCTTCCCGGGCGGGTTCGGTGTAGCCAAGAATCTGTCCGATTTCGCCTTCAAGGGCGCCGGCTGTCAGGTCCACCCTTCGGTATCGCGGGTCATCGAAGCCGCTCTGCGGCGCAGGCAACCCATGGCCTTTCTGTGCATCGCCCCGGTCATTGTCGCCCAGGTGGCCAGCAAACTGGAATTGTCCCCCTACCTGACCATCGGTTCGGACGATCAGACCGCCCAACAGATCGAGCGTCTGGGTGCCCGGCACCAGAATTGTCCGACCAGCGACTTCGTCCTGGACCAGGAACTGAAAATCGTCACCAGCCCGGCCTACATGCTCGGCCAGCACATCAGCGAAGTGGCCGAAGGTATCGAGCGCGCCATCGACGCCTTGCTCGAACTCTGCTAGAACGATGGGCCAACTCTCCCAGAGTCTGGAAGATTACCTGGAGACCCTGTACCTGCTCTCGCAATCCAAACAGACTGTCCGCATCAAAGACCTGGTCCGGCAGATGGGCGTGCGTTCCCCCTCGGTCATCGGCGCTCTCAACCGCCTTCAGGATCTCAAGCTGGTCAATCACGAACACCACAGCCATGTGGCTTTGACCGCTGAAGGGGAGGAAAAGGCCAGACTCATCTATCACCGTCACCTTCTGCTCACCTTCTTTCTACGGAATATTCTGAACGTATCGCCCGAAACCGCCAACCGCGACGCCTGCCAGATCGAGCACCTGATCAGCGCGGAAACCCTGCAGCAGATCGAGGCCTTCTTGACCCGGAACGGTTATCCTCCCGAGAAAATCGAGCCGTCCAGGCTCTGAGCCCCCGCAAAAACCCGACGGACCGAACCGGTCGCAATGAATAAATCTGTATGCCAATCCGACAAATTTATTCTATATTAAACAAGAGAAAGCCACCCAAGGCAATGGACAACCAGTCAACGGAGGATAAAGCATGGCTGCTAAACTATTCAATTACCGGGACATGAAACTCTTCAACAAATTCGTCATTGTACTGCTGCCGTTCATCGTCACAGCCCTGACTGGTTTGTGCGTACTGTTCTACATGCAGGCGGCCAGGGCCCTGCGCAATCAGGCGGTCGACAGCCTTAACCAGCTGACCCGTGATTTTCACCAGAAAAGCAGCGATTTCTTCGACACTACCCTGAACAGCGTGCGCATCGCCGCCAGCCTGCCCCAGGTGCGCGCCGCCTTCGACGACCCCAGTCCGGCCACCCTGACCGCGGCCCAGAAAACCCTGCAGTCATTCACCGCTGCCATGGAGTCGGTCGAGGTCTTCGCCATTTTCGACAGCACCGGAAAATCTCTGATCGACACGGCCAACAGTTCGGGCGTGGGCATGGACAATTCCCAACGCGACTTTTTCAGACCGATCACGGCGGACAAACCCTGGGTCATCACCCACCCGGAGAAGAGTCAGCGCAGCGACGCCATCCAGGTCTACATTTCCGTCGGCATCTTCGAAGGCAATGTCAAGAAAGGCGTCTTGATGGCCTCTTCGAACTGGGCGTATTTCACGAAGAAATACTCCGACGTCATCAAGATCGGTCTGGACGGCTACGCCTACCTCATGGACGACAAGGGTCTGGTTATCGCCCACCCCGACAAGAAGAACGAGCTGAGCCTGGACGTCAACCAGT
>CAYXHZ010000017.1:4560-54926 GCA_964465065.1 uncultured Clostridia bacterium
CTGATCCTGGTGCTGGCCTTCTCGCTCGTGGCCGGAATCCTGATCGCCTGGCTGATCAAAAATATCCTGGCCCCCCTCAAAGAGTTCCAGGAACGCTTCGTTCTGCTCGGCCAGGGCGACATGACCCAACGCGTCAATTTCCAGTCCGAAGACGAGATGGGGCAACTGGCCAAGAGTTTCAACGAGTTCGCCGGCACCATCCAGGAGCACCTGCGCAACACCCAGGAGACCAGCAACGGCGTGCAGACCGCTTCCGACGAGGTCGCCGCCGCCAGCAACGACCTGGCCAGCCGCACCAGCGAGGAGGCCGCCTCGCTGACCGAAACCTCGGCCACCATCGAGGAGTTCACCTCGACCACCAAAACCAACAGCGACAACGCCTCCGAGGTCAACGCCGAAATCGGCCAGTTCTCCAACGAAATCACCCAGAACGAATCCCTGTTCAACGACGTCACCAGCACCATGAAGGACATCAACCAGTCCAGCGAGAAGATCGACAGCATCGTCAACGTCATCAACGACATCAGCTTCCAGACCAATCTGCTGGCCCTCAACGCCGCCGTCGAAGCCGCCCGGGCCGGAGACGCCGGCCGCGGTTTCGCCGTGGTGGCCGCCGAGGTACGCAACCTGGCCCAGCGCACCGCCGAATCCTCCAAGACCATCCAGGAGATCGTCTCGGACAACGTGCGCAAGACCGGTCGCGGCATGGAACTGGTCGAAAAGGTGCAACGTTTCTTCCAGGACATCCAGGCCTTCGTGCGCAAAGTCAGCGAAAAAATATCGCAGATCGACAACAGTTCCAAGGAGCAGTCGACCGGCATCGAACAGATCAACACCGCCGTCTCGCAGATCGAGGAAGTGGTCAGCCACAACGCCGCCCTGGTCGAGGAGCTCTCGGCCAACGCCGCCACCCTGCGCGAGAGCGCCCGCGACCTGCAGGACTCGGTCAGCAAATTCAAGGTTTAGGAAGATTTCTTTGCGCGGCTCCCGGCTGACCCGGAAGCCGCGCAAGGATCTATTTCTTGTTCTGAATGTAGTCGTGTATGGCCAGAGCGGCTTTCTTGCCGGCGCCCATGGCCAGAATGACCGTGGCCGCCCCGGTAACCGCATCGCCGCCGGCGAACACTCCGGGCTTGCTGGTGGCTCCCGTCTCTTCCTGGGTGATGATTCCACCCCAGCTCTCCACCTTCAGATCGGACGTCGTCGAGCTGATCAACGGGTTGGGACTGTTGCCGATCGACATGACCACCGTTTCCACATCGACCACATGTTGGGAATTCTTCTTGACCACCGGCCGTCTCCGGCCGCTGCTGTCCGGCTCGCCGAGTTCCATTTCCACGCACTCGATACCCTTGACCCAGCCGTCCGGCGTACCGAGAATCCGGGTCGGATTGGTCAGCAGCTTGAAGATGATGCCCTCTTCCTTGGCGTGGTGGATCTCCTCGACACGGGCCGGCATTTCCACTTCCGAGCGGCGGTAAATGATGTACACGTTCTCGGCGCCAAGCCGTTTGGCGCAACGGGCGGCATCCATGGCCACATTGCCGCCGCCGACCACAGCCACGTTTTTACCCACCTTGACCGGGGTGTCGGCCATGGGAAAGTCGTAGGCGGACATGAGGTTGATCCGGGTCAGAAACTCGTTGGAGGAGTAGACCCCGTTGAGATTTTCGCCGGGAATGCTCATGAACTTGGGCAATCCGGCACCGGTTCCGACAAATGCGGCCTGATAGCCATCGGCGAACAGTTCGTCGATGTTGTACACCTTGCCGATGACCATATTGGTCTTGATCTGCACCCCGAGATTCTTGATCTTGTCGATTTCCTTCTGGACCAGGACCTTGGGCAGTCTGAATTCCGGTATGCCGTACATCAGAACGCCGCCGGCCACGTGAAAGGCCTCGAAAACGGTCACTTCGTAGCCCATCTTGGCCAGATCGCCGGCACAGGTCAGACTGGCCGGACCGGACCCGATGACGGCCACCTTGATACCGTTTTTGCGGATATCGATGTGCTCGGGCTGGCTGTTGTGCATGAACCAGTCGGCTACGTAGCGCTCCAGCCGGCCGACAGCCACCGGTTCACCCTTGATGCCGCGCACGCAATATTTCTCGCACTGCGACTCCTGCGGGCAGACCCGACCGCAGATACCCGGCAACTCGTTGGTCTCCTGCACCTTCTTGTAGGCTTCCAGCATCTTGCCCTGGGCGACCAGGGCGATGAACTCGGGAATCTTGACATCGACCGGGCAGCCTTTGACGCAGGGCTGATGCTTGCACTTCAGGCAGCGTTCGGCTTCCTCGACGGCATTCTCCCGGGTATAACCGAGGGCCACTTCGGAAAAATTGCGGATCCTTTCCAGAGGGTTCTGCTCCGGTATGGCAACTTTTTTCGGGGACATGTTAGGCATTGATCTTCTCCTCCAACCTGCACTCGTGCTCGGTCATCGATTTGGCTTCCTGATCCTTGTACATCGTCTGCCGGCGCATGGCCTCGTCGAAATCGACCAGGTGGCCGTCAAAATCGGGTCCGTCGACGCAGGCGAATTTCGTCTGGCCGCCCACGGTCACCCGGCAGCCGCCGCACATGCCCGTACCGTCGATCATGACCGGATTCATGCTGACCATGGTCTTGATGCCGTAGGCTTTGGTCAGCTGGCTGACGACCTTCATCATGATCAGCGGACCGATGGCGATAACCAGATCGTATTGGGCTCCACCGTCCAGCAAACTTTTCAGAACATCGGACACAAAGCCTTTCTTGCCGTTGGAACCGTCATCGGTGGTCAGGTAAAGATGCGTGCAGGCCTTTTTCAGCTCCTCTTCCAGAATGATCAGGTCCTTGTTCTTGAATCCGGCGATGACATCCACCTGGGCACCCAGCTCGTTCAGCTTTTTCGCCTGGGGGTAGGCGATCGCCGTACCCAGACCACCGCCGATGACCGCCGCTCTGCGGACATTGTCCAGATGGGATTGCACACCCAACGGCCCGACGAAATCGAGGATCTCGTCACCCTCGTTCAGAGTCGCCAGCAGTTTGGTCGTCTTGCCGATCACCTGAAAAATGATCGTCACCGTGCCTTTTTGCACATCGTAATCGGCGATAGTCAAGGGAATCCGTTCCCCTTTGTCCTTGACCCTGAGGATGATGAACTGACCGGGATTTGCCTTATTTGCAATATGGGGCGCCAGCACATCCATCAAAACGACCGTCGGATTCAACACCTTTTTCCGGACTATTTTGTACATCGATACCTCCATCGACATCATCCATGGCTGCGGGAAAAAGCTTTCCCGATCTGGTTCAGATTACCACAGAACGATTACAATACGACGAGTCGGTCTTGCTTGTCAAGATCGTCGACAGGGATGTGTTTTCCGCCCGGTCGGCCTGGGCTCAGACCGCCATTTTGGCCAGCAGGAAGCCCAGGCGGACCAGCATGCCGATCAGAATCGCCAGTGCGAAGGTGCCCAGCGAAGTGGCCAGCGCCATCCGCCAGCCGAACTCGCGCCTCAGAACGGCCACCGTGGCCAGACAGGGCACATAGAAGGTGATGAACAGGGTGAAAACCAGGATCTGTTCAGGCGACAGCAAGTGCGCCAATTCGGCGGCATCGGTCGCCCCCATGGCCGCCATGAGCAGCAGCAGGGCCAATTCCTTGCGCATGATGCCGAACAGCAGTACGACGCCGACAGCGGTCGGCAGCCCCAGGAGAGCGCTGCTCAGCGGCGATACGAGCTGGTTGATCAAGCCCTCGACATGGAAATGACGGATCCATTCCAGCGCGACACTGCCGACGATCAGAAGCGGCCAGGCCTCGACCAGAAAATCCTTGATGCGGAACCAGGTCTTGGGCCACAGAGTGCGCCAGCGCGGCAGGTGGTAACGGGGCATTTCCACCAGAAAACCCGGTGGTACACCGTGGTTGAAACGGGCCAGCAGTTTGCCGCTGACCGAAATGACCAGTACCACCAGACCATAGGTGAGAAGAACGCTCCAGGTCCCGAAAATCGCTCCGATCAGCCCCAGGATGACCACTGTGCGGGCCGAGCAGGGCACCAGAGTGGCCAACACCGCCGTGGCGATGCGGTCACGGCGCGAGGAGATCATCCGGGTCGACAGGATGGCCGGCACCGTGCAACCCAGTCCCAGCAGCATGGGCACGACCGACAGACCATGCAGACCGATGCGGTGCATGAGCCGGTCCATGAGGAAAGCGATGCGGGCCAGGTAGCCAGAATCCTCGATCAAACCTAAAAAAAAGAAGAACGGAACGAGGTAGAGCGCCGCGATGTCGATTCCGCCCAGGATCCCGTCCAGCATGCCTTTGGCCGTGCTGCGCAACAGTGCGGGCAGGAAATCCATTTCCGACAGGATTCGATGCAGACGGTCGGAAACGCCGCCGATCCATTCCCCGCCGGGCGAAGCCAGAACCGTCACCCCCCAGAGCAGCAGGACAAAAAAAAGAATCAGCGAGAAGTACCCGCTGACCGGGTGCAGCAGCCACTCGTCCAGGCGACGCCGCCACTCGTCCCGAAAAGACGGGCCGATCCGCACATGCCGTTCGAAGATCCGGAACGAGAGATCGTGCCGCAGCTCCGAAAGGCGGTCACGCAGTTCCTCGCCCGTAGCGGCGGCCAGCCATGGGCTGTTGACATCCTCGATGGTCTTCATCATGCGGAACCGCTGCGGCCAGACTTCTGCAGGACCCTGACCGGCCGTCTTGTCGGCAAGGGTTGGCAACGAATCCAGAAAAGACTGCGGATACGGGGGCAACTTGGGTACACCGGCTTGATGGACAGCCGCCTCGAGCAATTCCTGGATACCCTGACCTTTGCGGGCCACCATCGGTACGACCGGTACCCCCAGGGTTGCGGACAAAGCGGCGATATCGATCTCCAGGCCCTTGCGCCGGGCCTCATCCATCATGTTGAGGGCCAGCACCATCGGCCGGTTGAGTTCCATCAGCTGCAGGGTCAGCTCCAGGCTGCGCGTCAGCACCGAACTGTCGACGACGTTGACGATGACGATCTCGTCCGGATGCTCGTCGAGATAACGGGTAGTGATCTGTTCGGCCTCGTCGCCGCCGAACAGCGAATACAGCCCGGGCAGATCGGTGATCTCGACCTCCCGGTCGCCGACCTGGGTGCTGCTGCTGGTAAAGGTAGCGGTGATGCCCGGAAAATTGCCGACCATGGATCGGTAGCCCGACACTTCGTTGAACAGGGTGCTCTTGCCGCAGTTGGGCTGACCCAGCAGTGCCAGGATCATCTTATGACAGTTCTCCCAGAATGGCCTCGGCCAGACAACAACCAATGGCCACCTGAAAATCGTCGACTCTGACGATGAGCGGACCGTGCAGCCGTGAGGGGCGGACCACTTCGACCAGCGCGCCTCTGCGCAGTCCCAGGGCCGTCAAGCGACCGTGAGCGCCGCAACCGCGCATGATCGAGCGCACGACCATGCGCTGCCCCCTTCGGAGCGAAGCCAGTGGCAACAGATGCTGCGGATATATTCTCGTTTCCAAAATAGCCTCAACTATACTTGGTAGCCATAACTATCAATATTGTAAACCAAGCGCAAGGCTTTGACAATAGCCCGGCATAAAAAGCACGAATTTTGTTGAAATGGTACAATCAGGGCATGAAACAGACTGAAATGCAGCCCAAGCAATGGCAGGACACCGAGGAGACGACAGCGACCGGGACGCCGATGCCGACGCCATCGTCCAGAAACACTAGAAAAGCCGCGTTCATCGCCGCCGTTCTGGTAGCCGTCAGCGCTTTTCTGCTCTGGCACTTCCTTCTCCGCAGCCGCGGCCAGACCGTCCAGGCTCCGCCGCCGGTCACCGAGCTCGGCGAAGACATCGCCGTAGCCCCGACCGACACCGAGAAAACCCAGGCCCCGACCACGGCCACGGTCATCGTCCCCTGCAGCGCGCCTCTGGCCGAAAGCGACGAAGCGCTGCGGCCGAGAGCGCTCGCTGTCAGCCGCCACCCCCGACTGAACGCCTTGCTCGCTGAAGGCGACCTGATCCGGCGTTTCGTGGCCGCCGCCAACACGGTCGCCCTGGGCGAATCGCCGGTCAAACTGATCGAAAGCCTGAGTCCAAAAGGATCGTACCGCGTTGTCCGTCAGGATGACCGGCTCTGGACCGACCCGGCCAGTTATCGGCGTTACGACGAGCTGCTCAGCTTGCTGCTCTCCCTGAGTCCCGAAGCCTGCGCCGAGCTGTACCTCGGTTTCGAGACGCAGATCGAGGAAGCCTATCGCGATCTGGGAACCGCGCAGTCCGGCTCGTTCATCGAGGTTCTCAAGAAAGCCGTCGCCCAGCTGCGGGCTACGCCGATCCCGCCCGACCGTATCCCGCTGCTCGAGAAAACCGTCTCCTTCGCGTACGCCGACCCGGCTTTCGAGCAAGTCAATTCAGCCCAGAAACAGTTCATGCGTCTGGGCCCCGCCCATCTGCGCCAGCTGCAGGGCAAGTTCTCGCTGCTGCTCGACATCCTGCTGCGCAAAAAAAATGCAGCAACGGAACCTTTGCGGCCGCCGGACGTTTCACAGAGATGAACAGGAGGATGCAATGAACGACGACAACAAGAAACGCTACGAGGAATTCAAACTGGACGGAGGCGAACTGGTGGACAAGGTCAAGGAGCTCATCCGTCAGGGCAACATCCGCCGCATCACCATCAAGAACGAGAAGGGCGAAAGTCTGATGGAGATCCCCCTGACCTTGGGTATCGTCGGTGCCGCCCTGCTGCCGCTTATGGCCGCCCTGGGCGCCATGGCCGCCCTGCTGACCCGCATGACCATCGTCGTCGAGCGGACCGAATAACCGGAAAGGTCCCGCTTGCCGCTCATCGCCGCCATACTGGAACTGATCCGCCGAACGGCCACCGATCTGAGCACAGATGTCGAGCAGGCCCTGAGCGGAGCCGGCGCCCAGGAACAGCCGGGCAGTACGGCGGCCAGCCTGATCGCCACCATACTCGACAATGTCCGTCTGGCCCGGGCCGACGACACGCCCATCTGCCAGGACACCGGCGCCATGACCTTTCTGGTCGACTGTCCGCCGAAGACGGACCACCAGCCCATCATCTCCGCCATCCACGAGGCCACCCGGCAAGCCACGGCCCGGCAATACCTGCGTCCCAACGCCGTCGATCCGCTCAGCGGCAAAAACAGCGGCGACAACATCGCCGACGAGCACCCCCTGATCCGCTTCAGCCATTGGCCGCAAGCCGGCCCAACCCGCATTCGCCTGCTGCTCAAGGGCGGCGGCAGCGAAAACGTCGGTCAACAGTACCGGCTGCCCGAGCCGACTCTGCAGGCCGACCGGGACCTGGAAGGCGTGTACCGGGTGGTTGTCGATGCGGTTCACCGGGCCCAGGGGCACGGTTGCGCCCCAGGCATCGTGGCCGTCGGCATCGGCGGTGACCGGGCCTCGTCGGCTGAACTGGCCAAACTGCAACTGTTCCGTCGCTTCGGCCAGCGGCACGAGGATGCCCGTTTGGCCGGACTGGAGAAGCGCCTGATCGCCGACCTCAACCGTCTGGGCATCGGCCCGATGGGTTTGGGCGGCCGCTGCACCGTGCTCGAAGTGTTCTGCGGCCTGCGCCCGCGCCACCCGGCATCCTTCTTTGTCACCATCAATTACGACTGCTGGGCGCTACGGCGGCGCACACTGATCCTGGAAGGGGACCGAGCGCAATATGATTGAGCTGAAGATACCTCTGTCCGAAACCGACGTCCGTCAACTGCACAGCGGCGATGCGGTATCCTTGTCCGGCCTCGTCGTCACCGCCCGTGACGCCGCCCACCGCTTTCTGATCGAGGAACGGCCCGATTTCATCCGCCCTTACCTGCGTGACGGCGCCGTCTACCACTGCGGTCCGGTGGTGAATCACGACGACGGCGGTCAGTGGCGCTTCGTCTCGGCCGGACCGACCACATCGCTGCGCCACGAGCCCATGCAGGCGGCAATCATCGGCGAATACGGCCTGCGCGCCGTCATCGGCAAGGGTGGCATGGCAGAAAAAACCCTGCAGGCGCTGCAACGGCAGGGAGCCGTCTACCTGCACGCCGTAGGTGGAGCCGGCAGCCTGATCGCCCGTCACGTAACCCGGGTCGAAGCGGTCTTCAAACTCGACGAGTTCGGCTCACCGGAAGCCTTGTGGGTGGTGCGTCTGGATCGGCTGCCGCTGATCGTCACCATGGACAGTCACGGTCACAGCCTGCACCGGCAGATCCTGGACCGATCGACACCCGTCGCCCGCCGCCTGATGGGTCTGGACTGATCCGGGTTGCAAGTACAGCGCAGCCGTCCGTTTTCTACCGTTCCAGGATGTCCAGAATCGTCTGCAGAGCCCGCGGGTCGTCGCTTTGACCGAGCCAGAAAATGGCCTTTCTACGCAAACGCGCCGCCTGACCGCTTTTGGCCAGTTTGATCAGGGCGTCAACACCCAGTTCGTGCTGCGACAGGGCGAAGACTGCCTGTTCGCGCAACTCGCTCTTCTCGTCGGTATCGGCGACGACATCCTCCAGGGCGCTGCAGGCCTTGCGGGCCGCCTGCTGCGACAACCAGAAAACGGCGGACTTGCGTACCCGGCTATCCTGGCCTTTGTCCAGAGCCTTCTTCAGCAGCGACACGATCAGGTCGGACTGGCCGTGCAGACCGATGGCCGTCACCAGGTCCTTGCGCAACCCGGGTTGGGGATTACCGTCGAAAAGCCATTCCAGGCGCCGCAGACTCTCCTCCTGGCCGACACGTTTCAGCCAGTAGACCGGAACAGCGCGGAGACTGATCCAGGAATTGAAGCTGGCGGGCTGCACATCCTTGAGAGACCAGCGACCTGAACGACGCTCCATTTCCAGAAACAGGGCCAGCTCGCCGCAGGTATCGGACCCGCACCGGGCCAATTGCTTCGGGCCTGACGGAATGAGGCCGCCGTTATTGCCGTTAAGCAGTTCGGACACACGGATTTTCCCCGAGCCCTGATGATCGACGCAGCCGATGAAACCGCCCTCGTTCATCGTGTGGCTGATGGACCAGACCAGGTAAAAGCGTTCCAGCTTTTGCTCGGCGGCATTCCGTTCGGCCCAGTTCCAACGCTCGGCCAGAGGCAGCAGCTCGTCCGGAACCGGCTGCACTTCCAGATCCCGGCTGCCGCCCATGCAGGCGGCAGTCAGAATCAGCAACAACCCGAGGGTCAGTGTTTGTCTATTCATTGGCGATCTCTTCCAGGACCTTGACCGCTTCGGTCTCGTCACGCTGACCCAGCCAGAAAATGGCCTTCTTGCGGATTTCCGTGTTCTTGTGGCTCCTGGCGATCTTGGTCAGCATGGCCAGCGCTTTGTCACCATCCAGTTGGGAAATCGCAAAAACGATTTTTTCCTGCACATTCAGACTGGCCGTGTCGTTCATCAGGGATTCCAGGATGGTGGCCGCCTGGGGATTGTCGCTCTGGCCGATCCAAAAAACAGATTTACACCGGGCTTCTTCGTCTTTATCGCTGCGGGCGATGGCCACCAGTTTCTGAAAGGCCTGTTCACTGTCATGCTGCGAAAAGGCAAAGATCAGCTTTTCCCGCAGCTTGCCGTCAGCCACTTTGTCGTATAGCTCGGCAAGGATCTTCAGGCTCTGTTCCCCTTCCACCTGACTGATCCAGAAGATGGCCTGGGCGCGGATCTCCACATCCCTGTCGGTCTCAGCCACAGCCTGCAGGCGGGCCAGCGCCTTGGCCCCGCCGATCTGGCTCAGCGCGAAGAGGGCCTTTTTACGCAGGTTCTGGTTGGTTTCCTTCTGCAGCACCCGTTCGATCACCGGCAGGGCCTTTTCTCCATCCATTTGCATCAGGGCGTTGAGAGCGGCCTCGCGCAGCTCCTCTTCATCTTCACCAGAGGCAGTCGCGGCGTTTTCCTGGGCAGGCATCGCCGTGGAACCGGCCAAAAGCACAAACATCCCGATCAAAAGACAAACTACTTTCTTCAACATGTTTTTTCTCCCGGCCGTACACCGATTCGAACCGGATCGGCCTTTGTCTCACCACTTTAGACGGTTTCGGCCAGTAGACGTTTACAGCCGTGGCGCAGCCGGAAGACATGATTTGCATTAGCGAAAATTGCTGGCGGGAACGGTCAAAAAAAAAGGGCATGGGACAAACGGCCCATGCCCCGGAAACAAAAAACAGTAGGACGTCGACGAATCCTATTGTAACAGAGATTCGATGAATTTGCGCGCTTGTGCCTCATCCATCTGGCCCAGCCAGAAAATAATCTTCTTTTTGACTCCGGTTCTCGTCTCGCCGCGGTACAGGTCAATCAAGGTACGGACCGCCTCTCCACCTCCCTGCTGGGAAATGGCGAAGACGATTTTCTCGCGGATATCGGCAGACGAGCTCGAAGAATAGAGATCCTTGAGCGCCTTGAGGGCTTGCGGGCTGTCGCTCTGACCCAGCCAGAAAACCGCTTTTTCCCGCACTCCGGGATCCTCGTCGCTCCGGGCCGCTTCCAGCAGCAGGGTCACCCGATCGGGATGGTCGCTCTGGCTGACCACGAACAGGGCCTTGTTGCGCATGCGTTGATCCGGATTGCTGCGAATGATGCGCTCCAGGATCGGAAAGGCCTTGGCCTCGTCCATCTGCAGCAATGCGTCCAGGGCCACCAGCTTGAGTTCGATATCCTGATCCTCGTTGCTGGCCGAGGTGATGTACTTCTTGTAACTCGTCAGACCGGAATCCACCAGATCGTCGGCGATTTCCACGCTCAGAATCCGGCCGTCTTTCAGCCATCGGCTGCCCGGATGGCGTTGGCCGAGTTCGGTGAGCACCGAGAAAGCCTTCTGTTTCAATTCGATCTCCCGTTCGCCCTCATCCTGGTCGTCGGCCGCCTTGTTGAGGCTGTAGGCCAGCCAGTAGCGGCATTCACCGATCAGGTTCTGGTCCTTGGCCGCGGCCAGAAACCCTTCCAGCGCCGTCACCGCCTGAGTCCATTTCTGATCGTAGACGAACTGCTTGGCCACCCGCAGGGACTCCTGCTCCGTCTGGTTCAACGCTTCGAAGGCGACCATGGAACCTGCCGCCACCTGTCCGGGCAGAACCAGCAGCCACAGTCCCAGGCAGACGCTTCTATAAAACATCTTGTTGATCATTTCAGCCTCCTTTATAACCTTTCGCTGCGTTTACGCAACAAGCGCAGCTGGAAGAGCACGTCGTTACTCTCGCTGATCCGGCGGGCGTCGCTCAGTTCCGCCGCCCCGCCATCGGTACCGGCCTGCATTTCGAGCAGAATCATCTCCAGGTCATCGAGCAATTTCTTTTGCACGGGCTCGTTCTGCCGGGCTATCGCCCGCTTGAGCATGTAATTCTGCATGAGCAGGTCGCGTACGAACCGTTCGTCGATCCGCACCGGCTGGCCGTCACCTGAATCCTGGTTGTTCAGATCCACAAGCAGGGGCTCGATACGGCTCAGGTGCGTCTGCAGGATCCGCGGATTGCCCTTGCTGGGTGCAGCAGCGCTCAGCAGCGGCGGTTCCGGCCGCTCGACCGGAGAGAAGATGCCCGAGCGGCCGATCAACACGCCGATCACGAGCAGAGCGGCCGCCGCCACGGGCATGAGCAGACGCCGCCACGGCAGGCGCAGCGGCACGATTGTCGAGTCCGCTTGCCCGGCGGCAGCGAGCTTATCGTCCAGACGACGCATGTAAGCGGTCCAGTACTCCTCGTCTGGCTCCGGTCGGCGCAGGTCTTTCACCTGGCCGATCAGACCCTGCAATCCGTCATACTCGCCCGCACAGGCGCAGCAGTCGCGCAGGTGGGCCTGCAATCGTTCCCGGTCGGCGGCGGAGATGTCTCCGGCCAGTTCGTCGGCCATCAATTCCCGGTATTTTTTACATTTCGTCATGGTGATTCTCCTCGCCAGCGCCGGCGGCGCCCAATTGCCGTCGCAACTTCCGGGTGGCCCGGAACAGGAAGCTCTTGACCGTCCCCGGAGCGATCGCCATCGTGGAGGCGATCTCGTCGATGGTCAGGTCGTTTTTATGGCGGAGCATGAACACGGAGCGTTCCTTTTCCGACAGGACGGTCAAGGCCTGCCGGATCCGCTCGGCCACCAGCTCGCGCTGGCACTGTTGTTCGGGACCGGCCAGATGGGCCGATCCGCCTGGATCGTCAGGTTTGTGGCCCAGACGGGTTTCGTCCAGTTCATCGGTCAGCCGCCGCGCCTGGTCCGATTTCTTGCGTTTCTGATCGATGAAGGTGGTGACGGTGATGCGGTACAACCAGGTGTACATCGAAGCGTCGACGCGGAAGCTGTCCAGCGCCCGGTAGGCTTTGAGGAACACCTCCTGCGACAGATCTTCGGCGTCGGCGCTCGACCCGGTCAGGTCGTAGGCCAGATGGTAGATCTTGCGGCGGTGCTCGGTGACGAAATTGCGGAATATGAGCCGCTTGTCGGCCATCACGTCCGAATCAATGGTTTTTTCGGTCTGCATCACCAGTTCCATGTACGGTTAGACGAAATAAGCGATTTAAAGATTACTCCGCTCGGTCAATCGATGCAAGATTCAATCGGCATTCCTGCCCGTCCGTTTCGGAGCCAGGAAAAACAGCCGCCCGGGGCGCTTGAGGTGACCGGCGATACGCTCGCTGTCCCGGTCCGAACCGATAAACCAGTCAACCCGATCCGGGCCGCGGATGGCACCGCCGGTATCCTGATTCAGCACCAGTCCCCGGTAGGGCGTGCACGCGGTCATCGTCCCCTGTTCGTCGAAAGCCGGCAGCTCGCTGTCCAGAAAAGCCAGGGCTCCCTTGGGGAAGAGACGGGCGTCGGTGGCGATGCTGCAGCGCGGAGTCAGCGCCCGGCCCAGCGAACCGATCGGCCCCTGCGGCACACTGCGGAAAAAAACGTAACTGGGGTTGGAATCCATGACCTCACCGGCCAGGGAAGGATTTTCGTGCAAAAAATCGTAAATGCCCTGCATGGACAGGCCGGCGATGTCCACGCCGAAGCGGTCGGCGATGGTGCGGCCGATGGAGCGGTAGGGATGGCCGTTGCTGTCGGCGTAGTTGACGTTGAGCACCGACCCGTCGTCGAATTCGACGATCCCCGACCCCTGGATGTGCAGAAAGAACAAGCGGTAAGGGTCGTCGATCCAGCACAACTCCAGGCCCTGGCCCTGCAGGACCCGCAAGCGGTCGATCTCGTGCCGTGAATAATAGGGAACGACGGTCCGCTCCGGGGTCAAGCGGCCGCGCAACAGTTCGGGCAGCGCCGGCTGATAATCCCCCGGCAGAAAGTCGCCCGGTCTGAGCCGTACCAGATCGGTCGGTTTGCCGTACAGCGGATGGCGGTAGGTATCCGATTCCTGACGCGAACCCTGCAGACGGATTTCAAAGTAACCGGTCACCAGCACCGACGCTGCCGCGCTCTCGTAAAAACGGGCATGGGTCCCGAGGTAGTCGTAAAACGCGGCGCCAAGTCCCCGATCGTCCAAACCCGCGATCAGCGTACCGAGAAATGCCGCCAGCTCTTCGGCCGTGTACCGGTCCGTTCCGAACGGGAAAACGGTCTGGCCCGGCAGGGCCAGGTAATAATCCCGGCTGGCCAGCATGGCCTGACGCAGGGCCTGGGCGTCACCTTCATGGATCAGTTCGGGGGCAGCGACCGGCCGTAAAGAGTTATCCGCCCGCCAGTGAACATTCGTTGGCTCCAGCTCCGGATTCGTCTGGCAGGCTGCCGCCAGCAGCAGAATCGCGACAGTTCCGAGCAGTCGGCAACAGTTCCTGCCTCTGCCAGCCGGTTTCCAGTTCGAAAAAAACGCCATCGTTCATTCCTCCGCCTTCATATGCATGGAAGCGCCATTGTACCACCAAACCCGATCCGTTTTTCTCCGCAGCCCAAAAGTGCTATAATCAGGCCAAGCTTAAAGCAGGGAGGTTCCATGTTCGTTGACCTGACCCATCCCGTCGAGGCCGGTATGCCCGTTTACCCCGGCACCGATCCGGTCCAGATCGCCAACAAATTCACCATCGCCAAAGACGGCTTCGCCGAAATGATTCTGCGCATGGTCTCCCACACCGGCACCCACATCGACGCCCCGCGTCACATCATCAGCGACGGCAAAAGTCTGGATCGCTATCCGGTTTCCTTCTTCATCGGTCAGGCCATGGTGCTGGACCTCGATTACAACGACATCAGCCCCGACACCCTGAACGCGCGGGCCGCAGATCTGGAAACCGTCGATTTCCTGTTGCTGCGCACCCTGCAAGCCAAAAAATGGGGGCGAAGCGGTTATTTCGAGGACATGCCGAGTCCGTCCCTGACCACAGTCCAGTTGCTGTGCAGCCACAAGCTGCGCGGTATCGGCATCGACGCCATCTCCATCGATCCGATCCGTTCCATCAGCATGGACAATCACCAGAACATACTGGGACGCGGCATGATCATCATCGAAAATCTGACCAACCTGCACAAACTGCCCGACTCGATCTTCAGACTGATCGCCCTGCCCCTGAAAGTCACCGACAGCGATGGCTTTTCCGCCCGGGTGGTTGCTGAAATCTGAACTCAGAAGAAATCCGAGCCGCCCAGGTTGAGGAAAAAGACCAGTTCCACCTGGGTACCGGAGTTTCGTTCGGACAGGATGACCAGTTTATCGGCGAATTTCTTCATGTTGGGGATGCCCATACCGGCCCCGAAGCCATGTTCGCGCACGTAGTCAGAAGCCGTTGAGAAACCTTCGGTCATCGCTTTTTCGAGATCCTCGATCCCGACGCCGTCGTCGACGACGCGCACGATGATGCGGTCCTCCTGGATGAAACAGTAGATGTCGCCGCGGCTGCGGCTGTGGATGACGACATTGGTCTCGGCTTCGTAGGCGGCGATGCCCACCTTGCGGGTGATCTCCGGATCGACGTTGCGGTTCTTGAGGTACTGTTTGAGCAGAGCCGCACCGGTTCCGGCCGAATCGATGTTGGTATGGTCGATCTCGTAGTGGAATTCCGCCTGATTGATGCGCAGCCGTTCACCGGTCACCGGCGAGTAGTCGTTGTTGAGGGTGGTGCTGCGCTTGCGGTCATGGATATAAATCAGGTTGAAGCGCTCCAGAATGCCGTGCAGGATATCCTCGCGGGTGACGATGCCGACCAGTTTGCCCTGATCGTCGAGCACAGGAAAACGGCCGAGGCGATAAGCGTTGAACTTGTCGACGATGACGCCCAGGTTGTCCTTGACATGCAGGGTGACCACGTTGCGGGTCATCAATTCCGAGACCGGAGCATCGATCTGGCCGTGTTCGAGGGCCTTGATGATGTCCTCGATGCTGATGATCCCGACCATCTTTTTTTTCTTGTCGACGATGGGCAGTCCGGAAATCTTCTTGACCTTCATCAGTTCCTTGGCGTGGATCACCTTGTGATCCGGAGTCAGGGTGCGTACCGACTCGGTCATGATATCGGAGGCAGACAGGTCCTGGAAGATATCGGCGTATTTCTGCAGGGTATCGTTGCTACGCTTCATCACCCCCGCGACATCCGGCGCGGTAGAGCATGCCACAAGACGTGAACATGCCGTATTGGGTTTTGAGCAGAAGGAAACCGTGCTTGACCGCCAGGTCGATCGTCTCCTGAGGAATCTGCTTGTCCCGGGCGATTACCAGACCGAGCAGATCGGTCACCACTCCGGTGCGTACCGACTGCGGAGAGGTGTGACCGGTGATGACCAGCATGCCGGGCTGACTGAGGGACAAGATGTCGCTCATCATGTCGGAAGCGCCGATGACGCTGACTTCCGTGTTCAGCTGCTCTTCCTTGCCGACGACGACCGCACAATGCAGAATATCGATTATTTCTTTGACTGTCATGACTCATCCGTACCTGTCGGTTGCGACAGGTTCTTCAATCACAATGATTGTAGTACAGTCGTTGTTTTTTGTCAAAAACAGTCTGCACTTTGATACTTTTTTACAATTCCGGCGCCCCGCGGGGAATCAGGCAGACGAACACCAGCGGTTCCCGGCCGCCGTTTTTGATCTGATGCTCCTCGTTGGCCGAAACGAACAGGACGCTGCCGGCGCCCACACTCTTCCAGGAACCCTGGCAGAACACATGCCCGTGGCCGCTGTGAACGAAAATCTCGTGTTCCCATCCATGGGCATGCAGCGGGGTGTGTCCGCCTGGCTGAATCTCGAATACGCGCATGCAGAACGGCGCCTCGTCAGCCTGACCGATCACCACCCGACCGTCTATCCCCTTAGCCTTCTCGTTGTCGATCCGTATGGGAGCGACATCCTGATAATGAATGAGCTTCATCCTGTCCTCCTTGTTTCAGGGCCGACCGGCAGAATCTTCGCGATCGCTTGCGACAGTTGTTCTGCGGTATAGGGTTTGTGCAAAAATCCCAGCGCGCCAGTCTTCATGGCGCTGACCACCCGTTCGTCTTCGGAGTGCCCCGAACTCATCAGCACCCGGACGGACGGGTTGATCTCCCTGAGCTTTTCCAGCGCCTTGTTGCCGGTCATGCGGGGCATGGCCACATCCAGAAGCACGGCGGCGATCTCGTGCGCCTTGGCCCGGTACAGTTCAACGGCTTGCCAACCGTCGTTGGCCGTCAGAACCCGGTAACCGCAGCTCTGCAGAACCTCGGCGGCGATGCTGCGAATTTCGTCTTCGTCATCGACGACGAGCACGGTTCCCTGTCCGGGTACCAGGTTTTCATCCCCGACCTGTTCCGGGACAGTCGCGACACCCGCATCGATCTTGGGCAGATGAATCCGGAAAACGCTGCCGGAGCCGGGACTGGACTCCACCTCGATAAAGCCTCCGACCCGGTTGATGAAATCCTGGGCCATGAACAGGCCGAGCCCGGTTCCCTTTTCATGCTTGTTCGTGGAGAAAAAAGGCTCGAACAGCTTGCGCAGGGTTTCCGGAGCCATACCCACTCCGGAATCGGCGATGGTCACCTGGATGAACGAACCTGCCCGGCCGGGAAGCTCACGTTCGGCGAGAGCGATATCGAGAACCCCGCCCTCATCTCGGCCTGGGCCGCGCATGAGGGTCATGGCCTCCGCGCCGTTGACGCAGAAGTTGAGCAGAGCCTGTTCGATCATGGCGGCATCGGCCATGACGATCATGGGGCCGGTTCCGTAATGTTCCCGGATGCACACCGACTTGGGGAAACTGGTCTTGCAGATATTGACCACATTGGCTACGGACTGGTTCAGATCGACCGGAATCGTCCTGATTTCCCGCCGCCGCGACAGCAGCAGCAGCCGACGGAGAATTTGCGCGGCCCGCTGCGAAGAATCCATGGCGATCTTGATGTAACGCTGCGCCTTCTGCCGGTCGAAGTCGGCCTCTTTTTTCGCCTGCATGTCGAGCAGGCTCAGACTGCCCATGATCCCGCCGAGTATGTTGTTGAAATCGTGAGCGAAACCGCTGGTCAGAGTGCCGATAATCTCCATTTTCTGCGCCTGCAGCAGCTGGCTCTGCACCTTTTCCTTCTCCTGCAGCTCATTGTTGGCTTTGCGGATGGCCATGCGGAACTGGAGAGTCAGAAAATGGAGCAGCAGGGTGATGCCGATCAGGACCGCCGTGACGATGACGACACGGTTGACGAATGCGCTTTTGGCGGAACGCTGCTGCGTAATCAGCCCATAATGATGCCCGAGCCCGACCGCCAGATATGCGACCAGCGATACAGCCAGGGTCCAGTACATGCTTTTGATGCCGATCAGGACCGCCACCATGATGATGGCCAGGGCGTAGATGAGGATGGCCGGAGCGTCGATACCGCCGATGTAGGTCCCGTAGAAGGCGGTTACCAGCAGAAACAACGGCGGCAGAAAACTGCTGACGCGCCACATGCCGGCATTGGTCAACAGCCAGCCGGCGACGAACACCAGGCTCAGCATGACGACGATGAACAGCGTGTCGCTGGGAATTGCGTAATACAACCAGCCGACGGTCGATACCAGGGAAAACAGGATACAGACGAAGGCCAGAACGATCAGCACCATTTTGGTGTGAAACTCGTAAATGGCCGCATTCGGGTCCGGATTGTCGGGTTGCGACAGCCTGCGCAGCAGATTTTTGGCTTTTCCGATCGTGTCGACCATATTCATTCCGATGTAGCGGTGGCTGTCGTGGAAGATGTGGTTCATGGGCTGATTGTACAAAAAACGGCCGTCAAAGTACAGGAAAATGTGCCGTAAGGTTCGAAACCGTCTAGCGGTTGAGGAAGCGGCCGTATGCATGTACAATGGCGGCAGGTCGTCAGCTCATGGATCAGAAGCACCAAACTGCACTGCAAGTACGCAACAAGAGGAAAAAGCACAACCGCTGCCGGCGCTGCGGCCTGCCGCCCAGTCTGTGCATCTGCGCAATGGCTCCGCGATTGGACACCGACATGGAATTCATCATCGTCAGCCATGTCAAAGAGATGATACGGGCCAGCAACACGGCGCGCCTGGTGCAGCTGGCTCTGCCCGCGACCCGCATCCTGTTGCGGGGCGTCCGGGAACAGCCGGTCTCCCCGCTCGAATTCCAACGCCCGGACCGTTTCGTCTGCCTGCTCTTTCCCTCGCCGGATGCCCGGGAAATCGACGCCGGACTGCTGGCGTCCCTGCGCCTGCCTCCCGTTTTCGTCATTGCTGACGGCAGCTGGCGTCAGGCGGCCGGAACAGTGCGCCGTCAACCGGGCCTGCAGGACCTGCCGCGCTTCAAACTGCCCCCTGGTCCCGAATCCCGTTACAGATTACGCAGACAGACCTACCCGGACAGGGTATCCACCTTTGAGGCCGTAGCCCGGGTGATAGGTCTTATGGAAGGTTCTGAGAAACAAAACCAGCTCGAAGAATACTTTGAGGAAATGGTCCGGCGCAGCCTGATGGCCAGCGGTCGTACCGGTCAGAGCGTCGGCAGTTGCCAGCGTCGATAGTAGGCCAGCAGGCGCAGTGCCAGACCGAACAGGAAGACCACGCCCAGGACGGCGGAATGCAGGTGCAGCAAGCGGTGAGCCAGATAGACCAGGGCGGCGGTCAAAATAGCCACCGTGCCGTAGAATTCGCTGCGCAGCAGGGAGGGTACCTCATTGACTAGCGTATCGCGGACGATGCCGCCCCCGACAGCCGTCAAAAAGCCGAGCAGCACCACGCCGAAGAAGCCCAACTCCGAGCCAAGCCCACTCAGAGCGCCGCTGATGCTGAAGGCAGACAGGCCGATGGCGTCGGCAAAAATGAAAAAACGCGACCGTTCGATCTCGCCCCGTTTGTGCAGACGCAGCAGGAGAGCGACTATGACGGTGCCCGACGCCATCAGGATCGGCGCCGGACTGCGCAGGGCGTTGGGGATGCGGCCGCAAATCACGTCTCGAACCAGACCGCCGCCGAAAGCGGTGAGCATCGACACCATGGCGATACCGAGCAAGTCGAGTTTCTTACGGCAGCCGACCAGGTAACCGCTGACAGCGAAAGAAACGGTACCGATCACCTCGGCGATGGCGAAGGGCGTATTCATGTCTGTTTCCCCGCATTCACGGCTGAGCCGATTTGACCTGGGCGCTGCGGATGACGGCGATGAATTCTTCGGCCCGGAGCGAAGCCCCACCGACCAGCGCGCCGTCCACATCCGCCAGGGACAGGATCTGGGCGCAGTTGTCGGACTTGACCGAACCGCCGTAGAGGATGCGTACCCGCCCGGAAGCCTGAGCGCCGAACCGTTCCGACAGGAGCTTGCGTAAAAAGGCGTGCACCTCCTGGACCTGGGCAGGGCTGGCGCTGCGACCGGTGCCGATGGCCCAGACCGGTTCGTAGGCGACGACCAGACGCGCCGCCTGATCGACGGACAAGCCGTCCAAACCATGGACCAGCTGCCTGGCGATAACCTCCTCCTGCTCTCCCCGTTCCCGCTGCTGCAGGGTTTCGCCCAGGCACAGGATCGGCGTCAGACCGTGCCGATAGGAAATATGGACCTTCCGGTTGATCTGGCTGTCGTCCTCCTGACAGTACTGCCGCCTCTCGGAATGACCGATAATCGCGTACTCGGCGCCGGCATCGCGTACCTGGGCGGCGCTGCATTCACCGGTGAACGCCCCGGCCTCTTCCTGGTGCAGGTTCTGGGCGGCCAGAGCGATGTAGGAACTCTTGAGCAGGGCAGCCAGGGCGGCAAGCAGGAGAAAAGGGGGCGCCACGACGACCTCCACCCGGCCCGGATAAGGCAGGCCGCGACGAATTCCCTCCACGAGCCGGGCACCCTGATCCGAAGTCAGGTTCATCTTCCAGTTGCCGGCCACGATGGGGATGCGCATGGTATTATTCGCTTCTGCCCAACACTTTTTTCAGCTCTTCGGCGATCAGAACGCGCAGTTGGTCGCCTCCGGCTGCCGAAAGGGCGGGATCGGGTAGCGGAGCTGCGGTTTGCGGGCCGAGCCCAAGAGCCGCTCGTTTGTCCAGCAGCGTTTTCCGGTCCTGGATCGGGATCTCCAGCATCGGTCCCATGAACCGGGCGTAGAATTCGATCTTGAGCAGATGCTCCAGCAGTTCCAGACGCAGAAAGGCTTCCAGCGGATCTCGGCCGACGCTCCAGGCGCCGTTGCCCGGCACCATGACCAGATCGCTGACCGCCAGGGCCTGCTGCAGCCGGCTGACGCTCTCCGGACTCCCGGGCATGGCGTAACCGGCCACCGGGATGAGGTCTCCGATCGATACGATCGCCTCGGGAAGGAAAACGCGCAGATCTCCTCCGCACAGTCCCCGGGCGGTGGCCAGAGGCGGATGGGCGTGCACCACGGCCTGGATTTCGGGGCGGCAGGCATAAGCGGCCAGGTGCAGCTGGATCTCGGAAAACGGTTTGCCGATCCCCTGAAGCTTGTTGCCCTGACTGTCCAGGGTCAATACCAGTTCGGGGCTCAGCTCGGACTTGGCCACGGCGGTGGGCGTGGCCAGGAAGGTGTCGTCCAGGCGCACCGTGACGTTCCCGTCGTGGTTGGCCACCCAGGCGTTGGCGGCCAGGCGTCGCGAGATGTCGACCACGGCGCCGATCAGGTGGTCGTGACGGTTGCCCATGTTGTCGTCCTCAACCGAGCTGAGTGCGGTTCCGCGCCGTTTTCATCTCGTTGAGCTGCTGCAGGATGTTTTCGGCCCGTTCGGCCGCCGAGTCGATTTCGGACTCGGATCCGGCCAGGATCAAACGGCCGGTGGCGCCGAAAGGCTTGATGTCGACCAGCTTGATGTCGGCGGCCTTGAGCGCCTCGTTGGCGGCGATCATCAGGTAGGCGGCGGGGGCGGCTTCCATGATGAACACCGATTCGCCGGCGACGACCATATTGCCGGTGGCCTGGCCGGTGAACATGATCGCGTGATCCTGTTCGACGCTGCGGATGGTCTTCTTGGTCAGAATTTCCACTCCGGCGCGGTCGCACTCTTCCAGACCGGCCTCGCGCAGGACAGCCCGGCCGGCCTCCTTGACTTCGCCCTGATCCTCGTGGTGGATGAGCATGGTGCCGAAATGTCGCTCGGTGACCACGGAACTGAGGTGCGAACGGGTCGCCTTGAGGGCGATGTCGATCATGGTGTGGATCTCCATGGCCGGAGCGATCTCGATCATCAGCGCGGCGTCGTACTCGCGCGGATCGTAGACCCGGTTGTCCTTGGCGATGTATTGCGCCAGCTGCGGCTGCAGACTGTCGATGAAGGTCAAGGTGCGCAGTTCGAATGTCTGGGCGGGCATGGTTCCTCCTAATAGGTTCCTTTCTTGGCTTCTTTTCCGGTGACGATGGCAACACTGGCCGAAGCGCCGATCCGGTCGGCTCCGGCCTGGATCATCTTCTGGGCGTCTTCGCGGGTGCGGATGCCGCCCGAGGCCTTGACTTCCATGTCGGTACCGACGACGCGGCGCATCAGAGTGATGTCCTCGACAGTGGCGCCGCCGCCGGCGAAACCGGTCGAGGTCTTGACGAACGCCGCCCCGGCGGTCTTGGACAGGGCGCAGGCGATCACCTTCTCCTCGTCGTTGAGCTGCGAGGTCTCGATGATGACCTTGACCTTGTGCGGCTGGGACGATTCGACCACCGTACGGATGTCTTCGTATACGGTGCGGTAGTCCTTGGATTTCAGTGCGCCGATGTTGATGACCATATCGATTTCGCGGGCTCCGGCGCGGATGGCTTCGCGGGCCTCGAAGGCCTTGGCCTGAGTCGTCGCCGCACCGAGTGGAAAGCCGACCACGGCGATGGGCAGCACCGGGCTGCCGCGCAGTTGCCGGGCAACCAGCGGAATGTTGACCGAATTGACGCAGACCGTAGCGAAGCCGTACTCCCTGGCCTCCTGGCAAACCTTGATCAGGTCCTCGTTTCTGGCATCGGGCTTGAGCAGGGTATGGTCGATCATCGCCGCCATCTTGGCGTCGATTTTCGTACCGTTGATGCCGGTCTTGCTGCCGATACGCCCGGCGCCGCTGTCGACCAGGTTCTGAACTGCCGCCGGTTTATCGGTGACGCAGTGGCCGCAATCGGTGCATATCTCGCATTTTCCGGCAGCGGCGATCTCCCCGGTCAGCAAACCTCTCTGGCGAAGCCGGTCGGCCACCTTGCCGGCAATGAGTTCCACCAGTTCATCCACGTTATCCAGATTCGGCGTTTGCGCCATTCATTCCTCCTCGACGGTACAGACCCGATCGACTACCCCGACGATGACCGAGTGGAACGGGTCGTCGCGGCTACCCAGCAGTTGCCGGGCCGTGTTGCCCTCCTGCTCGACCAGTACCAGATCGCCGGGACCGGCCTGCACCGTATCGCAGGAGAGAAACGAGGCGCCGCAATCCACTCCGTTTTCGTCGACCGGCTGCACGACCAGCAACTTGTGGCCCAGGTAGCAGGGATGCTTTCGTGTAGCCACCACGTTGCCGACGACTCGCGCCAGTTTCATTGTTTTCCCTTCCTATGGTTTGCCCTGCCGAAGATGTCTTCGGCGTCGGCGATGCCGTCGTCCTGCAGGTTGACCTGATCGACGATGCCGGTTATGGCCGCATCCACCGCAGCGAAGGGATCCGGCAAGGCCAAGGCCGCCTCACGGGCCAGGGTGAAAAAAACCAGATCGCCGGGACCGGCCTGCACCGTGTCGATGGCCGCCAGCGGCGAACCGTTGTCCAGCCTGTTCTCATCGACAGGCTGGATCATCAGGATCTTCGCATTGTTCACCGCCGCCACCTTGCGCGTGGCCACCACCGTGCCGATCACCCGGGCCAGTTTCATGCTCGACTCCTCACCAGTACATTCCCCTGTCCAGCAGGTCGGCGTGGGGCGCCGGGATCAAGGCCTGCCCGGCCAGCTGGCCCTGATCGCGGGAAAAGCCGACGGCGGCGTCCAGGGCCGCCTCGATATCGGTCAATTCTCCGGTCATGACGAAATAGCCTTTGCCGCCCAGACCGTTGGCCAGGCGGATTTCCAGCAAACGCACCGCGGCTTTTTTGACCGCGATATCGGCGGCATGCAGGCAGACGGCCACCGAAAAGGTTTCGACCACGCCCAGGGCGCCGTACCGTTCGATCGGAACGGCGCCAGCCAAGGCCGGAATGACGTCGCGATGGATGTAGGGCAGAAACAGTTCGGCCACCACCATGTCGCCGCCGCTGTCCAGACCGGCCCGCAGCGCCTCCTCGACATCGGCCACTTCTCCGGCGACAATGGTCATGTACTTGCCGGGACAGACCGGATGAGTCTGCAGAATGCGCACCGGGGCCTTTTTGACCATGGCGTCGCAGGACAGGATACCGCGGGCTACCGATTTGTATTCGATCAGGGCCAGAGCCGGTTCAATCATGGTCTTTTCCTCATGTACGGCGGATCTCCACCCAGTCCGGGCCGACCTCGCCAACCTGCCCGGTGATGGAGGCGTGCACCCTGGCCCCCAGTTGCTGCGGCGGCGGTTCGGCGATCGGATCGCCCAGCCGCACCCGGGCGCCAGGCGCCACACAGGCGACGGCGGCGGCCCCGGCATGCCGGCGCAGCGGTACCAGTACCCGCGTCGGCTCGACGGCGCCGCGGAATGGCGTCTCATGCACCAGTCCGCTGACGTTTATTTTCAGGCGTAAGACGCTGGAGGGGATTCTCCGGTCGGCCAGGGCCGGGCGGGCGGCCGCGGGCGCCTTGTGATGGGGGTTGGCGACGGCTCGCGCCTGCAGGGCCCGCCGGATATCGGCCAGAATCCGCCGCGGCGACAGCAGCATGGCGTCGCAGGCCACCAGTTCGCACAGGCCGCACTGCGAGCACATGAACGCACTGGTGACCGCATCGGCATCCAGGAGGCCGTAATCCAGGGTGCGCATGGTCAGGTGCGGCTGCAAATCGTGGCCGAGCAGGTATCGCGGGCAGAGGTCGGTGCAGCGGAAGCACTGGCAGCAGGCCGATTTCGACCGTTTCACCATCTGGTCGATGGTGACCTGTTTCTGACGGACGATCAGGTGGTCGGCCGGCAGGGCCAGTACGGCCGAGCTGCAGCGGCCGATGCCCAGACCCGTATCGGTCACCATGGCGCCCATCATCGGTCCGCCGTCCAGGATGACATCATCCGGGCTCAGAGTCCCGCCGGCGGCGGCGATCAGCTCGGCGTACGGGGTGCCGATCGGAGCCTGCAGCACCTGAGGCTCCCGTACCGAGCCGCAGACGGTCAGCAGACGCTCGGTCACCGGCTTGCCGGCCACGGCCTGGGCGATCTGGGCCAGGGACAGGACGTTGAGCACCAGGACGCCGACATCGGGCGGCAGGCCGCCTTCGGGGATCACCCGCCCGGTGACGTCGTAGACGGTCAGAAACTCGTCACCGGCGGGGTAATAATCATCCAGACGGTGCACCCGGATGCGACCGTCAGCCGGCAGTACCCGTTCGACGGCCTCGACCACTTCGCGGTAATGCCCTTTGACGGCCACGACACCGCGCCCGGCGCCGCTGGCGGACATGGCCAGTTCCAACCCGTCGACGACCCGTTCGGCATGCCGGAGCAGCAAGGTCTTGTCGCTGGCCAGCAGCGGTTCGCATTCGCTGCCGTTGGCGATGACCGTGTCCGCCCGGGCCTGCAGCTTGACATGGCTTGGAAAGCCCCCGCCGCCGGCACCGACGACGCCGGCCTGCTGTACGGCCCAGACGATCTGTTGCGGCGTCGTTGCCATGGTCATCGCGTCACACGATCCGGAAATAACCGGTCAGCACGCAGCGGCGTGAGCGGGTGAAGTGGCGGGCGGTGGTGATGCCCTCGCCGGTAGGCGAGGCGATGGTGAAGGTGGCCGGGCCTTCGCCGCCAAAGCCCAGACCGGCCAGGGCCATGCCGTTCTTGACGAATATAGTGGTGTTCATCCGGCAGGCCATGCGGTGCATACGCTCGATGTTCATGGAATGGATGGCCGCGGTGTGGAAGCAGCCCCCCTCCAGACGGTAGGCCAGCTCGATGGCCTGATCGATGTCGGTCACTCGGATCAGAGGCAGGACCGGCATGAGCATCTCCTCGCGGGCGAAAGGATGATCGGGACCGGTTTCCATGATCGCCAGCCGCTGCGCCGGGTCGGCGGCCACGCCGATCTGCTGGAGGATCAGCTGGATATCCTTGCCCACCCACTGCTTGTTGGGGCGCCCCTGGTCGTCGAGCAGAATCTTTTCGAGCCTTCGGGTCTGGTAGGCGCCCAGTTCGACGGCGCCGTGCCGTAACAGGGCCTTTTTCAAACCGGCGGCGGCCGGTTCGGTGACGATGATCTCTTTCTCCACCACGCAGATGATATTGTTGTCGCAGGAGGCGCTGGTCACGATGTCGCGGGCCGCCTTGTCGGGATCGGCCGTTTCGTCGACCACCACCGGCGGGTTGCCCGGACCGGCGGCGATGACCCGTTTTCCGGATTTCATGGCCGCAGCCACAACCGCCGGGCCGCCGGTGACCACCAGCAGGCGGATGCTCGGGTGGGTCATCAGCTGCTGGGCCGACTGGATGGTGGGAGCGGCGACGGCGGTGACCAGGTTGGCGGGTCCGCCGGCGGCGATGACCGCGCGGTTGATCAGATCGACGGTGAGCATCGACGTGCGCCGTGCTGAAGGATGCGGGTTGAAAGTCACGGCGTTACCGCCGGCCAGCATGCCGATGCCGTTGCAGATGATCGTCTCGGAGGGGTTGGTGCAGGGCGTGATGCTGCCGATCACCCCCCAGGGCGCCCGCTCCTGGATGGTCAGGCCGTCGTCGCCGGAGAACGCCTCGGGAAACAGGTCCTCCACTCCGGGCGTCTTGTCGATGGCCAGACTGTTTTTCTTGAGCTTGTCTTCGTAACGGCCCAAACCGGTTTCCTCGACGGCCAGACGGGATATGTCGGCGATGTGGTCGCGGCAGACATCGCGGATGGCGGCGATGATCTTTTTGCGCTGTTCCACCTTGACGTCGTGGTAGTCGCGAAAGGCCTTCCCGGCTGCGATAACGGCGCTGTCCACATCGGGAAAGGAACCGAGGGTTCCTTCATTCGGAGAGGGTGGAGCCGAATCCCGCTTCGCCGCAAGCCCGGCCGTGACCGCTGGCGCCGGCTTCGCCTCCGCGGGCGTTCCCGCCGGAGTCAGCCGCTTGACCAGCTGATCGACGATGGCTTCAATCTGATTTTCCTGAATTTTCACTTCCGACCTGCGCTTTCGCCGTCAAGGATCCGTCCGGGTCAGTCTGTGCGGCCTTTGACATAGCATTCCCGGCCTTCGATCTCCAGCACATCGACGATGGCCATGATGACCGCATCCACCGGTTTGCCCTCTGTGTCCGGAGTCAGCCGGGCCGAGGAACCGGCGGCCACCAGCACCACCTCGCCCTCGCCGGCGCCGACACCGTCCACGGCCACGACGAAACCGCCGGCCCAGCTGAGATCCAGGTTCAGGAATTTGACGAGTTGGAATTTCAAGCCGGACAGTTTCGGATCTTTATGGCTGGAAACGACCGTGCCGATAATTTTACCCAGTTGCATGGATGGCTCCGCTCATGCCGTTCCCCCAGACTATGACAGTTTGGGGAACGGGCTTATTTCTGGGCCTTGCGGACCGCTGCGCCGCGTCCCAGAGGCAAAGCCAGATCGATGTTTTCGTGGGGCCGCGGAATCACGTGCACGCTGACCAGTTCGCCGACCTTCTCGGCCGCTTTGGAGCCGGCCTCGACAGCAGCTTTCACCGCCGCCACATCGCCGCGCACGATGGCCGTGGTATATCCGCCGCCGATTTTCTCGTAACCGACCAGTTCCACCTTGGCGGCCTTGACCATGGCATCCGAAGCCTCGACCATGGCCACGAACCCTTTGGTTTCAATCAAACCCAGTGCATCCGATGACATTCATGCCTCCTTAGATTTCTGCGGCCGGCCAGCGGACGATAGCCCAGGCGGACCGCCTCTGTAAATAGAAACGATTATAAGGAATACAACCGGGTTTTGCAAGCCTGCGCCCGATCGAACCGGACGCCGCCGCCCAACCCCGCCGTAGCGATTCGGTTTATTGTACTCCACTTGGGAAAATGAGGTCAATGCCCGCTTTTTTTTCGCCAGAAAAGCCTGGCGGCGAACAGGGCGGCAAGCAGCAGAGTGACCAGCAGGATGAGCCGCGAGTAGGCGGACAGGTAGCGGTCGATCCGGGCCACGTTGTTGCCCAGCGTTCGCCCCAGAAGGATGATCAGCCAGTTCCAGGCGAAGGCGCTGGCGCTGGCGGCCACGAAGGTTTTTGGGGCGTTCAGCTGCGAGACACCGGAGAAAAAGCTGATGATCGAACGCGTGCCGGGCAGGAAACGGTTGGCCAGAATCAGACTGTAGCCATGCTTGCGGAACCAAAGTTCGGCCCTGTCCAGATCCGTGCGTTTGATGAAACGGATCTTTCCTTGGTCGAGAATCCGTTCACCCAGGCGCAGACCGATGACGTAAACCAGCATGAAACCCAGCGAACTGCCCAGGCTGGTGATGAACAGAATCGGCAGAAAACCGATGGTGCTGTGCGAAATCAGCGAGGCGCCGACCACGACGACGACATCGCTGGGCGAAGGCGGAAAGATGTTTTCGATGAACGAGAAGAAGAACAGCAGCACGTAAATCCAGACGGCATCGACACTGCCCAAGAAAGCGACGATCTGTTCCAGCATAATTTTCAACCTGCAGTCCGTCAGTGTACCACAGATTTACGGGCAGATGACATAGATGACATATGGTATACTTGGCCACGAGGAAACGGATCATGTCTGCAGTGTTGCGCCTGAAATACAGATTGTTGCCCCATGCCCCGGCAGGTCAGCTGCAAAAAAAGAACGACCGCGACGCCGGCTTCGACCTCATGGCCGCCGACGATTGCATCGTGCGCCCCGTCCAGGCCTTGGCCATGGAAACGGAATCGGTGCGTTTCAGCGACGGATCGACGCATCAGCGCAAAAAATACGAACGCCAGTTGATCCGCACCGGTGTCCAGCTCGAACCCGAAGAGCTGTCGTTCTTTCTGGTTTTGCCGCGCAGCGGGTTCTCCTCGGATTACCTGCTGCTGATGCGCAACGGCCCCGGCCTGATCGACTGCGAGTACCGCGGCGAACTGCTGATTTCGGTCTACAGCCTGTTCGACGAGATTCCCATCGCCCGCGGTGAACGCATCGCCCAGCTGGTACCGGTATTGCAGAACCCGGTCGAACTGACCCGGGTCGACGAGCTCAACGGCAGCCGACGCGGCAGCGGCGGTTTCGGCTCCAGCGGAATCCGCTGACGGCCCGGCTCCGATCTCGACCACAGCGAGAGCAGTCGTTTGCGTCTGGATCTGGAGCAATTACCCACCCTGTGTTCCTTCGATCTGGTGCACGTCGACAGTCTGGACCATGCAGTTTTGCGGCAGCGGATCGGCCAGATCATTTACCAGCGCCACGACCGACGCTGAAACAGCGGGCAAGCGTTTCTCACCCTGTCCCGGTTTTCCCCTAACAAAATTTTTCTTGTAATGAATCTTTCACACCGGCAACTATCCGCTCAGAAAACGAGAAAAAGGAGTATGCAAAATGCGAAAATGGATTATCATTCTCTTGGCGGTGTTCATCATGGTCGTGGCATCGCTGACGGCTGAAACTGTGAAAAAAGACAAACCGCTGGTCGTCATCCTGCCCGGTCTGGCCTGCCCGCCGGAAAGTTGCGCTGTACTGAACGCGGGTCTGCAGGCGGACTACGACTGCCATCTGCTGGACTGGACCGAACTGTGGATACGATCCGGACGGGACGGCGCGCCGCAGGACTTTTTGATCGAAGGGATCGTCGACTGCCTGGACAGGTTCAAACCAGCCGAGCTCACTCTGATCGGTCACAGCATGGGGGGCTGGCTGGCGCTGGGCGTGGCCGCCGCCGTCCCCGAACGAGTCCGGCGCCTGGTCGTCATCGACAGCGCCCCGTTCCCGGGCGGCCTGTACCAGGACATAGCGCCCGATCAGGCGCGGACCCAGGCCGAACAATTCCGGGACGCCCTGAAACGGATGAGCCCGGAACAGTATCAGGCCTTCGACGGCCAACGCATGGCCATGCTGATCGACGACGAATCCTGGCAAAAGCGCCTGCTGGACTGGGCCGGCCGCTATCCCAGGGCTGAGATCGCCACCCTGATGGGCGCCATGGCTGCCGCCGACCTGCGCCAGGTCCTGAGCGCGATCGAGGCCGACACCCTGGTTTTGGCCTCGAGCCGAATGGCCGGACGTTTGGGCATCGACACCGACAGTTTCGGCACCCGCTTGCGCAATCAGTACCAATCCCTGCGCCGCTGCACCGTCCAGCTGACCGGGCAGGCCGGTCATTTCATCATGATCGACGAGCCCGACTGGCTGATGGAAAAAGTCCGCGCCTTTCTGGAGCCGCGATGAATCCCGAACAGCAGCGGACCCGGTTTGCCGAAATTTACGACCGCCACCGTTCCCGTCTGAGCCGTTTCTGCCGCATATCGGCCTGGGACGGACAGCAAGACGACCTGCTGCAGGAGATATGGATCAACATTTGGAATTCGCTGGACCGCTACCGAGGTGATTGCAGCCTCGACACCTGGGTGGTGCGCGTGGCCGTCAACAGCGCCCTGATGTTCCGCCGCAGCCAGGGTCGGCGCAGCCGGCATCTGGCCCGCAACCAGGACGTGGATCGGCTGGCTGCACCGGCAACGGCCGAATCGGAGCTGGTCGTCGACGAAAAACTGCACGAACAGCTTTACCACTGCGTCGCGCAGCTGCAGGTCCGGGAACGCATGATCGTCAGTCTGCACCTGGAAGGCTTGAGCCACGGAGAAATCGCCCAGGTCATCGGCATCGGCAGCGGCCACATCGGCGTGCTCCTGCACCGTCTCAAACCCGTTTTGAAAAAATGCATCAACGGAGAACAAAAATGATCCATGAAGAATACAACGCCTGGCAATCCGCCTGGCACAAACAGACAACAGCCCATGAGCCGACCCGGCTGGACGAGATCCTGACCCGCCTGGCAGGCCACGAGCGCAGATACCGGCGCATCAACCGCGCCAAACTGGCTGCCGTGGTCTTGATCTTCACGGCCATGGGCGCACAGCTGACCATTTTCAATCCCCGCTCCCCGTCCGCTTTCATCCTGACCGGTCTGGCCCTGGTCGCCGTCAGCACCCTGGTCTTTCTGCGTTCCGTTCTGGCCAAGCAATTTTGCCTGGAGAAACTGGATCTGGGCCAGGCGGCGCTGCCGTTCATCCGCCAGGCCATCGACAGCCTGCAGGCCGAGATCCGCCATGTCCGGCGTTACCTGCCCTTCTTTCTGGGCGTCATGACCCTGGCGACCAACCTGATGCTGGTCGGGCTATGGTCGAAGAACAGTCCCGTCTTTCTGCTGTTCATCCATAGCGCAACCAGTGTCTTTCTCTGGCTGTCCGCCCGCATCGGTTTTCACGCCCGCCAGCGCATTTTCGATCGCTACAGCCGGCCATTGCTCGAAGAATTGCAGCAAACGGAGCGATCCTGGTCGAGAGGAGAAGAGGAAGACTGAGCGGCACAAAAAAAAGCCCCGGCGGACACTGTCCCCGGGGCCTTCCGGCAATTGGCGAATTCCGAATGCTTACTTTTTGGCTTTCTCGCAGCGGGAGCAATCGTCACCGCAGGCCACGGCGCATCCCGCACCGGATTTGGCGACCTGGGGCTTGACAGCCTTGCCTTCGTGTTCGCATTTATGGTCCTTGGACGCCTTGTCGCAATGACCTTTCTTGCCATCTTTGTCGCATTTTTCACCGCAACCGGCCTTCGCAGCGCAGGCGGCGCCATGACCGGCAGCCATCATGCAGCAGTCCATTTCGTCGAACTTGACCTTCTGTTCGTCGTTGAGCAGGGCGCGCACCGCCATGCGGTGGGCCAGCTTCTTTTTCATCATCGCGGCCTGAAGCTTGGCGATTTCGTCGATCTTGGCCTCGATCAGCTTCATGTCGCCCTTCTTGATCAGTTCTTTCATGGCCTGATGCTGTTTCTGCATCTCGGTCCGCTGTTCGGTCATCATCTTGTTCATGTCGGCATGCATGGCTTCCATCTTGGTCATCTGCTCGGGACTGAGCTTGAGCAGGTCTTTCATCATGCAGGCCTTATCCATCACTTTGGCCTTGTCGCAGGCTTTCTGGCAGTTGTCGTCGGCAGCGGTCAGGGGCGCGACCAGCAGCAGAGAAGCGAACAAAAACACTTGCGTGAGCAACATCATTTTCTTGTTGAACATGTCGATAAATCCTCCTGTATTGGTTTATCTTTCATCGTTTGTATTTTCAGCCGCCGCTGTCCGGGCACAGTCCGGCAGGCATGGCGTTTCCATATTCTTATCATGGGACCGCAGCGACAAATCTCCCATCATGGCCGGGCACAATCCCCGTTCCATGAGACGCTCGTATTTCAGCAGCTGAGCCGGAGTCAGCAGGTCTCTGATCTGCAGGCTATGCTCGATGTAGGCCTTCTCGATTCCGGTCTGCAGGGCGGCGATGTCCTGCAGCAGCCGGTCCAGATCGGCGGCCGGCGTATCCGGCGTTCTGAGCCAGGCGAGCAATTCCCGGCGTTTAGCACGCAAGGTTTCCCGCTGCGGATCAACCCGCTCCAGCAAGCGCTTGCGATCGTTTTCCATCCTTTGCGCCTGGCCCTCGCTCAAGCCCAGTTCCATCCGCAATGGACTGACATGCCAGCCGCAGCTCTGAGCGGCGGCTGATTTCGCTTTGCCGGCGCAGAGACGCGGCAGAATGAGCCCGATATTCATCCCCAGCGACACGACCAGAACCAGAATCAACCAGCGGCTGTTCATGGCCGTTCTCCCTGCAGCAGGCCCGCGTAGACCGCGCCGAAGGATTCCGCCGGCAGATCGGCGAACAATTCCAGGTTCAGGGTGCGCTGGAAACTCGCCGACCCCTCGTCGGCGTCAGGCGGCAGCGGCCCGGGTCCAAGCAGCAGACCGATCAGTACCGCGGCCGAAAAAATCAGGGCCAGTGCCGCCTGTCTGGCCAGGGCCGGCCAGACAATCAAAGGGAGACGAATCCGGCCCGACGGCGGCGGAACCATCCGGATACGGCGCTGCAGCGTGGCGGCGAAAGCGGACGACGGTTCCAGACGCACCGGAGTCGCCAGCAGATCAGCGACGGCCCGCTGCTCCTCCAGCCAGGTTCGGCAGGCCGGACAAACGCTCAAATGGCTTTGCCAATCCGGTCCCGGGTCCAGGCGGCCGTCGAGAGCCAATACGATCTGTTTGCGTAGCTTGTTGCAGCTCATGTTCACCCCTATAGACAAGATCCCCAAAAAAAACTTGCGCTCACAATTCACCTTTTTCTTTGAAGGGTCGCAAGATCTCGGCCAATCTGCGCCGGGCCCGGAACAGCAACGATTCGACCGCGCCCAGGGACAGGCCCATGATCTCGGCGACCTGTTCATAGGAATGACCGCTGAAATTGACCAGCAGCAGGGCCAGACGCTGCCGTTCCGGCAAGGCGGCCAGAGCCCGATGCAGAAGTTCCTCGCGCCGGCCCAGCCCGGGATCTAGTGTCGCCGCGGCCGCCTGACTGTCTTCGAGCAGAGGCAGTTCCGCCGGCCGCGATTTCTGCTGCTGCCGGTAGTTGAGGCAGGTGTTGACAGCCAGACGGTAGAGCCAGGTAGCGACGGCCGAGCGCCCCTGAAAGGTACGGGCGTACTTCCAGACTTTGAAAAAGGTTTCCTGGCACAGATCCTCGGCGGCGGCCCGATCATGGGTGTAGCGGTAGATCAGGGCGAAGATTTTCTGCTGATGACCGGCCAGCAGGCGCGCAAACGCGTGCTCGTCTCCGGCCGCCACCCGGGCCAGCAATTCGCTGTCGGTCAGTTCGTCGTCCATAGCGCTCCCGCTCCATCCGCCGGCGTTACCGGTGTAACCGGTGTAACCGGCGAACCCGAGTATACTTCAGCGGACCCGTCCGTTTCAAGAAAGCACACCGTTCAATTGGTTGGCACTTTTTCCGATCAATTGGCCTTTGACTCGCTGTCAACCCTTACCTACAATATTTTATTCCATATCCCAAGAGGTGACCATGGCCGACATCATCTATCTCGACAACGGCGCCACCAGTTTCCCCAAACCGGAGGCGGTTTACGACTATATGAACAATTTCGCCCGCAAATACGCCGTCAATCCCGGCCGTTCCGGCTACGACCTGTGCCTGGAAGCCGGCATGGTCGTCGAGGATACCCGCAAGCTGCTGACCCGTTTCTTCGGCGGCAGCGACTTCAACCGTCTCTGCTTCAGCTACAACTCCACCGACGCCCTGAATCTGGCCATTTTCGGTTCGCTCAAAGCCGGTGACCACGCCATCACCACCCTCGTCGAACACAATTCGTCGCTGCGCCCCCTCTACCACCTGCACGACGAGCAGGGAGTCGAACTCGACTACGTCCCCTTCAACGAAAAGGGCTTCGTCGATCCCGACGATTTCCGCAAGCTGTTCAAGAAAAACACCCGGGCCGTGGTCGTCAACCATGGCTCCAACGTCATCGGCACCGTTCAACCCATCCGCGAAATCGGCCGCCTGTGCCGGGAACGGGGCATCACCTTCATCATCGACGCCTCGCAGACCGCCGGCAAGATCCCGGTGAATCTGGTCGACGACAACATCGACATCATCTGCTTCACCGGCCATAAATCCCTGCTGGGCCCCATGGGCATCGGCGGACTGTACGTGCGCGAAGGAGTCCAGGTCCGCCACACCCGCGCCGGCGGCACCGGTGTGCGCTCCGCCATACGCCGGCACCTGGACGAGTACCCCTACCGCCTGGAGTACGGCACCCCGAACACGACCGGTATCGCCGGCATCAACGCCGGGGTGAAATGGATCCAGGAACAGGGCATGGACAAGCTCTACGAGCACGAGATGAAACTGACCCGCAAGCTGCGCGACGGTCTGCGCGAAATCGACGGCGTCACCCTCTACTGCCAGGACGACCTGACAGACCACATCGCCGTGCTCGCCTTCAACGTCGCCGGTTTCGAGGCCGCCGACGTGGGCACCATGCTGGACGTGGATCACAACATCGCCTGCCGCACCGGCCTGCACTGCGCGCCCATGGTCCACGAGCACCTGGGCACCGACAAGATGCACGGCGCCGTCCGCTTCGGCATCGGCCCGTTCAACACCGAGGAGCACATCGACAAGGCCATCGCCGGCGTACGCGAGATCGCCGCCATCGGCCGCCGCCGGGCGTAATCCGGCCTGGATTACCCGCTGCTTGAAGACGAACGGAGAGTGTATCTGCCTGCAGATATACCAGCATCCATTCCATACCGTTAAGTCGTTCCCGACCGCAATATCGCCCAAGACGGCGGCCGATCTTTACATCCGTCGCCCCTTTTGCTATGGTTTGCTTTTGCTCACCGTTCCCGCCACAGAGGTAACATGAAGCTGCACACCAAGATCTTCATCGGCCTGATCGCCGGCGCCGCCGCCGGCTCCCTGCTGACTCTCGGCGGATTGACCGGGGTCACGCCCTACATCAAACCCGTGGGTGACGTTTTCATCAAGCTGCTCAAAATGGTCACCATACCGTTGATCGCGGTCTCCATCATGGGCGCCGTGGCCGGCTTTTCCGACCTGAAAAAACTGGGCCGGGTCGGACTGAAAGGGATAGGTTTCTTCCTGATCAGCACGGTGCTGGCGGTGAGCGTCGGCCTGGGCGCGGCCACCCTGTTCAGACCCGGCAAGGGAATCGACGAAAGCAAAAAGGCGGCGCTGCTGGCCGACATCCAGAAGAATCCCGACTGGCAGAGGCAGATGTCCAGACAGGAACAGGACCCGCGCCGTTCCCCCGCCGATTTCCTGCTGGCCCTGATCCCGGCCAACCCCTTCAACGCCCTGGCCGAAGGGGACATGCTGGCGGTCATCACCTTCAGCCTCCTGTTCGGTCTGGCCGTCTCCCGCATCCCCGCTTCCGGCAAAGACCTGATCAACCGGCTCTTCGACGCCGGCAACGAGGCCCTGGTGACCCTGGTCAAGATGGTGATGAAACTGGCTCCCTACGCCGTCTTCGCCCTCATCGCCGCCGTCATCACCCAGTTCGGCTTCCACTTCCTGCTGGCCCTGCTGGAGTACGCCGCGCTGACCGTGGGCACCATGGCCTTCTTTCTGGCCGTCTACTACGGCTTGACCATTTCCAGTCTGGCCCGCTTCAACCCGCTGCAATTCTTCTCGGCCATGCGCTCGGTGGCCCTGCTGGCCTTTTCCACTTCCAGCTCCAACGCCACCCTGCCGGAAAACCTGATCGACTGCCAGCAGAAGCTGGGCATCCGCCGGGAAATCGCCGCTTTCATCCTGCCCCTGGGGGCCACCGTCAACATGACCGGCACGGCCATCTACCAGGGAGTCAGCGTCATGTTCATCGCCCAGGTGTTCGGTATCGGCCTGACGCTGCACCAGGTGCTGATGATCGTTTTGACGGCCACCCTGGCGGCGGTGGGCACGGCGGGCATCCCGGGCATCGGCATCGTCACGCTGGCCATGGTCCTGGGCGCAGTCGGCATACCCGTCGAGGGCATCGGTCTGATCATCGGCGTCGAACGGATCCTGGACATGTGCCGCACCGTGCTCAACGTCCTGGGCGACAGCGCCGCCGCCCTGATCGTTCACCGCTCGGAGGAACGCCGTCAGCGGAAAACGGGCGAGACCTGACGATTGGCAAGCGTAAAAACAAGTTGACATACCGGCTTGCCTAACATAGTATTGCAAACATGGAAGTTAAAGAAATCCACGACGTGCAACTGAAAGAGCTCATCGATACCCTCCATCGTGACGGTGTGGACAAAGGGCGCCAGGAGAGCGAGGCCTTGATCCGGCAGGCCCAGGCCCAGGCCCAACAGATCGTCGCCGCCGCCCAGGCCCAGGCCGACGCCTTGCTGGAAAACGCCAGGAAAGAACGATCGAAAATGGAACAATCCGGCCGGGAATCTCTCAAGCAGGCATCCCGGGACCTGTTGCTACAGGTCAGAAAACAACTGGAAGGATTGTTTGCCGTACTGCTGAAAGAAAAGGCGCAGCGCGCACTTACCGATGCAGAGATCACCGGGGCCATCACCAACATGATCTCCAGCTGGAAGCCGGAGCATCAGCGAAATATCGAGCTGCTGCTCCCCGATGATAGCTTCGATCTGCTGGCCCGGGCTTTGCGAAAATCGCTCGCCGACCGGATCGCCGCCGGGATTGAGATCAAAGCCTCTCCGGAACTGGTCAGCGGTTTTCGTGTCAGCGAAAAAGACGGCCGGGCCTATTACGATTTCTCGGCCGAAAGCATCGCGGAAAGCTTATCGTCGTACTTGAATCCGGGCATGGCCGAGATCTTATCCCAAGCCTTGCGGCAGAGCCAGTGACTTTGACGCAATACTACTACCTGGTGGCTTCGTTACCCCTGCTCTTGCGTGACGACACCCCTCCCTTCAGCAGTCAGTCCTGGCTGGACAGCTGCCGCGAACAGGTATCGGCCGACGATCATGCGCTGTTGGCCAGGATCGCGATCAGCGTTCCCGATGCCCGGCCCGGGGATCACAAGCTGTGGCAGGCCTACTCTGCCTGGGAAAGCGCCCTGCGCAACGAGCTGGCGGAGCAACGTTCCCAGCGCCTGGGGCTCAGTGCCGTCCCGTTTCTCCGGCATGCGCCATACTACACGGGCATGGCTGTAGCGGTGAAAGACGCCCTGGGTTCCGGCAATCCCAAGGCGGTGGAAGCGGCACTGGACCGCTTGCGCTGGCTGTATCTGGAAGAGCTTGAAGCCGGTACGCAGTTCGACCTGGGGCGCCTGATCGTCTATCGCCTCAAGCTGATGCTGCTCGAACGGAAAGGACAATTACGGCCGGAGACGGGACGGGCATCTTTCGATCAGATATACAAACAGGTTCTGGAGAATGCGGCAACCGAGACTACAGCCCCGGACCGCCAATCCGATTCGGAGAAAGCATGACAAAAGGAAAGGTAGTCGGAGTCAACGGCAACATGGTCACCGTCGAAGTGGACGGTGACGTATCCATGAACGAAGTCGCCTACGTGGCCAGTTCCGGAAAAAAACTGAAGGCGGAGATCATCCGTATCCGCGGACGTCGCGCCGAGTTGCAGATATTCGAGATGTCCCGTGGAATCGGCATCGGGGACGATGTGGAATTCAGCTCGGAGCTGCTGGTCGTACGACTCGGCCCCGGTTTGTTGACCCAGATATACGACGGCTTGCAGAATCCGCTGCCGGATCTGGCCGAAAAATGCGGCTTTTTCCTGGAACGGGGCGTTTACCTCAGTCCTCTGGACGAAAACAAGCAGTGGAACTTCACCCCTTCGACCCAGACCGGGCGGCATGTGACCGCAGCCGATACCTTGGGAACGGTTCCGGAAGGCATATTCGATCACCGCATCATGGTACCCTTCTACCTGACCGGTTCCTACAAGGTCCTGAAGGTGGCTGAACCGGGAAACTACCGCATCACGGATACCATCGCCGAACTGGAGGACGAAAAAGGCAGCCGTCTGCAGATCACCATGAGCTTCAATTGGCCGGTCAAACGTCCCGTGACCTGCTATCGCGAACGCTTGCGGCCGACAGAACCGATGGTCACCAGGATCCGGATCATCGACACCTTTCTGCCGGTGGCCCGGGGTGGCACATACTGCATTCCCGGACCGTTCGGAGCCGGAAAAACGGTATTGCAGCAGGTGACCAGCCGCTATGCCGAAATCGATATCGTCATCATCGCCGCCTGCGGAGAACGGGCCGGAGAGGTGGTGGAAACCCTCAAGGAGTTTCCGGAGCTGACCGATCCCAAGACGGGCAGGTCGCTGATGGAGCGCACCATCATCATCTGCAACACCAGCTCGATGCCTGTCGCCGCCCGGGAAGCCTCGGTATACACAGCCATCACCCTGGCCGAATACTACCGGCAAATGGGACTGCACATCCTGCTCCTGGCCGACTCGACATCCCGCTGGGCACAGGCCTTGCGGGAAATGTCGGGACGCCTCGAGGAGATCCCCGGGGAAGAAGCCTTTCCCGCCTACCTGGAATCCGTCATCGCCAGCTTTTACGAACGGGCGGGTCTGGTACGTCTGCGCGACGACGCTACCGGCTCGGTCACCATCGGCGGAACGGTCAGCCCAGCCGGAGGCAACTTCGACGAGCCGGTCACCCAGTCGACCCTGAAAGTGGTCGGAGCCTTTCACGGCCTGTCCCGGGAACGTTCCGACGCCCGCAAGTACCCGGCCATCCACCCCCTGGAGAGTTGGAGCAAGTACAGCGGCTTGATCGATGCAGATGCCACCGAATATGCACGGAATATCCTGTACCGCGGCAACGAGGTGAATCAGATGATGAAGGTCGTCGGCGAGGAGGGAACCTCTCTGGACGACTACGAACTGTTTCTCAAGAGCGAGTTCGTCGATTCGGTCTACCTGCAGCAGAACTCGTTCGATCCGGTGGATGCGGCGGTATCGACGGAGCGGCAGCGGCATGTTTTCGCCGTCCTGTTCCGGATCCTGATTTCGCGCTTCGATTTCGGCAGCAAAGAGAACGCCCGCACTTTCTTCAACCAGATGCGTCAGAAGTTCCGCGATTACAACGGCGCAGAATGGAAAAGCGACGAATTCAACCGCCTGGAGAGCGAAATCCGCTCCTTTTTGAAAACCCGGCAATCCGGTCTGGAAGGCAAAGGGAAAAGCATTCTGGAAAAGAGTCTCGGACAATAGACAAGGAACCAGCATGAAAAAGGTGTACAGCAGAATCGAAGCCATAGCCGGAAACGTCATCACCGTTACCGCCAGCGATGTCCGCTACGGAGAACTGGCTGTCGTCAGCTCCGCCCACGGCAACTCTGTGGCGGAGGTGATCCGCCTCCTGGAAAACAATGTCTCGTTGCAGGTTTATTCCGGTTGCCGGGGCATTTCGACCGGAGATCAGGTCCGTTTCCTCGGCCACCCCATGCAGGTATCGTTCTCGGAAAATCTCCTTGGCCGGATCTTCGATGGCGGCGGCAAACCCAGGGACAAAGGCCCGGAACTCAGCGAAAACATGATCGAAATCGGCGGCCCGTCCGTCAACCCGGCCAAGCGAATCATCCCGCGCAACATGATCCGTACCGGCATCCCCATGATCGACCTGTTCAATTCGCTGGTGGAGTCTCAGAAACTGCCGATCTTTTCCATTTCCGGCGAACCTTACAACCAGCTGCTGGCCCGAATCGCCCTGCAGGCCGAAGTCGACATGATCATCCTCGGGGGGATGGGACTCAAGTACGACGACTACCTCTACTTCAAGGACACGCTGGAGCAGGGGGGCGCCCTGAACCGGGCCGTGTTTTTCGTCCATACCGCTTCCGATCCCATCGTTGAATGCCTGTTGGTTCCGGACATCTCCCTGGCGGTTGCCGAAGGCTTCGCCCTCCAGGGGAAAAAGGTCCTGGTCCTGCTGACCGATATGACCAACTTCGCCGATGCCCTCAAGGAGATCGCCATCACCATGGAGCAGGTGCCCTCCAACCGCGGCTACCCCGGAGACCTGTACAGCCAGCTGGCGGCGCGCTACGAGAAGGCGGTCGATTTCTCCGGGGCGGGATCCATCACCATCCTGGGTGTCACCACCATGCCCGGCGACGACGTGACCCATCCGGTACCGGACAACACCGGCTACATCACCGAAGGCCAGTACTATCTGAAAAACGGACGTATCGAACCCTTCGGTTCCCTGTCCCGCCTCAAACAACTGGTCAACAGCGGTACGCGTGCCGACCACCGCGCCCTGATGGACGGCATGATCACCCTGTACGCGGCGTACAAAGAGTCCCTGGAAAAGAAATCCATGGGATTCAAAATGACGGACTGGGATGAAAAATTGCTGAAATACGGAGTGATCTTCGAACATCAGATGATGGATCTGTCGGTCAACATTCCACTGGAAACCGCTTTGGACAACGGTTGGGAGATTCTGGCCTCCTGTTTCTCGCCGGAGGAGACCGGCCTGCGGACCGAACTGATCAGAAAGTTCTGGCCGGCCCAGACTGCGGAGAAGCAGTAAGATGCCGGCAGTCAAGCTGACCAAGAACGAATTGAAGGTTCAAAAGGACGCCTTGAAGCGCTACCGTCGTTACCTGCCGACCCTGATTCTCAAGAAGCAGCAGCTGCAGATGGTCATCCGCCAGCAGGAAATCCGCCTGGCCGAGGAATCCGAAAAACGGCAACGCATGGCCGATGAAGCCGATACCTGGATGGACCTGTTCGCGGAGCGATTCCCGTTTCAGGACTGGTTGCGGATCAGGACTGTCTTCACCGAAACGGCCAATATCGCCGGAGTGGAGGTCACCGTCTTCAAGGGCGTCGATTTTTCGACCGCGCCCCATGACCTGTTTCAGACTCCACCCTGGGTCGACGACGCTTTGCTCTATATCGGCCAGTTATCCAGACTGGACGTGGAAATCGGGCTGTTGCGGAGACAAATCGCCCTTCTCGAGGCCGAACTGCGGGTCACCAGCCAGCGGGTGAACCTCTTCGAGAAGGTCAAAATTCCCCAGGCAGCGGATAGTATCCGCAAAATCCAGATCTTCCTTGGCGATCAGCAGACCGCTGCCGTGGTCAGGGGTAAAACGGCCAAGAAGAACCTGACGCGAAGGCTGGTGGCAACATGATCGTTGCCATGAAGAAAGCCACCGTCGTCATCCGGAGGCAGGAGAAACAGCCGGCCTTGAACAAGCTGCGGGGCCTGGGCGTGCTGCACCTGTGCTCCGTTCCGGCACAACCGCCTTCGGCTCAGGAGTGGCGGGAAAAGAAGGGCCTGCTGGAAAAGGCGCTGAGCATACTGTCGACTCGCCCGTCAATCAATGTCCGCCGCGAGGCTGAGGCCGACCTGACTGCCGATTCGGCATTGGCCCAGGCTGTCGTGGATCGGCATGATGCGCTGAACGCGCTTCGGGAGGAGGGGCGAAGCCTGGATTGTGAATCTCTCCTACTTCAGGAATGGGACGGAGTTTGCACGGCCGACTTTCTGCCTCTCTCCAGGCAGGGGTTGGATATCCGTTTTTACGATATGGCCGCCAAAGACCTGGGCCTTCTGCCCGAAAACGTACGGGCCTTTGTCATCAAACGCGGCAAGTCTCTGCTTCGGGTCGCGCTGATCACCGAGAAGGACTCCGGTTTGAACCTGGGCTTAAAACCCCTCGCCCCCCCGGGGCGCAACACTGCCGAATTGGATCGCCTGATCTCGCAGAACCGGACGGACCAGGAAAAAACCGAACGGAGACTGGAGGAGCTGGCCGCGTCCGCCGATCGATTGCGTGCTTCCCTGACCGCAGCGACCCGGGAAATCGAGCTGACCGAAGCGGCCGCCGCCATGGGCGACACCGAAAGCCTGTCTTACCTGTCCGGCTTTCTGCCCGTCGACCGGGTGGCCGACTTGCAGAGAACCTGCCGCGAGAACAGCTGGGCCTTGCTCATCCAGGACCCCGGCAGCGACGACGATGTCCCGACGGTTGTGCGCAACAAAGCCTGGATCGACATCATCAGACCGGTATTTGAACTGTTGGGAACCATCCCGGGTTATCGGGAAAACGACATCAGCCTTTTTTTCCTGGTTTTCTTCACCTTCTTCTTTGCCGCCATAATCGGCGACGGCGGTTACGGGTTGGTCATGTTCACCGGCACCCTCTTTTTATCTGCTCGCCTCCGTAAGCGAGGGAAGCCAATGCCGGCCATTCTGATCCTGATGTCGGTCATGAGTCTGGCCACCGTTCTCTGGGGAGCGCTGACCGGAACCTGGTTCGGATCGGAGACAATGGCTTCGCTGCCCTTTCTGTCGTGGATGATCGTTCCTTCCCTGTCCACATTCAATCCATCCAGCGGGGAAACGTTCAAATACATCTTTTTCGTCGTCGGTACGCTGCATATCTCGATCGCCCACGTCTGGAACTTCGTCCGCCAGCTGAAAGAGAAACCGGTTCTGCGTGCGTTCACGCAACTGGGCTGGCTGTTTCTGGTCCTGGGCCTCTATTATCTGGTGCTCAACCTGGTGCTCAGCAGCGAGAAGTATCCCCTGCCCCGTCACGCCACCTGGCTGATGGCTTCAGGGCTGCTTATGGTCATTCTCTTTTCCCAGCAATCGGGGCGCTTCCTGCACGGCGTAGCCATGGGCCTGGCCAATCTGCTGACCACGTTTTTGAGCAGCATCAGCGCTTTTTCCGACATTATATCCTATATTCGCCTTTTCGCCGTCGGCCTGGCCACCATCGAGATATCGAAAAGTTTCAATGCCATGGCCGCCGGATTGGCCGACGGCACGCTGGGCATCATCCTGGCGTCGCTGGTGCTGTTGCTCGGTCATTCCCTGAATCTGGCCATGGGCTCGCTGTCGGTCGTCGTCCATGGAGTCCGGCTCAACATGCTCGAATTTTCGGGTCACCTGGGTATGGAATGGACGGGAAAACCCTACAAACCTTTTAAGGAGTAAAAGATGAACTTCAGTTTGATCGGTATCGGTGCAGCTCTGGCTTTGTCCGCCATCGGGTCGGCGATCGGAGCCGGCGTCGCCGGGATGGCCGCCGTTGGCGCCTGGAAAAAGTGTTTCGCACAGAACAAAACCGCGCCGTTTATGCTCGTGGCCTTCGTCGGGGCTCCCCTGACCCAGACGATTTATGGATTCATCCTCATGAATACCCTCAAAGGAGCCATCGATAAAATCGATGCCGGCCTGCTGCTGGGGGTCGGTCTGTTTGGAGGGTTGGCCATCGGCATTTCCGCCTGGTTTCAAGGAAAAGCCGCCGCTTGCGCCTCGGACGCTCTGGCTGAAACCGGCAAGGGATTCGGAAACTACATCATGGTCCTGGGCTTGATTGAGACCGTGGCTCTGTTCGTGATGGTCTTCATGATGGGCGTGGTCGCCTGACCAAAGATTCGAGATCGCAAACCGGAAATATCTGGACATCGGCCGCAATCCATCAGTATATTGCTCGGTTGACCAGCGTCCTGCACTGCACCGAGTATTGAAAAAAGGCACAAATCCCGTCACAATAGACTCGGCGTATCGTGACGATGAGGGTTTTATGGACCGTCTATTCCTTACGGCTTCAGACAAAGCGGCCTTTCTCGGCCCTCAGGGGGAACTGAGCTACCGCGACTTCATCGGCCAGATCGGCCGACTGGCCTGCAGGCTGGACATCGCCCCCGGAAATCGGGTTGCGATCTACGGTCCCAACAGCATCGCCTGGGCCCGCGCCCTGTACGCGATATGGCGCAAAGGCGGCGTCGCCGTCCCGCTGGACTTCGGCGCCGGCCTCCTGGACCTGCAGTTCATGCTCCAGGACGCCCAGGTCAGGGTCGTCCTGACCGACTCGGCCCAACCCGGACTGATGGCGGAGGCCATCAAGACGATTACTCCCAGTCCCATTCAGGTTCACTATGACCAGCTGCAAGAGAAGACTGCCGCCGACAGTCCCCGGACCGGACTGCCCCTGGACTCCACGGCCCTGATTCTCTACACCTCCGGAACGACGGCCGACGCCAAAGGCGTCGAGCTGAGTTACCGCAGCCTGCTGTTCAACATCGAAGCGGTCAGGCAGTCGGGAATGGTCGTCGGATCGGACCGTCTGCTGGCCTTGTTTCCGTTTCACCACATCGTGCCCCTCCAGGGGCACATCCTCTGCCCGCTCAAACTCGAGGCCACCGTCTGCCTGGTGGAGGAGCTGAACAGCGAGGCCGTCACGCAAGCCTTTCAAAGCTACCACATCACGGTTTTGAACGGCGTACCGCAGCTCTACCAGCGCATCCTGTCCGCCCTGATGCGCAAGATCAAAGCCGGCCTGGCCGGCCGGGCCGCCTGGGCTCTGGCCGGCATCACCCCCTGGCAAAAGGTCCGCAAACTGCTTTTCTCCCGGGTACACCGACATTTCGGCGGTCACATCAAGTACTTGCTGTCCGGCGGAGCTGCCCTGCCCAAGGAAACGGCCCAGGCCTTCACCCGCCTCGGCTTCCTGATCATCGAGGGCTACGGCATGACGGAAATGGGTCCCCTGATCAGCTTCAACACGCCCCAGGACAACCGCTTGGGCACGGTCGGCCGGGTGATCCCGGGAGTGGAGGCCCGCATCGTGAACGAAGAGATCCAGGTCCGCGGCCCCGGCCTGATGAACGGCTACTTCCGCCGTCCCGACATCACCGGGCAGGTCATGGCCGACGGCTGGCTGAAAACCGGCGATCTCGGCAGCTTCGACAGCGAGGGCTTCCTCACCGTCCGGGGTCGCTGCAGCGATGTTCTTATCCTCCCCAGCGGCAAGAACGTCAACGCCCCGCAGATCGAGGAATTGCTCAACCGCTGCGAACTGATCCAGGAAGCCGGATTGACTGTCCGCGCCGGCCGTCTCTTCGCCCTGATCCATCCCGATATGGAACAAGTCCGCCGCCAGGGGATCCTGAACCTGCACGAAGCCGTCAAATGGCGTCTCCTGGACGGCTTCAACCGCAGCTGTTCCCCGCACCAGCGCATTCTCGATTTCGGCCTGACCGCAAGGCCCCTGCCACGCACCCGGCTGGGCAAACTCCAGCGTCACCGCCTCGGCTCCTTCATCGAGCCCAGGCCGGCCGATCCATCCGAAGCGAACGATAGCGGCGTCGATCCCCGCATCATCGCTTATCTTCATGCCGAGGGCCTGACCGGCCTGCATCCCGGAGCCCACCTGACCGTCGACCTGGGTCTCGATTCCCTGGCCCTGATCGAATTCAAACAGCACCTGGAACAGACTTTCCGGCTGCGGCTTTCCGAAACCGTTTTCATCGAGCACTCGATTCTGGGTGAACTGAGCGCATTCCTGCAGGAACTGGAAACAACGGACAGGCCCAATCCGGAAGGACTGGGAAACGGCGTTCCCAAAACACTCTACAACGGCGGATTCGGCGGCTGGGTCCGCCCCCTGATCGCCCTGGCCGGAATGCCCTTCCAGATCCGCAGCCACGGCCTCGACCGGCTGGACCACTGCGGCCGGCCGCTGATCATCGTCAGCAACCATCAGAGTTTTCTCGATCCGCTGATCATCCTGCGCATCATGCCCAGAAGATTGATCCGCGACACTTTTTTCATGGCCAAGACCCGGATATTCAGTTCCCGCTTCGGCCGCATCCTCCTGCCCCGGCTCAACACGGTCCTGCTGGACCTGCACCAATCGGGGGAAGACCTGCTCCGGAAATGCAGACTACTGCTCCAGCAGGAGAAAAACCTGATGATCTTCCCCGAGGGCACCCGGAGTTACGACGGTAAGCTGGGCCCATTCAGCCGCGCCTTTGCCCTGTTGGCCAAGGAGACCGGCGCCATGATCGTCCCGTTGCTGATCCAGGGGGCACACAAACTCATGCCCAGGACCCGGTTGATCCCGCGCTTCGGCAAGGTCCGGCTGACTGTCCTGCCGCCCCTGGCCCCGCCCTACCCGGATGCCGTCTCCCTCAGCGATCAGGTGTTCCGCCTCTATCAGGAACAATTGGAGAACAACCCATGAACGAATCCAGCACACTTTTCTCCGACCTAGTCTGGAACGGACTGCTGCTTTCCCTGGCCCTCAACCTGCTCTTCTACCTTTTCGCCCTCGTCCGCCGCAGCGATCACTTCACCGACATCACCTACGCCCTCAGCTTCATCGCTCTCTGCCTCTTCTACCTGCTGAGCCGCCCGCAGGCGGGCCCCCTGCCCCTGATCGCCGCAATCCTGGTCACGGCCTGGGCGGCCAGACTGGGGGGCTACCTGCTGCTGCGCATCTACTGGACAGGAAAAGACGCCCGTTTCGACCGCATGCGCCACAAGCCCCTGCGTTTTCTCAGCTTCTGGATCCTGCAGGCCTCGACCGTCTGGCTGGTCCTTTTTCCGCTCTACGCTTTCGTTTCCGCCCCTTCCCGCGTCGTCCCGATAACTTTGTACCCGGGATTGCTCCTCTGGCTGCTGGGCATGGGCATCGAAACGACCGCGGACATGCAGAAATTCGTCTTCAAGGCCCGGACCCCCGAAGGCGCCTGGATCGATCAGGGGCTCTGGCGCCTGGCCCGGCATCCGAACTTCTTCGGTGAAATGCTCGTCTGGTGGGGATTTTTTCTGGTCGTTCTGCCCTCGGTCGCTTCGCTGCGCCTGCTGGCCCTGGTCGGTCCGCTCTTCATCACCCTGATGCTGCGCTTCGTCTCCGGCGTTCCCCTGCTCGAGAAATCGGCCCGGCAGAGGTTCGGCCACCTGCCGGCCTATCAGGCCTACCGGGCACGGACCCGATTGCTCGTCCCCCTGCCCCGACTGCCCGGTAAATGATCAGCGCCTGCCCAGCTTGTAGGTCAGGGTGACCGGGAACCGGCAGGCGACCGCCTGACCATCCAGCAGATACGGTTGGTAACGTCTCTGCAGCACGGCATCCTTGGCCGCCTGAATCAGCTGCGGATGACCCGAGATCAACCTTGCCTCCGTTGCGCGGCAAGGCTTGCCCCGGATGGTTTTCCCTGTTCATCTCCGCTTTTCGACTCGTCCGGTTTTTCTTCGCGGATTGCCTTCTCTTCGGCTTTTTTGTCCTTTCCAAGCTTGAATGTGAGTATTACGGTGAAACGGACGGTTTTGGGCTTGCCAGCGACGATGTACGGCTTGTAAAGCCACTGTTTCAGGGCCGCGGTGGCGGCATCCACCAGCAGCGGATACTCCGGAGCGGGATTTTCCGTTTCCGGCGTGACGATGTGCTTGACTTCGCTCACCCGACCGTCAATATCGATGCAGGCTTCCAAGTCTACCCGCCCTTCCACTCTGGCGTCCAGAGCCGCTTTGGGGTAGTCCGGCTCGACACGCCGGATCAGCTTCGGCGCGTCATTATTCGCGACCCTTTCCGTTTTTTCCTTTTTTGGCAAAGATTGGGAATCTTTATCGCTGAGCTTGAAGACTACGGGAACCAGAACCTTGACCGATATCGCCTTGCCGTTGACTATGTAGGGCTCAAAGCGCCACTGTTTCACCGCCTGCAACGCAGCTTCGTTGAAAAGGGGATGGCCGCTTTCCACCTTGGCTTGGATCACTTCACCCTTGCCGTTGATGATGATTTCTACGACCACCGTGCTGGTTACGCGATTTTTTCTGGCTTCTTCTGGGTAGATCGGAACAACTCGTTTGATCAGCTTCGGTGCTGTGGTGATCGATACCGGTTCACTTCGCTCTTGCTGCGGCGAATTCTGAGTCTCCGCCTTCTGTTCATGCGCCGACGCGACAAACCGGGTCCCGGAAGCCGCCAGGGTCAAGGCCAGAGCCAACCCCCCAAAAAACAAAACCCCGTGTTTCATCTTCTGCAGATTCATTTTTCCCTCCTTGTATAAAATCCGTTCGATTCTTTCTTTCAGGCTCAGCGGTCCGAAAAAGGCCAATGCCCCCATCAGTTCCCCGTCGCGTCGGCTCTTTTCGGCCAGGGACAGCAAGGCCTTGGCGTAATCCAGTTCGCCGGCGATCCCGACCGCCATTTCGTCGCCGATCATCTCCTGCAGCAAGAGCCTCCGCTTCTGCAATATCCGGACGACGGGATTCCACCAGTACAGTACGACCGCCAGTTCGCCCAGCAGGGTGAACAGCCCGTCCCGATTGCGGATATGCGCCCACTCGTGCAGTACGACGGCCCTGAATTCGCGGGCGTCCATGTGCCGGAACAGCAGCCCGGGGATGAGGATCCAGGCACGGATGAAACCGGCTGCCGCCGGACCTTTGATACGTTCGGAAAGGCGGATTCGCTGCACGGGCATGTCGCAGGCGATGCCGGAGCCCGCGGCCAGTTTTTCCGAAATTTCAGCGCTGTCCGGTTGGTACGAGTTGCGAATATTGCGCTGCACGCTGATGATTCCCCAGACGAGACGCAAAAAACCGGCGAGTATTCCGATGAGCCAGAGAAGGCCCAGTACGGAACCTAATCGCGGCTGGCTGCCTGCGCCCGGATCGGTCTGGACGACCAGATTGTGACTGAAAGAGATCAGCACGGGGGACTGGGACTCCGGGGGCGGCAGGGTGACCTGCCACAGGACCGGCCCGATCCAGACCAGAAGCGGAGTCAGCACCAGAACGGTCATGATCAGGTTGATGTAATTGCGTTGCCGTTGCCAGGGCGAAAAGCGCAGCAGACGGCAGCCCCAGATTCCGATCAGGCTGACGGGCAGGGAGATCAGCACTGTTTTCAGTATCAGAGGCGTCCAGCCGGTCATCTCCCCTTCTCCTTTTCGTAGCGGCTGATCAGCGCCTTGATTTCGGCGATCTCCGTCTCGTCCGGCCGCTTCTCGCTGAGAAGGCATTGCATCAAGCGGGCGGCGGAGCCTTCGAATACCCGTTCTTTCAAGTCGGAGACAATGGACCGGTGGGCCGGGTCTTTGGGAACGGTCGCCGAGAAGAAATAGGTACGGCCGTCCTCGCGGTGTTTCAGCCAGCCGTACTCCTCGAGGCGGGTCATCTGGACTTGGACCGAAGATCGTTTGATCGGTTCGGAACGCACCGAGTTGAGACGCTCCAGCACCTGGGGCACCGTGGCTTCTCCCAGCTCCCAAACTATACGCATGATCTCGTAGTTGGCATCCGACAGCTTCGGTAAATCGCCGATATTCATGTACCCACCTCCCTGTGTGACACATGTCGCACAAACAATATATGACATTTGTCGCATTGTCAACTGCTTTTTTTTTAAGAAAGCAGATTTTGGGACAGTCACTTTTTACTATCTCCGGACCGGGAAGGTCTTCCTTTTCGTCGAAAACGGAAGACCTTCCCCGTATCGATCCTGGCGCTCGTCGGTATACCGGAGTGGATGGCCTCATTGTTCCTGCCTGCAAACACTGGCGGACAATTTGCAGCCTTCACAAACGTAACAAGGAGAAAATATGGATACGACAAAAAAATCGCGCCGGCACAGAATCGAATGGCCCGTCACCACCCTGCTCGCCCTGCTGACAATGGTTGGCTATATGCCCCAGTCTCTGCACACCCAGGTACTGGGGAGTATGTCCGGACTGACCAACCCCATCTCCATGGATATCGATGGCGACCGGATCTACATCGTCGACGGCCCGGTCACCTCCATCTACGCTCTCTCCGATCTCCACCTGATCAAACAGTTCGGCAAAAAAGGCGAAGGTCCGGGGGAATTCATGCTGCAACCCACCACCAACATGGGCTGCATCGAGCTGGAAGTGTATCCGGACTTCCTCACCGCCACCAGCATCAGCAAATTCAGCTATTTCTCCAAGGACGGTGTCTTGCAAAAAGAGATCAGGACCCTCTCTCCGTGGGGCAGCATGAAACCGCTGGCCAAGGGACTGGTCGGCCGCGGCCGGACTTCGGAAGCCGGAATCCGCTACAACACCCTCAAAATTTACGAATCCGGTCTCGATGAGGGCCGTGAGTTTGTCCGCCAGAGGGGCTTCATCAGTCCCGGCGCCGAGTTGAATCCCTACCGTTTTTCCGGCCCTTTCTTCTACGTCGTCGCAGATCATATCTTTGTGGAATACGAAAAGGATGAAGTGCGCGTGTATGACCAGGCCGGAAAACAGGTCAAGTCCCTCGACATCAATCAGGGCTATCGGAAGGCGGCCGTCAGCGCCCGGGATCGGGAAGATTTCCACAACTATCTCAAGACCGAACCGGCCTGGAAGGATCATTACCACAGCTTCAAACCCCTGATCAAGTTCCCCGATTTCAAACCCGGCATCAAGTATTTCTATCTGGCCGACGGCACGATCTATATCATCCGCTGGACCGGAGATGGAGACAGCCGTGATCTGGCCCTGTTCGATCTCAAGGGAAAACTGAAAAAAAACACCCGGACGCCCCTGGTCATGAAAGACGCCATGATGCCCTACCCGCTGGCATTCCACCAGGGTGCCCTCTACCAGTTGATCGAG
>CAYXHZ010000018.1:0-25407 GCA_964465065.1 uncultured Clostridia bacterium
TTATTTTTCATGAAAACACGGTTAAATTGCTTGCCAAGCAATCTGAAATAATACTGAAATAATACTTTGCTGGCAGAAATGCACGAATAATAAAAAAGGTTGCCTGGCACCTATTTTATTTGAAATAATACTTTACTGGCAGAAATGCACGAATAATATAAAATGTTGCCTGGCACCTATTTTATTTTTTTTGATCAGGTGTAGATTACGGTGTTGTCCAGGTTGAACCAGGAGACGGCGAAGTCGTAATGCTTGGGTACGACGCGGATCTTGCTCTGCGGATCGACATAAATGCCGTGGCGCAGGTCGGCTTCCTCGTCATACCCGATTTCCATGCTGTTCAGGTGCACGTGTTTGTCGATGATGGTGTTCTGGATACGGCAGCGCTGGATGGTGCTCTTGCTGAAGGCGATGACGTTGTACAGTTCGGAGCGGTCGATGTATACCTGTGAGGAGATGACCAGGCGCTTGCCATGGACGTTGCTCAAAAAAGAACTTTCGCCGACGATGGCGGCATCGACGCAGCTGTACCCTTCCGAGCGGATGATCTTGGCCGGTCCGAAGTCTTCGCGGAAGGTGAAAAAAGGCCAGCGCACGCCGTAGAGGTTGAAGACCGGGGTGATGCCGGTCAGGTCCATGTTGGCGTTGAAATACTCGCTGATCGTACCCACGTCGCGCCAATACGCCGAGTCGGAACTGATGTCCACTTCGGAAATGGCCAGGTCGTTGATCTGGAATATACCTTCGTCGTAGATGAGGTTTTCCTTCTCGTAGGGGTACCCGATCACCGCCCGACCGACCAGCAGCTTGGGCAGAAGATCGCGGCCGAACAGCGCTCCTTCCTGGTCGAGCAGCTCGAGCAGAACGTCGGTTCTGAATGCGTAGATCCCCATGGATGCGTAGAACACCGGTTCGTCCAGGTTGTTGCGGAAGGCCAGTGGGGTGTCGGGGTCTTTTTCGCGCAGTTCTTTGATCCAGCCCTGGTCATCGAGCCGAAGCGAGCCGAGCTGTCCGGCCTGTTCCTGCGGCCGGGTGATGACCGAGATAGCGGCGTCGGCGTTGTGGTCGAGCATGTAGATGACGAACTTCATGTAGTCCATTTTGAGCAGGTGGTCGCCGGGGACGATCAGCACATAGCGGCAGTTGAGGTTACGAATGTCGTTGCGGATCTGACGCACGGCATCGGCGTCGCCCTGGTAGGATTTGCCGACTCCCTGCGGCGAGATGACGTCGATGAAACCGCGGCGATGGCGGTCGGAAAACCAGGTGTCCTTGATGTGGCGGTTGAGCGATTTGTCTTTGCCCTGTGTCAGGATCAGCGCCTGGGTCAGACCGGAATTGACGGCGTTGCTGAGCGGGATGTCGATGAGCCGGAACTTGGCGCCGATGGGTACGGCCGGCTTGGTGCGCGTTTCGGTCAGGGGCATGAGACGGCTGCCTTCGCCCCCGGCCAGAACGACAACCAGAACGTTGTCCTTGAGAAAGCGGCTCTTGTGCATTCGGTTTGTTATCCCCAGTACCCTGTGAGGACTGCAATGTATAAGTGTGTTGATTTTCGGCTTGTGTCAACAGTTTCGAGGAACGGAGCGGTCAACGATGTCAAAAGGGTGATCGGTCGTCGATTTGCTTTTTCATTTCCCTGTTGGCATAATACCCCGAGAAGACCGGGGATGACGAACCGATTACAGGAGCTAGAAGATGAGATCAGGAACAAGTTGGGGAAAGCGTTGTAAAAAAACCATGCTGGCCTGTCTGGCCGCGTTCACTGTAGCCCTGTCCGGCGACTGGCGCAACCCGGAACAGGCCTCGTTCACCTCCGGGGTGTCGACGGCGCCCAGTGTCGCCTGCAGCTCGGCCGGAATCGTGTACATCGCCTGGCAGGAAGGAGCGGAGTTCAACTACCCCGAGATATATTTTTCCAGAAAAAACGGCGCCGCCTGGACCAGCCCCCTGAACCTGTCGCAAAGCTCCGGCCTGCATTCCAACCTGCCCGGCATCGGCTACCTGCCGTCGGCCAAAAAACTGTGCCTGGTCTGGTACGAGGAAGAGAGCATGCTGAGCAGCGTGGTTTACAGCCGCGAGAGCGGAGACGGCGGCGTCAGCTGGACAGAGCCGGAACAGCTGTCCAGCGGCATGGAATCGGTATCCCAGTTTCCCCATTTCACCGTCGACAACCAGGGCGTCGGCCATCTGGTCTGGTCCGAATACTACACCGATACCGGCGACCCGTACTTCGCCATCGTCTACCGCCGCTTCAACGGCAGCAGCTGGTCGGCCCTGGAGAACGCCAACCAGACTCCGACCAATTCGGGGGACCACCCTTCCGTATGGGGCCAGGGGGCCAGCAATGTCGCCGTGCTCTACCTCAACAACAACAAGACCTCCGAGAGCGAAGCCGACTGGTCGATCAACACCGTTTCCAAGAGCGGCAGCGCCTGGTCGGCCCCCGTTCAGCTCTTCCGGGGCAGCCCGACGCCGATTTTCACCCGGGTGGTGCGCACTGTGTACGGTGAAACCTACTACTTCTTTTTGACCCGCGGCGCCGGTACCGGCAATCTGTACTACTGTTACCAGGAGTCGGCCAATTCGAGCATCAGCGCGGCCAAGCACTTCGGCAGCGGTATCCTGGACAAGACCCGTTTCTCGGCCGTCGAAGGCCGTTTCGGGGCGGTCCACGTATTTTTCGGCGGCCCGGGCGGCCTGTTTCACCAGCTCTTCGAGGACGGTGCCCGCATCAGCCAGGAAACCATCAGCGCCACGCCCAGCCAGGCCCCCTGTGCCGTGTACAACAGCGCCCAGGATCAGATCCACCTGGTTTTCCAGAACAGCCAGAACAACGAGATCTACTACAGCGTCGGCCAGGAACCCTACGAGGGGAATGTCGACCCCGCTGTCAACCGCAAACCCGCGGCCCGGATCAACGTCGACCGCAGCGAGGGTCTGACCCCTCTGACGGTGAAGTTCAGCGCCGCCAATTCCACCGACCGCGACGGCCGGATCGTCAGTTATCAGTGGTCTTTCGGCGATGGCGCCACCGCTTCCGGTGTCAAGGCCAGCCATGTCTACCGTGACAGCGGTGATTACACCGTCAGTCTGAAGGTCAAGGATGACGACGGCGCCAGCGATACCGCCAACCTCGCCGTCTACGCCCAGGGCTTGGAAACCCCGCTCAACACCCAGGCACTGCATTACACCAACCGTACCGTCTTCACCACCGAGCATTTCTACCGCATCAGCTGGGATGTCAATCCGGTCAACGCCGAACGCGGCTTCACGATCGTCTCTTACAACATCTACCGCCGCCGCCCGGACGAGGGACAGTACAACCTGATCGGTAAGGTCGAAGCCGACCGGGAGACGGTGTACCTGGACCGCAGCCTGAAGCAGAATTACATCGACTACCGCTACGCCGTCACTGCCGTGGATAGCGACGGCCGGCAGAGTCCGCTGCCCGGAATATACTGATTCGGGGCCACGATGGATCAGTCCCCCTCGCTGAGTGCTTCCCATTATGCCGTTGTGCGGACTGTCGGCCTGCGCAAGTATTTCCGCGACGTCAAGGCCGTGGACGGTGTCGACCTGGAGATCGGCAAAGGGGAATGTTTCGGTCTGCTCGGGCCCAACGGCGCCGGCAAGACGACGACGGTGGAAATGCTGGAAGGTTTGCAGCCGGCCGACGGCGGCCAGATCGAAATTTTGGGCCAAAGTTGGAGCCGGCACGGCGCCGCGGCGCTCAAGAGCCGCATCGGTGTGCAGCTGCAGGAGACCCGTTTTCCCGAAAAACTGACCGTGACCGAAATCGTCCGCCTGTTCCGCAGCTTCTACCCGAGCGGCCGCAGTGTCGCCGAGCTGCTGCAATTGCTGGAGCTGACGGATAAGGCCGAGGCCATGGTCGGCAAGCTGTCGGGCGGTCAGAAGCAGCGGCTGGCCCTGGCCAGCGCCCTGGCCGGCGATCCCGAGCTGCTGTTTCTGGACGAGCCGACCACCGGTCTGGACCCCCAGGTGCGCCGCCACATCTGGACCATCGTCGAGGAATTCAAAAAGACAGGCGGGACGGTGGTCCTGACCACCCATTACATGGAGGAGGCCGCCCGACTCTGCGACCGTGTGGCCATCATGGACAACGGCCGTATCCGGGCCGTCGGCACGCCCGTCGGCCTGATCGCCGACCTGGGCAGCGACCAGATTCTGGACATCAGTCTGTCGCCACGGGTCGCCGCTTCCTTCTGGCAGGACCTGTCGGCCGTGCGTCCGCTGGCCGACCGCGGCGAAACCGGCTGGCGCCTGGCCGTCAGCGATATGGCCATCGCTCTGCCGGTCGTCATGCGCCGCCTGCAGGAACGGGGGATTTGCCTGCTGACATTGACCACCCATCAGGCCAGCCTGGAGGACGTGTTCATCGCCCTGACCGGCAGGGGGCTGCGCGATGATTGAGCCGGGACGTCACCCCGTCTGGGAATTGACCAGGACCCGGATCATGGAATTCTGGCGCGAGAAAGAGGGTTTGTTCTGGACCTTCGGCTTCCCGCTCCTGTTGGCTTTCGTGCTGGGGATCGCCTTCCGCAGCAAGCCGCAGGACATTCCGCGCATCGGAATTATCGGGCCGGCTCTGGCCGGACAGCGTATCGTCGAGCGGTTGAGCGCCCAGGGCTGGCCCTGCCCTCTGCTGGATCCCGAACTGGCGGAATTGCAGCTGCGCCGCGGTCGTCTGGACCTGCTGATCGTGATGGATGCCGAGGCGGCTCAAGGCTCTTCTGTCCCGACTATCGACGCGCTGACCTTCCGCTACGACCGTTCCCGCGCCGAGGGCCGGATCGCCTTTCTGGAAGCGGAACGGGTGCTTCGCAGTGCGGCCGGCTCGCCGGACCCGCCCGGCCGGGAACAGAACGAACCGCTGCCGGGCAGCCGCTACATCGACTTCCTCATCCCCGGTCTGATCGGTCTCAACCTGATGGGCAGCGGTATGTGGGGGGTAGGCTTCTCGATCACCATGGCCCGCATGAACAAGGTGCTCAAGCTGTTGGCGGCCACCCCGATGAGGCGCAGCCACTACCTGCTCAGCTACCTGCTGTCACGGCTGATCCTGCTGGTTCCGGAGGTGCTGGTGGTGATGGTGGCCTCGCGCCTGCTGTTCGGTGTCCGGGTGAACGGATTCTGGCCAGACCTGCTCCTGATCGCGTTGCTGGGCGCACTGGCCTTCATCGGCCTGGGGCTGTTGACGGCCATCCGCGCCCGGACCATGGAATCCATTTCCGGCTGGATGAACCTGGTCATGCTGCCGATGTGGGTCCTGTCCGGCTCGCTGTTCTCTTACGAACGTTTCCCGGCAATCGTTCAACCCTTCATTCGCGCTCTGCCGCTGACGGCGGTCAACGACGCCCTGCGCCGGGTCATGATCGACGGCCTGCCCCTGTACAGCGCCTGGCTGGAGCTGCTGGTTCTGTGCGTCTGGTGCCTGCTCACCTTCCTGGCCGCCCTGCGTTTTTTCCGCTGGCAATAGGGAACGTCGATGAACGGAAAGGACAGCCTGGACACTCTGCCCGATCTGGACAGTCTGGAAAGCGAGGACCATGCCCAGCGGCAGGCGCAACGCTTCCGTTTGGCGCTGATGGTCGTACTGGTGCTCAGCTCCATGGTCGTCATGGCTCTGGACGGCGGCCCGCGTCACCCGCTCCTTTTCTGGCTGGGGGCGGCGCTGGTCCTGTTCGTGCTGGCCTTCCGGCAGCATACCTTTCTGCTCGGCCGCAATCTGCCGCTGTCGGCCTGGCCAAAGCCGCGCGTCGGCCTGTTTCTGCCAGAGCGGGTCGACGAGATCTACGACGAGGTCATCAATGCCTGGCCGGGCGAGAAGATGCCGCCGCCGGTTCTGTTCATCGGTTCGCAGCGCAACCGCCCGGCTTTTACGGTACGCAACTGCCTGACCTCGGATGTGCGTTTTCATGCCATTTACCTCAGCGAGGATCTGTTTTTCTGGCTGAAGGCCGACGAACTGCGCGGCATCCTGGCCCACGAGCTGGCTCACTACTACCGCTACAGCGGCGCAATGATGCGCTGTTATCCGCTGGTGCTGGCCATCATGGCCTTCTTCCCCCTGACGGTCGTCGAACTGCTGGGAGTCACGGAGCTGTACCTGGCCGCCATCCTCTGGCCGCTGCTGTTTCTAGGGGTGCGTGTCATGCTGCTCGGTCTGCAGCGGCGCGGCGCCTACTGGCAGGAGTACCTGGCCGACGCCGCCGCCGTCCGGGTCAGTTCGCCGCTGGATGTCGTCAACGGGCTGCTGCTGGTGCACAAACGTCTGGACAATCTGATGCAGGCCTACCGTCAAGCCCTGCGCCTGCTCAAGAAAAACACCGCCGTGCCCCTGTCCCTGCTCGATGGATTGATCGGCGAACTCTGGGCCCAGCTGCCGCGGCGCATCATGCGCGGCCAGACGGTCCAGCGAGTGGTCGACGAGCTGTTCGAGAACATGGTCCGGACCGTCGCTCCGGCCGACGAGGACGACCCCGGACTGACCCGGCGCCGCAACCGCCAGCTCAACCGCCTGCTGCGCCAGACCCGTCCGCTGGTGCGCGCGCATCTCGATTGGGAGTCCTTGCGCGAGCGGCGGCACAGCTGGCGGCTCGATCCGGCAGGGTACCGCGAGCTGATCGCCAGTATCCTGCGCCAGCCGGACAAGCAGCTGACCCTGTTCACGGCTTTCGGCGCGCGTGGACTCGGTCTTTCTCATCCGCAACTGCGCAAGAGAATCCTGTTCATCCATAAAAATTTCGTGGCCGGACCTTGAGTGCGGCCCGCTGGGAGGTAGTCGGGATGCTGCGTGCCATATTAACAACGACCATGGCGCTGATCTGGGCGGTCTGGCTGCCGGCCGCCGACAAGAAAGTCCGTCCGGTGCGGGATGCGGTCGGCTTTTGCTGGCAGGCCGACGAGACCGACCGCTTGTGCGGGTTTCTGCAGGCCCGTCTGAATCAGGCCGTAATCCGGAAAATCCCGCAACCGGTACTGGCCGGAATCGTGCCGCACGACGATTATCTCTACGCCGGCGAGGTGAGTTACCGCCTGCTTTCCCGGGTCGAGGCCAGCGAGGTCCTGATCATCGGCGTGACTCACGGCACGGTGCGCAAGGCCATAAACAATCCCGAAGGGGTGCTGATCCTGGACAGTTACAGCCACTGGCACGGTCCCTACGGTCCGGTAGCGGTTTCACCGCTGCGGGAACGCCTGAAATCGGGACTGGCGGCCGGGAGCTGGCTGGAGAGCGATCAGGCCCACAGCCTGGAACACTCCATCGAGGCGCTGATTCCCCTGCTGCAGAAAGACCGGCCCGACCTGACCATCACGCCGGTCATGGTCACGGCCATGCCGGAACCGCGCATGGCCGTTCTGGCCGCCGAGCTGGCCAGTCTGGTCAGGGTCTACCTGGCCGAAACCGGAAAACGGCCCGGGCACGATTTCGCCGTGCTGATTTCGGCCGACGGCAACCACTACGGCAAGGATTTCGACAACCTGAAATTCGGCGCCGGCCGGATCGCCCACCAGGCGGCCGTCGCCTGCGATCACGCGCTGCTCGACGAGCTGACGGCCGGAACCCTGAACCGGCAACGGGTGCAGACCTTGTGCAGCCGGTTGTGGGGGAGCGACTACCGCGGCAACGGACAGGTGCTGTGGTGCGGCAAGTATTCGATCCCCTTCGGCCTGCTGCTAAGCCTGGAACTGTACGCCGGTTCGGAGCTCGAGCCTGTCCAACTGGGCTACGCGGACACCTTCAGCCGGGGCGTGTTGCCGTTTCACGACAGCGACCTGGGTATCACGGCGCCGTTTTCGCTGGAGCACTGGGTGAGTTTCTTCTCGCTGGCTTTTTATTGAGACTTGGCCGCACCGCCTAGTCTTTACGGCTCAGCTTCATGGCCAGTCCGGCCAGGTGACGTCCCTGGAAGCGGGCTCCGGCCAGTTCGTTCTCCGATGGCTGCCTCGAGCCGTCGCCTCCGGCGATCGTCGACGCTCCGTAAGGGGAGCCGCCGCTGATCTCTTCGACCGTGGTCTGTCCCTGGAAACTGTAGGGCAGGCCGGCCACCACCATGCCGTGGTGCAGCAGGGTGGGCAGAAAACTGAGAATGGTGCTCTCCTGACCGCCGTGCTGGGTGGCGCTGCTGACGAAGATCGAACCCAGTTTGCCGACCAGTGCGCCCTGGGCCCACAGCCCGCCGGTGGAATCCATGAACTGGCGCATCTGGCCGCTGACGTTGCCGAAGCGGGTCGGCGAACCGAAGAAGATGAGGTCGGCCTGGGCCAGGTCGTCGAGGGTGCATACGGGAATGTGTTCCTGAGCCCTGATCGACGGCAGGGCGCCCATTTTTTCCAGCACCGATTCGGGCAGGGTCTCGGGAACCCGGCGGATTTCGACCTGGGCGCCCGGGACGCTGCGTACGCCTTCGGCCACGGCCTCGGCCATCTTCTGAATATGTCCATACATTGAGTAGTAAACGATCAAAGCCTTCATCATGACCTCCTGTTTTACTGTATCGGTATACAATGGTGTGAGTGTCAGAAAAAAACAACTGGAATCCGCCCAATTACCTGTCGGCTCTTCTCCTGGCGTCCTGTCCCAGAAAACTGAACGGCGCCAGTTCGCTGCACAGCCGGTAGGCCTCCCGGGCCTTGGCGTTCTCGCCCAGAAGCTCCATGGTCCGGCCGTAGGCGTAGGCGTCGTAAAAGAGCCAGTAGCGGGCCCAGAACTGGCTTCTGGCCATGAAGCGGATCCGGCCGAAGGCCTGATCGGCCCGTTTCCGGGCGTCGTTGCCTTCGCCGCTTTCGGCTTGGCACCAGGCCAGGGAGGTTTCGGCGAAGGGTTTGTGCAAAACCGTTTCGGTGGCGTAATGACGCAGGAAAGGCTCCGCTTTGGCCCGGTCGCCGTTCACCATCCACAGACGGGCCAGCATCAGCTGCAGTTCGCTGATATCGAAGGGCAAGATGGTGTAGGCTTCGTATTCTTCGAGCATTTTCGCAATGACAGCGGCCAGGTCGGCGTGACGGCTGCTGTACAGGCAGGCCAGGGCCTGGTAGTTGCGGGCGAAGCCCTCCATGTCGATGTGGGAAGGCAGGTCGTCGTCGACCAGCTGCTGCACCTGGCTCACCGAGAAGGTCTGGCCGGCCATCAGCCGGCAGCAGAGCTGAAACAGGGCCTGGCCGTGGATGCCCAGCCCCCAAAAACTGCTGGCGTAGCGGCTGTTGTCCTGATGGTATTTCAGGCCCTGCAGCGGTCCGTCCTGGGTGACCGCCAGTTCGCACAGACGGTTGCGGGCGTCGGCGTTGAAGGGGTCGTATTCCAGCGCCCGAAGATACCAGGTACGGGCAACGTCACCCTGGCCGGAGATCAAGGCTGTTTCGCCCCGGAAGTAGGCGATGATGGCCAGCAGCCAGGGGTTGCGGATGCCGTTGTCGACGATCTGGCCGGCTGTCAGCCGTGCCTGGTCCGCCTCCTGGCGGACGACGTGGTAGTAGAGCCGGTTGAGCAGAGCGAGCGCGGCGCTGTTGGCTGGAAAGTTTTCCGTGAATTCCCGGCTGGAATTGCCGCTGAAGCGTACCCGGCCGTTGCGTTCAACGCTCAGGGTCAGCTGGCTGTCCGCGCAGGTCAGTTCCAGCTCGCCCCGTTCCGACCAGTTGTTGCGGGTGATCCAGCTGCGACTGGGTAAAAAGATCAACTGGGTGGTTTTGAGGAAGTTGCTCGCGATGTCGATGAAACTGGGCGGGATGGCCAGGTTGCCCAGGAACTGTTCGGTTCTGAGGTTCCAGGCCCAGACGTGGTAGTGGCAGAAGGGGTTGCTGATGGCCAAGAAGCCCGCTTTTTCCGAGTGCGCCGGGTTCAGTATCGGTGAGTCTGCCGGCATGCCGTTCAACGAGAATATTCCCGGACAGAACAGGGCCAGACGGGGGAATTTTTCCTGGCCGAAAACGGTCATCAGGGTGGGGAACATGTTGCCGGCGTGACCGATGAAGAGCACCAGCTCCGGCTGGCCGTCCCCGTCGATGTCCCGGCGCAGGGCCTGTTTCAAATCGGCTATAGGGTAGAAATCGAAGTAGTCCATGAAACCGTAATCGATGGGGTTGTCGGGCTGGAAGCGGTCACGGCCCCGGTTGTCCCAGACGCGGCGGACGATAGGGAACTGGTCGGCCCGGATGGTGTCCAGGGTGTATCGGTAGGGATGCTGCCGAGGAGAATAGACGGCGGAAACGGACAGACGGCCGCTTTCGTCCTGACCCTGGAGCCAGCCGCCCAGTTTCTCAGCTTCGCCGGGCGTTTTACGCCACAGCTCCCGGCCCAGGGCGTTCCTGGCGATCAGATCCTGGCTGTCTTCGACGATGCGGCTGGCCGGCAGGGAGAAGTAGAGGAAGGTCGACAGCGCGGTCAGCAGGACCAGACCGGTCAGCAGGCCGGAGCGCAGCGGCCGGCGCAGCTGCAGGTAACGGCGCAAGCGGGCAAAGTAGCCGTGCTTGTCGAGCAGACGCAGCAGTTCGCAGGCGTCGCGGGGGCGCATGGCCGGATTTTTTTCCAGGCAGCGTCCGATGACCAGACGCTGCCGCATGGGCATGGCTTTGGCCTTGGGCAGGTGCAGGGGGCTGGTCAGCTGGCGGCCCAGGATCAGGGCCGTGTTCTGGTCATCGACCGCGAAAGGGTGACAGCCGCTGAGCAGGAAATAGATGACCAGACCGAACTGGTAGAGATCGGCGGCCGGAGTGATCTTCTTGCCCAGGATGAGCTCCGGGGGCAGGTAATGGGGCGAGCCGATCAGCTCGCCGGTCGAAGATGTCTTCTGTGTGTCGTCGAGTTCGCGGGTAAGTCCCAGATCGAGCAGGATCAGCCGGTTGTCCGGTGTCAGAATGAGGTTGGACGGCTTGATGTCGCGATGGATGGCGCCGGCCTGGTGTATGGCGGCCAGAACGTCGATCAACTGCCCGGCCAGGGGGGCGACGACGCTCCAGGGCTGCGGGCCCCTGGCCAGGATCCAGTCGCTGAGCGTCTGACCGGGTATGAGGTCCATGACCAGAAAGAACAGACCCCGCCACTCCTCCAGGGAGTGGAGCCGGACCAGGCCCGGATGGCGCAGCTTCTGGGCCAGCTCGAATTCGCGTTCGATGCGCCGCAGATGCCGCTTGCCGACGGTCTGGCCGGGGTGGATGAACTTGACGGCCACCGACTGGTCGGTTTGCTGGTCTATTGCCGCAAAGACCAGGCCGAAGCCTCCCCGGCCCAGGTAGCGCTCGATGCGGTAGCGCTCCGCGATGAGCAGACTCTGGCCGGTCTGCCAGTTGACCAGAGAGGAATAGCTTGCTTTTTGTTCGGGGCTCAGGCCGGCATCGGCCAGCTCCATGTCGGCGGTGGTGAGGCTCGGTTGTGTGGCGGATTTGGACATCAGATTCCCGGTTCAGCTCGCTGTTGAGATGATTCGATTGTAACTGGGGCGTTTGCGGAAAGTCAACCGCTTTTGGGGTGAATCGGTGTCCGGCTGAAAGGAAACGTGGGCCCTGTAAAAAAAACGAGCTATCTGTTATAATCGTTTCCGTATTCGTCACCTGGAGGTCAGAACCATGAAAATATTTCTCGATACGGCCGATGTCAAACAGATAAAAGATGCCTTGTCCTACGGTGTGGTCGACGGCGTGACCACCAACCCCAGCCTGGTGGCCCAGACCGGGCGGGCGTTCCGACCGTTGATGGAAGAGATCGTCGCCCTGGTGCCCGGTCCGGTTTCGGTCGAAGTCACCGACGCTACGGTCCAGGGCATGCTGAGTCAGGCCCGCGATTACGCCAAGATGGGCGAGAACGTGGTCATCAAAGTGCCCATCAACCTGGACGGTCTGCGGGTGGTCAAGGCCCTGCACGACGAAGGCATCAAGACCAACGTCACGCTGATCTTTTCGGCTTCCCAGGCCCTTCTGGCCGCAAAGGCCGGCGCCAGTTACGTTTCGCCTTTCGTGGGCCGGATCGACGATATTTCCGCGGACGGCATGGATCTGGTCGATTCCATCGTCGGCATTTACGAAAATTACGCCATCGAAACCGAAGTGATCGTCGCCTCGGTGCGCCACCCCTTGCATTTCGTCCAGGCTGCGGAGATCGGCGCCGATATCGCCACCATCCCCTTTTCCACCCTGGAAAAACTGTTGCACCACCCGCTGACCGATCTGGGTATGGAAAAGTTTCTCAAGGATTGGCAGAAGGTCGGTAAATAGATGGCGCTCAAGCCGGCCCGCCGCAGACTGATCGGTTTTTTTTTGCCCTTTTGCTGCTGACCGGCATTCATTTCACCCTGCGTCACCTGGTGTACAGGAACCTGGTTTCCCGTCTGGGGACCGCTATCGGTTCCGATCAGGTCGGAATCGGCTATTTCCCGCCGGCCGTCGAGCTGCATAAGCTCAAAGACGTCGAGATTCCGGGGCTGACCCGGCTGTCCTGCGACGAGTTGAGGGTGTCCATGCCCCTGTGGGCCTTGCTGACCAGTCGCAAGCCGCTCGACCTGTTGGCGGTCAATCCCCGTCTCAAGATCGACAGCCGTCTGCTGGAAAAGTTGGAATCCAGGTCCAAACCATCCGCACAGAGCTCTTTTTACCTGCGCCGTCTCCGCGTGGAAAAGGGCAACCTGAGCTGGTTTGAGCAATCCTCGAAAACGGCGGTCTCGGCCGACAGCATTCAGATCGAGTCCATTGCCCAGCAGGAAGGCGGAGCCTTGAAGGTCACCATCCCGCACGCGCAGCTGGATTTGTCCCTGTCGGGTGAAAAGGTTCGTCTTCTCGGCCAGCTGAGACTGGAAATCAAACGCCTGCCGGAAACCGTCAGTGTCCGCAACCTGGAATGGCGGGGAGAGGAGTTGAACCTGTACGGCAGCGGCCGCTACTTTCTGTCCGACAAAAGCTTCGTGTTCCGTTCCACCCTGCAGGCGCAGCTTCAGCCTTTTCTGAAACCGATCATCGACGAGTTCGCTCCCCAGGCCTCGGCCTACGGCGATCTGGTGCTCAAGAAGGATGCCGGGCAGGGAATCCTGGCCCAGGTCAGACTGAACGCCACCCACTTCACCTTGCGCGGTCAGAGCTTCGACAAGCTGGCGGCAACGCTGAACTGGGACAGCCGCAGCCGCGAGATCGTCGCCAAGACCGAATTCAGCGACCCGACTCTGCACAGCGGCCTCGATGTCAACGCCAAACCGGGCGGAGTCGAGCTGCAGGTGCGCAACCTGGCGGCAGAAAAGGTGGTGAAGATCATCGACATCGCCGATATCGTTCCGCTGAGCGGGGTCCTGGCCAGCGCCCGCATCCTGATTCACGGTTCCCAGATCGGGGGCAGCGCGGTTCTCGAGCAGGGCAAAGAGACCGGCCGTGGCTTCAACCTGTCCGGACCGGTCGAGTTCAGTTACCACACCAAGAGCAAGGAAACGCATTTCTCCTGTAAAAAAGGCCGTTCCGAGTTGGGGGATTTCCGCCTGAACGGTATGCTCAATCCCAAACAGGCGCACTCCATGGATATCGACGTGGCCGTCGCCGTCGACAACCTGCGCCTGGCCGATGTGTACAGCCGGCACTACATCGACTTGGACCTGGCCCGCTGGCGGCTCGGCGACGCTCTGGGCCAGCTGGACGTCAGCGTCAGTGAGTACAACGACCGAATGAGCACGGAAAGCAGTTTCATCCTGGAGGAGCTGACCAGTTCCGAAGTGCCGCTGCGCCATGTCAGCGGCAGGGTGACCAGCCGGGGTAAACGGGTCGAGGGCCATATGGACATCCGCGACGAAAAAATCAGCGGCGACGCCGATTTTCTCAACCTGTCCGGAGAAACGGTCATCGATTTCAAGGCCATGCGCGGAGGTATCGAGACGGCGCTGAAACTGCTGGACCTGGAACTGGACCTGCAAGGCCAGGGGCAGGGGGATTTCCGCTACCGGCAATTGCCCGGACGGGGCGTGGCGCCGACGATCAGCGGCGATTTTCGTGCGGATTCGCTCCGCCTGGTCGATTTTCCGTTCGAGAAAGTCAGCGGCAAACTCTGGAGCGACACCAAACAGGTCCGCCTGGACGATCTGCGCTACGAATTCTACGGCGGCAGCGGTCAGACCGAGCTGCTGCTGGATTACCCCGGGCGACGCTACCGCATCGACGGCAGCGTCCAAGGCCTCGATTGTAATGTCCTGCATCGCGAATTCAACGGCAAGGGCAGCTGCCGTTTCCACGGCCAGGGCGAATTTTTCCGCGATCCCATCCAGCTCGAACTGAGCTTCCCGGAGATGGCTTTCTACCCCGACCGCCCCTTTGCCCTCGAAGTCCGGAACGGTACGGTGCTCAGCGATTTCGAAAACTTCAAGCTGGATTTACGGGGCAGCATCCGCCGCCTGGGTATCGAATCGCCGCTGGAACTCAAGCTGGAATCGCAGGACGACCGCTACAACGGTACGTTCAGCGCCGCTGTCAACGATCTCAACCTGCTGATCCCCTGGAAGGACAACCAGGGGGAGATGAAACTCGAGGTCCGGATCGGTACCGGACGGGAGGGTCAGCTCGATTTCCAGGGCGTCGCCAATTTCAACGGCCAGAGACTGGCTTTTCCGGGCTTCGCGCATACCGTCGACGATTTCGAGGGTTTTGTCACCATCAACAACGGCCAGTTCACTCTGCAGTCTTTTCAGGGGCGGCTCGGCGGCGGCCCGGTCGGCGGCAACGGCTTTCTGGCCTTTTCCGGCGAAAGCATCCGGGACCTCAGTCTCAATATCCGCGGCCAGTCGATGACCCTGTACCCCATGGACCGTGCCAAATGCACCATCGACGCCGACCTGAGCCTGAAGCAGAACCGGGAAGGCTTTCTGCTCAGCGGCCAGATCGATTTTCTGGACGCCCTCTGGGAACGGGGGCTGACCGAAGGCTTCTCTTTCAACACCGACGCCGATTTCAGTTCGTCGGAATCGGCCTTTCTGGACCGTCTCGGCTACGATCTGCGCCTGCAGAGCAAGGGGACGGTCGCGGTGCGCAACTCGCTGATCGAGGCTCAAGGCGCTTTCGATCTGCAGCTGGTGGGCAATTTCGACCGGCCGTTGATCACCGGCAGCCTCGAGGCCCGCAGCGGCACCTTTTCACTGGGGGACAAAAAGTTCGCCATCAGCAAGGCCAAGGTGCTCTACAACAATCCGTTCATCATGGATCCGGTCATCCAGTTCGATTCGGAGACCTTCGTGCAGAACTACCGCATCCGCTTCCTGGTTTCCGGGGCCATGTCGCACCTGACGCCGCAGCTCATTTCCTCGCCGCCCTTGCCGCAGCAGGACATCTGGGCACTGATGTCCCAGGGCGAACTGTTCGAACGGCCGACATCGTCCGAACTCAGTTCGCGCATGGGCACGGCCGGCCTGATTTCCGGTGTTCTACTCGAGGATGTGCAGAAGCGGGCCAAGGCCCTGTTCGGCATCGATATCCTGCGTCTGGAGCCCGATACCGAAAACGCCCTGGTCGAGGGCGGCTCGCGGGTGACCATCGGTACCTCGATCGCCCGCAACGTGATCATCGTCTACTCGACCAAGATGTCCACGTCCCGGCGCGAGGTCCTCTACGTGCATTATCAGTTGTCGCCGGCCATTTCGCTGGTCGGCATGCGCAATGAAGACGGGTATTTCAGTATCGATATCCGCTTCCGCAAACGGTATTGACATGAGACCGCGTTCGATCCGGCCGTTGTGTCTGCTTGTGGCTCTCCTGCTGCTCCCGATCCTGATGCCGGCCCAGGAGGACTGGGGCGGTCAGACGATCGGACGGGTGGTCATCCGCATGCAGCATGCACCCGACGAACGGCTGATCGCCAGACTCAATCCGCTGCTGGCGGTCAGGGAAGGGGAGGCTTACCAGTACCGGACGGTCCGGCAGTCGATCGAGAACCTCTACCTGAGCGGCGTTCTGAAAAATGTCAGCGTCCATGTCACCGCCCTGGCCGCCAGGACGATCCAATTGGATTTCGTCTGCGAATCCAGGCTGACGGTGGGCGCGGTCGTCATTCACAAGAACGACGCCCTGCTGAGTGGCGAGGTGCGGGCGGCCCTGTTTTCGCTGCGCCGCCACAGTTTCCTGGAACAGCGCATTCTGGACGAGGCCGGCCAGCAGTTGCGCAGCCTTTACGAGGGGGAAGGCTACCTCAACCCGCAGGTGGAATTCCAGGTCAAACCCGCCCGCCGCCGTCGCATCGGCAACATTCATGTCCATATCCGGGCCGGTGTGCGCACCCGGGTCGGGCGTCTGCAGCTGGTCTGCGAGCGTCCGGACCTGCAACAGAGGCTGCGGCGCGCCATCAAGCCCGTCTATTACCGGCCTCGTCAGATCGACCAAGAGCTGGAAAAGATCCGCCAGTACCTGCGCAAGCGTTTCTATTTTTTCCCGGAGATATCGGTCAGTCCCCAGTTCACCGGCATCGAACGCAAACTGGCCGACCTCAGGATCGTCGTGAAACCGGGTCCGCAGTACCGCTTCAGCTTCATCGGCATGAGCGACCGTCTCGGCCTGATCAAATCCGTCTGGACGACCCGGGTTTCCGAGCGCTGGGCGGAGTCGGAAAGCTGCAAGCGACTGCTCCTGTACCTGAAGAATAAAGGTTATCACGACGCCAGGCTGGAGTCCCGGTTGGATCTGACCCCCAGCGGGGACAAACAGATCCGCTTCACGGTCGAAAAGGGTAAACGATACCGCCTCGGCGAGGTGCGTTTCAGCGGCGTGCCCGAGGCTGAGCTGCCGGAGGTCAAAAACCTGCTGTCGGTCTTTGACAACTGGTTCAACCGCATCCTGTGGCTGCAGGCCAACCCGGTTCTGGTGGATCAGGAAATGGTCCGGCTCTACTTTTATCAGAAAGGGTATGCCAACGCCCGGGTGGTGGTCGAGACCAGTTTCGACGGCGATCACGCCGACCTGCTCTTCAAGGTGACACCCGGGGAGCGCAGCACCATCAAGGCCGTTTCTTTTCTGGGCAACGAACATTTCGGCGCCGACATCCTGCTGGAAAAGACGCAATTGCGAATCGGCGAGCCGTTCGTGCAGCACCGCTTCAGCGAGGATATGGAGCGTCTGCGCCAGTTCTACATCGCCATGGGCTACGCCAAGGTGCGTATCGAACCGCGCCTGTCCAGCGGCGTCGACAAGGAAATCGAGGTCCGTGTCGGCGAAGGACCGGCCTACCGGTTGGGCGAGCTGATCGTCATCGGTGTCAGTTCCATGCAGGAATCCTGGCTGCGCCGCATGTTCCCGCTCAAGCCGGGCCAGGCCTACGATATCACCAAAGTCAGCCGTTTCCTCGAAGAAGTCGAACAGATGGGCGCTTTTTCCCGGATTCTGCTCAACACCATCGAAACCGAGCCCGGTTGCTACAACGCCCTGCTGACCATCAGCGCCGACAAGAGCCGCTTCTACGGCTTCGGGATCGGCTGGGAGGAACGCAAAGGCGTCAGCGGTATCTTCGAAAGCCTGCGCGGCACCGTGGAGTTCCAGGGCCGCAATATCTTCTCCTCCTACAGCTCGCTGTCGGGTATTCTGCAGGCCGGTCTCAACGAAACCCGTCTGGTCATCTCCCTGGATACGCCCAACCTCTTGTCCACCGACCTCAATTCGTCGTTCAAGCTGTGGCGGGAGAAGGAGACCTTCACCAGCTACACCTTCGATCGTATCGGCATCGGCCCGACTCTGGTCAAACGGACCGGCGTCAGTTCGTTCATCTCGGCCAGCCTCAACTGGTACCGCACCGAGTTGACCGATCTCAAGATCACCCCGACCCCGTCCGACAACCTGCACGATCCCTTCGACACCCTGGCCTTCAATTTTTCCTTCGTCAGCGACAGGCGGGACGACCCGTTCAATCCCAGCCAGGGCGATTTCTTTTCGGCCGACCTCAAGGTGGGCATGCCCTTCTTCCGGGAGCACGATTCCTTTTTTCGTTTCATGTGGCGTTTCCAGAAGAACCTGAAACTGGCCAAGATTCTGTCGCTGGCCTTCTCGCTGCGCAACGGCTTCGCCGCCGGCGACATGTCGATCACCGAGCGCTTTTTCGCCGGAGGCATCAACAGCTTCCACGGCACCCGCCTGGACAAGCTGGGTCCAAAAGACGCCCAGACCGGGCTGCCCACCGGCGGCAACGGCCTGTTCCTGTTCAACACCGAGGCCACCTTCCCGCTGGTTTTTCTGCCCAGCAAGGAGTGGTACGGATCGGTGTTCATCGACATCGGCAACGTCTACTCCCGGGCCGGCAACATCAACCTGAGCAAGGTGGAACGAGCCCTGGGTTTCGGACTCAAATACCGCACGCCGCTGGGGCCGGTGCGTCTGGATTTCAGCTGGAATCTGCGCAAAAAAGCGGATTACGACTTCATCTTTCATTTTGGGATCGGCAATGCGTTTTAAAATCGCTGTCCTTGTGCTGCTCGTGACCCTGCCGGCGGCGGCCGCGTCCGTCCTGCTGGACCGTATCGAGGCCACCGTCAACGGTTCGCCCATCACCCGTCAGGACGTGCAGAGGGCTATCCTGTTTTTCCCGATCCTGCAGGAGAGAGGCCAGACTGCGGCTCAGTTCCAGCGCACGGTTCTCGAAGAATTGATCGATTACAAGGTGGTCAGTTTCGAGTTCGAAAACGAGCTGACGATTCTGGAGGAGGACTTCGAGGCCGTGCAGCTGACGGTCATCGCCAAACTGGGTTCCCTGAACGCCATTTACCCCATGCTGAGGCGGCTGGGTATGAGCTGGAACGACTTCAAGTCTTTCGTACGCGAGCGGGTCATCTACGAGAAGGTGATCGCCGAGCGTCTGGAGAGCAAGACCGTGATCAGTTTCCGGGAAATCGAGACCTTCTACAAGGAAGACTACCTGCCCCTGCAGCAGGCCCTGGGTCTGACGGCCAAAAGCCTGGTGGAGATGACGGCCCAGATCGAACGCCACCTGGCCAAGAAGAAATTCGCCGGTGGCCTGCAAACCTGGCTCAAGGGGCTGCGTGCCTCGTACCGAATCGAGTATCTGACAGGAGAGAATTGACATGCCCGCACAAGAAATCCCTCGTATCGCCGATTTGCAACTCAACCAGCAGGTTACGGTCTACCTGCGTCTCGGCGCGCTGGAACGCCGCCAGAAGAAGGACGGTTCGCCCTATCTGACAGTGCAGTTCCAGGATCGCAGCGGCCGCATCGAGGCCAAGATCTGGGACAAGGCCGACGAATACCAGCGTCTGCTGGTTTGCGGCCGGGACTACCAGGTACGGGCTACCGTGACCTCCTATCAGGGCAAACTGGAGCTCAAACCCGAGACCATCAATCCGGCCAAGGCCGGTGACGAGGGATACCAGGCCGCCGAACTCGAAGAAGGGGCGCCTTTTGACGTCGATGCCGCCTACGCGGCCATGACCGGCCTGCTGCAGCAGCATCTCAAAACCCCGGCGGCCTTGGCCGTGCTGCGGCGTTTCGACGAGTTGTACGGGCCGCGTTTCCGCGATCATTACGGGGCGCAGCGCATCCATCACGCCCACCGCGGCGGTCTGCTGGCCCATACCGGCAAGATGATCCAGCTCTGCCTGCTCCTGGCCGACCACTATCCCGTCGACACCGAACTGCTGCTTTTGGGCGCCCTGTTCCACGATCTGGGCAAGCTGGAAGAGTTTTCCGTCAGCCCGGCGGTCGAACAGACGCCGTCCGGCGGCCTGGTCGGCCACATCGTGCTCGGGGTGATCATGTTCCGCAAGCTGCTCGACGGTTTGGACGAGGTGCCGGCGGACTGGGCGCTGCAGATCGAGCATCTGATCGTTTCCCACCACGGGGAGAAGGAGTTCGGTTCGCCGGAACTGCCCAAGACTCCGGAGGCCATGATCCTGCACATCGTCGACCTGCTGGACTCCAAGCTGGGCATCATCTACCAGCAGCTGCGCGAGGATGCCGGCCCGGGCGTTTTCACCGAATACGTGCGTGTTCTGGGGCGTTGCCTGTACCGTGGCCCCAGGGAACCGAAATAATTAAAAATTTTCTTGACTATAATTTGTAAAAAGATTTACAATTTTGTCACCAGTGAGGCGGTGACAAATGCAAAAATCATGTACTCCCGCATCGATGCGGATTCTTCCGGTGCTTCTGCTGCTGGCCCTGGGCCGGCTTCCTCTGCCTGTGGACGCGCAAGACAGCAAGAAGTTGATCTTCGATCAGAGCCGTTCGGTCTATAACCGGCTCGTCCAACCGCTGTTGCGGCCTGAAAAAATAGATTGGCCGGCCCGGATCGACCGGTTGCTGCGCGAGCAGGACGGAGATGTCATCATCACCGCCGTCGGGGACATGATCTTCAACGAGCAGATCAGCAACCTGAAACGGCCCGAGCATGCCCAGCTGCTGCGTATCATGCAGGAGGCCGATATCGCCTACGGCAACCTGGAATTTTCCATCAACGACCATCCCGAACTGCAGCGGCCGTTCTACAACTTCCGCGCTCCGACGCAGTTCGCCTGGGAAGTCGCGGCCATCGGCATCAACCTGGTCAGCCTGTCCAACAACCACGCCCTGGATTTCGGTCCCCAGGGGCTGGCCGATTGCCTGCGGGCCCTGGACCGGGCCAACATCGCCCATGCCGGCGCCGGCCTGAACCTGGCCGCCGCTCACGCCCCGGCCAGCATGAAGGTGCAGAGCCGCCGGACCGATTTCGCCCTGCTCAACTACATGCGCTACTGGACGATGAAGTACCGCAGTCAGGATGCGTCGGCGCCCAGCCTGTCGACCATCGATCCGGCCACCATACTGGTCGCCACGGACGACGGCGGCAGCGTGGCGGTCGAGGGACTCCTGGAAAGCGATGTCAAAACCATGGAGGACGATATCGTCCTGGCCAAGCGGCATCACCAGGTGGTCATGGTGGCGCTGCACAATCACGACCTCAGCCACCACCGGGCCTACGGCATTCAGGATCACACCCCCAGAAACGAACAGATCATGTACCGGCGGGCCATCGACGCCGGTGCGGACATGGTGCTGGGCTCCGGGCCGCACATGCTGCGGGCCATCGAGATGTACAAAGGCAAACCGATTTTTTACAGTCTGAGCAACTTTATCTACCAGTACCGCACCCCGGAGCGCATCCCCGTCGACCTGATCCACCAGCGGGACGGCGAGATGGAGCGGCCGAGCAACGTTTCGGTCTGGGACCGCCGCGACCTGGACATCATCTTCCAGAGCGTGCTGCTGCGCCTGACCGTCAACGCCGAAAAGCTGAAACGCATCGAACTCATCCCGGTCACCATCGACGTCGAGGGGGAACTGTACGGCGTGCCGCGTCTGGCCTCCGATCAACGCGGCCGGGAGATCATCGCCTGCCTGCGCCGCCTGTCCGAAGCGGTCGGCACCCGAATCGTCGACAAGGGCTGGTACGCCGAGGTGGAGTTCTGAGGCGGTCCGGACCGGAACCCGAAAAGACCGGCTTCAGGCCAGCAGGCTGAGCAGGGAACTCTGCCGGGTGTTTCCGGCATCGCCCAGGTAACTGGCCAGCAGGGATTCCATCAGGCTGGTGTAAGTGCCGGTCGAAGGGCTGGTTAGGCCGGTGCCCGAGGTCGAGCCATCGGCGCTGGTCTGGATCGGCGGCAGGCCCAGCAGTTCTTCCACCTTCTGACGGCCGTTGGCGAATTCCGCCTGGTTGAGGACTCCGTCGCCGTCGCTGTCCAGAAGGGAGATGAGCGATTCGGCCTTGACGGAGCCGGAACCGTTTTTCTGACTGATCGAATCCAGAAGCGTCTGCACTTCGCCGCTGTCCAGACTGCCGTTTCGGTCCAGATCGGCCTCCTGGAAGGGGTCGGGCTTGCCCGCGCGCTTCGATTCCTGGACGAGCAGGTTCAGGAAGGTCTGCAGCTCGGTACTGTCCAAAGCGCCGTTGCCGTCTGCGTCGGCCTTCTTGAAGGCATCGGCCTGTTGCTGTTTGCTCGGCAACAGACTCATGATGTCGGTCATGACGCCGGTTGCGCTGATGAGTGAACTCATGGTTTCCTCCTGATGGGGCATATGCAACGGGCATGCCAAGTGTTCTGGCGAGTTGAAAGATTGTAAAAATGGCCTGGGCAGCGGGTGAACACAACCCACTGAGAATTGCGGCAAGCCGGCACCGGGATGATTTTTCCGGTCGCTCAGCAGTTCCTGCCTTTTTTTTCTTGCCTGGCACCTTTTTCAGGTTCAGGCTTTGCTGATGGTCTTCCAGTTCTTTCGGAAATAATCGAGCCGGTCAATGGCCGAATCAAAATAGTGTCGAATCCGTACCGGATCGAGTTCGCTGGTTTTTGTGAACTCTATTTTTCGCAAAAACCTGCTCTCACCGGTAATGAACAGTCCATAAGGATCATCCAGGAGGCCGCCGAAATGGAAGGTCAGATTCACCGACTTTTTACTGAAACCGATGGCGCAGATCCAATGGTGAAAATCGCCGCCCAAGGCAAACGTCAAACGCTTCCACTTGACGGCAAGCTGGATGTTGTCATTCTTCAATAATTCTTTGGCGATCATTTCAGCGATCTTTTCGAATTCTTCCGTTGTTTTGGCGCAGTACGAACGGATCGTTTCCGAGTAGTTCATCATCGGCTTCACCTCCGGTCGGATTATTCCAATGACAGTCTACACCTTTCCTTTGACACCATCCTGTCAGCGTTCGAAACGGAGGAACAACTGGATTTCTTGCCTGGCACCTTTTCCATCGATTGGTCATGAGTAATATTACTCATTTTTAAAAAACCGGATGTATTGCCGCGTTTTATTCCGTTTTTCTATTTTATAATTCGATCGGATTCAGCCAAGCAATTCAGTAAATGGAGTTCAAGATGAAGCATGTACCGTTGCAAGTGAAACTGGTTGTGATGTTCGTTTTGGGGCTGCTGTTGACCAGTCTGTCACCGGCCGCCATCCTGACGGTGACAACCACAGCCGACGAGAACAACGGAATAGGTTCGGGAGCGGGGGCATCGTTACGGGAGGCTATAGCCGCAGCCAGTCCCGGCGATACCATCCAGTTCAAGGTCACCGGTACGATAAGCTTGATCCTGGGGGAGTTGAACATCTCCAAAAATCTGACCATCTCCGGCCCTGGGGCGCATCTTTTGAGCGTATCAGGGAACAATTCTTTTCGGGTCTTCACGCTGGCGAATTCCGTCACCGCCACCATATCCGATCTGACTCTCAGTAACGGCAACGGCGGCGCAGACAACGGCGGCGCCGTTCAGATCCAGGCTACCCGGAACCTGACGATGAACCGTTGCGCCATCCGGTCGAGCCGGGTCGATTCTGCCGGTTATTCGGGGGGCGGCATCATGGTGGAAGCCGGCGCTGTGCTGACCATGACCGACTGCGAGATCAGCGGCAACTCCTGCAACGGCACCGGTGGCACGGGCAATGGAGGCGGTGTCTGTTCCCAGGGAGATTGCACTCTCAGCTGTTGTACCATATACAACAACACGGCCGACGTGGGCGGCGGGGTTTATGTCGGCAGCGGCAGTACCGGCATCAACAGCTGTACCATCGCATTCAACACGGCCGTGGATGACGGTGGCGGGCTTCTGGCCGACAATTACTTCGGAGGAGCGCCTGTAGTAAACCTGAAGAATTCCATCATCTCCGACAACGTCGATCAGAACGACCCCCGGGGTTACGGTTTAGGAAACTACCCTGACATAGACTACTGCTCGGTCTGTGGCACGACCGGCACCATCAGCTCTGGCGGCTACAATGTCATAGGTACCCTGGGCGAGACCACCTGGACGAAGGCGGGCACCGATATCAACTCCAACCCGTTAATGAACGCCCTCGCCGACAACGGCGGCCCCACTCGGACCTGCACCGTTGCCGCGGGCAGTCCGGCCATCGATACCATTCCTCCCGCCAGCAGTTACAATGGAGCTCCGGCGGCCGATCAGCGTTTGTACACGCGCATCGGGAATTATGACAGCGGCGCTTGCGAATACAATGGAACCGAACCGGAAATCGATCTGCACGGCAACGGAATCAGTATTGTCAGCGGCGACAACAGTCCGTCGACGACTGATCACAGCGATTTCGGCAGCGTAATGGTCAGCGGCGGCACTCAGGAGCGTACGTTCACCATGTATAACACCGGCAGCGGTGGTTTGACCCTGATTCACTACTGGATTGACGGCAGTCATGCTGCGGACTTTTCGGTGACGGCGGCACCGGCATTATCGGTGAGTGCCGGCGCTTCGACGACCATTACCGTACGTTTCGATCCCTCGACAATCGGCACACGGTCTGCAACGCTGCATTTTTCCAGCAACGACCGCAATGAAAGTCATTATTCCTTCGCCATTCAAGGCAGCGGTCTGGATCAGGCGGAGATTGCAGTGGAAGGAAATTCCATCGAGATTGTCGATGGAGATTCTTCGCCATCCCTGACCGACCACAGCGATTTCGGCGACGCCGATATCGCCACAGGCATGGTGAACCGCAGTTTCACTATCCGCAACTCGGGCGGCCAGGGGCTCAGTCTCACCGGTAGTCCGCTTGTGTCTATCAGCGGTGCTAACGCCGCCGATTTCACTGTCAGCACCTATCCATCGACACCGGTCTCGGTCAGCGCCACGACGACCTTCCAGGTGAGCTTCGATCCGGCGACGACCGGGCTCAAGACAGCGGAGATCAGCATCGCCAGCGACGACAGCGACGAGAATCCCTACAACTTCGCCATCCAGGGCACAGGCACTTCCGCTCCGGAGATGAGCGTCGAAGGCAACGGGGTCGAGATCGCCGACGGGGACACGACGCCTTCGGCTGCGGATCACAGCGACTTCGGCAGCGCCGGTGTGGCCGGGGGTACGGCGAGCCGCACGTTCACCATCAAAAACAGCGGTTCCGGGGACCTGAACCTGACCGGCAGTCCGCGGGTCAGTATCGGCGGCAGCCATCCCGGAGACTTCAGCGTTACCGCCCAACCGACTACACCGGTCGCTTCCCTGAGCGGTTCGACCAGTTTCACGGTGCAGTTCGATCCCAGTGCTGTCGGCACCCGGACGGCGCAGATCAGCATCGCCTGCGACGACGGCGACGAGAACCCCTACAACTTCACCGTTCAGGGCACCGGCATCGCCCCGGAGATGAGTGTCGAGGGCAACGCGGTCGGCATCGCCGACGGGGATGCGACCCCCTCGAGCGGCGATCACAGCGATTTCGGCGAGATCGACATCGCCGGCGGCGCGGTGAATCGCAGCTTCACCATCCGCAACAGCGGAGATGACACGCTCAACCTCGGCGGCAGTCCGCGGGTCGTTGTCAGCGGTACGGACGCGGCCAGTTTCAGCGTCGCCGTCCAGCCGGCCGCGACGGTGGCCGTGTCCGGGACCACGACCTTCCAGGTGAGCTTCGATCCGGCGACGACCGGGCTCAAGACAGCGGAGA
>CAYXHZ010000018.1:25507-53783 GCA_964465065.1 uncultured Clostridia bacterium
ATCGCCGACGGGGACACGACGCCTTCGGCTGCGGATCACAGCGACTTCGGCAGCGTTGTGGTCCTGGCCGGATCGCAGACTCGCAGTTTCATCATCCGCAACAGTGGCTCCGGAGAACTCACCCTCAGCGGCAGTCCTCTGATCAGCCTGTCCGGAAGCGCCGCCGCTGATTTCAGCGTGACGGTACAACCGAGCAGCCCGGTCGACGCCTTGGACGGCTCAACCAGCTTCCAGCTGAGTTTCGTCCCGTCCGCAGTCGGAATCCGCAGCGCTGTGGTTCAGATTGCCAGCGACGACGCCGACGAGAACCCCTATACCTTTGCCGTCCAGGGCAACGGAGTGTTGATGCCGGTGGTTCAGACCCTGTCCGCCACGTCGGTAGGAGTCAGTTCGGCCACCCTCAACGGAATCGTCAACGCCAACGGCTTTGCCAGCGCGGTGCGTTTCGAATATGGTTTGAGCGCAGCCTACGGCAGCGGCGGACCGGCCAGTCCGGCTACCGTCGCCGGCGGCGCCAACACCGCGGTCAGCCTGACGCTGACGGGCCTGCAAGCCGAGAGCCTGTACCATTACCGGGTACTGGCCTTGAACGATACCGGTACGGTGTACGGAAACGACATGACCTTTTTCACCGGACGGGACAACCAACCGCCGACGGTGAACATCACCAATCCACTGAACGGGGCCACGGTCAGCGGTCAGCTGACCATCTCCGCCGAGGTCGCCGACGACGATGAAGTCCGGGAAGTGAGCTTCTGGATCGACGGCGGCGAACTGTCAACCCAGAGCCTGAACCGACCGATATCAGAGGGAATCGTCCTGCTGGACGATTTGGCCTTCGATCTCAGCGACGGATTGGCTCTGGCGCTCGATGTGGATCATAACCTGTTGCTGCTGACCCGGGACCTGGACTGGCGCTACCTGGCCGGAGCCGATACCGGTTTGCTGGACCTGCGCGGAGATAGCGCCGGCGGTATGGAATTGCTGCGCGACTATGGATCGGAAAAGCGTTGGCTGCAACTGGTCCAGCCTGGGGCGGAACAGTTGAGCCTGAGCCGGACCGAACCGCGTTTCCTGGAACTGAAGTGTCAGCAGGCGATTCAGGGTACTTGGCCGCTGCCGGGGCTGGGTACTGTGACCGGTCTGCTGCGCAGCGATGATTGGCTGGCCGCTGCCGACTCCTGGCAGATCGCGGTGTTCGACATCGGCGGTAAAGCGCGACGACTGCTGGCCTGCCCGGGGATGCTGCGCTGGATCGTTCTCGCCGACGGCTCGGTATTGACGGTACATCCTGACGGGACCCGCCTCTGGCGCTGGATAGAGGACCGGTATCGACCCGAACGTTTGGGAACAGTCAATCAGATCGCAGCCTGTGCGGCACTGCCCGACCTGACCGGCGATACCGGCAGCTCTCAGGTCAGCGCGGTCTGGGACAGCGGCACGGTTGCCCCGGGACGGCACAGTATCGAGGTCTTGGCCTACGATTCGGCTGGTCTGACCGGCAGCGACCGTGTCGATGTCGAGGTGCCGGGTGTCCGCCTGAGCCTGGAGGTTCAGCGCAAATCGGAGAAACTGTGGATCATTCGCCACGAATACGCCGAGATATGCCTGACGGCCGAGGTGCCGGAAGGTACGAACCTGATCGCTTATGTTCTGGAACGCAGCATGGGCGGGGAGTGGCTTACGATGCAAAATATCGACCAGGCCGGGTTTCGTGACGGAAAGCTGACCGTTATCGACAACGGTATCGAGAAAAATCAGACCTACCATTATCGGGTCAGGGCTCTGGACAGTCAGGGGACAACAATCGCCCAGTCGCTCGAAGTCGTCATCTAGGAGAACACAATGCGTAAGATTGCCATTCTGATGTTGTTGATTCTGCTCTGTGGATGGATAACGGCCTCCACGCAGCCGACCCGGTTCGGCATAGGCCTGGGCTTGGCTGGGCTGATGCCGGCCGATGGCCATTTCCGGGACACTTACAGTTCGAGCATTCTGATGCCCCGGTTGGACCTTGGTTACCGTATATCGGACCGTCTGTCGGTGTGGACGGCCTACAGCGGTTTTTCCCGGGACGGGACCGGTGTGCAATCGGGGGCCGAGTCCAGTTCGAGGCAGCAGTACCTGTCCGCCGGTCTGGCCTATCGGACTCCGATCGCTGCCAAGCTGGACTTCGTTTTGGCCGCCGGTCCGCTGTTGGCCCTCTACCGGGAGCAAGACGCCTTTACGGAAGTCAGCGACAGCACAGTCGGAGCAGACCTGCACGCCGGCCTCCGTCTCGAACTGTCCCGCGGGCTGGGATTGCAGCTCGATGCCGGTTACTTCGTAGCCTCGGATTCATACGATGGAGAATCGTTCCGGCTCGGCGGCCTTTGGGCCGGAGCCGGCTTGCGCATCAACTTGTAGCACCTGCGTTCCTCAGCTCCGACAGCCCGGCTGCGGGATTGCCTTTCGGGGTGGATGGGTATAAAATCTGACCGTCGTTTTTATTCCTCAGACCACTACACAGGAGCCGCCGATGCACTACCAGATCGATCATCCGCTGCTGACGCACAAGCTGACCCTGCTGCGCGACCGGCGCACCAACGCCCGCGATTTCCGCGGCCTGGCCAGCGAGATCACCATGCTGCTGGCCTACGAGGCGCTCAAGAACGTCGAGATCGAGCCGCACGAGGTGCAGACGCCGATGGCCTCTTACCATGGCGGGGTGGTGGCTCACGATGTCGTGCTGGTGCCGATTCTGCGTGCCGGTGTCGGTATGCTGGACGGAGTGCTCAGTCTGTTTCCCGACGCCCGCATCGGTTTTGTCGGCATATTCCGCGATCCGCAGACGGCCCGGCCGATTACGTATTACGAGAAGCTGCCGGAGCTGCTGCGCGATCCGCTCTTCTTCATCATCGACCCGATGCTGGCCACCGGCGGTTCGATCGTCGCCTGCATCGACATGATCAAGAAGCACGAACAGGGCCATCACGCCAACAAGATCAAGATCATCTCGATCATCTCGGCTCCGGAGGGCATCCGGGCCGTCGAGGCCGCTCACCCGGATGTGGAAATCTTCACCGGTCACATCGACGACCATCTCGACAGTCACAAGTACATCATCCCCGGCCTGGGCGACGCCGGCGACCGCCTGTTCGGGACGAAATAATGGCGCTCCCCATCCTGCTGTTCGTTTTTTCCGTTTTGCTCCTGTGGCTGAGTTCCGATCTGCTGACCCGCAAGATCGAGCCCATCGCCGATTACTTCCGGGTCAACGAACTGATCGTCACCGTCCTGGGAGTGAGCGTATTTTCCTCGCTGCCGGAGCTGACTCTGTCGGCATTCGCCATCGCCCGCGGCAACAGCGAACTGTCGCTGGGCAACGTCATCGGTTCCAACTTCGTCACCCTGACCTTCGTCACCGCCGTCTGCGCCTTCATCCGGCCGATCGACATCCACCACGAGGTCAAGGACCGGGAGTCGAGCTGGATGATCCTGTCCTCGTCCATCGTGCTGGTGCTCAGCCAGGACCGGCTGCTCAGCCGCCTCGACGGTCTGATCCTGATTCTGCTCTACGTTCCCTATATGGTCACCGTCATCCGGGCCGCCCTGCGGGAGGCGCGGGCCAAAAAAATCCAGACTGAGCGCGTCGGCCGCAGACAGCTTGTCGTCAACCTCGGCCTGGCGCTGCTGGCCGTGGTCGGGATCATATTCAGTTCCAAAGCGGCCCTGGACAACGGCGAAAAACTGGGCCTGGCCCTGGGTATTCCCGCCCTGGCGCTGGGGGTCATCCTGTTCGCCTTCGGCACCAGTCTGCCGGAACTGGCCATATCGCTGGCGGCCACTTTCAAGAAAAAGGCGGCGGTGACCATCGGCGAGGTCTACGCCTCCAACATCTTCACCCAGCTGGTCGTGCTGGGCGTCTGCTGCCTGATAGCGCCGATCAGCGTCAGCGAGGGACTGGTCCGTTTCGCCATGCCCTTTCTGATCCTGGCCTCGGTCATCATCCAGATTTTCGTCACCACCGGACTGAGGCTTAACCGCTGGGAAGCCGCAGGTCTGTTGCTGCTGTACGGCATCTTCGCCCTGTCCAATTTCCTGAAACTGCCCGACCTGGAGAAGATTTTCGGATTCTGATCCCAACCTGGAACATCTCGCCCCGATCCTGCGTTAATTGGATATTCCGCTACGAGTGAGGTGTTCGATGAAAAAGGTGATTGTCAGTCTGGTGTTGGTCGTGCTGGTGGCTCTGGCCGTGTTTCTGGCCATGAAAGGCGACGGTGGGAACGGCAACGGCGTGAAACTGGTCGAGGTCAAGACGGGCGACATCGCCGAGAAGGCCCTGGCCGTAGGTACCATCGAACCGGAAAAAGAGATCAAGGTCAAATCGACCATATCCGGTATCGTATCCGAGGTTTATTTCAAGGTCGGCGACCATATCCAGAAAGACAAGCCTCTCTACAAAATTTCGCCCAATCCGACTCCGCTGGAGTACGTCGAGGCCCAGCGCAACATGGAAGTGGCCCAGATCACCCTGGACAAGGATCTGAGCGAACGCGACCGCCGGGCCAAGCTGTTCAAGGCCGACATGATCTCCGCCCAGGAGATGGAGGATGTCGAGTCGCGTTACAACGAATCCTCCCTGCGCTACAAGATCGCCCTGGAACGGTTTCAGTTGCTGGAGAAGGGGCGCATCCAGATGGCCAACCGCACCATCGACTCCATCATCAAGTCGCCCATCGACGGCATCGTCCTGCAGCAGGACGTCAACGAAGGCGATCCGGTGGTGCCGCTGACCAATTTTCAGCCCGGCACCGAACTGTGTTCCATGGCCGACATGGGCAAGCTGCGCTTCAAGGGCACCGTCGACGAAATCGATGTCGGCAAGCTGCAGACCGACATGCTGGCCGAGCTGCAGATCGGCGCCCTGACCGAGGCCAAGGTCAAGGGGCAGTTGTCCCGTATCCACCCCAAGGCCAAGAAGGACGGCAACGCCACCCTGTTCGACATCGAGATCGCCATCAGCGATTTCGACGGCCAGACTCTGCGTGCCGGCTACTCGGCCACGGCCTACGTCAAGGTCCGCGAAAAAACGAACGTGCTGATCATTCCGGAACGGCTGGTCAGTTTCGAGGGCGATAAACGGTTCGTCGAGGTGCAAAGCGGTGAACTGATCGAGAAGAAGGCCGTCGAAACCGGACTCTCCGACGGCCTGAACATCGAAATCCTGACCGGTCTGAAGATGGGCGACCAGGTGGTGGAACGACCGCCCAGGGAGATCTGATGAGCCTCGCCTTTTTCCGTACCCTGTTCCGCGACTTGCTGCGTCAGCCGCTGCGCACTATGCTCACCCTGACCGGGGTGGTCTGGGGCACCTTCGCCGTCATCCTGCTCCTGGCCTTCGGCTCGGGCATGCAGAAGATGATGATGAAACAGTTCCGCGGCCTGGGACAGGGTATCATGATCGTCTTTCCGTCGATGACCACCGAAGCCTACCGCGGCCTGCCCAAGGGCCGGGCGGTGCAGATCAGTCCGGAAAATGTCATGTCCCTCAAGGAGAAGGTACCCGGGATCCGCTACATCAGCCCCGAATACACCCGCAGCCATTCCATCCGTTTCGGCAAGGAGCAGCTGCTCAACACCGTGCGCGGGGTCAATCCGGAGTTTTCTGTCATGCGCAACGTGATCCCCGGCAAGGGCCGCTTCATCAACGATATCGACATGGACCAGAAGCGCCGCGTCTGCCTGCTGGGTTTCGAACTGGCCGAGAACCTGTTCCAGAAGGTAGAGCCGGTCGGTCGCCAGGTGCTCATCGGCGGCATTCCCTTCACCGTGGTCGGGGTCATGATCGACAAGCCCCAGGACAGCAATTACAACGGCCAGCGCGATGTGCATTGCGCCTTCGTGCCCTGGACCACCTACCGCACCCTGTTCGGGGAGAAATATGCACCGACCTTCATCGTGCGCCCGGAAAATCCGGCGGCTTCCAAAACCGTCGAGAAGGCTCTGCGCGACTACCTGGGTCCGCGCCTGGGCTTTTCTCCGACCGACAAGGACGCTCTGTCCATCTGGGATTTCGGCGATTTCGAGCGGCAGTTCCTGGTCTTCTTCAGCGCCTTCACCGTTTTTCTGGGCACCATCGGTTCGTTCACCCTGCTGGTCGGCGGCATCGGCGTGGCCTCGATCATGATGGTGGTGGTCGAAGAGCGCACCCGCGAGATCGGTATCAAGCTGGCGGTCGGAGCCAAACGCAAAACCATCCTGCGTCAGTTTTTCTCCGAATCCCTGTTCATCATCCTCCTGGGCGGCCTGGTCGGTTTTCTCCTGGCCGCCGGACTGCTGCAGGCCATCCCGGCCGAGTTGGTCGAGGAGTACGTGGGCGTTCCCGAGCTCAATCCCCTGATCGGCCTGGTCACCGTGGCCGTTCTGCTGCTCATCGGCACCCTGTCGGGCCTGGCGCCGGCACGGCGGGCCGCCTCCACCGATCCCATCGTCGCCCTGAGGAAGTGAAGCATGTCCTGGCAACTTCTGAAACTGTACTGGTACGAACTGAGCAAACGCAGAAAAAAGACTGCCCTGATCACCTTCGCCATCGCCTGGGGCACGGTGTCGATCCTGATGCTGATGTCGTTCGGCCGGGGCCTCAACCGGGCGGCGACCACGGCCTTCAAAGGACTGTCGGACAACATCATCATGGTGTCGCGCGGTCAGTCCAGCAAACCCTACCAGGGCCTGCCCCGCGGTCGGCGCATCATGCTCTACCTGGACGATGTCGATCTGCTGCAACGGCTCATTCCGGAGATCCAGACCATCGGTCCCGAGTCCAACAACAGCCATTCCGTGTCCTACCAGAACAAATCGTCGGTGCGCAACGTCTGCGGGGTCTACGCCAGCTTCGGGGCCATGCGCAACCAGATCGCCCAGATGGGCGGCCGCTTCATTAACCAGGAGGATCAGGACCAGGCGCGGCGGGTGGCCTTTCTGGGCTGGGTGGCCGCCGAAGCCCTGTTCGGCAACGCCGATCCGGTCGGCCGGGTGATCACCATCAACCGCAGCCCGTTCACCGTCGTCGGGGTCATGAAAAAGAAACAGCAGATGGGCTCCTACAACGGTCCGGACCACGAGATGATCTACATCCCTTTTTCGACTTTCGCGCAGATCGATTCCCAGCGTCACGTCGACCGCATCCACATCCAGCCGCGCGACAAATCGCTGTCGCTGTTCGTCGAGAGCCGGGTGCGCCACATTCTGGGCAACAAGTACCGTTTCTCCGAAGACGACGAATACGCGCTCAATTTCTGGAATACCATCCGCAACCGTGAAATGATGGGCAAGATCTTTCTGGGCATCGAAATCTTTCTGACCGTCATCGGCGCCCTGACCCTGCTCATCGGAGCCGTGGGGGTAACCAACCTGATGTACGCCATCGTCAAGGAGCGCACCCGGGAGATCGGCGTCAAGATGGCCATCGGCGCCAAGCGGCGGCACATCGTGCTGCAGTTCTTTCTGGAAACCCTGCTGATCTTCTGCAAAGGCATGATGTGGGGGACGCTGATCTCCTACGTCATCGTCCAGGGAGTCAGGCAGGTGCCGGTCAGCTACGAGAACTTCTCGATGCAGCCCTTCCTGTTGCGGCCGATATTTTCTCTGGACATCCTGTTGATGTTTCTGCTGATCATGGGCGTTCTGGTGTTCATGTCCGGTATCTTCCCGGCCATCCGGGCGTCCCGGCAGAATCCCATCGACGCCCTGCGTTACGAATAAGGAGCAGCGAGGCTAACATGATCGAGTTTCAAAACATCCGTAAGATTTACCGTAGCGGCGAGGTCGAATTCGAGGCCTTGAAGAACGTGTCCATCACCGTCGAAAAAGGGGACTTCGTCTCGATCATGGGCCCGTCGGGTTCGGGCAAATCGACGCTGATGAATCTGATCGGCTGCCTGGATACCCCCAGCGAGGGACGCTACCAGCTGGAAGGACAGAACGTGGCCGGTCTCAGTTTCGATCAGTTGTCGACCATCCGCAACCGCAAGATCGGTTTCGTCTTCCAGAACTTCAACCTGCTGCCCTACGCCACGGCCTACGAAAACGTAGAACTGCCGATGCTTTTCAACGGCAAAAAAGCCGCCCAGCGGCGCGAGCGGGTGGAAAGCCTGCTGGGCATGGTCGGCCTGACCCAATGGCGCAAGCACCGACCCACCGAGATGTCGGGCGGACAGCAGCAGCGGGTGGCCATCGCCCGGGCCCTGGCCATGGACCCGCCGATCATCCTGGCCGACGAACCCACCGGCAACCTGGATTCCAAGAGCGGTCAGGAAATCATGCAGATTTTCGTCGATCTGTGGCGCAGCGGCCGCACCATCCTCATGGTCACCCACGATCCGGCCATCGCCGCCTTTTCCCGGCGTTCCATCCACCTGCTCGACGGCCAGATCAGCCGGGACGAGCGCAATCCCAATAATCTCTGCGAGCACTCGTGTTGACCGGAGTGAGGGTCTGATTTCCATATCCGCAGCGCTTTTTTGAATGAATTCGGGCCGAACAGGTTGACAACGTATAGTAATTATGCTATATGTCTATTTGATGAGCCAAGAAAACCTGTTCAAAGCTCTGGGCCACGAAAAACGCCTCAAGCTGCTGGAATGGCTGAAAAAACCGCATGATCATTTCCCCCCCCAGCGGGACGGGGACCTGGAGCTCGACGGCGTCTGCGTCATTCTGATCGCCGAGAAAATGGGGGTCAGCCAGCCCACCGCGACCCAGCACATCCGCATCCTGCTGGATTCGGGGCTGGTGAAATCCAAACGCATCGGCAAATGGACCTTCATCAGCCGCGACGAGCGGACCTTCGCCCGACTGGGCGAGCTGGTGGCCGAGCTGTAATCACAATCCGTTCCCGAGGAGGATCGCCATGGAAATACTGGTCGTCTGCCATTCCAAAGTAAACAACACCCGGTCCCTGGCCAGCCGGAGCCTGCGGGAGACGGTCTGATGCAGTTCTACATTTTGGATGTCTTTGCCGGCGGACCCTACCGGGGCAATCAGCTGGCCGTGTTTTTCTCCGCTGGGCCTTTGGACTCGCTGCTGATGCAGACCATCGCCCGCGAAATCAACTTCTCCGAAACCGTTTTCCTCTCGTCCTGGGACGCCGAAGGGCAACGGGCCCGGGCCCGCATCTTCACTCCACGCCAGGAAGTCCGCTTCGCCGGCCATCCGGTGATCGGCAGCGCCTATGCCCTGCATCGCCATTTACGTCCGGGCTCGAATCCCGGCGCCATGAGCCTCGCTCTGCCTGCCGGAGAGGTTCCCCTGGAGCCCCTGGACGGTTCGGGCGCCGCCTGGCAGGTCCGCCAGCCGCCGCCGCGTTTCGGCGAACGGATCGATCGCCCGGAGCTGCAGCGCATCCTGAGTCTGCCGCCGCAGGCCTTCGACACCTGCTTCACGCCGCAAATCGTCGATACCGGCCTGCCCCACGTCATCGTGGCCGTGCACGACCGAAAAGATCTCGGCCGCTGCCGCATCGATCCCGAGGCCTACGCCGGGCTGGTGGCCCGGACCGGGGTGAAGAACATTCTGGTGTTTTGCCCGGACCCCCACGAAGCGGGGCAGGATTACGCGGTGCGCATGTTCGCCCCGGACCTGGGCATTCCCGAGGACCCGGCGACGGGCAGCGGCAACGGCTGTCTGGCCGCCTACCTGTTGCAACACCAGCCGGAATCGGTCCGGGAACTGTCTTTCACGGTCGGGCAGGGGTACGAAATGGGCCGGCCGTCGCAGCTGCAGCTGCACAGCCTGCGTCGCGGGGAGGGCATCGAGGTCCGTCTGGGCGGCCGGGTGATCGAAATTGCCGCGGGGCGCTGGCGAGTGTGACGTTATCCCTGGCGCTGTTCGTCGGTCCGGTTCGCAGGCAGTCTACTTCTTGTCTTTTTCTGGACTGTCCGCCGGCGGCGTGTACACGGGCAGGGTTCCCAGCCACTCCGACAGCAGGGCGCCGTCCTGGACCTGGCAGCGGTAAACCGGAACCGAGCCGGGCAGTTCCGGGGTGAGCGTGAAATCGATCGGATTGTCCGGCAGACTGTTGCTCAGTTTCAGGGCCGCGTACTTGGTGATGAGAACGAAATCGCCCTCTTTGGAATAATCGTAGCGGATCTCGACCCGGTTCTGGGCCATGTCGATGTTGACGGCGGCGATGCCCTCCCGCTTGTCGAGGTACTCGAGGGCGTTCTCGGCCATGGCCTGCGGCGGGCCCTTGCGGTCGCCCAGCAGCATGGCCAGGATCCAGATCAGCAGGATGGCGCTGACGCCGATGACGACGGCGATGGCCATGCGGTTGCTCTTGTCGCGGTTGATACGGCTCAGTACGGGGGGTTTATATTTTTTTTTGGCCATGGTCAGGGTACCGGAACGTGATCGAAGACGGCGCGGATCAGATCGTCGCTGTTCATCTCTTCGGCTTCGGCCTCGTAGGTCAGGATGATGCGGTGCCTCAGCACGTCCAGACCGATAGCCTTGACGTCCTCCGGGGTGACGTAGCCGCGGCCGTGCAGGAAGGCCAGGGCTCTGGCCGTCTGGGTCAGGAAGATGGAGGCGCGTGGCGAGGCGCCGTAGCGGATCAGCGGTTTGAGCTTGTCGATGCCGAAACGGCCCGGATCCCGGGTGGCGGAAACGATATCGACGATGTATTGCTTGATCTTGTCATCGACGTAGATCATGCGGAAGGCCCGGACCATGGACTGCAGGTCTTCGCGCGAGCAGACCCGGTGCACCGGCGGCGGCTGGTCTGCGGTCATGCGGTTGATGATGACCAGCTCCTCCTGGGGACTGGGGTAGCTGACGATGACCTTCATCAGGAAGCGGTCGACCTGGGCTTCGGGCAGGGCATAGGTGCCTTCCTGCTCGATCGGATTCTGGGTGGCCATGACCAGAAAGGGCCGCGGCAGGGCGTGCGTGGCTTCGCCGATGGTCACCTGCAGCTCCTGCATGGCTTCCAGCAGCGCGCTCTGCACCTTGGCCGGGGCGCGGTTGATTTCGTCGGCCAGGAGCAGGTTGGTGAATATCGGACCTTTTTTAGTCGAGAATTCGGTGGTTTTGGGGTTGAAGATCATGGTGCCGGTCAGGTCGGCCGGCAGCAGGTCGGGAGTGAACTGAACCCGGCCGAAATCCAGATCCAGAACCTCGGCCAGACTCTTGACGGCCATGGTCTTGGCCAGGCCCGGTACCCCTTCCAGCAGGATGTGTCCGGAACTGATCAGGGCGATCAGCATGCGTTCGAGCAGGTGGTGCTGGCCGACAATGCGCTTTTCGACTTCGGACATGATCAGCGCGGCCTTCTGACTCTCAAACCTGACCTGTTCGGTTATGGCGGCGATATCGCGGTTCATCTCCTTCCTCCTTAACAGTATTTCCGGCGGTAATCGACGCCGAACAATTCGATGCTGTTGGTCATTTCGTGCAGCCGGCTGCGCAGACGTTCACCCAGGCGTTCGGTCAGGGTTTCCTGGCCGTCGCTGCTCTGATCGAAAAAATTGCTGGCGCCGATGGTGATTTTCTGCTGATTGTAGCGGCGGTTGAATACGAAGTAGATATTGTCCTGCACCCAGGCGCTGGTTTTCGAGGCGCCCAGTTCGTCGAAGATGAGCAGGTCGCACTCGGTCAGGCGGCTGATGATGCGCTGGATCTGGTTGAAATCGCGGCTCTGGGCGTCTTCACCGGAACGCATGGTCCGCACCAGGTCGTTCCAGTCGATGTAATATATGTTCAGCTGCGGAAGGCGCGCCCACAGTTCGCTGGCCACGGTGCACAACAGCCGGGTCTTGCCGACGCCCACCGGTCCGTGCAGGAGAAGACCTTTGCTGACGGCCGGAAACTCGTCGCAAAAATTCTTGGCCGCTTTTTTGGCTTTGAGCAGGGACGGGGAATCCTCCGGGGTCATGAAGCCTTTGAGCCGGCAATTGATGAAGCGTTGCGGAATGTTGGCCAGTTCGGCCTGGACCAGGGCGGTTTTCTTGCGGGAACAGTCGCAGCGGACGGCCTGTTCGCGGCCGTCTTTCTCGATGACGATCCAGCCGGAATCGCCGCATTTGGAACAAGTGGCCGCCATCTTCAGTTCAGCACTCCGTAGATGCCTTGTTTGATCAGTTTGTTGCGCAGTTTGCGCAAGGCCTTCATCTCGATGCGGCGCACGCCCTCGGGGCTCATGTTGATCTGTTTGGCGATTTCGCGCAGGCGCATGGCGTCCTGGCTCTTGAAACCGTAGCGCATCTTGATCACCAGGGTCTCTTTCTCGGTCAGTTCCTCGATCTCGTTGTTGATCAGCTCGTGCAGGGAATCGACGATCAGCACTTCCTGGGGATCGGGCATGCTGGTGTCGGGCAGTATGCTGGCCAGGTTCGGCGAACCGTCTTCGGACACGCCCTTGTCCAGGGAGACGATCTCGTCGGGAACGGCCAGCATGACCTTGATCTTCTTGATGGGCAGATCGAGTTCCTGGGCCAGTTCCTCCTCGCTCGGGCGGCGCTTGAGGTTCTTGCTGAGATTGAAATAGGCCTTCTTGAAGTTGAGGAAATCGTTGTAAAAGATATCGGGGAAGGAGATGATGTTCTGGTTTTTGGACAGGTAACGGCGGATCTCGCTGCGTACCCACCACAGGGCGTAGGTGTAGAAGCGGTTGTCGCGGTTGATGTCGAAACGCTTGAGGGCCTCGATCAGACCCTTGTTTCCTTCGTTGATCAGGTCGAGAAAATTGTCTTCCTTGAAGTAGTATTTCAGGGCTTCCTTGACCACCAGCTTCTGGTTGGAGATGATGATCTTCTTGAAGGCTTCGGCGTCACCGGCGATGGCCTTGCGGATGAGCTCCTTTTCCTCTTCGGCGGTCAGGATTTTGATCTTTTTGACTTTCTGGAAGTACAGGTTGAGAGAATTGAGAGAACTGTTATTCCTGGCCATCTTTGTTGAATGGGGCGATCGAGGAGGAATATTTGACGATCGCGTTTTTCTTCTGATCGAAGAGGTTTTCGCGGCCGCTGAAGAATTCTGTCCGCAGTTCGTCCAGGAAGCGTGAAAACTCTTCCTGCATGGATTCCATTTTCATTTTCATATTGTAGATGATCTCGATTCCGGCCAGGTTGACTCCCATGTCCCGGGACAGGTTGAGGATGAATTCCAGTTTTTTGAGGTCCCTGTCGGTGTAGACGCGGGTGTTGCCCTTGCTGCGGGACGGGATCAGCAGCCCTTCTCTTTCGTAGAGCCTGAGCGTTTGCGGGTGCAGCTGATAACGGTCGGCCACCGCCGAGATCAGGTAGGTCTTTTCCTTGTTCATGGCAGGTCCTCGCGGGGATTGTAGGCGGCGATCAGTTCCAGCTTTTTGAGCAGTTCCCGCACGGCCATGTCCTTGGTCGGCGGCGGGACGATCTTGAGGGTGACGACCATATCGCCCTGGTCCACGCCCTTGGGATCAACGATGCCCTTGCCGCGCAGCCGCAGCTTCTGGCCGGAGGATGACCCGGGAGGGATTTTCAGAATGGCCTTGCCATCCAGTGTCGGCACTTCCACTTTGGCGCCCAGGGCGGCCTCGGTGAAGGTGACCGGCAGGGTGATGACCAGGTTGTTCTGCTGCCGGGCGAAGAAGGGGTGAGGGGAGACGGCGATGCTGATGATCAGGTCTCCGTAGCTTCCGCCGTGGATGCCGGCGTTGCCTTTCTGCGGAATGCGCAGCTTGGAGCCGTCCTCGACTCCGGCCGGGATGCGCACCTTGATGCGGTCGACGGCTTCGACCCGGCCGCTGGCCGAGCATTCGGAACAGCCTTTCTCCGAAATGGTGCCTCGGCCCTGACAGGCCGGGCAGGGAGAGGCGAACTTCATGAAGCCCATCTGTTTCTGAACCCGGCCGCTGCCGTTGCAGCTTGGACAGCGGCTGGGGGTGCCGCTGGGTTGATAGCCTCTGCCGCTGCAGGTTTTGCAGGCGATTTTTCGGGTCAGCTGAATGGGCGTTTCCAGACCTTTGACGGCGTCCAGAAAATTGAGACTCATCGAATAGTGGAGGTCTTCACCGCGCTGCGGGGTGTTCTGGTGCTGCGCCTGCGCCTCGCCCGCGCCGGAATAACCGCCGCGGAATATGGTTTCGAAGATGTCCCCGAAGGAGGCATCGCCGCTGCTGTTGAAATCGAAGCCCTCGAACGGTCCGCGCCCGGAGCCGGGGCCTTTGCGAAAATCGGCGCCGACCCGGCCGTAGGTGTCGAACTGTTTGCGTTTTTCGGGATCTTTGAGCACTTCGTAGGCTTCGTTGATCTCTTTGAAGCGTTTCTCCGCCTCTTTATCGTTGGGGTTGAGGTCCGGGTGATACTTCCTGGCCAGCCGGCGGTAGGTTTTTTTAATCTCCGCCAGAGTCGCTTTCTGTCCTACACCCAGAATCTGGTAATAATCTTTCATGTAAAAATTCTACTTGAGACGGTTGTAAAAAGCAAGACGGATCACAGATCCTGGGGTTCGGTCGCCTGTGCCGGCGTTTGGTCGTCGGCCAAGCCCTTCTGCCAGGCATCGATCTTTTCCATGACGTCGGTGACGTCGTTCTTGACCTCGACGCATTCACCGTCGCAGAGCGTGATCAGGGTCTTGGCTCCGTCCTCCCGGTAGGAGCGGATGGCGGAGGCGTTCAGCAGGATTTCCAGGCTGTCGCAGGCACGGATCAGACGGATCATGGTGACCTCATTGTCGGGCGGTACCGGATGTCCACCCTTATAAAAAGAATTATAGCACAATCCGGTCTTGCCATGTCCGCCGCCGGCATTCGGAACGCTCCCTCTTTTTTACTTGTATAAACTTGCGCCGCTGATGCTATAATAACCAGTGTATTGCCATGTCCAGAGGAGGATTACCGTTCATGGAACTCAAACAATCGATATTTCGGGAATACGATATCCGCGGTCTGGTGGCCGACGAGCTGGGGCCGCAAGCCGTGGCCATGATCGCCACCGCGTTCGCCGCCTTGTTCATCCGCGAGAAAAAGGAACGCATCGTCATCGGTATGGACGGCCGTCCGAGCTCAAAACCCATCAAGGACCAGTTCATCGAGATCCTGACCCGGGCGGGCATCTCGGTCATGGATATCGGTCTGGTGCCGACACCGATGATGTATTACGCCGATTTCAAGTACAAGCTGGGCGGCGGCCTGATGATCACCGCTTCCCACAATCCACCCGAATACAACGGTGTCAAGGCTCTGCTCGGCAAAGATGCCCTGTCCGGAGCCCAGATCCAGGAGATTTACCGCCTGGCCTGCGACACCGAGCCGATCGTCGCTACCGAACCGGGCGCGCTGGAAACGGTGGACATACTGGACGAGTACATCAGCCACATCGCCGCCGATGTCGCCGTGCGCCGTCCGATCAAGGTCGTCGTCGACTGCGGCAACGGCACCGGCGGCATTTCGGCCATCCCGCTCTACCGCAAGCTGGGTTGCGATGTCGTTCCTCTGTTCGCCGATGTCGACGGCAATTTTCCCAATCATCATCCCGACCCGACCAAGGAAGAAAACCTCGTGGACCTCATCGCCGAGGTCAAGCGCTGCGGGGCCGAACTGGGCATCGGCTTTGACGGCGACGCCGACCGCATCGGCATCGTCGACGAAAACGGCGGCATCATCTGGGGCGATATGCTGATGACGATTCTGGCCGCCGATGTCCTGTCGCGCCGGCCAGGGGCGACGATCATCTCCGAAGTCAAAGCCTCCGAAGTGCTCTACGAGGAAATCGCCCGTCTGGGCGGTAAACCGCTGATGTGGAAGACCGGGCATTCGATTCTCAAGAAGAAGATCGTCGAGGAAAAGGCGGCCCTGGCCGGCGAGGTCAGCGGGCACATTTTCTTCTCGGAGCGCTGGTTCGGCTTCGACGACGCCGTGTACGCCGGAGCCCGGCTGCTGGAGATCCTTTCCAAAGGCGACAGACCCCTCAGCGCCTATCTGGCTCACCTGCCCAAGGTGTACAACACCCCGGAGATCCGCGTCGACACCACCGAAGAGGCCAAATTCCAGATCGTGGCCCGGATCGTGGCCCACTACAAACCTCTCTACCCGGTGGTCGACATCGACGGCGCCCGGGTGAAATTTCCCGACGGCTGGGCGCTGGTACGCGCCTCCAACACCCAACCCTCGTTGGTGCTGCGTTTCGAAGCTCAGTCTCCCGAGCGGCTGCAGGCCCTGCGCGACGAGGTCGAGCCGCTGGTAGCCGCCATCCGCCGGGAACTCGAGTAGGCCGACTCATGGTTTCGCTATGGCAAGCCCTGGTGTTGGGCCTTGTACAGGGACTGACCGAATTTCTGCCGGTCAGTTCCGACGGGCATCTGGTGATCGTGCAGCAATGGTTGGGCGTCCAGTCGGATCAGTTGCTGCAACTCGACGTTTTCCTGCACGCCGGCACCCTGCTGGCGATTCTGTGGTATTTCCGCCGCGACATCTGGCAGCTGACCCGTTTCATCCACCAGCCCGACAACCGGCGCCTGGCGATGTGGATCGTCATCGGATCGCTGCCGACGGCCATCATCGGCCTGCTGGCCAAAGACTGGATCGAGGGACTGTTCAGCTCCGTACGGGCCGCCGCGGTCGGTCTGCTGATCACGGCCGTGATCCTGACTCTGTCCATTCGGCTGCGCTTCAAGAGCCCGCCGATGTGGCTGGCGGCGTTGCTGATCGGCGTCATCCAGGGATTGGCGGTAGCGCCGGGCCTGTCACGATCGGGGGGGACCATTTCGCTGGCTTTGATCCTGTCGCTCGGCTACGCCTTCGCTTTCCGTTTCTCCTTCCTGTTGTCCATACCGGCCATCGGCGGCGCCTTGCTGCTGGAGCTGCTGCACCTGGAGACGCAACCCGCTTCCTGGACAGTCATCGCTGTCGGAGTGGCGATGGCCGCGCTGGTCGGTCTGGCCGCTCTGCGCGTGTTGGAGAAGCTGACGCGCAAGAACCGCCTGCATTATTTCGCCGTGTATTGCGCCGCTTTGGCGTGTTTCGTTTTCCTGATGGCCTAGAAGGTGGATACCGAACATTTGTGTTTTCGTCCCAGAAAATTCAATTTTTTGTAGAATGATTCTGTGAAAGTAATAACAATGTTGTCCAGCGTCCTTCCCGTTTGCATGTTCTGAAGCAATTCAGCTTTTCATTCGAACCTGTCCCAGAGTTGTTCATCCCAGTCGCTGGTGGTGAAACCCGTCATTGGCAATGTGATTGCTCCGTTATGGGTTGTGAAGACAACTTTTAGGAGGTTTTATGAATCACAAGCATCTATTGGTTCTTTTGATGTTTCTGCTGAGTCTGGGCATGCTCAATGCCCAGCTCAGTCAGGTCGGGACCCTCAGCGGCACGATCGTCGCCGAAGACGGGTCGGCCATTCCCGGTGTCAGCGTGAGCCTGCGCTCACCGGCCATCGTGATGGAGAAGATGACGTCCGTCTCCAACGAGAACGGCCAGTTCCGTTTTCGTAACCTGCCTCCCGGCAGCTACGAGATCACCTTCAGTCTGGAAGGGATGAAGACGCTGGTACGCAAAGGCATCGTCGTCAGCGTCGGCGGCACCACCAGCCTGAACATTGCCATGGAATTCGGTACCCTGACCGAGAATATCGAGGTGTCGGGCAAGGCGCCGACCATCGATACCCAGAGCACATCCAAGACATCCAACATTTCCGCGCAGATGATCCAGTCGATTCCGACCCGCAACCGGACCGTGGCCGGTATCTTCGCCCTGACTCCGGGCGTCCAGAACGGCGTGGCCCACGGCAGCGGCGAGCGGGACAACTCCTGGAACGTCGACGGAGTGAACACCAACGACCCGGTGGTCGGCACCCAGGGCATGGCGCCTTCCTCGGACGTTCTGCAGGAAGTGGCCGTCAGTATCGGCGGCGTCGGTGCCAACCAGGCCTCGTCGGGCGGCGCCATCGTCAACGCCGTCACCAAGTCCGGCGGCAATGAATTTTCCGCATCGGCTTCCATGTATTACAACCATGAAAGCTTCAACGGCGACAACACGCAGGGTACCCCTCTGGCCGGTACGGCCACCGGCGACAAGTTCAACTTCAATCCGGCCCTGTCCATCGGCGGACCGGTGCTCAAGAACAAACTCTGGTTTTTCGCCAGCTACAGTCTCGAGACTTCGGAGACTTACGTCGGCGGCTACCCCTACGATCAGGAAGAAGAGATTCCTCTGGACCGCAAGGTGCCCTTTCTGTACGGAAAGCTGACCTATCAGCCCGGCGTCAACGACAAGGTCTACTTCTCCTACAACTACTCGGACCTGATCCGCAACCATCGCGGCGCCACCCTGGACTTCGTCGAGTCGGCCACCTTCAAGCAGACCGGCGTCAATCACAGCTTCAATCTCGACTGGTCGCACACCTTCAGCAACAGCTTCTTCGGCAACCTGAAATTCGCCTCGGCGCCCGTCAATTTTTCCCTGAAGGCCAAAAACGACAACCCGATGCTGCTCGAGGTGACCACCGGCAAGTACCTGCCCGGTTCCAGCTTCGGCTACAGCGATCTCTACAAGCGCGGCCGCCTGCAGTTCCAGACCGATTTCACCCTGTTTCTGGACGATTTCGCCGGTCAGCACGAATGGAAAGCCGGCATCGATTACGTCATGGCCAACGGGGAACGGGAATACATACCGGCCGGCAGCGAATCGACCCAGGAGCCCGGCTTCCGGGTCCGCTACATCTACTACCGTAACGGCGTACCCTACCGCATCAACTACAACAAGGCCTACACTTCCAAGGAGGATGTCCAGACCATCAACGCCTTCCTCCAGGACACCTGGAACCCGATCCAGAGACTGACCCTGACCCTCGGTGTCCGTCTGGAGAACAGCAAAGGCATCATCCCGGCTCAGAATCAGGATTCCAGCGGCTACTTCCTGGAGGAATTCTACGGCAATCGTTTTTCGTTCAACGATGCCGTTCCCGAGAAATTCACGGCCATGGAATGGACGACCATCGCTCCGCGCCTGGGTTTCAGCTACGATATCGGCGGCGACGGCAAAACGGTCGTCAAAGGCAGTTACGGCCTGTATTACGATGCTCTGCTGACCCAGTACTTTTCGTCCGCCAATCCCAACAGCGGGTGTTTTTTCAACGGCACTTTCGATCCGAACACGCTCAAGGTCACCCGCGTGAACACTTTTTCGCTGCCTGAAGCCGGTTCGCTGGGCTACAACGGCAAGGAACCGACGGCTCCCTACGAGCAGCAGTTCACCGTCAGCATCGAGCGCGAGCTCTTCGAAGACTGGTCGCTGACCGCCCGCGGCATCTACAAGGAGAAAAAAAACATCCTGGAAGATGTGGAAACCAACAGCGTGGACATGGAAGCCCTGACCCGTGATGGCAGCCTGATCTGGAAAAACTGGCGGCAGGTGTCCGTGACCGATCCGGTCAGCGGCAATCCGATCAGTTTCTGGGAGATGATCGATCAGGATTTGCCCCAGCAGTTTTCCCTGGTCAACATTCCCGGAGAGGCCCGCAAGTACAAGGCCCTGGAGATGATTCTCAAGAAGCGTTTTTCCAGCGGCTGGATGATGGAGGCCTCTTACGTGCTATCCGAACTGAGCGGCCTGATCGACACGACCTTCGCGGCGACTTCCGGCGTGTCGGCGATGTACGACAACCCCAACCAGCACGTCAACGCCATCGGCCGGCTGAGCAACGACCGCCGTCATTACTTCAAGCTGCTGGCCATGTTCCGGGGGCCCTGGGGCATCAACCTGTCCGGCGTGGCCGAGTACTACACCGGCAATCCCTACAGCCGCACCCTGCAGAACACCCAGATGAGTATGGATCTCAACGGTGTGACCCAGGCCACCATCATCGCCGGCAAGAGAGGCGAATACGAACTGCCCAGCCGCTTCAACCTGGATCTGACCCTGGAAAAGGAATTCAAGTTCGGCAATTCACGGTTTTCGATCTTCGCCAACGCCTTCAATCTGCTCAACAGCGGCGTGGCGACCGCCGTGGAAACCACCAGCATGCATCAAACCCGCGCTTTCGGCCAGACGACGGCTCTCAACAACCCGTTCTACCTGCGCCTGGGCGCACGTTTCGATTTCAACTGATCGTTTTTGCCCATAGTGACGCGGGGTCCGGAAACGGACCCCGCGGTTCTTTCCGGTTCAGTCCGATTCGTTCCAATCCTTGATTTCCATACGGCTGTCGATGTCGAAAAAACGGTATTGGTCGTAGCGGTAACTGACCCGCAGCACTTCCAGCTGCATCGGCGGCGCCTGGGTGGTGTAGGTGATGGACGGCGTGTCGATGCCGCTGTCCACGGTTTCGTTCTGACGGATCTGGGTGTAGGTGTGGTTTTCGGTGATGATGGTGGCGCTGGGGAACTGAATGCCCCGGTAACTTTGCGTGTACTCGTGAATATCGCTCATGATCAGGTGAATGCCGCGGTGTCCGGCGTTGGCGAAGCGGACCCGGAATCCGGGGACGGTTCTGGCATCGAGAACGACCTTCCATACCGACCCGTCCTGTTCGCTGATCCAGAGCTCTCCGTTGGGGATCTGTCGGGTATCGTTCTTGGCGGTGGCCCGGATTCGCAGCATGGTTTTTTTATTGATCTTGTCCCGGCCGACGATCTGGTAGTGGTAATCCGGCTGTCGTTCGGCGGCCAGCATGGTGACCGGGAGGAAAAAGGAGTACTGGCTCTCGTAGAAGGTCTCCAGCTGCGCGGGCAGGGGCGGGGAGATTTTTTTCTGATTTTTCTTGACCAGGAGACGGTTCTCGTTCAGGTCGCCCCGGTCCAGGACGATCTGATAGTCGTATTGCCAGATTTTTCGGTCATAGCGCGGGCTTTCCGGCTTGGACTTCCGGTTGAGCGTCTGCTCGACGATCGATTCGATGCAGGTGAAACGCAGGGCGGTTTTTTTCAGACGGTCGCTGTAGGCGGCGGCCTTGACCAACAGACCGCCCAGTTCGTCCTGAGCTGGTAGCGTTTGGACGACGGGGGCGCTGACTGTATCGTCCTGGGGGCTGACGGCGATTTTCCGTTTCTCCAGCAGCGATTTTCCGCTCATCAGGTCGACGATCCGCAGCCACAGGGTCCAGTCGCCGGCTTCATGGAGCGACAGCGGGATCTCGAATTGGCCGCTGGATTCGATGTCCTGCTGATAGAGGATCGCGGCGGGGCCCGAGCCGGTTTTCTCGGCTGCCAGGCTGACGGAGAAATGACCGACGGAGCCGGCCGTGGTCAGGATCGGGTAAAAGGATTCCAGTTGGACACGCATGCTTTTGAGGTCGGTATGGATCGAATTTACCCTGAGTTCCGGGGTCTCCTGCATTTCGATGCGTCTGCCGTAGGTCAGGTGCCTCTGCAAATTCTTCAGTTCCGGATTGACGATCTTCAGCTCGATTTTACGGTGTTGAGCCTTCCGCTCCTGGGGAACGTAGGTGAGGATGTAGGATATATCCTCCAGCTTGGCCAGGTCGTCCAGGACGGCGAGCCCTTGATCCATGTCCACGATCCGGCCGCCGCTGCTGCGGCTGATCGTCTGGAAGACGGCGTCCCAGTTGGAAAAGACCGGTTCCATGCGGATGATCGAGTTGCTGTGGCTGATTTCGGCTTCCAGATCCCTGGTCAGACGGGGGCTGATCTGCAGGAGGTGGAAGACGGCGCCGGCCTGGGCGAAACGATCGCGCATGCTCTGGATCTGAGCGTTCAGATTGGTATCGGTTTTAGCCTGCTGGCTGGCGATGCCGATCCGGTCGGCACAGGCGGAGATGGGTTCCAGAAAGAAGCCTCCGGAAGCCATCAGCAGTTCCCGCCTGACCTCTTCGGCGTTCAGCAGCGGACGGTTGTCGCGTTCGTAAAACACGAGCACCCACTTGTCGGAGTTGACCTGTTCGAGGTTACGTGCGAAATCTTCCAGCTGCCCGATGTTGAGGCGATTGTTGAGCAACGACCATTCCTTGATGAAGGCGGTGTAATGGTTTTCCATGGACCGCAGCGCGTTGATGACGACGGTGAGGGTTCCCGGCCGTTCCGGGTCCAGACCGCCGATGGACTGGCTGGCGTCAAGGAGGGTATTGTTCAATTCGGAAAGAGTGCTCTGCAGCTCCATCTTGTGAATTTTGGCCAGTTCCTGCCAGTGTTGCCGGAAGGCCGCCAGGACTTCTTCCTTCTGTTCCGGCTGCATGATTTCGAAGTAACGGCGGCTGCTGCTCAGGATGACCCGGTCGCCGGGTTGGTAGAGCTGGTCGAAAAAGTAGTTCAGCTTGGACTGGATGTCGCTGCTGCTGGGGCTGTACCAGAACAGGAGCAGGAAGAGTCGGCCGGGTGTTCTGATCTTGGCGCTGGCCGCAGGAGGCAGTGCCGGCCGGGCCATCTGGCGGCGGGTTTCGAAGAACCCGTTTATCCTGCATTCCTTGCCGTTTTCATACAGTCTGAAATCTTCTTTCTTGAAACCTCCCTGAGCCTGCCCGTTCTGAATGATCCGCAGGATCAACTCCACGTTGACGACATTGATGTACTCTTTGAGTTTCTTGTCCTGCGCTTCTTCCTGGGCGGGCACGAGCGGAAAGACACAGCAGAAAATCAGCAGACCGATCGCTCCTTTTACGTTCATTACCCTTCCTCCAATCAACTCGCTGCCTGATAATTGTACATCTTATTCCGGTCCATGACAGCCGGACAACGAGTTGCGAGCGGTTTTGGGGTAAACCGCCCGGTTTAGGTGGACGAGCGGCCTGGCGTTTCGGCTGTTTTCTCCCGCCGGGCCGCCATGCCGATCAGCCAGCCGCCCAGCCAGAAATAGGCCAGGCCCAGGAGCGCTATGTGCAAGAAAGACTGACTCTGGTAGGGCAGCGAATCGGGGATGGTGTTGAGACGGGGCAGGGCGTCGAGCACGGGGGTGGTCGGCAACAGGGCGGCCAGGCTCCGGATCAGGGGGTGGATGCTTTCCCGGGGGAAGGGGTAGCCCGAAATGAAGAAGGCCGGCAGGGTGAAAAAGAGAAAGAATTGCAGAACCCCGCTGGCGTGGCGGAAGAAGACGCCGGCGATATGCGAGGCGACGACCACTGTCAGCGTGTAGAGCAGCAGCAGGGCTGCGCTGGCGAACGGGTCCCGGCAGGGGGCGTTGTACAGGCCGTAAAAAATGGCGGCGGTAGCCGCCGTTACCGGAGCGGACAGGGACGTCACCGCCAGACTGCGCCAGAATATGTACCGCCACGGCGAACCGAAAGCGGCGATCGTGTCGCTCAGACCGGCGCGGCCGCGCTCCCGGGCTACGCCCAGCGATGATCCGACCAGGGTGCCCTGCCAGATGGCCATGACCATCAGACCGGTCAGGATGTACAGGAAGTAATCGACAGCCGGATTACCCAGCGGCCGGGACAGTACGGTCACCAGCCGCAGCTTGTCCAGGCGGTCGGGAACCGGGAAATACTTGTCCATCAGTTTCAGCTCGGCGCCGATGCGCGCCGTGCCCAGGGTCTTGGCGATACCGGTCAGCAAGGTGTTGGCTTTGACCAGGTTGCGGCCGTCGACGATGACCAGCGCTGTCTGCGTCTGTTTGTGCAACACCTTGCGGTAGATGTTGCGGCGCAGGTAGACGACGGCCTCGGCCTGGCCGCGGCTCAGACAGTCCCGACCTTCCTGGATGGAGTTCAGTACTCTGGTCACCCGCAGTTCCGGTGCGCTGTCGAGGTAGAAGGCGGCCAGGCGGGTGACCGCGCTCTTTTCCTCGTCGACGACCACGATCGGGTAGTCGCGGCCGACCCGGTTGCGATAGAGGTAGCCGAAGACCAGAACGGCCAGCATGGGCACGATCACCAGGTAGATCACGACTTCTTTGCAGAGCAGTTTCTTGATTTCGGCGACGAATAGTTCAGCACGGTTGCGCACGGTCATTTCTCCTTAGATGCACCATCAGACTGAGCGGTCCGGCGTACAGGACGATCAGTCCCAGGAGCGGCCACAGATCGAGCGGGTAGCCGGTCTGGTAGCAGATTTTGGACGATTCCTCGAACATCCAGGTCAAGGGGTAGAGGCCGACCAGATGCCGCAGGAGCAGCGGGTACATCTCCCGCGGCCAGGTGAACCCCGACAGGGTGAAGGCTACCGCTCCCAGGGCGACGATCAGTTCGATGGTCATGACTTCGCGCTGGAACAGGGCGGCGATCAGCATGCCCATCAGCAGGGTGGCCAGGGCGAACAGGATGTAGACAAATAGCAGCCGGATCGGGTCGGCGACGGCCAGCGAGAAGAGGGGGAAGAGCAGACCGTAGCAGACGGCAAACGGGATGAGCGCAGCGGCTACAGCGGCTCCGATCATGCGCCACAGACTGTGCAGGCCGCGCTTGCCGGACTGGTTCCAGGCGATGAACAGCTTGCCGCCGAGCAGGAACAGAACCTGAAAGAGCAGGCCGCCGAGCAGACCTGGCAACAAAAACTGCGTGTAGTCCAGGGATGGGTTGAACAGCTTGTGGTATTCGATTTTCAGGGGATTTTCCAGAAAGGTCAGCGCCGAACCCGACAAGCCGTTTTCCGTGAAGAAATTCTGCAACTCTTTTTCCTGTTGCCAGGTCTCCAGCTTGCTGATCGCCTTGGTCAGCGTCCGCCCCGGCAGCAGGTAGTTGAAATCCTGGTAGAAGACGATCCTGACCGCCCTGCCGCTGCGCAGGCGCTGGCTGAAATCGGCCGGGATCTCTATGAAACCGGCCACTTCCCCGGAGCAGAGCAGTGCCTTGCCCGTCTGGCTTTCGGTCAGTTGCCGGACGATGCGGATGGACTGCAGGCTGTCGACATGGCGCAGGAAGTCCCGGGAAAGGGCCTGACCGTCGCGGTTCCAGACCGCGACGGGGATTTCGCTGGGCACCCGTTTCCAGGTGAAAGTCCAGCCGAAGAGCAGACCGATTCCCAGCGGGGCCCACAGGAGCAGGATCCGGTACAGCCGGTTGCCCAGCAAACCGTGCAGTTCCGCCAGCAAGCCTTTTGACCCGGTCATGGGTTCACTCGACGATCCGGCCGCTCATTCCGGGGCGCAGGGCGGGGATGGCCTGGTCGGGTCGGGCCCTGACTTCGAAGGATTTGACGTCCCAGGAACCGCGTTCGCTGGTTGATTCATACTTGGCGAAATCGGCCATGGGCGCTATGTGGTAGACCACGATGTCGGCCTGGGTCTGCAGGGCGGGAATGAACACCTTGAGCGAGTCGCCGATCTTGAGTCCCTTGAACTGGTTTTCCTGCAGGTTGAAGATGAAGTAGCGATCGGAGTCGAGCAGTGTGATCATCGGGAAGCCGGCGGTGACGATCTCTCCGGCCTGGGAATTGACCTGTTTGATTTCGCCGTCCTGCGGCGCCCGGATGGAGAGTTCGTCGAGGTAGGCATTCGCCTCGTTGACCTTCTCCTCCATGGCCCGGACCTGGGCCTTGAGCTGATCGATCTGTTCGGAGCGGGCACCGTTGCTGACCATGGCCGAAAAGGAACGGGCGCTCTCGTACTGTTCGCGGGCGATCTGGTAGCGGAATTCGGCGGTCTCCTTCTCCTGGATGGAGACACCGCCCTCCTGGTAAACCTTCAGCACCCGCCGGTACATGCCTTCGATCATGTCCAGGTTGTTTTTGGCGATGTTCAGCTGCCGGCCGGCCATTTCGCGCTCCTCGCGGCGGGCCCCGTTCCGGGCCATAAGCAGCTGGGCCTGGGCGGCGTCCAGTCCGGCTTTGGCCTGTTCGACACGGGCCTGGATCTCTCCGCTCTGGATCGTGGCCAGAATGTCGCCCCGGTGCACCTGGTCACCGACTTTGACCTGCATGGTGGCCAGCCGTCCGGGAACCTTGGCGGCCACATCGATTTCCTCGCTCTCCACGTAGGCCATCCGGCTGGCGGCCGGTTTGGCGCAGCCGGCCATCACGGCCAGCACCGTTATCGTCAATACCAGATTCAGTCTGTTCATTCTTCTTCCTCCAATTGCTGCACAAAACGGTCCACGCTTTGTGCCAGTTCGTTGATCTTGAGATTGTACAGGGTGTGGCTGTAGACGGCTTGCAGACGTTCCAGCTTTATTTTCTGGACCATCAGCTGGGCGTCGACCACTTCCAGCGAGATGCCCATGCCCGAATTGAAACGGGACTGGGCCAGACGCAGGCTCTCCTGTGCCTCCTCGAGCCGGGGCGCGAAGCCGTCGATGCAGACCGCTTCGGCACGGATGCCGTGGTAGAGTTTGTCCAGGGCCTGGCGCAACAGACGCTCGAGTTGCAGGCTCTTGTCCTGTACCGCCAGCGCCAGGTGCCGGTCGGCCTGGAGGCGATGGATCTTTTCGCCGCCCGAAAAGAGGTTGAGCGACAGGGACACGCCGGCCGCCCATTTGGGATCGAGCAGGGACAGGTCGTCGCGCAGCAGTTCGTACTTGGCGAAGGCGTAGATCTGGGGCAGGTATTCGCCAAGGTCGGCCTGCTTCTTGACACGGACCAGCTCCCGCTTGATGGCCAGTTTCTTCAGGCTGGGATTGTTGCCGCGGATACCGGCCCACAGGCTGTCTTCATCCTGGGTCAGGGCCTTGTAGCGGATCGGGGTGGTCAGCTTGCAGTCGAACTCTCCTTCCTGACCCAGCAGGCGTTGCAACTCGGCTCTGGCCAGGGCCAGTCCCTCCTGGGCACGCAGGCTGCGCATCCGGGCGTCGGAGTAGGCCACCTGGGCGTGCTGCAACTGATATCGGGCCACAAGACCGGCCTCGAACAGGGAATTGGCGCGGTCACGGTGTTCCTGAATGGCCGCTTCGGCTTCCTGGGCCAGCTTGAGGCTCTCCTCCATCAGCTTGTTGCCCAGGTAGACCTGGATCGTTGCCACCGCCAGCTGTTCCCGCAACTGGGCGTGATCGCTGGCGCTTTCGTCGCACTTGAGCCTTGCCGAGCGGTTCAGGGCCTGGATTTTGCCGCCCATCCAAATGGGCATGGCCATTTCCAGAGAAGCCCGGAACAGGTCGCGGTCGAGCACCTCGATGTCGAAAGCCGGGATCATGGCATCCAGTTTGGCCCCGATGGCCGTGCTGTACAGGCTCTTTTCCTGGCTGCTCAGCGGCTGGCCCTTGAGGATGAGATTTTGCAGGTTGAGGTCGTTGAGCTGGCCGTTGGTCTCCAGGGATACAATCAGAGAACGCAGGCTGTCGAGCTGAATGTCGATCGGCTCGTCGAGGCGGGTGTAGCTGGCCTTGAGGGTCAGGCGCGGCAGATACCGGGACCTGGCCTCTCGGGCCTCGCTTCTCAGTCCGTCGAGTTCGTGACCGGCCGCAGCCAGGCTCGGATCCGCCGCCAGCGCCCGGGTCAGGGCCTGGGACAGGGACAGCTCCTGCTGGGCGCCGAGCAGACTGCAGCAGAAAAGCATGCTGAGACAAATGAAACGCTTCATATGGAATTCTCCTCGAAATGGCGGTTGTTGTCCGGATTGGTGGCCAGAAAGCCCTGCAGGGCGGATTCCCGGCACAGCTGGAAGATTTCGTCCCGTTTCTTGCGCCGGGACAGTTTGGCGAAGCCGGGCTGGAATATTTCGCGCAGGACGTAGGCGCCCCAGAATCCGGTGATGCCGTACAATACGTCGTTGCCGCCGACGATCAGGCCTTGGCGGCGCAATTCGTCGATGATGGCGTTGCCGATGGCCAGATACCTGTGGAAGAACGAATACATGATGCTTTTGGGGAATTCGGCGGCCTGGCGGCGGAAGTCGACGAAGACGATCAGGAAATAGTAGGGATGTTTCAGACCGAAATCGATGCTCTCCCGCACGAAGCAGCTGAGCTTCCGGAGCGGATGGTCCTGTTTGGCCAGCTCGCGTTCGATCTGCTCCAGGAGCAGGGTGGAGGCGTAATCATAGATGCCGTCGAGCAGGTTTTCCTTGTCCTTGAAGTACAGGTAAATGGTCCCGACCGCGATCCCGGCCAGGTCGGCCACATCTTTCATGGATGTATTGTAGTATCCTTTTTTGGAAAAAAGTTCGCCGGCGGCATCGAGCATTTTCTTTTTTTTGTCGTTCATGTCAGTCAAAGTCGACCTCCAGGTGAATCGCGGTTCACTGAATGAATGTTCATTCGTAATTATAATTCCATTTTTCAATCTGTCAAGACCGGTTCTTGTTTTTTTTTACGAATTTGATCTGGTCGTGGCCTGAATTGCCATGGGCTCTCATTTTCCTGGCGGTGGGGGAATGTGCCCCGCAAACACCTGGGGGAGCTGTCTTGACAAAAAGCCGGTCCTTCCTCTATACTTGTATATGTCCATTAAATCTCGCTCCCGAGGTTGAATCATGACCATTTTCCTGATCGGTTTGATCATA
>CAYXHZ010000019.1:0-24370 GCA_964465065.1 uncultured Clostridia bacterium
TCATCACGCCCAGCTTTCCCGTCGCCGGCGCGATCTCTTTGCCTCGTTTGATATGTTCCATTTTTTCTCCTATCAGATATTGGTATTGGACTTCAGCTCAACTTTTTTCTGGTTGCTGCGCCGCAGGGGGATGTAATCCAGTGCGGAATACACGGCCATCAACGCTCCGCAGTACAGGGCGGCTTCCCCCAGGGCCCGGGCTGATACCGGCCAGGGGCTGTAGGGGAAAATCAGCAGCAGGGCAACGCCGGCGGTCAGGCAGTCGGTCTTGATCTTGGCGGCCACAGAGGCCGAAAAAGACCGGCCTTGCCGCAAGGCCCGCCAGCGCCAGACGATGACCGTCAATTCCCGGGCCAGAATGATCAGCGAGGGCAGAAGCGGAGCCAGACCGCGCAGGCTGAGCACCATCAATGTGGGCAGGACCAGCAGCTTGTCGGCCAAGGGGTCGAGAAATTTGCCCAGGTCGCTGACCTGGTTGAAACGCCGGGCCACGAAACCGTCGATGGAATCGCTGAGCATGGCCAGCAAAAACAGAAAAAAAGCGATCCGGTTCCCTTCCGGATGCTCCACGATCAATGCGGTGAGCACCAGCGGGATGAACAGGAAGCGGATCAGGGTGATCCAGGTGGCCAGGGTGATCCTGGGAAGAGTTCTGTTCATGTGTAGCCGAATGCGCTTGATCAACGAATCGTTCATCATACTTCTCCTGATTGCGGTAAAAAAAGCAGCTTACGACTTCTATGATCGGTTCGCCTCCATTTTTCGATTAACGGCGAGTTCAATTCGGTCAACGGCGCACAACAGACAGGCAACGGGTAACGGTAAGTCTGGAGCATGTCGGTTCACATTCTGCGGGCCTCATCGGTCCGGCCGGTCACGATCAGGTACTGGATCGTCTTTTTCCGGTTGCCGACCCGGGCATCGATCAGTCGGCTGTGGGCCGATTGCAGACCGGCCTGGGCGTCGAGCAGGTCGGACAGCAGGCTGATTCCCTGACGGTAGCTGTCCTGGTTGACCTTGAGGTTTTCTTCGGATTGGGCGACCAGCTTTTCGGCCAGTTCGATCTCCCGGAAGGACTGGGTCAGTTCGAACCAGGTTTTCTGCATCTGCAGACGCAGCAATTCACCGCCATCGCGCTGGTTGTTGCGGGCGATCTGTTGACGCAGCCGTTTCTCTTTCAGCTCGTGACTGCCGCTCCACCAGTGGGAGACGGGAATCGACAAGGAACAGAAGGCGGCCAGGTTGTACTGGTCCTGACCGGCCATCATCTTCATGTAGTAGCCGCTGACGCCCAGACCCAACTGCGGCAGAAGCTCGCCGCGTTTCATGTCGAGTTGCAGCTTTTCGGCGCGTACACCGAGTTCGAGCAGCGAGAATTCCGCCCGTTGCGGCAGGGCCAGCTCGCTGTCGATGAAGAGGGTCGGCGGCGGTACGGACGGTTTCAGCGTCTCGCTCAGCTCCATTTGCGGGTCGTATTGGATGCCCAGAAACTGACAGAAGGCCATCAGGGCCAGTTGACGGCCATCGTCGAGCTGCTGGCGCTGCAGGTGCAGTTCGCTCTGTTTCACTTCGACCTTGAGCAGATCGTTACGGGTGATGATTCCGGCGCTGTACGCGTCACCGGCCTGTTTGGCCAAGTCGCCGAGCAGCTGGTCGTAAAGGTCGAGCGTCTTGATTTTTTCAGCCAGGCTGACGATCTGCCAATACTGTTCCTCGGTCCTGAGCAGGACTTCATTCTGGCTCAGGCGGCTTTTTTCAACTCCGGCCCGACGACCGAGCTCGGCCAGCTTGTTTCCGGTCACGATGCGTCCACCGGCGAAAACGGGTTGCATGAGCGTTACGGCGCCGAAAGTCAGCTTGTCCAGCAGCGACATCGGACCCAGCTGCAGGGCCGGTTCGTCGAAATCGACGGCCATGCCGGTGGCCGATACCGTCGGAAAGTAGCGGGTGAATGCCGCTTTCTTGACCTGCTCGGCGGCCTGCAGCTCAATCTCGGCGTTGAGTACGGCCACGTTGTTTTTCAGGGCCAGGTCACGGCACCGGTCCAGAGAGTAGGACTCCCGGGCCGGCAGCGGTAAGGGAGTGCGGATCATGCTGACCAGCAGCACCGCCATCGCAATCTTTTTCGGATTCATTTCCAGGATCATGCTGTCACCTCTTGTGCGGACTGGTCTTTTTTCGGGTTGAGCAGCAAGTAACCAGCCGGCAGGACGAACAGAGTCAAGCACGTCGATACGATCAGACCGAAACAGATCACCGAACCCATCGGCCCCCAGAGATTGGATCCGCCGAACACCATCGGCATGACGCCGACGGCAGCCGCCGAAGCGGTCAGAAAGACGGGTCGCATGCGGCGTTTCCCGGCAGCCAGGGCGATTTCCAGTGCCGACATGGTGGTGGTTTTACGCAGTTGTTCGGCGTAATCTATAAGAATGATGCCGTTGCGGACCACTTCACCGAACAGGCAGATGACCCCGGCAAAGGCCGTGAAGCCGAACTGGTAGCCGACGATCAGCAGGCCCAGCGCCGCGCCCAGAACGCCCAGGGGCATGACGCACATGATCAGCAGCGCCAGACGGATGCGCTTGAAACGGAACAGCAGGATGAAGAAAATGACAACCACGCTGGTCAGCAGGGAATAGCTGAGTGGGATATAGTTCTCGATTTCCGCTTCCTGATCGCCGCCGAATTCGATGGCGACGCCTTGCGGCAGGGTCAGCCGTTTGATTTCGGGCCTGATCCGATCCAGAACATCGGCTGCCAGCCTGGTACGGACGACATCAGCACGGACGGTGAGGGTACGGATGCCGTTACGGCGGATGATTTTCCCCTCGTCCCAGTCCTCGCTCACATGAACCACCTGACGGACAGGGACCGAAACCGGCAGGATGGGAGAGCTGACATACTGGTCGGTGATTTCGGAGATTCCGCCGTGCAGCGGGTTTTCCCTGCGCACCAGCACGTCGATCGGAACGTCGTTTTCCCAGACTGTGGTCAGTGGCAGACCTTCCAGGCCGATCATGACCGAATTGGCGATCAGCCCCTTGCTGAGTCCCAGTCGGTTGGCTTCATCCTCCCGGATGTCCAGTCTGAGGCCGGGTACCTGGTGACCGAAATCGTTTCTCACCCAATTGATATCGGGATCGGAACTCATGATCGCGGTCACCTGGCGGGCCGTCGCTTTGAGGTCGGCGATATTCTCGCCCCGGATCCGCAGTTCCAGGGCGGCCGGGGTGTTGGATATCTCCAGCTGCCGCATGCGCACGTAGGCGCTGGGGAAGCGGTCGGCCAGGCTGAAAGCGTAGCGCTCGATCAGGTTCAGGGTGGCCTGGTTGGAAACCGTGTTGACGATCAGTTGCGCGTAGTTTTTGCCCGGGAAGTTCGGGGCGTACAGATCGTGAAAACGTGGCGAACTGTCACCGATGAAGGCGGTCACATGCCGGACCTCGGGGTCCTGCTTAAGAGTGGCGGCCACCGACCGGGCCACTCGAGCCGTTTCCTGCAGGCTCTGGCCGTCGGGCAGGTAGATTTCGACGGCAAACTGGTTGCGATCGATCTTGGGGAAGACCTGCCGCGGCAGGCCGATGCTGATCACGGCACCCAGCGCGACGGTCAAAAGGCCGATCAGAACTGTTTTTTTCGGGAAATGGAGGCTGAAGGTCAGCAGGCGTTCGTAGCCATTCTGCAACAGGGCCAGAAAGGTTTTTTTGCCTTCGTCCGGCTGTTTGCGCTGAACGCCGCTTTTGATCTGTCTGTAGCAGAGAATGGGCACGAAGAAGCCGGCGATCAGGATGGATATGCCAATGGTCGTGCCGATGGTGACCGGCAGCGAAAAGACGAAATCGCGGCCGACTCCCTTGAGCCAGAAGGTCATGGGCAGCCAGGTGGAGATGATGACCAGGCAGGCCGTCAGCACCGGCATGAACAATTCCCGGGCACTCGTCCAGGCCGCATCCCAGGGGCTCAGACCGTGGTCCAGTTTGTCGACGTGGCTGTCGATGATGACGATCGAATTGTCCACCACCATGCCCAGGACGATGATCAGTCCGGCCAGCGACACGGTCTGCAGGTCGATGCCCAGTACGAACAGGAAGCCCAGAGCGATGATGATGGTGATGGGAATGGTGACGGCGGCCACGCTGGCCACCCGGAAGGGCAGCAGCAGCACGGTGACGATGATGACGGCGATCACGGCGATCAGCAATTCCTTGAGAAAGACCATGATGGAACTGCTTACCGCCTGCGGCATGTCGGCGATTTTGTGCAGTTTGACCTGCGGCGGCAGTTTGGATTTGACCCGGGCCATGGCCTGGTCGACATCTTTGCCGAACATGACGATATTTTCCCCCTGCCTCATCTCCAGGGACAAGAGCAGGGCCTGGTTGCCGTCGCTTTCGATGTAGGAATCGGGCGTCTTGTATTCGCGGACAACCCGGGCCACATCCTTGAGACGGACGATGTGGCCGGCCGGGTCGGCGTAGACGATCTGCTCGGCGATGTCCTGCTCGCTATGGTAACGCGACGGAGCGTGCACCGGCATGGAAATGAAGCCGTTGTCGACGTCTCCGCTGTAGGAGAGCCCGCTTTCGCTTTTCAGGGCGGCCAGCACGGTCAGGGGGCGGATGCCGTAATGAACCAGTTTTTCGTCGCGGATGTAGATGCCGATCTGTTCGGGCACTTCACCGAAACGTTTCAGCTTGGAGACCGATGGCAGCTTGCGCAGCTCCTCTTCGATCTGTTCCATGTAATCGCGCATCTGGCGGTAGCTTTTGCCCTCTGCTTCCAGGGCCAGGAGGATATTGGCGGTCTTGCCGAAGTCGTTGCTGCCGGTCAGGGAAATCACCTCCGGGGGCAATTGCGACTTCAACTCGTTGAGGCCGTGACGCAACTTGGTCCAGAATGCGTCCGAATCGCTGACCTCGTCGTTGAGCTCGACCACGATGATCATGGCGTTTTCGCTGGAAGTGGAGTAGGTCTTGGCTCGTTTGATTTCGCTGTAGCCGAACAGAAAACTTTCCACTTTTTTGGTCAGCTGCTCCTCGACCTGGGAGGCCGAGGCTCCGGGGTAAACGCCGACTACCAGGCCCTGGCGAATGGTGAAATTCGGAAATTCCTGGCGCGGCATGATCAGCAGGGCGATCAGGCCGAACAGGAACAGGACGCTGATCAGCAGGATGACGATCTTGTCGTATTTCATCACCGACTGGAAAACATTATTAGAAGATTGCATCGCTCGTTCTCCCGTTTTTCCGGTTCAGATGATGCGCACGGTATCGCCGTCATGGATCTTGTGGGTTCCGGAGACGACGACGAGTTCACCGTCCTGCAGACCTTCCTCGACGGCGATCCGGTCCTGAACGAGTCTTCCGGTTTGCACCGGGCGTTTGGCGGCGATTCCCCGGGGGTCGACCACGAAGACGAAGCGCTTGCCCGTTTCGTCGATCTGCAGCGCCGACCGTTCGATCGTGATCCGGGTTTGGGCCGTGGGCAACGGGATGGATACATTGCAGACCATGCCGGGCCGGATGCGGCTGTCGGGTTTGTCCAGAGTGATTTTGACTTCGTAGGAACGGGACAGGGGATTGGCCAGGACACCGATCTCGGTGACACGTCCCTGGCAGGGGGTGTCGGAAATGGCGCCGACAACGATTTGCGCCTCGAGATCCGCTTTGAGCATGGCGATTTCGTTTTCCGGAACCGCGATTTTCACCAGCAAAGAATCGAGTTGCAGCAGCGTGAACGCAGGTATGCCCGGCAAGACGTTCATGCCGGCTTCAATGGCGCGCCGGCCGATGACACCGTCCGTCGGGGCCAGTATCTGGCAGTCTCTGAGGTTCTTTTCGGCAATGGAAACCGCCGCCCGGGCCTGGCGGACACCGGTCTCGATTTCCACCATCTTGATGTCCGGCATACTGGAATTTTTGTGCATCGGCTCGAAGCGTTTGCGGGCGTCCTCGGCCTGTTCCAGCTTGGCCCTGGCCAGATCGAGCGCGTCACGGCAACTCTCCGGGTTGACAACCGCCAGCAATTGTCCGCGCCGAACCGGCTGACCGGCCCGCACCAGGACCCGTTCAATGGTACCGGGCATGGACGGGCTGAGTTCGATCATAGCCGAGGCCTCGATGGTTCCGCTGTAGACCAATGTCGTCGTCAACGGAAGGGATTGAACGGTTTGTGTCCGTACTGCCAGGGGTTGACGGGACGTTTCGGAATGGTGACCGCCGCGGCAGCCTGGCAAGGCCACGATCAGAAGCAGGGAAAAGCAGAATGTTTTGCATGCGGCTCTTTTTCCTTTCATAGTATGCCTCCGGGGGATTCTCTGCGCAGTTTTTACAAACGGAGCCGGCGACGTCGAGTTGCCCGTCTCCGGATCAAGTAATAATCGACTAAAACAGTCATTAATTCGAATCATGGTTAAAATTTTTTAGCGTTTCAGAATACCGTAAAAAAAAGTGTTGAGCAGCAGGTCCTGGATCTGTTCGATCTTGTCGAAATTTTTTTCCACAGCAATGCAGTAAAATTCTACGCCCCGCAGCACGGCACGCAGGCCGATCTGGGCGGCGTCGAGGTCAACCAGGGAAAATTCGCCTTCGGCGATGCCTTGGCGCAGAATGTCGGCGACTGTTTTCATTTCCCAGGCGTCGATGTCGCGGCGCATGCGTTCGATTTCCGGGTAGAATTCGAAGTATTCGTCGAGAACGGCGCTGTAGAAACTGGTGGCCTTCTGCATGGCCAAAAGACGGTAGCGGAAGTAGATCCGCAGCTTTTCCGAATGCTTGGACTCGGCCTTGACCGCCTGGGCGACTTCGTCCATCGAGGTTTGGAACTCGTGATCCAGAATGGCGGCGAAGATCTCCTCCTTGCTGCGGAAATAATGATAAAGGGAACTCTTGGCCAGATGGGCCGCCTGGGCGATTTCCTCCATGGTGGTCTTGCGAAATCCGTAACGGGCGAAAATATCCCGTGCCGCCTCGATTACGATTCCCTTGACGCCTCGTTGGGCTCTGCCCATGGTTCACCTCAAATTGTCGACCAATCGACTGAATTCGTTCGCTTATATAGCATGGCTTGTTTTCCCCGTCAATATGAAAGCTCGAAAAAAAATATTTCTCCACATGCTCGCCGCTGAAATTCGTATCCGGAGTGAAAAACTGTTATAGTGAATATATCATGATTACAACGCGAGGGAGTCGAAATGAAGAAAACTAAGGATCTGTACCGTCTAGGGGGACGCAAATGACTCCGGACATTCCCGATAAACTGCTGACACGCATGCTCTCCCTGTTCAAGTCCAACAAGAACCTTCAGGCGGCCGTTTTGCATGGACCCCGAGCGACCGGGACGGCGGATGCCGACGACAGTATCCGGCTGGGAATTTTCGGTCCGCTGAGCAGTCGTGACCTGCGTCAGCTCCGCCATCAGCTGGGTGAACTGCACACCACGATCCACTTCGACCTCACCCATATGGACCATCTTGCCGATCCGCAGCAGAAGCAGACCATCCTCGAGCAGGGCATCGAGATTTACCGGCGCAAAGGCAGCTGAGCTTACAGGTTGAAGGTGTGACTCAGCTTGATCATGAAGATGTTGTCACCAGGCGCTGAAAACAGCCGACGCAGATCGCGGCCGAAGCGGAAATCCCCGGCGTCGGCGTAATCGGCCCTGTTCTGCGTCCAGACAAAGTAGAAACTCGAACCTGGCTGGTATTCCCAGCGAAAAACCACCGTACCGCGTAAGGATTTGAGATTGAAGTCCGGGCTTGCGAAACGGAAACTGCCGGCAGGTCCTGCTGCATCGGCATCGACAAGAAAATCGCCGTTTTCGCTTTGAATGGTCGAATCGCCGCGGCCGTAAACACGAAGCTTGTCGCTGGCCGGCGCGCTCAGTTCGGCGAAATCGAAGTAATGTCCGACCGAGATGAAGGGCTGGATGTAGGCCTGCAGGCTGAGTTTCGGTGTGAAAATCCAGTTCATGCGCAGCGAGCAGGACACTTCGTTCATGTCCAGCGAGGAAAAAAGATACCGTTTTCCGAAGGTGGCGGTCATCAGCGGATCGCTGATCGAAGTCACCCAGGCCGCACGTTCCAGGGTGTCGTAATAACGGGGTTCGAGGGACAGACTGAGACGGCTGGTCGGTTTCCAGGTCAGCTCGCAGCTAATCTGGGTCTCGTGGCTGCCGTTGGCACTGTGACTGTAATAGCCCTCCAGTTCGCCGACGATTTCTTTTCGGCTGTCGCTGTTGACTGAAAAATCGTACCATTGATAGGCCGGCATTTTCATCAGCGGCCCGCCGCGGGTGGCGGTCTGTGAATAATTGCCCGGGTTGAGGCTGGTCTGAAAATAGGCGGACCAGTAGTTGAGAAAGCGGGCGTTGGCAATGAATATCAGCCGTTGTTCACCGATCTTGTCGCCGGCGAAGTTGTAGTTGCGCTGGGTGTACAGGTTGACGCTCCAGTTGCGCAGGATTTTTCCCGGTTTGTAGTCGCGCCAGCCGATCATGACGTGGCCGTTGATGATATCGCAATTCGACTGATAGCCGGCGGCGCGGACATCGAATCCCGGAGATATCGCGCCGATGGCCGTGTTGAAACGGAAATTGCCTTGCTCCTTGTTCAGTTCCAGGCGTCCGGCCCAGCCGTTCAGGCTCGTGGCCAGAGGATTCAGCTCCTTGTGATCGGCGTCGGGGCGCTGGTAATAATGGGGGTATTCCTGCTGCAGTTCATAGATGTGTGCGCTGCTGCCGTTGACCTGGCTGGCCGCCAGCCAACCGCTGACGACCCAGTCTTTCCGGCTGTCCAGGAACGACCAGCCGTCCAGGCCGACGGACCAGGAGTTGCGGCTGAGTTCGCTTTGCAGGGAGGTATCCCGGAAATCCCTGGCGACCACGGTGCCCATGAAGCCCAGACCCTGCCGTCCCTGGTTGAACTCCTTGAGGGCTCTGGCCACACCGTAATGGCTGAGCGGTTCGACTTCCTGCTCCACCTTCTCTCCGGAAACGAGGGTCTTGGCGTATTCCCGTTCGGTCAAACCGTAAATCGCACCGACTTTCCAGCCCTGGCCGACAGTACCGGTCAGCTTGGCGGCAGCCAGGATGGTCGACCATTCCGGCATGGAAGCGATCGGGGCGCCGTTGCCGCTTCCTTGCGGGGCTCGGCCGATGCGTCGGCTGTAGAAAAGGTCGGGACTGCTCCAATTGGCACCGACGTGGGTGGAAGCTCCGCCGTAGCCGAAATTGCCGAAAATATCCGCGCCCTCGATGAAGAAGGGACGCTTTTCCTGGTAATAGGTTTCCGCCGCACTGAGGTTGATGCTGGCCGGATCCACCTCCACCTGGCCGAAGTCCGGATTGACGCTCAGATCCAGGGTCAGGCTGCTTTGCAGCCCGATCTTTGCGTCCAGGCCCATATTGCCAGCGGCCTTGTTTTGGTCGTCGCTGTGCAGTTCGCCTTTACCGACCGTGTAGGGCACGATGTTGACCAGCGGTTTGGGGCGGATGTCATGGATGCCGTTCAATTCCCGGAAATGGGAAACGAATCCGCCCGAGGTACGGGGAATGAAAGTCGACTCGCTGGTTTCATTGCGGCGCATGAGTACGCGCCGGAAATGAACTCCCCAGCGGTACTCGCCATTATTGCGGCTGAAACGAAGCTGGTTGAAGGGGATGCGGATTTCCACGGTCCAGGCGCGATTTTCGCGCTGTACCCGGGATGTCCAGATCCCATCCCATGAGCTGTCGCTGAACGTGTCGTTGTAGTAGACGCAATCGGAGATGGACCCTGAAGGAGTGATACCGAAGCCGAAGCCGCTGCGCCTGTCGTGGTAGGGATCCAGGTAGAGCCAGAACCAGTCGCTGTCGAGCTCGTCGTCGCGGCGGCCCAGAAGGGCCGTGATCTGTTCGGGACGGGAATCGTGGAGTCTGGCGGCCAGGTAGATGGCGTCGTCGTCGTAGGCTATCCAGACCTCGGTCCTCTCGCTGGCCGGCTTTCCCTCATCGGGTTCTCGCTGCCAGAATTCACTGTAAGCGATCTGCTGCCAGACGGTTTCGTCCAGTCGGCCGTCAACGATCACCGTTTCGGTCAGTCTGTCGGCGTGGATCTCCGGCAGGGCTTGGGCGTTCAAAAAGATGCAGGGCAGACAGCAAAACAGCAGGCCAACCAGTAGCCGGGATAATTTACATGTTCTGAGCATTGAGATTTCTCCAATGTGTCTTCTTCAGTACCGGTATACGGAATACTGATGACGGTCATGTTATTAGACGGAAAGCGAGGCGAAATGGTTACCTGATGGCAGAGAACAAAATCGTACCAGGCGGTTGGGAACTTTCGGGAAATTGGGTTATAATGCTCGCACTGAACCGGTAAGCTGGAGTGTGAGCCATGAAAAAAACTGCATTGTTAGCGCTTTCCCTGTTCCTGATGATACAGCTGCATGCCGATTCGGCAACTGGTGCCATCCATATCCGTGTCCGTGACCGGCAGAGTCTCAGCCCGATCGTCGAAGCCACGGTGACGGTCATGGAACTGAATAACGGGCAGCCGACCGATGAGCGCGGCGAGGCGCACATCAAGGACCTCGAACCCGGGGCTTACCGTCTCGAGATCCAGAAAGCGGGATATATACCGCTGATCAAGGCCGATGTCATTGTCCTGCCCAAGCGCATTACCTTCGTGGAGATTCTGCTGGAAGCGGTGACGGCGGCGCCGGAGGATACGAAGGGAAAGAATGCTTCGCTCCCCGAGGCGCAGTCGTCGGGATCGCCCGGTATGTTCACAGCGTAAAAGCCCCTCTTCACAGGTTTGGGGCTCGACAATCCGGTACCGTTCATCGTAAGCTGGAATCGGACCATGGTAACGATGGAGAAAGGCCAATGCGGAAAACTATCCTGATCATCATCATTGTCGCGCTGGCCATGCTGCTGTAAGCCGATTGCGGCTCGACCAGGCTTGAATCCGGTAGCCAATTGAGCCACAATCACTGCAGAACGGCAGGGCAGATTATGCGGACGCCCGCCTTCAGGCGGTCATGAAAAAGAGCCTCATCGTACTGACTCAGTGTCTGGCGCTTCTGAGCGCTTTGAGTGCCCAGGCAGCGTTGCCGGAATACGATCCGTCCCGGGAAACGCCCTTGCCATTGAACAATTGGTTGTTCAAGGATGGTGACGATCCGCAATGGGCAAATTCAGATTATGACGATTCCGCCTGGGACCCCGTCAGCAGAGCGAATTTTTACCCCGAAACCCGCGGTCTGCACTGGCTGAGGACCACCTTCTTAATCAGGCGGCAGCAGCACGATCACCCAGTGATCCTGCGCCTGGGCCGGATCCAGAGCGCCTTCGAGGTGTACTGCAACGGTGTTCTCGTCGGCCGCAACGGCACGGTGGGGCTCAGTCGGGAGCAGGAACGCCCCGGTCGGCTGTTCATGGCGGTGTTTCTGGATCATTACCTGAAAACGGGACGGAACGTCATCAGTGTACGCCTGTCCGATTTCCGCTATTTTCCGCCCGGTTTTTTCTTTTACGCCCGCTTGGATTCCCGGCTGAATTCCAACTATTACGATGTCGGGTTTCTGCTCCGGCATGCCTTCTGCATCGGTATCATGTTCTCCGGAGTCATCATCGGCCTGATGATTTTTCTGGCCGGCGGCGCCTATCGCAATTTCTTCTTCTACTTTCTCATCTGTCTGGCCTTTTTCATATCGTCCGGTTTCCGTTTCATAATGCATGTGGCCAACATTTCGCTCGAGATGCTGGGCGTTTTCGAACCGGTTTTCATCGGTGGCTACTATCTGGCGGAAATATCCATCGTTTTGTTTCTGCTGTTTACCTTCAAGTTGCGGTACAAGCGCTACCATGTCATCGCCGTTGCCCTGGTCAGCGCTGTTTTCTACCTGGTCAGTCTGCGGGGCACTTCCATAGCCTGGCTGCAACTGAATACCTACTACATCCTGCTGATCCCCTATATTCTGACTCTGATCGTCTTCGCCATCGTAAAAAAGAAAAAAGGGAGCGTGATCGCTCTATTCGGTTATATCGTCTACGCTTTGCTGCGTTCCGATGTACTGCCATTTTCCCTGTTCTCCCTGATACCATCGGAATACCTGCACCAGCCTCTGTTCATCGTCAGCTTCGCCATGGTGGCCAACCGCCAGGTGTTGGAACAGCAGCAAGTCAAGAAAAGTACGGAACTCCGGGCGCAGCGTCTGGAATCACAACTATTGAAAAAGGCTATCCAGCCGCATTTTCTGATGAATACCCTGGCTTCGCTGCAATCCCTGTCCCGGCGCGAACCCGACAAGGCCGAACAGATGATCCAGGCCATCGCCGACGAGTACCGGCGCATCAACGAGATCATGCCGAAAAGCATGATCCCCATCGAAGAGGAACTGAATCTGTGCCGCAGTCATCTGCAGCTGATGGGCTTCCGTCGCGAGGCGCACTACGAGCTGACAGTGGAGTCGATATGCCCGGGGAGTCTGGTGCCGCCGCTGATCTTTCACACGCTGGTGGAAAACGGCCTGACCCATGCCCTGAAACCCAAGGAAGACGGTCTGTTTGTTTTCAATTGCCGCCGGGAGGAGACCCGTACCGTCTATTCCCTGGCCAACAACGGTTCACTCCTGGCCGCCAGAGCCAACAGAGGGGAAGCGGATGTCATGGAAGGAACCGGTATCAAGTATGTCAAGTCTCGCCTGGAAGAAACGTTCCCGGGACGCTGGGGTATGCAGTACGCCCTGGTCGGCGGCATGTGGCGCGTGGTCATCATCATCAAGGACAGGTGAAACATGAGAATTTTGATTGTCGAGGACGAGCCGCCGATTGCGGCCGATATCGAAGACTACGTGGCGTTTTTCTGTGGTCGCAATCAAAACCGGATCACCGTGCTGCACACCTTCGAGGAAGCCCGGGATTTCATGGAACGCGAGAAACTGGACCTGTTGCTGCTCGATCTGAACCTGAACGGTCAAAACGGTTTCGACATACTCAAGGAGACACTGGTCCGCAATTTTCACACCATCGTCGTTTCGGCTTACACCGACCGGGCCATCGAGGCGTTCGAATACGGAATCCTGGACTTCGTCGCCAAACCGATCAAACGCGAACGGATGAAACTGGCTTTCGACCGCTTCTACGGTCGGCGTAAAATCGAGGGCAAGGGGCTCAAATACCTGATCGTCCGTAAAATGTCGCAGAATTTCATGGTCGGTATCGAACAGGTCCGCTATTTCAAGGCGGTCGGATACCTGGTCGAGATCCACAAAATTGACGGCAAGACCGATCTGATCGAAAAATCGCTCAACCACCTGGAACAGATTCTCCCCGAACGCTTCGTCCGGGTGCACCGGTCTTACATCGTCGATATCGGTCGCGTCAGCTCCTACCGGCGTCTGGATAGCGGGGTGTACGAGATCGCCATGAGCGATGGGATCAAGATTCCCTGTAGTTCCACGCGGCTCAAGACTCTGTCCCAGTTTTTAACCAAGGGCTAACCAACGCGGCCATCAATCACGATTTCAACGGTCCACAGACCGTCTTTGAGACCATAGTCGAGTTGCCATTTACCGGGGAAGGCCTCCTCGAGACGCGCTCTGACGTAGCGCAGGCCGGTGCCCTCCTGGATTTTCCGACTCGCGGTGTCGGGCTCACCACTCAGGAGCGAACCGTTGTTTTTCAGCAGGTAACGGACCCGGCCGGGTTCCTGGCGGCAGGAAAAGGTGAACAGCCCGTCCTCCTGCGGTTTGATGGCGTGGGTTAGACCGTTTTCGATCAGGGTGTGAAAGATCAGCGGCGGAACCTGCAGGTCCCGGCAGTCCGAATCCACCAGCAGCTGGTAATTGGCGTCGCGGCGGAAGCCCATGAGTTCCAGATGGCTGCGGCAGAGCTCCAGTTCGGTTTCCAGGGGAATCCGCACCTGTGAGGCCATCTCGTTGAGGCTGCGGTATTCCTTGGCGATGGCCTGGATCATCCGGGCCGCCTTGGCCGGGTCGCGTTTCGACCAGGAATGCAGCGAAGCCAGTGTGTTCATGATGAAGTGAGGCTGGATGGCCTTTTTCAGAATTTCCATTTCCAGCCTGCCGGTTCGGGCCTGCAGCGTTTGCTGCAGGCGGTTCTGGGCCCGGATCTGGATGGTGATGGTGAAGATGAGGATGAAGATGAACAATTGGAACGACAGGTCATACCACAGGTAACCGGGGCGGGTTCCGGCCATTTCCAGGAAATCGGTGGATAAAAAGACGAGATAGGCGGACAGGAAAATCAGGGCTCCGGGCTTTTTTCTGACGATGCCGTAGACGATGAAAGAGATAGTCAGCAGAGATTTGCAGCCGATCGCGATCCGGTAGGCCAGGCTGTTTATGCGGATGATTCCGATCAGTTCCAGGACGAATTCACTGGCCAGGAGGGTGAAAAGCAGGCCGAGCCAAAGCCAGCGGCCGGGCAAGCGAAAATAGGCCAAGAAAAAGAGGCCGATGAAAAATTCGGTTCCCAGCAGCAGGATCAGGCCGGTCACTTTCTGGAAGCAGGTGTATCGGGCCGAAAAATTCAGCGCGTACTGGATAAAGGTAAAGCCGTAGATGATCCAGGCCGGTGTGGTGATCAGGGAGAAATGGATGTAGCTTTTATAGAGACCGCCACCCAGGTAGAGGACCAATCCCAACAGGAAAATGGTGAAGGAAATGCCGAAATTGAGCAGCATGCGGTGGGTGTAACGGTTCAGGTAAGGGATCGTTTTCCGGCCGTCGGACAACAGGGGCAGAATGGCCGCTTCGGCCAGCGGCAGAGCCTGGAAATTTGAATAGCGGATGGCCAGCAGATGGGAACCGCGGCCAGTCAGCGAGCTGTCTATGAATGTCGAAAAGTATAGCTTGCCTTCGACTTCCGTTTCCGCTGAAACGCCGACCCGGCCGTTGCCGCCGACCGGTTTTCCGTCCCAGTAGACCTCGTAGGCCATCATCAGGTCTCTCACGCTGAACAGGATCGGGCCACAGCCATCCGGCAGCTCGATGCGGCATCTCAGCCATTTCACTCCCCGGGGCCGGAAGGGAATGGCCCGAATCGAGACCTTTTTCCAGCCGCTGTCGTCCAGCTCGGCTTGCCGGTAGGCCGGATCGTCGCCGACGGTGAATTTCCAGGGGCTGAGGACATACTCGGCCGGCGCCGAATCGGGCCACAGCGGCAAGACGCCGATCAGGATCAGGCTGAGCAACAGTCCGCGTACCATCTTGTCTAGCGTTGAACCTCCGGGCTTTTGAACATGGATGTGAATCTGAACAGATGGTTGCGGCTGAGGGGGATGGTCTGGCCGGTTTTCAGGGTGATTTCGTAATTGGAACTGCCCAGATGGCAGTAGGAGCGGATCGCGTTGATATCGACGATGTAGGACCGGTGTACCCGTAAAAAGTGGTTGGGCAGGATCAGCTCCAGCTTGTTGAGGGCCTTTTCGATGAGCTCGACGCTTCCGTCCGATCGGTGGATCTCGACCAGGTAGCCGTCGGCCTTGAAGTAGCCGATGGAGGATACCGGAACCGGAATGTGTTCGCCCGATTTGTGCACGATCAGGTAGCGGGCGCCCTGGCCTTCGATCTTGCGTCTGCCCTGAAAACGGTCCAGGGCCAGGTGCAGGCGGACGGCGTCGATGGGTTTGGCGACGAAATCCAGGATACCCAGTTCGTAGGCCTCGATGGCCCGGTCGGTGTAGGCCGAGATGACGATGACATGAAAATTGCGGCTGGCGCTTTCCCGGAGTACATCGAAGCCGTCACGGCCGTTGAGGTTGAGATCGAGCAGCAGGAGGTCGATGTCGTGCCGGGTCAGGAAATCCCGTGCTTCCCGGAATGTGAATACCCGGTTGATGCGGCTCAGGCTGGCGCCCAGGTGCTGGCTGATATATTCTTCGATATCGGCGGCGATGGGCGGTTCGTCCTCGACGATCAGCACGTTCATGGTTAGGGTCGGCCTCCGGATTGCGATACTATAAACCAGTCGCTGACAAAAATAAACCGGGAAACCTGTCAGGCGTCGTTTCCGCCCTGTCAACGACGGTTTGCTGGATCCGGGGCTGCGGCCGGCCGTCGTTTATGCTATAAATGAAATCGAGGCGGCGCGATGAAAAAGTCCGGATTCGCTTTGGGCCTGCTTTTGCTGACATATGTCAGCCTGTCGGCCTGGGAACGGCAACTGCTCGTTATCGGCGGTTTCAACGGCAGCCGGTATTATGCGGATGTGCGCTCGCTCCACCTGTCCGGGCCGACGGCGGAACGGGAAACAGGCTGGCGGACGCAGGCGCCGCTGCCGCAGGCTCTGCAGGGACACGCGGCCGTTCTGCTGAAAGATCGGGTCTGCGTCATCGGCGGTTTTACCGGTTTTTCCCACGATCGTCGACCTCTTTTCAGTGCGGAGGTGCTGACCGGAAAAATTGCGGCCGGCCGGATCGACGCGTGGACGAGAGTCGGGATGCTACCCCGGCCATTGGCTTATCATGCGGTCGTGACGTACCGGGATTACATCATCAGCAGCGGCGGGCAGTCTCCGGCGGATGTCGCCGCCGTCTACCTCTGTTCCGTATCGGACAGCGGTGAACCGGGCTGCTGGAAACGGGTGGCCGACCTGCCCCGGGCCATGCGCGGCCATGCAGCCGTCATGGTCGACGACCGGCTGTTCATCCTGGGCGGGCACGATGACCGGGCACTGTATGGCGATGTGATATCGGCGCCGGTGGCGAGCGACGGCACGATCGGTCCCTGGCAGTCCGCCACGCCTCTGCCCCGGCCGCTGATTCATTTCGGAGTCGCCGCCTATAACGGTCGGATCTATATCTCGGGCGGACAGGATGAAAACTGGCGGCTGCGCCGGGAACTGTATTCGGTACAAGCCGACGGGGCCATACTGGGGACCTGGCGTCAGGAGCGGTCGTTCGGACTGGCGCAGGCACGTATGGGCCTCAACCTGGACGGTCAGCGGCTGATCGTCAGCGGCGGCGGGTACGGTTGGGACGAACCGGTTTACAACTCGGTTCTGGCCGCAGTCGTCGCCGCGGACGGCCGGCTGGGAAAATGGCGAAAAATCGCCAGACTGCCGAAGGCTCTGGCTTTTCATGCGGCGTTGATCGTTCCGGGAACGGATGACAGGATGCAGCCATGAAGGCGAAGGGGACGCTTCTCCTGATCATACTGGTCTGGGCCGGACTTTCGCTGCCGGTTCGATCCGAGGCCACGCCAAGGCAGGCGGTTCGACCAGGTTCGTGGCAAACCGGCATCGATACTTTTTTTGACGATTCCTACACCAGTCTGCTGCTGCGTGACCCCGAAGCTGTGACCGGTATGGGACTACCCGGGCTGCATGCGCAAGTCAGCGACCGGCTTGACGACCATTCCCTGAACTACCTTCGGCAAACCCAGGAGCTGGAACGGGAGATTCTGCTGCGGCTGCGTTCGGTCGACCATTGCGCTTTGACTGCGGCCCAGCGGCTGAGCGCCGATGTCTACGACTGGTACCTCGACGATCTGGTTGCAGGCCAACCGTTCGCCGACAACGACTATCCGCTCAACCCGACGCCCTTCAGCGTCAACGCCCAGGTCCTGCAGCTGTTCATGTACCATCATCCCATCGCCAAGCTGCAGGATGCTCGGGACTATGTCCGGCGTCTGTCCCGCATCAAGCTTAAGTTCGACCAGCTGATCGAAGGCCTGCAGCGGCGCGAACGGACCGGCATCGTACTGCCTTTTTTTCTGATCAGGCCACTGATCGCCGAGTTGAAATCTATTGCCGATGTACGGGCCGACCAGACTCCTTTTTATGAGGTTTTGGCCGCCCGGCTCAAGGAGCATTGCCCGACCGACCAACCAGATGACCGGCAGATTCTGGCCGAGGCCGAGAGCGAGATCGACGCATCCGTCATACCGGCGTACCGGATGCTGATCCGCTTCCTGGAAGGCCAGCTGCGCTTCGCCGACAACCGTGCCGGCATCTGGAAACAAACCCGGGGCAAGGCCGCCTACGCCCACTTGCTGCGGCACTACACCACGACCGAGTTGAGCGCTGAGCAGATGCATGAACTGGGTAAAAGAGAACTCGAACGCATCCATGCCGACATGCGCCAGCGTTTCGCCGCTCTGGGCTACCCGGCCCGGAGGAGTCTGCCGAGCCTGTTTGTGCGCCTGGAGAGGGACAGCGGTTCGCTGACCGGAGCTGAGGCTCTGGCGGCGTACGAACGGATCATCGAACGGGCCGACCAGAGTATGGCGGCACTCTTCGGTCATCGGCCGCGGAGCGGTTTGATCGTGGTCGGCAGCAGATCCGGAAGCTCTTACCTGCCGCCGTCCATGGACGGTCTGCGCCCCGGGGTGTTTCTGGCCTACAACCAGGGTGCCGTACCCCGGTTCTCCATGGCCAGCCTGGCTTACCACGAAGCGGTTCCCGGACACCATTATCAATTGGCAGTTTCCCAAGAGCTGGACCTGCCGCTGATGCGCCGCGATATGGGCTTTGGCGCCCATGTCGAGGGCTGGGCACTGTACGCCGAACGCCTGGCCTGGGAACAGGGCCTGTACAGCGGCGATGCCTATGGTGACCTGGGGCGGCTGCAGTACGAAGCCTACCGGGCGGCCCGGCTGGTCGTCGATACCGGTCTGCACGCCAAGCGCTGGTCGTTTGTGCAGGCGGTCGACTTCATGGTCAAGAATACGGGTATGTCCCGTGGCGGGATGCAGAGCGAGGTGGTCCGCTACATCTGTGTTCCGGGTCAGGCCACGGCCTACTTCATCGGTTTTCTCAAGATCCTGGACCTGCGGGAACGGGTCAGGACGGCTCTGGGAGCCTGTTTCGATCTCCGCGAATTTCACGATATCCTGTTGGGAAACGGCGCTCTGCCGCTGCCCGTGCTGGAGCGGCTGGTTGAAGCGTACATTGAGAAGCGAAAGAACGGCCAAGGCTGACGCGGCCGGATCGCGTTCGCAGGCCTGCCGGGAGTTACGCAGGATCATGACTTGTCATGCCGAACAATCTGCTGTACAGTGCGAGCCGAGGTGCAGGATGGCTGCCGACGGGAAAGGGGACTGCCGACCAGTCGTGATCAGAGATGTCTGCGCATACCCAGGGAAATGGCCAGCCAGGAAACGGTCAGCAGGGAGAACCCGATGATGGCCGGGATCAGGGCCTCGCTGACGCCGCCGACAAACTGGCCGGCCGGGGAAGCCTGCGGATTTTCCAGTGCCTGGGCCATATTGAACAGGGCGACGGCCAAGCCGCTGGTGAGTCCGACTACGCTGGCGTATGTGGTGGCCACCGACAGCGGACGTACCAGTCCCAGCTTGACTTCGGTCGGTTTCAGGAAGAAGGAAACCGACATGCTCAGGGTAAACAGCCCGAGCAGAACGATGAGCACCGTGATGATGATTCCCATGGTCATGGTGACCTCCTTTTTTGGGGTTACACTGGGGAGACGCTCGCCGTGGGCAGTGTGTGACATATTCGCAACGATTGGATTGCATCCGGGCAGCGACCGATCGTCAGTTGAGACGGAGAGGCCGTTTTCATGACGGAAGCCGAAAATGTCAGCTCGACCATCCGGGCTCTGCAGAAGGGTGATCCGGAGGTGTTCTCTGCGGTTTATAGGCAGTATGAGCCCCGTATCCAGGCGTTTTTGTTGCGCATGTCCAGGCAGGCCGATGTGGCACAGGACCTGTCGGCCGAAGTCTGGTGCCGGGTGGTCGAGAAGGTGCACACTCTGAACACGGACAGCCAGCTGGTACCATGGATTTATACGATCGCCCGCAATCTGTATTACAGCTATTGCCGGTCCCGCCACCGCGATGAACATTACCTCAATGAACTGGGTTGGATCCATGTGCAGACCGAACGGGTGGACTCTCCGCTCCTGCAGGGCATTCATCGGGAACAAAGCGCCCAGTTGGAGGCGGCATTGGCTGGATTGACCCCCAAATACCGTGAGACGGTGATCCTGGTGGGTATCGAAGGCCTGAGCTACACCCAGGCAGCCGAGGTGTGCGCAACCAAGGCTGAAGTGATGCGTCAGCGGTTTTCCCGGGCGGTCAGAATTCTGCAGCGCTCGATGAAACCGCACAATACCGGAGGTGAATGGTGAGTGAACGCCTGCCTGATGAACGGGATGACGACCGGGATCTGTTGGCCGGTCTGGCACGGCTGGCCTTGCTGGATATTCAGGGCATGGATAAGGAACCAGAGGATAGATTGGCGCCGATGGCCCTCAGCCGATACCGCCGCGCCTGGCGGATCGGGATGGACAGACTTTTCGGTCGTACGGGCGGACTGATTCTGCTGCTGCTTGTCGGTCAGCTTCTGGGCTGGGAGTTGTGGCGCTGGTTTCGTTTCTTGCTGAACTGAACGGTTTATTTTGCGAGTTTTTTTGTGACAGAAATGGCCTCTGTCTGTTGACAAGCGCTGCTTCTGATACTAATAATGCTTTGTCCGTTGGCTTTCGCAGTTGTGGAGCGTGCAGTATGATGGTCATCATCGGTATGGTCGGAGTAATGGTGGCGATTATTGTCGGCTACAAGATGGAGCACGGCAATCTGAGTATCCTGGTGCAACCCGCCGAACTGGTCATCATCGGCGGCGCCGCCTTTTGCGCCTTGATCATTCAGTCGGGCGAAAAGTTCATGTTCGTGGCCAAGAACATGCTCGCCGTGTTCAAGGGCTCGATGGGCAGCAAAAAGAATTACATGGACCTGCTGCTGCTCATGCACAGCCTGCTGGCCAAAGCCCAGAAAGAAGGGCTGGTTTCCCTGGAGACCCATATCGACGCCCCCGACAAGAGCGAACTGTTCAAGAAATTTCCCGGCATTGTGGCCCACAAGCGTCTGCTGCTGACCATCACCGACAATTTGCGGATTCTGGTCACCGGCAGCACGCACCGTACCCTGGAAAACCTGATGGATATCGATCTGGAAACGCAGAACGAGGAATCGCTCTACCCCTCCTCGATGCTCACCAAGGTCGCCGATGCGCTGCCCGGTATGGGTATCGTCGCCGCCGTTCTCGGGGTCACCCTGGCCATGGGCAAGATATCCGAACCTCCCGAGGTGTTGGGCCATACCGTCGCCGCCGCTCTGGTCGGAACCTTTTTGGGCATCCTGCTCAGTTACGGTTACATGGGACCCATCGCTACCAACCTGGAGCACAAGGTACACGTCGAAGAGACCTTCGTCAATGTCATCAAGATGGTTTTGCTCAACTTTGCCGACGGCGCGCCGCCGATCATTTCCATCGAAGCGGGCCGCAGAGCCGTACCGACCCATGAACGTCCCAGTTTTCAGGAAATCGAAGAAGAGATGCGGAAATGGCGGAGCCAGTCGTAATCGTTAAAAAAGTCAAAAAAAAAGGCCATGGCGGACACCACGGCGGCAGCTGGAAAGTGGCCTATGCCGATTTCGTCACCGCTCTGATGGCCTTCTTTTTGCTCATGTGGCTGGTGACCGCCAAAAAAGCCAGCGACAAGGTCGGTCTGGAGACCTATTTCAAGGAATACGACATCACCAAGGGCAGCGAGGCGGTCCGCAAGACGATCCGGGAGAAAATCGGGCAATACGAGGCGGCTCAGGCTGCGGCTGGAAATAAAAGTCTGGTCGATCTGCCGCAGAAACCGGATGCGGTGCTGTTCACCGAGGAAAGTACCCGACAGATCGTCGGCGAATGGAAGACGCAGATCGAGGGCCGGCTGGCCGAGTTTTCCAATCAGGTTCTGGTGGATTTGTCGCCTGATGGGGCGGTGATGATCCAGATGGTCGACAAGCTGGGGGTGCCCATGTTTCCCACCGGGGGAACCGAGTTGACCGATACGGCCCGCAGCATTCTGGCGGTGATCTGGGAGAAAATCAGACTGGAAAACGTGAAGGTGGCCATCGAAGGTCATACGGACGCCTACCAGTACTCTCGGGATGGAAAAACCAACTGGGAATTGTCGACCGAAAGGGCGTCGGCGGCTCGCAAAGAGCTGGAGCGTCTGGGGCTTCCGGCTTACCGCCTGCTGCGGGTTACGGGGCTGGCCGATACCAAGCCGTATTCGGAGGACCCGTACAGCCCGATGAACCGGCGCATCAGCCTGCTGCTCTACTACTATACGGCACCGGCCCAAGCTCCGGAAATCGTACCGAAGACCTGATACGGTCCGGACAGAAGAAAAGCACGTAACGGATTGCACAGTTTTTGCCGATCCCATACAATCAGTCCGTCAGGAGGTCGCTATGGCCATATTCTGCGGACACTTCGGACCGCTGAAAGCGGATGAACCCAAAACCAGTCTGCAAAAACGGATTTGGATAACGGTGACCCTGACCATTTTTTCGTCGACCTTGACTCTTCTATTCCTCGGAATGCGTGTCGTTTTATCTATGGGCGGCATGGTGGCAACGGGGGGGCCCTATGTCATCGCTCATCCGGCTCCGGACTGGATCTGGATCATGCCCCTTTCGGCCCTGCTCATGATCGCCGCTCTGATAACCGGGGTGCTCATGAGTTTTTCCGGAATTTACGGTCCGAACCTGATGCAGTTTTCCTGGTCGGCGCTGTTCATCGCCCTGGGCTGGAATTTCCTCGATTTCGGCATGGGGCTTTCCCGTGGGACCGGTCTGGTGTGGCCGTGGCTGATCTGTGCCTTGCTGTTCATTCCGATGGGCCTTCTGCCGATGATTCTGATCGTAAAACGCCGCTGGGACCAGTACAAAGACAGAAAATTGAACTTTGACACCGCCTGGTTGTACACCTTGCTGGCGCAGCTGGTGTTGGTCGTGATATCGGTCAGTCTGGCTGCATACCTGTTCCGAATCGTTACGGAAACGACCTAGTGCCGTTGTCTGACCGGTTTGAGTAAATATGCTTATTTATCCATTTTGAGTAGTTTCCACATTGTGCTCTTGCTCTCCTCCGTCTACAGTGCCTCCATAGAGGACGAAAAACTGTCAGCTGGAGGCGTTCAATGGCAACGATGGCCTACATAAAATTCTGCCGCCGTGAGTATCGGGTGCGGCTCTATTCGGAAATTCCTCTGGTGAAGCGTTTTATAGAGTATCTACCGATCGAGAGCGAAGCCAATACTTTAAACGGTCAGGTCTATTTCCGGATACCGGATGCGGTTGTCGCCTACGATGGTCCCGAACGGGAGGATTTCGCCTCCGGTGATGTTGTCTACGGGTGCGATCCGGACGGTTCGCCCCAGTTCACCGTCACGGTTTTGTACGGTCCGACGAAATACGGGAACGGGTTGAGTTGCACAACCGGCGCAACCGGTGTGAAAATCGGTGAAATCATCGACGATACAACGGGAATGGAAGAGATCAGATCCTGCGAGGCGGTCAGCTTCTTTTTGGATTAGACCGCTTCCCCCGAGCTGCGAGACTTCGAGTCAGACCCGGCCATTTCCTGATCAGGTGCAGAACGAGAAAAACCGTGAGCACGATTCCGAGTTTGTCGTGGATTTCGACCAGGGCGAATCGAATGCCGGTACTGGCAAGCGGAAGCAGCCAGGGGATCAGGCCCGTAGTGGCCGTAACGTTCCAGGTATGAAACAGCAGGCTCGACGAACGGTTGACACTTCTGAATCCAATCGATTTGAAGGGAATGCGCCGGATCCATACTCGATGCCGCAGCAGATGCCAGCCGACCAGCACTGCGGTGGCCAGCGCGCCGATCTTATGGAGATTCAGCCATTCCGATTTGTCCATCGATCCTATTCGGTCTGCTTCGAGCAGGCCTCGGGCGTGGAAAGACAACAGAACGAAGCCGCTGACTGTCAACCAGCCCATGGCGAACAGGGCGGACAGGCTGATGATCAGACCGGTACTTTTTTTTCTCGATGTAACGGTGCCGGGTGGTATGGGGCGATGGTCCATCATCGGTACTCCTCCAGTTTCAGCCTGAGCTGTTTCAGCACCTTGAGGGTGATCGTCAACTCGTCGGCCTTGATTTGAGTGTTCAACGAATCTTCAAATTCGTGCGCCCGTTGGTGAAAGCGCGCAAACAGCGACCAGCCTTTGGGGGTCAGTTCCAGGCAGATGCGTCGTTTATCATCGGCATCGGGGTGTCTTCCGACCAGCCCCAGCCTTTCCATATCGGCCAACTGCCTGGCCACGGCCGCCGCGTTTATACCCAGTTTCCTGGCGATTTCCATCGTCCCGATCTGTCCCGTCTCGTGATGGACAGCCAGTACGCGCAATACCATCAGCCGGGAGGAAGCGACACCGACCTCCCGGGTGAATATGGCCAGGAGGTGACTGTGTATGCGCATGATTTCGCGAACGATTCGAGATCGTTCCGTATCGTCGCTGCTCAGATGCGCTTTCAGTTCTGCAAAATCCGTTTCCATGGCGAAAATATAGCCCAAGTCATTGACAATGTCAATAAA
>CAYXHZ010000019.1:24470-52140 GCA_964465065.1 uncultured Clostridia bacterium
CAAAATCCGTTTCCATGGCGAAAATATAGCCCAAGTCATTGACAATGTCAATAAAGATCCTCGTTCCATGTCCCGGCTCCGTTCCGACAGAGCGGCGTGATGGAGTCCGAGTTGACGGTGAATCGATTGGGGACGAACCCGGTAATTGACGGTACGGCCGGCCGTTAATTTGGAGGCTGCTGGCCTTCCGTCCGCCTGAACGGTCGGATAATTCACGCGTCGGCAATTGGCAATGACCGTCCGATGTGCTATAAGGAGACATGCCCGATCACGGACCGATCCTGCTGCACCTGCTCTGTACGCCGATTGTTTTCCTGTCCATATTTCTGGCATACCGCCAGGCCAAACGATATCGGCACGCCTTTCTGATTCCATACTGCTATTATGTGGTTCTGGACGGTTTGGGATCGCTGGCCGACGTGATGTTCCGCATTTTGCCGGTACAGCTGAGCTTCAGCGGTCTGATTCCCGGTATGACTCCCTATCTCGCTCTCTTTCTGAACCTGTTCGCCACACCCATCCAGGCCCTGATGATCTATTTCTTCATGGTTTCCACCGGAAAGCTGCTGAACCTGAGCTTCAGAAAGTGGCTGTTTCCCGCATTCTGGACCGTCTACATCGCCGTGTTCGCTTTCACCCTGATCGGTATCGTGCATTTCATATACGGAAAATCCCTGGTCGTGATCCAGATTCTGTTCTGGGTTACAGCCGCGACTTCCGTTTCCTGTCTGGTCGGCGTTCTCCTATTCGGTCTGAGAACGGTTTTTCACGAAAAAGATCCTGAAAAATTTCGGTTTTACCTCATTTATTCCCTGTCATATACCGCCTTTTTCATTTTTCAGTCTTCACTGCCCTTCGCCAGTTTCTATGGGGTATGGGTGACGATTCTGGTTTTCGGCACCCATTTGCCCGTGCTGACGTTCCTGCCCAGGTTTCTGGCCGGGTCGGCCGCGGCGGCTCCGCAGGCGGACAAGGTGCCGGGTGATGTCAGCCGCCTGTATCAGGACAAGGGGATATCCAAACGCGAGCAGGAGATCATCGCCTATATCGTCATCGGACTGTCCAACCGGGAAATCGAAGATAAGCTGTTCATTTCGCGGCGTACCGTCGAGAATCACGTTTACAACATCTACCGTAAACTGGGCGTTAAGAACCGGGTGCAGCTGATGGGGCTTGTCGAAGGCCAGCAGATCCGGACCAGTCTCGCCGAGTGATCCAGACCTGCGTCCTGCTGCGGGCAGATCATGCGGACTGGATTCCTTTTCGCCCTTGTGCGATGATTTCATCATTATGATTGACTGCAGGAGGGACAGCATGTTCAAAGAATTCAAGGAATTTGCGGCCCGGGGCAACGTGGTCGACATGGCCGTCGGTATCATCATCGGCGGTGCCTTCGGCACCATCGTCAAGAGTCTGGTGGCCGATGTGCTCATGCCCCCGCTCGGGCTGTTGCTCGGCGGAGTCGATTTTTCGAATTTCTTCTTCGTTCTCAAAGCCGGTGCCAATCCGGGGCCTTACGCCACATTGGCGGATGCCCAGGCGGCAGGTGCGGTGGCCATCGCCTACGGGGTGTTTCTCAACGCCGTCATCAGCTTTCTGATCGTGGCCTTCGCCGTATTCCTGCTGGTCAAGGGCATCAACCGGCTCAGAAGGGAAAAAGAGGCGCCGCCGGCCGATGCGACCGTCAAGGAATGCCCGCATTGCTGCTCGCAGGTGCCGGTCAAGGCGACGCGCTGCCCGCACTGCACATCCCAGTTGTAAAAAAAAGGCGATCCGAACCGGATCGCCTTTTCAAACCGAGTACTTGGCTCAGGCCATTGCCGCGGCCAGAACGATCGAATAATACTTGGAATCGTCGTCGTCGGCACGGGAAGTCAGCACGGCCGGGAAGGGGGCGCCGGTGACTACGCCGGCCAGCATGCCCTTACCCAGGATGGTGGTGCTCTTGTAAAAGACGTTTCCGGTGTCGATATTGGGGAAAATCAGCACGTCGGCCTGACCTTCGACGGAGGATTTGAGACCTTTGATCTGGCAGGCACGCGGTGACAGGGCCACATCCAGGGCCAAGGGTCCGTCGACGACGGCGCCCTTGATCTGCTTGCGCTCGGCCATCTTGGCGATGATGGCGGCGTCGATGGTCGAGGGCATCTTGTCGCTGACCTTCTCGTTGGCGGTGACGATGGCCACCTTGGGATTCTCGATGCCCAGTTTTTTGCAGATGGCCACGTTGTAATTGATCATCTGAATCTTCTGGTCGAGGTCCGGCTGGGGGATCATCGCCACATCGGAAACGATCAGCAGCTTTTCGTAGGTGGGAACTTCAATGACGGCGGTATGGGAGAGGACCTGTCCCTTCTTGACCAGTTCGAGTTCCTTGTTGAGGATGGCTTTCAGAAAGTAGGGCGTGGAGATCAGACCTTTCATCAGCAACTGCGCCTTGCCGTCGACGATCTGACGTACGGCAACCGCACCGCTCTTGACCTCGTTGGGCTCATGGATGAGGGTGAATTTCTCCACCGGGATCTTGAGCTCCTGACATTTCTGGCGGATAACCGCCTCGTCGCCGACCAGGATGGCGTTGACGATGTTTTCGCTGACGGCACGGTGCACGGCCAGCAGGGTATCTTCGTCCTGGGCGTAGGCCACGGACATGGTCGGAGTGGTTTTGGCTTTGACCAGCTGCTCCATTTCCTTGAGAGTTCTTATCGGATTCATGAATTTACCTCCTGTGGCTGCCAGGTTTTGGCGGTTTCTTCTCCATTGAGGACACGCAAGGCACCCTTGGCCAGGGCGCTCATTTCATCCTCTCCGGGGTAAACCAGAAAGGGGGCAATGAAGGAGGTCCGCTCTTTGATCAGAGCCACGAAATCCGTATTATACGCGATTCCGCCGGTGATTACCACTGCATCGACCTTTCCGCTCAACGCGACGGCCATGGCGCCGATCTCCTTGGCGATGGTGTAGGCCATGGCCTGGTAGATCAGTAGGGCGTGGCTGTCGCCGTTTTGGATGCGCCGGACAGTTTCGCGGACATCGTTGCTGCCCAGATGGGCCACCATGCCCCCCTGACCGGTGATCATTTTCTTGAGCTGTTCGCGCGGGTAACGTCCGGACAAGGCCAGTTCAACCAGGCCCCAGCTGGGAATGGATCCGGCCCGTTCGGGGGTGATGGGACCGTCGCCGTTGAGGGCGTTGTTGACGTCGATGACCCGGCCGCTCTGATGGGCTCCGACGGATATGCCTCCGCCGAGATGGGCGACGATCAGCCGGCATTCGTTGTAGGGTTTTCCCAGGCTCTTGGCCGCTTCCCGGGCGATCACCTTCTGGTTGAGGGCGTGAAAGATGCTGATGCGTTTGATTTCAGGGATGCCGGTGATCCGGGCCACATCGTCGAGTTCGTCGACCACCACCGGGTCCACGATGAAGGCCGGAATCCCTCCGGCGGCGGCCACGTCTCGGGCCAGCAGGGCGCCGAGGTTGGAGGCATGTTCGAGAATGTTGAGCTGCAGGTAGTCGATCATGGCCTGGCTGACGTGGTAGGTGCCGGACGGCATTGGGGTCAGCAGACCGCCGCGACCGACGACGGCGGCCAGATCCTGCGCTTTGAGATTGTTTTTGGTCAGGAATTCGAAGACCAGGGCGCTGCGGAAGGGACTCTGATCCGTCACCTTCTTGTATTGCGCCAGGTCCTGGCTGCTGTGGGACAGGTTTTCCTGGGCTATTCGCTCTTCAGCGCGGAAAACGGCCAGTTTGGTGGATGTGGAACCGGGGTTGATCGTCAATATGATGGGGCTGTTGTTACTCATCGGACATATTTACCTGAAAACAGGCCTTTTTTCAAGAACTGACGGCCGCGATTACATTCATTTTTCGGTTATTGAAAAAGAATCAGTCGAATTTTGTACGGTTTAAAAAGAGAGGGTGAGGGCGGTCACCAGAGTCAGGTCGTTGTTTTTGACCGTTTCGTCCTGGGTTTGGCTGCTGTAGCGCTCGCGGATTTTCAGGGTCAGCCAGACAGGGCGTTTCATGAGCACCGACAGGCTGGATTGCAACTCGAGACGGTAGTCCCGGATCGGATCGAGCAGGTTGGGGATCAGTTGGCAGTTCAGCTTGAAGGCGGCCGTTTCGGATAAGGAACATTCGTTGGCCAGACCCAGGGCCAGGCGGGTACTCTTGCGGTCCTCGGTTTCTCCGATTCCGCGCAGGTATTCGCCGCGGATGGAGGCGCTCAGGTCGGTTTTGCTGCGGTCGGATTGATTGAGTTTGTAGAGGACGCCCAGGTCCAGGTTGGTTCGCGATCCGATCTGGGCCACCCGGTCGTATTCGATGCCCAGGTTTCCGGACAGGTTGAGACGTTTGTTGAGCGAATGCAGGACGGAGTGGTCCCAGGAGCCGTTGTTGACTTCGGTACTGCCGTTGCTGTGACCGTAGAATACTTCCAGTTTGCTTTTATAACCGAATGCGCTCTTGTTGTAGATGAAGTTGTAACCGCCGTTGATGACGGTCTGGCTGGAGTTGCCGCTGCTCAGGGTGATGCCGCCGCTGACGTCGAAAGCCAGGCTGTCTTTGCCCGGCGGAGTCGCGTTGGAGGCGCCGACGAGGGCCGGCCACAGGATCAGCCAGATCACCAGCCCTCGTTTCGCCATGATTCACCCGATTCAGAAGTTCAGGTCTATGTTCTGGGTGTACCAGACTTTGACCGGCACGTTTTTCTTTTTGGCCGGGTCGAATTTCCAGGTGCCCAGTGTCGAAGATATTTCCATCTTCAGCATCGGGTCCATCTCCTTGGGCAGCACCTCCTGTTTGGAGATGCGGCCTTTTTCGTCGATCAAGAGGCGGATGGTGATGGTGATCTTCTGCCCCTTGAGCTTTTTGCGTATATCCGAACTGAATTTCTGCGGATCTTCACCGGATATCCGTTTCGGGTGAACGTCCACTTCCGAAAGGTCCAGCAACTCGCCGACCTGGGGGATACGGTTGCGTCTTTCCTCTTCGAGCCGGGCCGCTTCTTCCTTTTTGCGCTGTTCTTCGGCTTCGGCCGCTTTGCGGTCTTCCTCCAGTTTTTTCAACGCTTCTTCCTGCGCCTGTTTTTGCTGCAGGCTCTCGGCTTCCTTTTTCTGCGTTTCCAGCAGTTTGTCGGCTTCTTCCTTGCGGCGCTTGTCCAGTTCTTCCTGCTTCTTGCGCAATTCGGCCAATTGATCGTCCTTTTTTTTCTGCTCTTCAGCGGTCTCGGCGTTCTTGGCCATCAGGTCCATCATCTGCGACTGCACGGCTTCCTGATCCTTTTTCATCAATTCGATCTGTCGCTGGGATTCCAACCGCTGCTCTTCCAGGGCTTTCTTGGCGGCCTCCGCAGCCGATTTGCTCTGCATGACCATGATGATGACGACGACCAGGACGACGAGCGCCGCCGAGGCGATGCCGATCCACAGACCTTTGGGAGATTTTTGTTTTTCGTCCAGGCCGGTCAGGATATCCTCGACCAGATGTTTGGAATCGGCTCCGGACATCACCGGTTCCGGTTTCTTCTCTTCGGGAATCTCGTAGCTCAATTCCTGGGTGTAGCGTTTGCCCATGGCTTCGTCTTCTTCCATGTAAACGGAGTTGATGAAGTATGCCAGGTTGAAGGTCACCGAGGACAGTTCCTCGATATGGAAGTAGCGGGAGATGAAATCCTTGAACTCTTTGATGTTGCCGAAACGTTGCGCCGGATCGGGGTTGAGCGTTTTTTTGAAAAAGGTGATGATGCTGGTCAGGAAATCCTTGTCGGTGGTCGGCACGTAGGAGCTGAAGCTGATGTTGGCGAATTTGGTTTCGAAGTCCTCGCCTTCGGTGTACGAGAAGTAATTGCCGGTGAGCATTTTATAAACTAGAAAGCCCAGGTGATAGATATCCGACTGGGCGCTCAGCTTTTCACGCTTGATGAATTCGGGGGTCAGCAGGGTGCCGTACTTCCGGGAGAGCGCATCGTAGAGATTGTCGTTGTAATTGAGGTAGGCGGCGATGCCGTAGTTTTTCAGGTAAATTTTGCCGTCACCGTCGACCAGAATGTTGTCTGGAGTCAAGAAGCCATGAAAGGAACGTTGACCGCTGACGACGATGGAGGAACCCATGTCGACCAGTTCGGCGATCGAGATGGCGATCGACATGGCCAGATCGAAGTTGATGGGGATGTCCTTCTCCTTGGCGTCGTTCATCACCTTCTCGAAACTTTTTGCCTTGAGCAGCGGATATTCGAGGTACGGGGTCTTGTTGTCCTGATCGATGATGTTGGGGGAGTGCAGATAGGGGATATTGGATTTCTTGACACCTTCCAGCAGGATTTTGATGCGGTTCCAGGTGTTGCCATCATCCAGGAAATAGGGATGGATCCGGCTGATGACGGCATGGCTCTTCACCTTGCGGTCGACGGTTTTGCCAGCCCGGAAATTCTCGCCGATAAAGTCGCTTTCCAGTTGTTCGAACAGAACATAGTCCAAAAATTTTTCGTACTGTTTCATCACTTCACCTCGCTATCGCAATAAGGGATTATAACAAAAAAAAAAATGAAAAGAATAGTGTCCAGGCCTGCCGGATTATAAAAAGATATATTTTCCCGGGCCAGGGCAGACAATTCGATCGCTTACGGGTCAGCCGTAGCGTTCCTTGATCAGGTTGACCATCTGGGCGTTGTCGGCATGTCCGGTTTTCTGGGCGGTTATTTTGGCCCGGATCGGCCGGCCGAGCAGGTAAAAATCGCCGATGATGTCCAGAATTTTATGCCGGGCCAGTTCTTCGGGGAAGCGCAACTCGGTGTTGATGACCTTGAGATCGTTGTCGATCCAGATAAAGTTGTGCAGGCGTCCGCCCTCGCCGAGGCCGAGTTCCGTCAGCCGGCTCATTTCCTCGACGAAACCGTAGGTCCGTGCCGGGGCGATCTCCCTCTCGAAGTCTTCGAAGGAGTTCATGACGAAATGATAGGTCGATCGTCCCAGCGGTTCCGGATAGATGGTTGTGTAACTGACCGAAAAGGTATCGCTGGGTTCGATGCGCATGAATTTTCCGTCCGGGCTCTGTTTGCCGAGCTGGATCGGCTCTTCGATGACGATTTCCGGGATGATCTCGTCTTGCTGGACGACACCGCATTCGCGGATGAACTCGCAGAACTTGGCCGCCGAACCGTCGGCGACCGGCACTTCCCGGGATATCTTGATCGCCAGGTTGGTGATTCCGGCGGCGTGCAGGCTGGCCATGATGTGCTCGATGGTCTTGGCTTCCAGGCGGTCCTTGCGGATCGATGTCGAGTAACTGGTCGAATCCAGGTACTCGACCCGGGCCGGTATGTAGCCCGGCTCGGAGATGTTTTCGAAGCGGATACCCTTGTTGGCCGGCAGGGGGTTGAGCACCAGACCGGTCTTCTCGCCGGTATGCAGCCCGATTCCCTTTAGAATGGCGCTCTTGCCGATGGTCGCCTGTTTGCGGACGTAATCGGATCCGGTGGCGGCATACTCGATGTGCCCGGTGCTCTCCCGCTTCTGGGAAGACTTGGCCTCGTTGTCCATCTGCTGTTCGACGATCTGCCTCAGCCGTTGGTTTTCCGCCAGCACGCCGCGGTACAGCAGGGCGCGATTGAGCACGATCAGCACTTTCTCCAGGCTGAGGGGTTTCTCGAGAAAATCGTAGGCCCCAAGGCGGAGGGCTCTGACGGCGGCGTTGATGTTGCCGTGGCCGGAGATCATGATGATCGTCTGCATGGGGTCGATCTCCAGCATGCGCCGCATGGTTTCCAGACCGTCGATGCCGGGCAGCCAGATGTCGAGCAGGATCAGTTCGGGGCGGACGTTCTGCATCTTTTCGATGCCCTCTTCGCCGGTCGAAGCCAGAAAAACGGAGAACCCTTCGTCTTTGAGCACGGAAGACAGGGAAACCTGGATGTTTTTTTCGTCGTCGACGATCAGCACTTTATTCATGAATCGCACTCCATTTCCTGTTCCGTTTCGACGCTGTCATGGAGGACGGCGTTCCTGGGTTCGGGAATATCGTTCTGGATACGGATCTGCACGGTTTCACCCGCCAGTTCGCAATAGATCAGGTTGCCCTGCTGCCACTCCTCGGTGATGGCCTTGCCGGCCAGCGGCTCCAGGAGCGTCCGGGTGATGACCCGGCTCAGCTGACGGGCCCCGTATTGGGCGCTTACGCCTTGACGGGCCAGGTATTCGATGACGGCCGGCGCGATCATCATCAGTTTGCCTTCCCGCAGGAGCTGCTTCTTGATCGTTTCCAGCTGCAGCGATACGATCTGCATGGCGGTGTCGTCGGCCAAGGGGGAAAAAACCAGAATGTCGTCGATGCGGTTGAGGAACTCCGGCGAAAAACGTTTCTTGATCATCTTGACCAGGCTCGATTCGGCGACCCGCGAATTCCGTCCCTGTTCCTGATAACCGAGCGTGGAGGCGCTGTAGAGCTCGGTACCCACGTTGGAGGTCATCAGGATCACCGTAGCGGAAAAATCGACCACCCGTCCCCGGGCGTCGGTCAGGCGCCCGGCGTCGAAGACCTGCAGAAAGATGTTGAGCAATTGCGGGTCCGCCTTTTCGATTTCATCGAGCAGGATGATGGTCATGGGATTCTGACGGACTTTGTCGGTCAACTGGTTGGTGTCGTTGTAGCCGACGTAACCGGGGGCGGCGCCGATGAAACGGGAATAGGTGTATTTTTCCATGTATTCGGACATGTCGACCCGCAGCAGGGCGTCCCGGCTGCCGATCAATTCCTCGGCCAGTACATGGGCGGTCTCGGTTTTGCCGACACCGGTCGGCCCGACCAGCAGAAACACTCCGTCCGGACGGTTGCTGCGGATCTTGAAGCCTCGTTTGTAGGCGGTGATTCTGGCGCTCAGGCGGGACAGGACTCTGTCCTGGCCGATAATCCGAGCGGCTATCCGTTCCTCGAGTCTGGCCAGGCGGTCGTGTATCGACACGCCGAACAACTGGTCGGGCAGGTTGGCCATGTCTTTGACGGTTTCGGCCAACAGCCGCTGAAAAGTCGACATGTCCAGACTATCCTGGCCGGAATCGAATTGCCGGCGGATCTTGGCGTAGACACGGTCCAAGAGCAGCAGCGGCGCATCGGGGAAAGCCCGGCTGCGCAGAAGCTGGCGGCTGAGCTCCATGACTTCGGGCAGCAGTTCCCGGGGGAAATGGATGCCCCACTGCTCCCGGCGGAAGGCGCGCACCCGGTTGATGATCTCGAGGGTATCCGTTTCGTCGCAGGCGCGCACGAGGATCTGGTGGAAGCAGCCCATGAAGGCGTTGTCGCGCTCCAGCGTGTTCTTGAGCTCTTCGTAATGGGTCGTGGCCACCATCTGCAGCTTTTTTTCCTGCAAAAAAGGCCGGACGATGTTGATGAAGTCCAGCGCGGTGCCCCGGGCGCCTCCCTGGCTGAACAGAAGGTGGATGTCCTCGATCATCAGCAGCACTTTCTGCCTGACGGCCTCGTTGAGCAGGGCCAGGACCTTTTCCTCGAACTGGCCGCGGTACTTGGAACCAGTCAGCAGGTGCACGAACTGGATGGTCCGAATATCCCGGAAGTTGAACCTGGCTTTCCAGCCCGGGTTGTCTTCCAGTTGGGATACGAATTGCTGGATCAGGCTGGTTTTGCCGACGCCGCCGTCACCGACCAGCAGCAGGTTGGGCCGATGCTCGCTGCCCAGGACCTCGGCCATCTGTTGCAGCAAAGCCGGTCGCTTGACCATGGTTTTGTGCTGCTCTTCGCTGATGGACACGGGGGCCAGGTATTCGGCCAGGTCTTCGCTTTGTTCTTCCTTTTTGTCCTTGAGGCGTTGCTTGAGCTCCTTGATCTTGGCGGCCAGGTTGCGGCTGCGGCTGAACTGGGCGGCCCGCTCGTAGGCGCTGAGCGCCGAACTGTAGTCTTCTTTCTGCTCGTAGGCTTCGGCGATCACCTCGTAAAGCGAGGAATAGGTCGGAAATCGGGATAAAAACAGCTTGGCTTCGTTGATGGCTTCAGCGCTGTGGCGCAGGCGCAGGAGCGAAAGGATGCGTAGCCTTTGCAGCAGGGGAAAGGGGGTTTCCAGGGTTTCCGCGATGCGGTCGATGGTCGTGATGGTCTGTTGCCAATCTCCCTCGCGGTAAAAATCGACGGCCGCTTGCACCCGGCTTCTGACCGACAGCAGCGGGCTGTCGTCGGGGGACAATCCGGTCAACAAGGGCTCCAGCTCGGTCAAGGCCAGATTCTGAATCAGGTATTCGGCCAGCTGCAGTCTTTCATTGAACCCGCCGTTCTGCGAGACGTTTCCGGACAGGGAGCGGTACACGGGTCCGTTCTGGTCCAATTCGCTGAACAGCAGGATCGTTTCGTCCTGTTTGATGACGAACGGGGTCAGCGGGATCTCGCGATCGCTGTCGAGCAGAACCGGCCGTCCCTGGGCGTCGCTGCCCAGGTTGAAGGTCAGCTTTTCGTCGACCATCTTGAACAGGTTCTCGAACCAGAAGCGGCTGTCGATGAATTGCGGGGCCGAGCTGGGCGGGGCCGCCGTCTGGGCGGAATCGGTCTGCTGGCGAAGGTATTCCATGACGTTTTCCAGAACGAAGACAAAGGTCTGCCGTTCGGAACGGTTGAAGGAGAACAGGCTGCTCGAGTAATTTTCCAGGTATTGTTTGATGAACTGGATCTGACAGCCGGGGTCGGCGTTGAGCAGGGAACTGCCGGGTTCATCACCGGCCAGTTGCAAGCGGGCGATCGACTCCGCCTTGATCAGCAGGGACAGCAACCAGTCAAGGCCCAGCAGCAGCTCCGTCACGTCCTGGGGCGAAACGTTGCGCTTGTGCAGGGCGGGCGGGCTGGCGCCGAAGCGGAGAAACAGGCGGCCCAGGGTCTCATGCTTGCGCAAATCGATCATGATCATGCCGGCTGCTCCTCAATCCACTCGGGTTGCGATGGACTCGAATTATATATATACCCTCATCCCGCTGTCAAATCCACTTTCGGTCGCTTGCCTTCCGCTCTGCAATGCGCCTGCCGGCTGTTCTGCCGTTTCGGACCGAACTGAGCAAAGCGGATTGACTGGGGCCGGGGAAAGCGGTATAACCAGTTTGTTATGGCATATAGCCAGCAAACACTTGACAGGTCTGGGAGGATGCATGATCGATAAAATCACCCTGGTTCTGGGTGGAGTCAACAGCGGCAAATCCCATTACGGCGAAGAGTTGGCCCTGAATTATGAACGCCGCCCCGTCTGTCTGGTCACCGCCGACAAACCCGCCGATAACGGGAAGAGTCATATCCGCCGGCATCAGCGCCGTCGCGGGGATCGCTTCGAGCTGCGTGAGGAACGGCACGATCTCAGACCGTTGCTGCACAAATGCGCCGGAAGGACCGTGCTGATCGACAGCCTGACTCGGCACCTGGCCAATCGTTTGCAGCAGGATTCCGGCAAGCTCAACAGCGAACAGCTTTGGGAGAACGATCGGGGTTACCTCAACGAGCTGCTCAGTATCCAGAGAGAGCAGAAAATAAACCTGATCCTGCTCAGCGACGATCTGAGTTGCGCGCCGCCCGACACGGACAGCGCCCGGCTCACCCTTCAGGAACTCCTGGGCAACTGGAATCAGTATCTGGCCCACCTGGCGCACCAGGTCATCCGGGTGACGGCCGGCATCCCGCAGCTCCTCAAACGCCAAGCCGCGGCGCGCTTCCGGCTCGGCGCCCCCTCCACAGTCCTGCCGGGCGACCTGTGGCAGAACCTGCTCTATCTGCGCCGTCAGGTCAGCGACATCCAGCTGCTGGTCACCGATCAGACGGTCGACGGCGCCAGCCTGGTCAAACCGCTGCTGCGGCTCAAAGAGGGGCAGGACCTGACGTATTCGCTGCATATGCCGCTGGATCTTCCCATTTTCGAGGCTCCCCAAAAGGCCCTCGACGACTCGCTGCGGCTCATCGAGGCCCTGGCGCCGCTCAGGCCGCTGACCCACACCTTCCACTACGATGTTCCAGCCGCCTATGTCTCCGGCCAGGACAACCAGTCGCTCAGCGAAACCTACAGCGCTTTTTTCGCCGAGCTCAGACAGCGATTCCCCGGTCTTCCCCTGTCGCTGGAAAACACCGTCACGCCGTTGCCGGACCTGGACCCGGTCATCGATGCCAGCGCCGTCGGTTACGCCATCGACATCGGTCATCTGCTGCAGCACGGTCACGGGCTCGGCGGAGTGCGCGAGCGGCTCAGCCAGGCGGCGGTCGTCCACCTGCACCACTCCGCTCCGACCGAGGCCGCGCCGGAACGTACCGTCGATCATCTGCCGCTGCCGCCGTTCGCCCCCTACCTGTCGCTTCTGGCCGATTACAGCGGCCTGGTGACCATCGAGAACTACCACCCGCAGCACCTGGAGCAGAGCCTGGAAACGGTACGGAGCTATTTTTAATGGCTACGGTTCTTCTGCAGGCCCGGATGGGCTCGACCCGGCTTCCCGGAAAGTCCATGGCCGATTTGGGCGGAAAGCCCCTGCTGGCTCACGCCATCGAAATTCTGAAGGCCGAAAGCAGGATCGGAAGGGTGGTCCTGTGCACCACCTCTCTGGCAGCCGACGATATCCTGGTTGAACTGGCGGCGCGCTACGGCATCGACACCTTCCGGGGTTCGGAAGCGAACGTGCTGGACCGTTTTTATCAGGCTTCCCGACAATTCCCGGATCGAATCTACCTCCGGGCCACCGGGGACAACCCGCTCATCGATCCGCAGGGCCCGGGACGAATTCTGCCCTGGCTCGAGAGCGGCGACTGGGATTACGTGTGCGAAAGCGGAATGCCTCTGGGCTCGGTGGTAGAAGGGATGACCGCTTTATGCCTGCGCCGGACCTGGGAACTGGCCCGCAAGGCGGAGGATCTGGAGCATGTGACCTTGTTTTGCAAGCACAGCGGCCTGTTCCGCTGCCATTATCCGCCGGCTCCGGATTCCCGCCAGGGCCAGGAGCTGCGCCTGACGGTCGATACGGCCGAGGACCTCGACCGGGCGAGGCGTCTGGTGAACCTGGGCCTGGGTGGGGCCGGCGGCGATTTTCCCGCTCTGCTCGAAGCATTGCGCCGGGGGGGTTGAGCCATGATGGCCGACGATTCCATAACGGTCAGACTCGCCGTCGCCTCGGATCTGGACTGGATTACCGACAGCAACATCAGCCTTGCCCGAGAGAGCGAAGCCCTGGATCTTGATCGGTCGCTGACCCGTTCAGGGGTTGCCGCCGTGCTGCAGGACAGGAGCCGGGGTTTTTACCTGCTGGCCGTCTCCGGAAGAGAAAGACTGGGGCAGCTGATGATCATTCCGGAGTGGAGCGACTGGCGGGCAGGTTATTACTGGTGGATCCAATCGGTGTACGTCGTGCCGGCGCAGCGGCGGCGCGGGGTCTTCCGGCTCTTGTTCGAAAACGCCTGCATGCGGGCGGAAAGTGCAGGACAGGTCAAGGCTTTGAGACTCTACGTCGATGAGTTCAACCAGACGGCGCAGGCCAGTTACCGGCGCCTGGGCATGGCCGTTTCCCATTACCAGATTTTTGAAATGCCATTGTAGCTTGGCGTCTATTTGATCGGATTTCGCGTCAGCGCACCGTTCACCCAGCGCAGAATACCCAGCGGATTGTCGTTTTGCAGGGCGGCCGGCAGCAGTTCGTCCGGGAAGTTCTGATAGCAGACCGGGCGGATGAAGCGATGGATGGACGCTGTACCGACCGAGGTGAAACGACCGTCGTTGGATGCCGGGTAGGGGCCGCCGTGGACCATGGCCGGACTGACTTCCACTCCGGTCGGCACTCCCCCCCAGAGGATACGCCCGGCTTTGCGGCTCGCTCCGCGCAGCAGCGGCAAAACGGACTCCAACTCTGTTTTATCGGCGTGGAAAGTGATCGTCAGCTGGCCGGGCATCGCTTCCAGCACCTGTCGCATCTCTTCTTGGTCCTGACACCGCACCAGCAGCGTGGCCGGCCCGAACAATTCTTCCTGAAGATCGGGCGTGTTGAGGAAATCGGCGGCCGAGGCCTCGAACAACTGCGGCGTCGGTTCGGTGACGCTCAGGTCGCAGCAGGTGTGCGGAATCAGGTCGCTGCGGTCGCAGCGGGTATGGATGGCATCGCAGTAGCGTCGGCTGATCTCGCGGGTGACCATCATGCCGCAGGGCTCGATCGACAGCTGCCCCTTGAGTAGAAAGATGAAACGGTCGAGTTCTTTTCCGTCGATGGCCACCAGCAGGCCGGGTTTGGTGCAGAACTGGCCGTTGCCGACCGTGACCGAGGCGGAAATGGTCTTGGCCAGCGCCGCAGTCTCTTTCTTGAGTATTTCCGGGAACAGCAGGATGGGATTGATGCTGCCCATTTCCGAGAAAACCGGAATCGGTCGCGGCCGGACGGCGCCCAGTTCGTGCAGGTGCCGGCCGACGTAGTGCGATCCGGTAAAGGCGACCGCTTCGAGCTGGGGGTGGTTGACCAGCTTTTCCGAGGTTTCGGGTTGGCAACCCTGAAGCAGACTGATGGCTCCGTCGGGAAAACCGATGCGGCTCAGTCCTTCGTGAACCGCCCAGGCGGTCAAGGCCGAAGTGCCGGGGTGGGCCGGGTTGGCCTTGACCACCACGGTGTTGCCGGTGACCAGAGCGCTCATGGTGTCTCCTCCGGCTACCGAGAAGGCCAGCGGAAAATTGCTGGCGCCGAAAACAGCGATCGGCCCGATGGGCTGATGGCAGCGGCGCAGATCGGATTTGACCGGCAGACAGCTTTTGTCGGCCGTCTGGATGACGGCGTCCTGCCAGGGTTTTTCCAGTATATGGTCGGCCATGGCCTGGATCTGGAAGCAGGTTCTGGACATCTCGTTCTGCAGTCTTTCGATGGGCAGGGCGGTCTCCCGATGCGCCCGGGCGATGATTTCCTCGCTCCATTTCTGCAGGGACTTGACGACCGACAGCAAGCCCTGTGACAGCTTGCCCGGGCTGAAGCTGCGGGTGATCTTGAAGGCGGCCTGACTCATCAGTACGGCGTTGTGGATCACCTCTTCATCGGCTTCGTGGAACACGGGCGGCAGCGGGTCGCCGCTGCGCACCTCGAAGGCCTGAAACGCCTGACTTTGGGGCGTGTCTCTCCAGATCCCGGCGATCAGATGTCCTTTGTTGATGGCCATGGTTTAAATCCCAAAGCTGGTGCCGACGGCTTTGGCGGTGGCGACGATGTCCGAATCGGGTTTGACGCGCCGGGGAACGGCGATGGCTTCGCTGATCGGCGTGGTTTTGATGTCTTGTCCGCGCAAACCGACCATGGTTCCGTACTGACCGTCGACCAGGGCCTGCACGGCATGGAAACCGAAACGGGTGGCCAGGATGCGGTCGTAGGGGGACGGGCTGCCGCCGCGCTGCACATGACCCAGTATGGTGTAGCGGGTTTCGATGCCGGTCAGGTCCTCGATCTGGTTGCCGATGATGGTCGATATGCCCCCCAGACGGATGGGGTCGTTGGGATCGGCCACCTTGCGGGCGGCGATGCGTTCGCCGCCCTCCCAGGTCGCTCCTTCGGCAACGACAACCAGAGAAAAGCGTTTGCCGCGCTGCGCCCGCTCGTCGATTTTTTCGGCGATCTTTTCCATCTTGAAGGGAATCTCCGGGATGAGGATGACGTCGCCGCCGCCGGCGATCCCCGATTCCAGGGCGATCCAGCCCGCGTACCGGCCCATGACCTCGATGACCATGACCCGGTGGTGCGATTCGGCCGTGGAATGCAGCTTGTCGATAGAGCTGGTGGCCACGGCCAGGGCGGTGTCGAAGCCGAAGGTGACATCGGTGCCGTCGATATCGTTGTCTATGGTTTTGGGAACGCCGACCACCGGGATGCCGCATTGGCGGTAGATCTGCTCGGCGATGGCCTGGGTGCCGTCGCCGCCGATGGTGACGATGGCGTCCAGTTCGTTGTATTCGACGGTCTTGATGACCTGGTGGGAAACGTCCTGGTAGCGTTTTTCCCCTTCGCCCTCGACGGGGTACTTGAACGGGTTGTCGCGGTTGGATGTGCCCAGGATGGTGCCGCCGCGGGGCAGGATTCCGGAAACGTCCTTGAGCTCCAGCGGGCGTATCTTTTTATTGATCAGGCCGGAATAACCGTCCAGAATGCCGTACACCTCGAGATTGTACTCGCGGATGGCCGTGTTGACCACCGCCCTGACGACTGCGTTCAATCCGGGGCAATCGCCGCCGCCGGTCAACACTCCGATCCGTTTCAGTTTCTTATTTTCCATGTCCCACTCCTCCTCAGCCTTTCAATCAAATGGTTTTGTACGGTTTTTCCGCGCAATCGCTTATCAGTAATAGGCTAAACGCAGCCGTGTTTTTTTTCAAGAGTTTTCATGATTTCGCCCACTTTTTCTTCGTCGATATCCAGACCGTCGATGGCCGGACCCAGGAACAGATCGATTCGGGAAAAGGGCTTGGGAATCATGAACTGGTCCCAGCTGCGGCTCAGCACCCAGCAGCGCGAGGCCCGCCAGCAGACGGGGATGAGCGGGGCGCCGCTTTTCTGGGCCAGTTTGACCAGTCCGGGTTTGACCTGACGCAACGGACCCTTGGGCCCGTCGGCGGTGATCAGGATATCCTGAGTGGAGCTTTTGGCCAGGCCGATCAGTTCCAGCAGGGCACGGGCACCGCCGCGCGACGAGGAGCCGCGGATGGGGTTCATGCCGAATTTTCGGGCGATCGAACTGACCAGTTCGCCGTCTTTGGAGAGCGATATCAGCGGTCGGGCGCCGACATGACGGAAGTGGAACATCAGGTAGAGCAGGTGACGGTGCCAGAAAATGAAAATGCGGGCGCCGCTCACCGGAACGGTTTCGTCGTGAACGCGTAGCCGGCAACTGTGCAGCAGAGCGCTGACCAGCAGGTGTCCCAGGCTGGCTGTCAGACGGTTTTTAAGATTCCCGGCCCAGCCCATACAGACGGATCTTCTCCAGCAGTCCCTTGTAATTGACGCCCAGACGGCGCGCCGCTTCGCTTTTATTGCCCATGGTTTCTTCCAGAACGGCGGCGATCTTGGCCCGGGCCGCGCAATCGCTGGCCCGACGGCAGACGCTGCGCAGGTCTCCGTCCAGGGAGAAACTGGGCGTGTTGTCCAGCAATGGTTTTTGCGGCAGCATGATGTGGTGAGCGGCCAGTTCGTCTTCCCGGCACAGGATGACGGCCCGCTCGATGGTGTTCTGCAACTCGCGGATATTGCCGGGCCAGGGGTAGTTGCGCAGTTTTTTCAGGGCCTTGTCGCTGAGCCGCAGCGAGCCCCGCTTCAACTGCCGGGCGATACGCTCTACGAAGTATTCGGACAGGATGGCGATGTCTTCCGGCCGTTCACGCAGGGGCGGCAGCATGATGGGGAAGATGTTGATGCGGTAGTAGAGGTCATGACGGAAGCGGCCGGTACGTACCGCATCCTCGAGCCGGCAGTTGGTGGCGAAGACGAAACGCAGGTCGAGGGGGATTTCCTTCTGTCCGCCGATACGGGTGATCTTGCGCTCTTCGATGACCCGCAGCAACTTGCCCTGAAGGCTCAGCGACAGGTCGCCGATTTCATCGAGAAAGAAGGTGCCGCCCTGGGCCAGTTCCAGTTTACCGGTCTGGCGGCGCGAGGCGTCGGTGAAGGCGCCGGGTTCGTGGCCGAACAGTTCGTTTTCCAGCAGGGTTTCGGGGATGGCGGCCGAGTTGAGGGCGATGAACGGGGCTTCGCGGCGCGGACTGAGCAGATGGACCGAGCGGGCGATCAGCTCTTTGCCGGTGCCGCTTTCGCCGAGCACCAGTACCGGGGTGTCGGTACCGGCCACCTGGGTGACCTTCTGGGTCTCCCGAAGAAAATCTGGATTCTTGCCGATGATCGGGGTTTCGGCCATCTGTTCCTGCATCAGCTCCTGGAATACCCGGTGCTCGTGGCGCAAGCGGTTCTGCTTGAGGGCGTTGTCGATCAGCAGGAACAGGTGAGTCGGGTCGACCGGCTTGACCAGGAAATCGAAGGCGCCCAGTTTCATGGCCTCTACGGCCCGTTCGACCGTGCCGTAGGCAGTCATGATGATGAAGGGAGTCTTGGCGCCGTCGCTGCGGCGCAGGATGGTCAGGGCGTCGGTGTCGGGGAGTTGGAAATCGGAGAGAATGACATCGTAATAACGGCTCTGGATGAGCTGCTGTCCCTCGCCGGCCGTAGCCGCCGCTTCGACCTGGTAGTCGTGCTCGCGCAGGATGTTTTCCAGCATTTCCCGCATGGAACGGTTGTCTTCGATGATCAGGATCCTGGTTTTCATGTTATGCTTCCCATTATAGCCCAATGCCCGGTTTGAAAGCTACCGTCCGGTTACCGGAAAAGATTTGTCCTTGGTTCGGGGCTGCCGGGTCGCAACTAGCCATGAAACTCCGTTTGAAACTAGTCAGGGTCGAAATTCCGAATAATATCAAGGTAATCGTCCGGAGTGAGTGTTGCGCTCGGGCGGACATCTGATCTGCCCTCACTTTTTGCGAATCAATCCGCATTGCCAGGAAAGAAAAAGGGTGCCAGGCGAAATTTAGGTTTATTTTGGTGGGGATACCAAGGTAAGTGAGAACGGAAGCGAAGAGAGGTGCGGGGATTCAATTCAGAATCTTGTTTTTGGAAGGCTCAGAATGTCGCGGATGATGGCTTGGATGTCTTGAAAGAACTGCTGAGAATCGGGTCTGTTGATCCAGGGGATCCGATCCAGGCTGTTTGAGGAGAAGCTTTCCATCTTTTCGGCAACGTCCGGTGGAAATATTCCAGCCGCTTTCGAATTGGCCGCCGAGAAGATCATTTTCCAGTTGGGCTGGATCTGCATGGCGATTTCCCGAATATCCACCAGATCCTTGATTTCGCTTCGGTCACGGAGGGCGGTGATCTTGTTCGCCAGGATGTTGTTGATGTTGTCGATCGCCGAAAACGGGAAGCCACTAATTTGTTGGGTTTCTCCGAGATAAAACGGAACATCGTTGACGAAATCGATTTTCAAGATCTGGTCGGCAATCAAGCGCTTGAATCTGAGCTCATCGATGATGATTTCCATGGCAATACCGTCTCGCTTCAAGGCAGAGTAAACGGCGATCATATGGTCGCCAAACCGGTTGTCATCATTGACAAAAAAACGAGGTCGTCGGAATAGCGATGGTGGAAGTAACAGCGCGACAAGGCGGTCTCGCCGGTCAGGTAGAAACGGATATTGGCCGTGTCCAGGGCTTTCAGTATTTTATCTTGCAGTGGATAGATCGTACTTATGTAAGACATACTCGATTCCCTTGATACGGGTTTTGTTTCTCAGGGTGGGTTTCAGAGACGACCAATCGCGCTTGATTCGTTCCAGACCGACGATCTCCAGCAGGTCGTAATAGTTCATGCCCTCGACGGCGCGGCCCAGGGCCCAGAGGCGATCGAAACCGCCCGGCTTGATCTCCCCATCCAGCATGGACATGAATTTATCCGCGCTGACCTGATAGTCCCAGATCAATCGGTTGATGGCCTTGGTCACTGTCTCCGTCATGGTTTTACCTGAGGCCATGATAACATTGTTTGTTTTTATTGCCCATTTGTTGTGCTGGAATAGGATTTTCGCTGAGAGGTTTATTGGCCAAGGAGTGGGCGGTGAGGCAAGTGCCCCGCTTGAATCCTGACTGATGATCTATTGAAGAAATTTTTATTCATTTTTATAAGTGTCAGCGTTTGGCACTTTGACTGGTTATGATGTCTTCATGAATGAATCAAAATGGAGGAAACAATGACCGAAATCACCAAGGAACAAGCGGAAGAACAACTCAAGAAAGGTGCCAGCAAGATCAAGGAAGAGGATCTGAACCGGTTGCTTGAGAAACGGGAAGAGATCGAAAAAAAATTCAGTAGCGCAGGCCCCTTGGGACGTTTCATTACCGATCTCAAGCTGCTGTTCTCGCTTATTGCGGACTATGTCAAAGGGCACTATCGGGCCATCCCATTCTGGTCCATTGCCGCCATCGTGGCCGCTCTTCTCTACGTCCTGAGCCCCATCGATCTGATTCCGGATTTTATTCCCGTGATTGGCTACGTGGATGACGCCATGGTCGTGGCTGCCTGTTTGGCTATGGTGGAGCAGGACCTGCATGCCTACAAGGAATGGAAGATCAAACAGGGGTGAAGGGGAGCTCATGCTGGGGGCTTGATTGGCAGTTCATCGATATGATTCATGCAAAGCTGAAAAAATGTTTGTGGGATATTGCAAATGATTTTTCCTTTGGATAAGATGAACTTTCGCAAAAAAGCTTGTTGTGGAGCGTGCGGCAGTGTTGTTGGAAAGAGAGGAAGGATCACCGAAAAAAAATCGCCAAAAACCACAGAAAAAAACAGGGCTGTCTCTAAAGTTAATGATTTTCTGAAATGAAAAGGAGAAGTGAATGGAATTGCTAAAAGGAATCTATGGTTCAGGCACCTACTTGGCCCATTTCGATTTCATGACGATTCCCGGTGTCGCAAAACTTTACGAACGGCACAAGATCCTCATCAGTCAACGCATCATCGATGCGGTTCAGATTGAGAACTGTCATCATGAGCATGGCGGTTTACGGCTGAAGCTGGGAACGTTTTTGGGGGTGAACAGTATTCCAGATCTGGTAAAGGCCACAAGTAAAATGATAATTTATTAAGGACAAACAAGGAGTGACTAGTGATAGGGATTAACTACAAAGCACATCGAGACAATGTTATCGACATGTGTGACATTTATCTTAGGAAGAGAACTGAATTTGAATCATCAATGGAGTCAAAAGAAGGCGACGGAATAGATTTACAGTTTCTGCAATCAAGGATAACGAGTCTTAAAAACGGCAAATTTACACTGGCAGTTGCTGGTGAAGTAAAAGCGGGAAAATCAACCTTTATCAATGCACTTTTAGGCGCAGAACTTTTACCCTCAGATGTTTTGCAAGCAACAAGTGCAATTGTAGAAATATTCAAATCGGAAAAATCATATCTGAAAGTGAAGTATGCTGATGGACGTGAAGAAGAAATCTATGATGACTTAGATACACCAGATGTAAATGAAGCTAAGGAAAGACTCCATGAAATCTGCAAGATTTCGGATAAATACAGAGATATTCCCACTACTTTGATAGATGAATATATTGCATCATCAGATACAAAACTTGAATTGACAGAAGAATTGGTTAACGAATTGGAATGTGAATCGTCATTAAATGGACTATTCGAGAAGAAAAACCTATTAAACGACTACATAGCATCAAGGCCAAAAAGTTCCATTCCTATCGAAATACAGTTTGGTTATCCCCTCAAATGGGATTTTGATGAGTTAAGAATTGTAGACAGTCCAGGAGTTAATGCAGTCGGCGGTGTTCAGAATGTCTCTTTCTCGTATTTTGAGGATGCTAACGCCATTATATTTATTCACCCGATAAAGCCGATTGAATCAGAGTCTTTTAGTAAATTCGTAAACAAAATTATCTCTAATCGCAGTAGAGAAACGCTTTTTTTGGTCTTAACCCATTCGGGTTTGTACTCAGAAAGCGATATTGAAAAACTGCATGGTGATGCCATTCGTATTTATAGCCAATTTATACCAGCAGAGCGAATATTGATTGTAGATAGCCTTCTACAGTTAATTATTCATGATTTTAATAACGGTAAAGAGTTATCAGAGATAAGAAAAGATGATAGTAAAAAGAAGTTACTCGCCCCTTATCGAGAGAAAGCAGAAGATGAAGGTCGAGAGCTTTACGATATTGTAAAAGAATCTGCTCGATTTGATAAATTGTTTTCCGCAATAGATCAGTTTTCTATGCAAGCTCCTAACCTACAATTAGGTGAAATTTTACAATCGCTCCGAGATGGATACGCTCAACAAGAAGAAGAGTACTATGCTAAGGTAGAACTTCTTGAGTCAAAGAAGCGAGACCCACAGGAATTTGAAAATGAAATCAACCGGATTAACAGTGCGTTAGAAGAATACAAGCTATTGTTAAATAATACAAAAGAAGATATTACACGCAACTACACAGGAAAGCATGCTGAGTGGCAGACAAAAATGAAAGAGCTTAAGGAGAAATATCCAGAACAGATTATTAAATGCACTGATTTTGAAACAGTACGAAAATCAATGACCGATGGGCAAAACGAGATAATTGCTATCATCGACCAATTTTCTACTTCTCTTACTAATGAATTAAAAGCAAAGCTGACAAAGATTGGTGAATCATTCAAAGAAGATAAAAAAATTACTCTTCCTAAAATTGATCTAAAATCGATTGAAAGTGAAACAAAAAAGCAGGCATTTCGAGTAGAAGAAGAGTATGAAGATCGAGTTGAAAGCGTATGGAACAAATTTAATTGGTTAAAATTAAAATGGACAAAGAGAAGTCGAACTTCCAGAGTTAAGACTGGAGAGAAACTGGTTTACGATAAAGGAAAACACCTGATATCGTACAAAACAACTTGTAAGGAGGAGTTTTACGAAGTAGTCAACGGGCTACAGCAACAATCTAAAAATCTTCTTGATACATATCTCAAACTGTTTTCTAATTCAGTTAACAAGAAAATAAATGATAGACAGGTCGCTTTGCGAAATGAACTGAAAAAAAAGGAAAGTAACGAAGAGCTTATTACTCAAATTAGTGATCTTCAAAAAAAAAAGAAAGATTTACCACAAGAAATGCAAAGAATAAAAGCAGTATTGGAGGATTTATTATGAAAACCAGTGTAAGCCAATTTACAGACGACATCAATGATGAGTTCCTTAAAATCAGGAATAACCTCCAAATGCATTTGGATGATGATAATGGCTTCCAGAGAAAAAAAATGTTTTTGTCGAGTCACGTTCCCAAAGAGGTCATTATATCTTCAGAAATACTTCTGGATACAGTAGTCAATGCTCTTATGGATGAGGCAAGATTACAATTAAAAAGTGCTAGTGCCGAACTTCAGAACAAATTCTACGAACATGATTTTCGTGAAAAAGTTAAGGAATGGGCAGAGCAAGTTGAAAACAAACTTTCCTTAGAACCTGAATATGTAAAATATTCCAGCGATCCACAGTTGGTGCATGGCCTTGTAGCTGCTGGTATTACATTTATTACAGGTGCAGCTATAACAGGAATCGCCTTTATCCCCACAATGGTAATAGGTGCTATTGTTAGTGGAATAGTTACCTTAATTTTAACTGCCGTGGCATTTAAGTTTGCATATGACAAGGCAGAACCAAAGGCAATTTCAAAGATGATAGAGGATATTGATGCCTACTTAGAAAGTTCAAAGACACAAGTCTTTGAGTGGCTTGGCAAGGTAATACTTTCTTTTGATAATGAGTTTAAATCCTTCTGCAGTAATAATGGTTGGGAGGTACAGTGATGGAGAACGAAATACAAATTGCTCCACTCCAAAAGCTAAACGATATTTCAAACCGTTTACTCCCATGGTGGTCTGGCTTCAATAATGAAATCCTTAAATTTCAAACAGAAGACAATGTAGAAAGTTACTTGAATGGGTTCTATATGTATCCAATTCATGAATTTTGCACTAATTCTGACTGTGAAGATATTCCAAAATTCGTCAACCAGCGATTTCAGGCCTTGTATTCAGCGGCAAGCAGTTCAAATATTTCTGTTATGCTAACAGTACAGAGCAAAGACGGGAAAACGAAGTTATTCTTAGGTCTAAAATCGAATAAAGAAAATGGCAATAACAAGGAACACTTCACTGCTCTATTAAATGGTGTTATACCAGGAAAAACAATTGAATACGATGAAACTGCAAAACTGTCTTCAATGTGTAGTGGCAATAATTTTGGTGGAATAGTCAGTGGTGTACCAGCTATCAAAATTGACGAAGAGAGTCAACGGATCAATCTTTCTTCTGTAATTCGTTCGCTCTATGGGAAGAACTACACCTTATCGATAATTTCCACGCCACTAAATGACCAACAAAAACAAATCGCTTTTGCGGAGCTAATTTCAATCAGAGACCAACTCCATCAAATGGCGAAACAGACTGTTGGGCAAGAAAAGGGTTCTGGAACATCATATAGCGAAAATGAATCAAAAACTGAGGGAAGTTCGACTACCAAGGGTAGGTCCCGAGGGATTGAAGGTGCTTTGGCTGGTGCCTTTGGAGGCGCAGCAGTAGGTTCAGTTGTACCTGGCATTGGGACTGTTTATGGATTTACAAGAGGTGCTATTGTTGGTTTTATGCTTGGTAACACCATGAATACATCAAAAACAGAAACAGAGAACTATACAAAGGGCACCACAAATACAACCAGTCAAAATGAATCTCAATCTTTGTCTATAGAACAACAGAATGGCATAGCACTTGAGCTTGAGAAAATAGCCGACCAATATATTCAGCGATATATAAAGGGTTTTAATGCAGGACTTTGGGAAACAACGATAACTTTTGCTGCAAGCGACAAAATCTCATGTGACATTCTCGGAGGAACACTGTTAGGCGAATTATCTAAACCATCAGATAGCTTACTACCACCTCCTCGTTATTATCTTGATGAACTAAAGCCTAATCAGCATTTGTTTATACCTAAGAACAATTCGTCCAATCCAATATTCCCTAAGGCTTTAGCCTCCTATGTTACCAGTGAAGAGTTGTCAGTTCTGGCTTCCACTCCCACAGAATCTATTCCCGGCTTTGAGATTAAAGAAATGCCTACACTGGCACTGACTGACACCAATAACGGTGAGTATATATTGGGGAATATTACCGATCATGGAAATACTATCCCTGATGCATATATTTCACTTTCCAAAAAGGATCTTAATAAACATCTTTTTGTATGTGGATTAACGGGTAGCGGAAAAACGACTACCGTGAAATACATATTAAAAAATCTGGCTCAAGATAGCATACCGTTTTTAGTGTTGGAGTCAGCAAAAAGGGACTACAGGCAATTGCTTGCTGATGAATCCTTTAAAAATATGAATGTTTTTACAATCGGAGATGCTACGGTAAGCCCCATCCGTTTTAATCCGTTTTATGTACAAAATGGTGTCCACCCTCTTGTACACATTGATTACTTAAAAGCGATTTTTAACGCAAGTTTTGCATTGTATGGCCCAATGCCACATATTATCGAAAAATGTCTTCATCGCATTTATGTAAAAAAAGGATGGAACCTCACCACTGGTGTACATCCTCATTTTATAAAAAGCAGTGGTGAAGTTGACGAGACAAAATACAATAAACCTGAACACTTCTATTTTTACCCTACGCTAACTGATTTAAAGTTAGAAGTTGAGTATTATATCAATCATGAAATGGACTACAAGGGAGAGTTGCGGGATAATATAAAAACAGCTATTCTTGCTCGAATAGAAAGCCTATGTGTTGGAGCTAAAGGCTTGATGTTTAATACCTATGATTTCTATTCCCTTGATACACTGCTTAAACAGCCTACCGTGTTCGAAATGGAAAACCTTGCTGATGATGACGATAAGGCTTTCTTTGTTGGACTTGTACTGGTTTTGACAAGTGAGTACAGGCAAAAGGATAATCCTGCTATAAATCCAGGTAAAAAAGATGCAGGGCTTCAACATTTTCTTGTTATCGAAGAGGCTCATCGTCTGCTAAAAAACGTAAGTACTGAAAGAAATAGCGAGATGATGGGGAATCCGAAGGGAAAAGCTGTCGAAGTATTTTGCAATGTAATTGCCGAAATGCGTTCACTTGGACAAGGTGTCGCCGTCGTTGAGCAGATTCCAAGCAAAATATCTCCTGATGTTATTAAAAACTCCAATATGAAAATTGTTCACCGTCTTGTTTCAAGAGATGATCAATCCTTACTTGCAGGCTCTTTGGGAATTGATGATGATGATGCATTATATCTGAACAGACTAAGAACTGGTCATGCCTTATGCCACAAAGAAGGAATGGCCAAACCTGTTGAATGTGCAGTAAATAATAGTTTTTCATCACTTGCTCAAAGTGACAATAAAATATTCAAAATGATGCAACAACAAAATAGTGCCGTACTTCATCCATTCGAGGCTTATGAAATCAGCGAGCTTTTATCAGGTAAAGGTACGAAGGTATGTATTCAGTTTTTAAATTCACTTGCAGTTTCGCAGGATATTACAATAAATGAATTGTATGAAGATGCTTCAAATAAACTCACGCTCCAACTGAAGTTGGCGAATATTAAACACGAAATATCTAAAGATATTCTTTCATCCTATTTTTGCAAAGAAGTGACTAGACTTCTTACGAGTGGGATATACTGTGTTAAACCGAAGCTCCCAGATGCGTTTGTTAAAGTTTTAAGTGATTCAATTGGCAATACAGGTGTTTCAGGTGCCGTGCAAATTAGGAAGCTCTTGAAAGAAATGTGGAATGTACCTCAAGTTGAAGATTTCGTAATTGACGCTGTTATAGAACTTCTAAAAAAGTATGTGGGAAAAACAGATTTTAAAATTACAGAAAAGGATATTGCTGAATATTTCATTTGCCATTCTCAAACAAGTATTCAAAGAGTAATTTCAAGAATAAAGCAGGCTTTACCCGTGGAGATTTTTAATGATTGAATCTCAAGCTAAAGAAATACCAAAATTCCAAGACAAATTTCAAGATTTTCCAAAAGAATCTACCGTTAAAGAATTAGGAGAAAGTAAAACCCCAATAAATGCATTGGAATACTCATTAGGCGCAATTGAAAATCAGTCGCTGGAGTCGTTAAAAATTGAGAATAAATGTGCAGCAGAAAGTAAAGAGTTAAAACAAAAAGAAAGTTCTCTTTCTGATCAAGAAAAACAAAAGATTAAGGAAGAGACGGGCTGGTTGGATGAAATATTCGAATCAATTAAGTCCATCAAAGAATATGAAATTTATAAAAATGAAGGGCTAAAAGACGACGAGATAAATGGTAGAAAGTGTCTAGTTAGAAGTGACATTGAATGGGATCAAAAAGACTCAATGGATCGTACTAATAAAGAGAGAGCAGAAGCAGGTCTTTCACCAATAAACAAAAATGGTGAAACAATAGAATTACATCATATTGGTCAAAAGAACGATGGTCCACTTGCAGAACTAACCCCAGATGAACATAGAAGTAAGGAAAATTATTCTGTGTTGCATGATACAACGAAGGAATCCGAGATAGATCGCATTGAATTTTCTAATGAGCGTAGTGAACACTGGAAATCAAGAGCAAATGAAGGAGGCGACAATGTCTAATATATTTGATGAAATAAACAAGAAACAAAAAATGTTCAAAACAAAGCCAGCAAGCGAAGATGCTATAAAAGAAGCTGAAAATAAGCTTGGAAGAGCATTTTCAGATGAGTATAAAAAGTACCTCTTGCAGTTCGGTGCGATTTCTTTTTCTAATACAGAAATTACTGGTTTGAATATTGAAAAATATGCGAATGTTGTTGATGTAACTTTAAAAGAAATTGAGTTAAACGAGGACTTCCCTAAGGATTGCATTGTTCTAGAAAATATTGGTGTAGAAGGTGTTCTTATCCTTATCAACTCAAAAAATCACATTTTTGAATGGAAAAATAAATCTGCAATAAAAATTCATGATAGCATGGAAGAATATCTGAGATCAAAACTATAAAGAGAATATCTTCAGCTGAGATGGTCTTGTAAACAATAAAAGGTGCCAGGCGAAATCATGCTAATTTATGTCTTCTTTCCACTGG
>CAYXHZ010000020.1:0-50859 GCA_964465065.1 uncultured Clostridia bacterium
ACTGTTTTCAAGGTAGTGCGGTTCTGGGATTTGACCTGATGAAAGGGATTAAGACCAGTGATGGAAAACTATTGCCGAAAAAATCGACGTTCTGGGATTTGACCTGATGAAAGGGATTAAGACAAAAATCGACCGACCCCCATTTGGTCGACTCGTAAAGGGTTCTGGGATTTGACCTGATGAAAGGGATTAAGACATTATTTTCTGGAGTAAACGAAAACAGACACTGCGTTCTGGGATTTGACCTGATGAAAGGGATTAAGACGACATCAAGGTGCGGACAAACATAGTCGCATGTGTCGCTGGTTCTGGGATTTGACCTGATGAAAGGGATTAAGACGGCCACCTCAATGGCAGCCATTTCATTGAAGCTGCTGTTCTGGGATTTGACCTGATGAAAGGGATTAAGACGTCATCTTCTGGAGTAAACGAAAACAGACACTGCGTTCTGGGATTTGACCTGATGAAAGGGATTAAGACTTTACCTCCAGTTTTTATCTAACTTTCTGCTTCTACCGGGTTCTGGGATTTGACCTGATGAAAGGGATTAAGACGGTGTATAACGGCAGTAATAAAGCAGGTAGTGCTGACGTTCTGGGATTTGACCTGATGAAAGGGATTAAGACTCTAAAAATTGGTTACGATGTTTGCCGGTAGTGCGGGGTTCTGGGATTTGACCTGATGAAAGGGATTAAGACTCTTGTTGTCGGCGACTACTGTCGCCAGCAACTTCCGTTCTGGGATTTGACCTGATGAAAGGGATTAAGACTGGAGTAAACGAAAACATTGCCTCACCTTTTTTTGTTCTGGGATTTGACCTGATGAAAGGGATTAAGACTCCCCAACCCTCGGTAACGATACTCCGTTTGAGCCAAAGTTCTGGGATTTGACCTGATGAAAGGGATTAAGACAACCGAAGTGGTAGCGGCAACCACAAATGAAGCGACTTGTTCTGGGATTTGACCTGATGAAAGGGATTAAGACTCCCTCAAGGAGAATCGTTTTTTCTCCCAGGCAATGTTCTGGGATTTGACCTGATGAAAGGGATTAAGACTCCGGACGACGGCCAGACACCGCCGTCCGATGGTTCTGGGATTTGACCTGATGAAAGGGATTAAGACAGGATCTCCTTCAAGGAGAACTTCTTTTTTTCCCAGGCGAGTTCTGGGATTTGACCTGATGAAAGGGATTAAGACTTTTTGTCAAACTCAATTGCCTGCTGTCGTTGCTGCGTTCTGGGATTTGACCTGATGAAAGGGATTAAGACGCGGACTTGATCTCCACCTTGTACTGACCCGGCGTTCTGGGATTTGACCTGATGAAAGGGATTAAGACGTAAACTCCGCCTCCAAGCATGAGGACAGCCTCGTCTCCTGTTCTGGGATTTGACCTGATGAAAGGGATTAAGACGGTACTGGAAAGATACAAATTCCCGTCCGCTCTCATTTTCAGTTCTGGGATTTGACCTGATGAAAGGGATTAAGACGTTGGTGAATTCTCCGTTCTTCCGGACGACGGCGTTCTGGGATTTGACCTGATGAAAGGGATTAAGACCATCATAATAGGATCCACCAAGCATGAGGACAGCGGTTCTGGGATTTGACCTGATGAAAGGGATTAAGACCCGTCCACAATATTGTATACCAACTCCCAGATTCCAGTTCTGGGATTTGACCTGATGAAAGGGATTAAGACTTATTCTCGGCGTTCGTTTTCAGCTCTTGCGAGTTCTGGGATTTGACCTGATGAAAGGGATTAAGACCACTTGTCATCATAGCGAATTTCCATCTCAATCCGTGTTCTGGGATTTGACCTGATGAAAGGGATTAAGACATAATCTCGCTTGTCATTTTTTAACCTCCGCAACCGTTCTGGGATTTGACCTGATGAAAGGGATTAAGACAACGAGTGGTATGGAAAGGCTCGCCGTTTTGTCGTCGTTCTGGGATTTGACCTGATGAAAGGGATTAAGACGATAGTACATAGGTCCATCGCTGCCGCACAAGTGCCGTTCTGGGATTTGACCTGATGAAAGGGATTAAGACCTTTTGGTTCGATTCCTGGATTGTACCAGTCTCCTTCGTTCTGGGATTTGACCTGATGAAAGGGATTAAGACACTTCCGTGACGTAACAGAACCCATCTATTGATGTTCTGGGATTTGACCTGATGAAAGGGATTAAGACTCAGATTCGGGGCGAAGATTTCACGAATTTTGTCTGGTTCTGGGATTTGACCTGATGAAAGGGATTAAGACTTTCGCGTGTGAACGGGTTCGCCCCGATGGATTTTCGTTCTGGGATTTGACCTGATGAAAGGGATTAAGACGTTTTCCGATGCTTTATTTGTCCGTTCTCTCAGTTCTGGGATTTGACCTGATGAAAGGGATTAAGACATGGTATCCGCTGAATTCAACGGGATGTCGGCAAGTTCTGGGATTTGACCTGATGAAAGGGATTAAGACGTCACTATCCGTTGCCTTGAAGTATTTAGTCATGGTTCTGGGATTTGACCTGATGAAAGGGATTAAGACTAGGGCAACCGATGGAGATTTCATGGTGATATCGTCGTTCTGGGATTTGACCTGATGAAAGGGATTAAGACAATTGATTCTTCGCTATATCCAAATTCTGAACAAAAGTTCTGGGATTTGACCTGATGAAAGGGATTAAGACGCCTAAAAATAACGGTATAAACGCAATCTTTAATAGCGCATAGGGATTAAACCTTATTATAAAGTAGAGTGTTTTGTTTTTTTGTTAGTGTAATTTTGCACAATATTTAAGCTAAATAAATTTGGAGGTAATCATGACTTTGTATCTACTCAATTCCATGGTCACACCTTTTGTGGCCGAAAAAGGCAAGCTGGTGGTTTTCGCCATTCAGCAGATCAATCAGGAGGATTATCACAGCCATTTGCAGGAGTTGATCAAACGAAAGGTGAAAATTGTGTCGGCCATTGGTTTTAATGAAACCGTTTCCTTCCTGAAAGGTGTTTTTCCGCAAGAAGCAGAGTACTTCTCCTACAACCGTGACCCGGTTTTTCTGGAAGAGGGCGACATGGCTCTCGTTTTCCGGGTGGCAGACCGTAGCGACAAACTTCAGGTATGGCCCCTTGAAGAAATCAAGAAAAAACATGAGGAAGGTAAGACCGAATTTTACCTTGCATCTAGGATTTTTGCACCAGAGTTGGTTTTGAACGCGCATGCCATATTGGATGGGGAGGTGTGATTATGACTTACGATCCCAAAAAAATCATTTCTGAGTTTGGGAAGGGAGATGTCGATCCTAAAGACGAGGGCATATTCCGAAATATCTTAAAGAAAGTTGGTTTGGAGAAAGCGCTGATCCTTTGGCATATTGTTTGTCATCCAAAAGAGGCGATGACGATTTTCTCGGCTGGTGATTTTGCAGTCATAGTGGCTGCAGTATTCTATGCGGTTTCGCCCATTGATGCCATTCCTGACTGGATCATTGGCATCGGGTTCATCGATGATGCTGCGGTACTTACCTACGTACTGAAGCGTTTTTCCGATTATATCGACAAATACAAGCGACGATACAATCTTTGATCGTTATCTTGACAGTTGGGGGATCTGCGTCTTCTTCACGAAGATCCCCCTAATAGCTATCTGGATGAAGACCGAGAATGTACTGAGGGAAAGTACTATGGTGCGCAGCCCCATCATCCTTCCCAAAAAAGATCTCACAGTAATCGAGCGGAAGACCGGTACCGCTCAATTCTTTCTGTATTCGTAAACTCGTCGATTCACGGTATATTCTTTTTCTGTATACAATTATAATATCTTCGTCTCAAGGATAAGGTATGGTCAACAAGGAGAATAGACATGTTGATGCGGATCCTGATTCTGTTTTTCCTCCTGATTCCGCTCCTATCCGCCGCCGATGAACCGGCAAGCCTGGTCAACCTGGGCGGTACGGTCCGCAGCATGGCCGGAGACTGCCTGGCCGGAATGCGTGTCGAGGCCCTGGTCAGAGCGGTTTCAGCCGACCCGACCGGCAATGGAACGGCGGAATACTGGCTGAAGGTGGGCTATACGGACGGCAAGGGGCGCTTTCTGCTGAACCTGCCTGTCGCGACCACGCTGCGCATCACCGCCTCGGGGCCGGGTTACGCGGCGCTGACGCAGAACCTGAATTTGCAGACCGGAACCAATCTGGCCGATTATCCGGTCACACTCAAGGCCAACCTGGCCGGCATCGAGCCGGGAAGCCGGGAGCAGGCCGAGCTGTACGTTTCCCTGGTTCACCGCCAGGCCATCGACAAACTGCTGGAAGGCCGGAAATTCGAGGGAATTCAGGAGTTCCTGGAGAGCCAGCTGATCGACGGCCGGGAAAGAACCTGGGCCTACCGGCTGACGGGTTTTCTGCTGCTGGACTACGGTCTTCCCGAAACGGCGCGGCTTTTCTTTGAAAAGGGGCTATCCGGCTGGTTTTGCAACTTCCAGGCCGAGAAGCGCATGCAGACAGGGGATTTGGCCGGGGCGATCGAAGCGTATTCCCGGGGCGATCCGGTTTGGGAACGCACCATGAACCTGTACCGCTGTGCCGAGCGTTTGCATGTGCAGGGTGAATCCGCGCTGCGGGACAGGGCGCTGAAACTCGCGGAACATTCATACAAACAAGCCCTGACTTCGTATTATCTGGAGCCGTTTCTGCTGCTTCCCGGTATGATGGGCAGGCTGATCGATATGGAGCGGATCGAGCGCGTATTCTACGACCGGATCGACCCGAACGTGCAGGCCTTGCTCGAAAGGGCGGGACGCTATTGCACAATGATGGAGAAGAAGTCGTACCTGTACACCTGCCGTGAAAGCAAGACCGACCGCATCCTGACCAGTTCCATGCTGTCCCGTGCCGAGAACGATCCGTCGGCTCATTTCGACGGCCGGCCGCTGCCGGATTTTTCTTTCGTGCCGGTGGAACTCGAGGAGCGCTACGATATTCAACTGGTGGTCATGGATGACGGAAAGATCGAGGAAAACCGCCGGCTCTTGTACAAGACGCAGGGGGTCCGCTTCGAGGGCCAGCGCCTGAACAGCATCGATATCCACAAGGCGCATTTCGGACCCAATTCGATCGTCGGTCCGGATGTGCAGGCCTTCTACATCTATCACCTTGCCGGAGAGGAGGATTGCCTGGACCAAGCGGCCTGGATCGTCGAGGCCATCCCGAGATGGAGGGCCTGTTCCGACCTCAACCCGGGCCGAATCTGGATCAGCAAAAAGGACGGTTCGGTGCTTAAAATCGAACGCAGTTATCAACTGGACAAGGACCGGGACCAGATTCGCCTGCGCGGCCTGATTCTCGGATTGCAGCCGCGCCTGACCTTCATTTCCGAATTCGCCTTCGCCAAGGACGGTATCCGCTACCCCAGCCGGATCGAGGTCCGCGAGAGCTACCTGGACGGGGAACGGGAAAAGCTGGTCAGGCTGGTGATCGAATCCCGTTTCAGCGATTATCAGTTTTTCGGAGTCAGCTCGGAGGTAACGGTAACAAAAGACCCGCAATAGAGCGCTCGGGTATTGACAGATCCGGGCCGAGCGGTTAAGATGACCTCACATGGTCCTTGTTCGATAACATTTTCTTTGTCTGGTTCGCCTGATTCTGTTGTCGGGTGAATAGCGTTCCATCCCTTCAAAAAAATATGGAGTAAAGAAAATTGACCGAACAAGAAATGCTGACTCAGATTTATAAACTGTTTCACCCCTCTCTGCTACGCTTGGGACCGGGTGACGACCAATCGACCCGCCAGGCCTTGAACCTGATTCCCCAAGACATCCGCAGACCGGGACGCCGGATTCTCGACCTCGGCTGCGGTAACGGCGCCCAGACCATCTGTCTGGCCCGGGAGCTGCGGGGAGAGATCCTGGCCGTGGACACCCACCAACCTTTCCTAGATGAACTGACGAAACGTGCGGCGGCGGCCGGTTGCGGCGAACGGGTCCGAACCCTCTGCGCCGACATGGCGTCGATTCGACCGGAACAGGGTCCCTTCGACCTGATCTGGTGCGAGGGCGCGATCTACAACATCGGTTTCGAGAAAGGACTCCGGCACTGCCGGACTCTCCTGGACGGCGGCTACTTTGCCCTGACCGATCTCAACTGGCTCGGTTCCGAACGGCCTGAGGCCTGCCGCGAATTTTTCGAACGGGTGCAGTTGCCGGTGCTGGACATCGACGGCAATCTGGACATAATCCGGACGGTCGGGTTCGAAACGATCGGGCACTTCGCCTTGCCGGCTTCCTCGTGGTGGAATGATTTTTATAATCCACTGGCGAAACGCCTGCAGGAACTGCGTCGGACTCAGGCCGGTGATGCGGCCCTGATGGAAGTGGTCGCGGGTACCGAGGCCGAAATCGAAGTTTATCGGCGTCATAGCGCTGCCTATGGCTATGTGTTTTATGTCATGAAAGCCTAGGCTTTCCGGCAAACGATCCCGACATGGGAAGGCCCGGACCGGCGAAGCGTCGTCCGGGCTTTCTTTTCTCTCGGTTCTCCAGGTCAGAAACTCAAAGTCCAGGAATTTTGAAAACGGGTTGTCTTGCGGGTATCGGCACCCAGGTAATCGGTGGCCACATGCAGGATTTCGAATCCGATGGCCAGGGCCTTGTTGAGCGAATAGACGGCGTTGGCGTACAGAGCCGTATTTTTGGAGCGATTGCCGGGGGACAGGGTCTCCTCGTCCGGTTTGTCCTGCCCGAATCCGGCGTTCACTTTCAGTTTGTCAGTCAGAGCGGCCTGGATCGCGGCGTAAAATCCGCTGGATTCGATCTCTGTCTGCAGGGCGGCGTTGGTGCCCTGGGCGATGGCGCCCATGTAGGGGAGCATGTTTTTACCGCGGTAGAATTCGCCCAGGAGCTGCAACCGTTTGGAAAAAACCAGGCTCAGGTCGACGTTGAGCGAATGGCTGTCGTAGGGCACCTTGCCCTGGCTGTTGCCGCTGTGTCCCGACAGACCGATCTGCAGCGAACCGTCTTTGTTGAAGGGTATCCTGGCGGCCAGTCTGCCCTGCAGAGTCGGCATGGCTTCGGCTGTGCCGTCGTCGATGCCGTCGTTGTCCAGGTCGCCGGCAATGGTGCGCAGGATGCCGGCCTGAAAAGTCAACTGGGTTTTCCCGGTCGTCAGGGTGTGTTTGACGCTCAGCTGAGGCCGGCGGTAGCCGATGTTGCCGCATGCCCACATGACCGCATAATTCAGGGTGGACGGGTTGAGGGGGTTGATGATGTCCCAGGTCTGCCCGGCGATGATGGTCCACTTGTCGTTTTTGAGTTCCAGGTAGCCCTGGCGCATGTAGTTGAAGGCCTTGTTTTCGGCGCCGCCCCCGTAGAAATCGATCTCCACGACGCCGTTTACGGAAAAACTGCCGATTTTTCCGGCGGCGATCTTTAACCCCAGCCGGGTCTGGTTGGCGGTGGCATGAAACAGGCCGTCGCTGTCGCCCGGATTGGCGGCCCAGATGATGTAATTGCCGTGCGACGAGCTGCCGGTCTCGTAGACGGCGTCGAGTTTGACGTAACCGTAGGGAGTGACCGAAAAGCCCGGCTGCTCGTCGGCGTTCAGCCCCAGGACCGGACAGAGGAACATCATTGCGAAAACGATCCAGTTCATTTTTCCCATGCTTGAACTCCTTGCGCGATAAACACTATGTTATATGGAAAATCGATTTTGGCAAGAATACTCATGCTGGGGGCGAATTTCGAGCCTGATCGGGCGGCGGATCAGGGCTTGCGGATCATGGACACTCCGCGGCGGCCGTCCATGATGACCGTCAGGGGTTTGGACAGGGCAAGGTGAGCCGAGAAGTCGAGTCTTTCCTGTGCCGGTTGCGATTTGAGCCAGTTCCAGTCGACGAACGATTCCGGATCATGGTAGGGGACGGTGAAATAACCGATGTTCATCGAGGTGATGTTGTGATAAAAATGAGAGCCCAGCGAGGCGTCGATCTGGAAATCGGCCAGGGCGACTTCGACGATGGTCTGGGCGTTGGAAATCTGCACGAAATTGACCGGAATGCCGATCCAGTGATCGCGTGTGCCCCAACGCCCCGGACCGATGAGCACGTATTTTCTGCCCGCGGCTTTCAGTTTCTCGTTGAAGCGGCCGATTTCCTCGGCCATGCGGGCGGTCGCCGATTTGTCGAAACGGTCGGGGTCGATGTAGACGATGTCGGCGAGGTCGGTGATGATGCCGTTGCCCATACCCCGGCTGGTATAGAGCAGCAGGGATTCGGCTGAAAAGTTCTGCTCGGACAGGATCGTGTCGTCGATCTGGCGCAGCAGGGGTTTGAGCTGCAGGATATACAGGGTGACGTCGCCCTCCTCGTCCCGTTTGAGGTCGACGGCGAATTCGATTTCCACGGCGGTGCTCATGGCCTTCTGGGTCAGCTTGACGATGAAGTCTATTGCCTGGGCCAATGGGAACTGCTCGTGTTTGAGGATGTTGGCGAAGTTGATGATGCGGGGCCCCTTGACCGAGGTGCCGGGGACGATCGTATGGTTGTGGTGATCGTAGGTGGAGGCGATGGGGCCCAGAATGTTGAGAGCTTCGGCGACGCCGATATCGAGCCGGGCGTAACAGACCGCCTCTCCTTCCAGCAGATCCGGTGTTTCCCTGGACAGATCCAGCGCGTAAAAGTACCGTTGCGAGCTCTTGAGCTGATGTTCGGTGGCGACGATGTCCAGTTTGGGGTAGGCGGGCGAGAAGCGGAAGGTCTGTTCCCCTTCGACGACGTACACCCCCAGTCCCAGCGCCATCATGCAGATGCCGTCCTGCGGTTCGAGGTAACTGACCGGGTAGAAATTGTAGGAATTGGCCACTCCGGAGATGTGCGGAAACCAGTACTTGTCGTAGCGGTGGCCGACCACTTCCTGGATGATGACCGCCATCCTTTCCTCTTCGTTTTTATAGCCGACGGCATCGAAGTAGGAACGCGCCTTTTCGCTGAACACCGAGGCGAAGACCATTTTGATGGCCAGGCTCAGCGCCTGGAAACGATCGTGCCGGTGTCGGGCGTTGTTGGGGATGAGGTAGGTGTCGTATATCCCGGAAAAAGGCTGCAGCAGCATATCCTCGAAGAGGCCCGAACTGCGGATGGCCAGCGGATTGGTGCTGATGGCCAGAAAACGCTGCAATTTTTCCACAAGGTCTTCGGAAAGCCGGGCCTTGGCGAAGGCCGTCTTGACTTCCCGGTAGTCGCTGCGCGAGTAGACCAGGTCGCTCAGATGGTTCTGCTCGATGAATTGGTTGAATTCGTTGATGCCGATCACGGTTGTGGCTGGAATTTTGATCTTTACACCGGGGACTTGCCGGCCGAGATTCATGTTTTCGATCAGGTTGCTGATGAAGGATATGCCCCGGCCCTTGCCACCGATCGAACCGTGGGCCAATCGGACCATGTGACTGGAACTGCCGATGTAGCGTTCGTCGAAGGCGACGATCTGGCCGCGCGACTTTTCCTGGCGCAGGGATTCGATGGCGCCGAGCAGGAAACTGCGCAGTTCTTCCAGGTTCTTGAAATCTCCGATGCCGATTTTGCGCAGCCTGGTGGCCAGGCGGATCTCGCCGCGGGCCATCAGCCAGGCCGAGAAATGGTTGCGGGAGGCGTGATACAGGAGGCTCTCTTCGGGTACCGTACGCAGGACGTTTTCGAATTCCTGCATGTTGTCGCAATCGGCGATGTCGGCGCCGCCTGCATTGCGGAAGATGAAGCGTCCGAAGCCCAAGTTGCCGAGTATGAAGTTACGCAGTTCATGGACCAGGTTCTCCGAATTCTTGTTGATGAACATCGAACCGCTTTGCCGGGCTTTCGCTTCGTTCTCGGCGTCCGAACTCTGCAGCAGCACCGGGATATCGGGATTGTCGGCCTTGATGCGAGCGGTCAGTTCCAGACCGGCCTGAGCGTCTGGCTGGCCGTTGCGCCGGAATCGGGCGTCCGAAATGATGCACAGCAGGTTGTCTTTGTAGGATTCGTAGATGGCCATTGCCTCTTCGAAGGTTTTGGCCAGCAGCACCTTGGGACGGGCGCGCATGCGCATCAGCTTGTTGATTTCGTTGCTGGATTCGTCGCGCATGACCCGTGCCGACTGTTTGATGATCTCCGTGTACAGAACGCCCAGGTAGCGTGAATAGTAGCGGACGCTGTCCTCCACCAGCAGAATGACCCGGACATTGCCGCGTTCCGTGTCTTTGGCCACATTCTGCGCATCCTCGATGTGTTTGATGATGGCCAGCAGGGTGTTCGAATAACCGTTCCATACGAATACATTGTCGAAATTGACGGTTTTTTCGGGGGATTGCTTGAATTCGGCGATGATGCTGTTGTTGTTGATCAGCAGCACGACCGGCAGCTTCGGGTAGACGGAACGGATGTCGCCGACCAGGCTGACCGGAGTCTTGGTGTCGACGCCGGCCATGAGGATGACCAGGTGGAAGTGCCGCCGGCTCAGCAGGTCCATGGCCTGGGCGGCCGATGTGGCGTTGACGATCCGTGGGGCGCTGGATAGGTTGAGCTGGTAATACTCTTCGTATATCTGCTCGGTCAACTGTCCTTCCTGTTCCAGGGTGAAGGCATCGTAGAGGGTGGCCACCAAGAGGATTTCGGTGACCTTGTACTGCATCAGGTCGTGGTAGATGTCCTGGTCCGACTTGTACCTGGTGAACAGTTGCTCGATGCTGTCGATGGGCATGATGATCCTTTGTGAGCGCCGGGTTCGGGCTGTGCTGATTGTAGTCAGAGCTTATCGAAAAAGCAATACCTCGCTGACAGGCTGGACCGGGAACGGAACGGTCAAAAAAAAAGGGCCGTCCGCAGGCGGACGACCCCTTGATTGAAGCCTTGAGCCGGGAGCCGGATTATACCAGACCCTGGGCGATCATGGCATCGGCGACTTTCTTGAAGCCGGCGATGTTGGCGCCGACTACATAGTTGCCCTCGAATCCGTACTGCTTGCCGGTTTCGTAGGCGGCCTTATGGATGTTGATCATGATGTCGTGAAGTCTCTTGTCCACCTCTTCGGCGGTCCAGCCGAGGCGCATGGAGTTCTGGCTCATTTCCAGTCCGCTGGTGGCCACGCCGCCGGCGTTGGCAGCCTTGCCGGGGCCGAAGGGGATCTTCTTTTCGATGAACAGTTTCCAGGCGTCGGCGGTGCAACCCATGTTGGAGACCTCGACGGCCATCATCAGGCCGTTGGCGATCAGAGTCTTGGCGTCGTCACCGTTGAGTTCGTTCTGGATGGCGCAGGGCATGGCGATGTCCACTTTCTGCTCCCAGGGTTTCTTGCCGGCGAAGAATTTCGCCTTGGGGAACTTGGAAACGTAGGTCTCGACCTTGTTGCGGTTGATGACCAGCATCTCGGTCATGAAGTCCCACTTTTCCTGAGTGCCGATGCCGTCCGGATCGTAGACGTAACCGTCGGGACCGGAGATGGTGAGCACTTTGGCGCCCAGCTGGGTAGCCTTGATGCAGGCGCCCCAGGCCACGTTGCCGAAGCCGGACACGGACACGGTCTTGCCCTTGAGGGAATCCTTCTTGACCTTCAGCATTTCTTCGGTGAAATAAACGGCGCCAAAGCCGGTGGCTTCGGGCCGAATCAGCGAACCGCCGAAGCTGAGTCCCTTACCGGTCAATACGCCGGTGAACTCGTTGCGGATGCGTTTGTACTGGCCGAACATGTAACCGACTTCGCGGCCGCCCACGCCGATATCACCGGCGGGCACATCGGTGTCGGCGCCGATGTGCTTGCAGAGCTCGGTCATGAAGGACTGGCAGAAGCGCATGATTTCGTTGTCGCTCTTGCCGTTGGGATCGAAATCGGATCCACCCTTGCCGCCGCCCATGGGCAGACTGGTCAGGGAGTTTTTGAAGGTTTGTTCAAAACCCAGGAACTTGAGGGTGGACAGGGTCACTTTGGGATGGAAACGTAGGCCGCCCTTGTAGGGGCCGATGGCGCTGTTGAACTGGACGCGGTAACCGCGGTTGACATGGTATTCACCCTTGTCGTCGATCCAGGGTACGCGGAAAATGACGACGCGTTCCGGTTCGACGATGCGTTCCAGGATGCGCTGACTCTTATACTTGGGTTCGGATTCGATCAACGGTTCGATGGACTCAAGAACTTCCTCGGCAGCCTGCAGGAATTCGGCTTCCCAGGGGTTGCGGGCCTTGAGGCCATCCAGGACTTCTTTGATGTAGGTATTCATGATACCCTCCTTGTTATTTGCAGCGGGGCTGCTTTTTTTTAGCTTCGGGCCGCTTGCGGAGGCCTCGAGCGAACGCTAAAGTTTAACTCTAAAACCAGGACAGTGCAAGAGGAAAAACTCCCGATATACGATCAATTGCAAAAATCCACGCTGAATGAACGTGTCTTTGCAGACTCTGCAATGAATCCCCGAAACGGCCGCTGGCAAGTCGGTGGTGGAGGCCGGGGCCTCCACCACGAAGGTCCTCTCTATACTAAGATAAGATCGAGATCAGGACGCCGGCGGCCAGGGCGGTGCCGATGACTCCGGAGACGTTGGGGCCCATGGCGTGCATGAGCAGGTAGTTCTGCGGGTTGGCCTCCTGGCCGACGTTGTGAGATACCCGGGCGGCCATGGGCACGGCCGAGACGCCGGCCGAACCGATCAGCGGGTTGACCTTGTCCTTGGTGAACAGGTTCATGAACTTGGCCAGCAGGACTCCGGCGGCGGTGGCCACGGCGAAGGCCAGCGAGCCCAGCAGAATGATGCCGATCGTCTTGATTTCCAGAAAGGACGGTCCCATGGTCAGGCCCACCGACAGTCCCAGAAAGATGGTGATGATGTTGATCAGTTCGTTCTGGGCGGTCTTGGACAGGCGGTCGACGATGCCCGATTCCCGGAACAGGTTGCCCAGCATGAGCATGCCGATCAGCACTGTGGCCACTGGAACCATCATGGAGCAGAAGATGGTCACCAGGATGGGAAAGAAGATCTTTTCGCGGCGGCTGACCGGGCGCAGTTCCTTCATGACGATGCGGCGCTCCTCCTTGGTGGTCAGCAGCTTCATGATCGGCGGTTGTATGAGCGGCACCAGGGCCATGTAGGAGTAGGCGGCAACGGCGATGGGGCCGAGCAGGTGCGGGGCCAGCTTGATGGTGGTGAAGATGGCCGTCGGACCGTCGGCGCCGCCGATGATGCCGATGGAGGCCGCTTCCTTGCCGGTGAAGCCGAGCAGGGTGGCGCCCAGGACGGTGGCGAAGATTCCGAACTGGGCGGCGGCGCCCAGCAGCAGGGTACGCGGGGCGGCGATGAGCGGGCCGAAATCGGTCATGGCGCCCACGCCGAGAAAGATGATGGGCGGAAAAATCTCCAGCTCGATGCCCTTGGCAATGTACCAGAAAGGTCCGCCGACGGCGTCGGCCGTCGGGGCCAGCATCAGGTTGCCCATGGGAATGTTGGCCAACAGGCAGCCGAAACCGATGGGCATGAGCAGCAGGGGCTCGAATTGCTTGACGATGGCCAGATAGAGCAGGAGCAGGGAAATTCCCAGCATGGCCAAACCGGCCCAGGAGAGGTGGACAAACCCGGTGCCGTCAATGAATTTCGATATGTTGCCGATTAACTGTTCCATGGTGTTTCTTGATGCTCATTCGATGGACAGCAGCTTTTGGCCGACGGAGACGTTGTCGCCGACCTGGCAGCCGATGGCCTGGACGGTGCCGGCCTTGGGCGCGTTGATGTAGGTGTCCATCTTCATGGCGTCCAGAACGATCAGGGCCTCGTTGACGGCCACCTGCTGGCCCGCTTTGACCAGAATCTTGGTCACCGTGCCCACGATCGGGGCCAGGACGGCGCTGCCGGCGGCTGACGGGGCCGGAGCCGGTTTTGAGGCAGCAGCCGGTTGCGATGCGGCACCCTGCGGGCGCTGCACCTGCATGGGTAAAATCGTGGCGCCCGGGTAGGCCTGCTCGTCGTCTTCGAGCACCTCGACGATCACTTCGTATATTTTCTCGTTGACGGTAATCTTCATTTTTTTCATGGCGTGACTCCTAAGTTTATTTTTTCTGGGACAGGCTGTGGGATCTCATGATGTCCAGGCGTCCGACCCGCGACCAGCTTTCCGGGCTGCCGTCCTGAAGCAGGCGCACGTGGTGGACGACCACGTGCTGCGAACTGGCGGCGGCGACGGCGGCGGCGATGACGGCGGCCTCTTCGTCGGCGATGTCATACGACGATTGCCGGGCGGGTTCCGCTGCGGCCGGTTCGCTGTCAGCTTGGGCCTCGGGGCGGTTGAACAGGCGGCTGATGCCTCGTTCCAGCAGGCTGATGCCGTTGACAAACATCTGCAGGGCGACCAGGGCGACGGATACAACTCCCATGCCGATCAGCAGCAGGTAAAGAGCTTCAGATATATTCTCGGCCATTTGCAGCCTCTACAGCGGGATGTTCCCGTGTTTTTTGGGCGGTCGGGAATCGCGTTTGGCGCGCAGGGCGTTGAGAGTCTGGATGACGTATTGACGGGTGTCCTGGGGCTCGATGATCTCGTCGACGAATCCGCGGCTGGCGGCCACGTAGGGGTTGGCGAACTTCTCGCGGTATTCCTCGATCTTGTCGTTCAGGGCGGCCTTGGGGTCGGCGGCGGCGGCGATCTCTTTCTTGAAGACGACTCCGGCCGCGCCCTCTGCGCCCATGACGGCGATCTCGGCGGTCGGCCAGGCGAAGACGCGGTCGGCGCCCATGTCGCGGCTGCACATGGCCAGGTAGGCTCCGCCGTAGGCCTTGCGCACGATGACGGTCACCTTGGGAACGGTGCAGCTGGCATAGCTGAACAGCATCTTGGCGCCGTGGCGGATGATGCCGTCGTGTTCCTGGGCGATCCCGGGCAGAAATCCCGGCACGTCGACCAGGTTGAGCAGCGGAACGTTGAAGGTGTTGCACAGGCGGATGAAGCGGGCGGCCTTGTCGCTGGCGTTGATGTCCAGCACTCCGGCCAGGTGCTGCGGCTGGTTGGCGACGATGCCGACGGGCATGCCGGCCATGCGGGCGAAACCGATGATCAGGTTGGGGGCGAAGTGGCTCTGCACTTCCAGAAAATCGCCGTCATCGACCAGACGGGTGATGATGTCGAGCATATTGTAGGGCTTGCGCGCTTCGTCGGGGATGATTTTGTTCAGACCGGCGTCGGCGCTGATGTCCAGGTCCTGGATCGGCTGATGGGGCGGATCGGACACGTTGTTGGACGGCAGAAAGGAGAGGATCCTGCGGGCAATCGACAGGGCCTCGGCGTCGTTTTCGGCGATGAAATGGATGTTGCCCGATATGGAGGCGTGCGCCTCGGCTCCGCCCAGGTCTTCCGGGCTGATGTCTTCGCCCGTCGCCGCCTTGATGACGTTGGGGCCGGCGATGAACATCTGCGCGGTGTTTTTGACCATGATGATGAAATCGGTGATGGCCGGGCTGTAGACCGCGCCACCGGCGCAGGGACCGGCGATGATGGAGATCTGGGGGACGACGCCGGACAGCAGGGTGTTGTGGTAGAAGATCTTGCCGTAACCGCTCAGGGCGTCGACGCCTTCCTGGATACGGGCGCCGCCGCTGTCGTTGACGCCGATCACCGGCGCGCCGCACTTGAGGGCGTCCTTCATGATGGAAACGATTTTTTTGGCGTGCATTTCGCCCACCGAGCCGCCGGAACAGGTGAAATCCTGGGAAAAGGCGAAGGCCAGACGGCCGTCGACGGTTCCTGATCCGGTGACTACGCCGTCGGCCGGGATGTTTTGTTCGTCCATGCCGAACTGGCTGCAGCGGTGCTTGACGAAGGTGTGGTTTTCCAGGAAACTGTCGCCGTCGAAAAGGGTCAGCAGGCGTTCCCGGGCGGTCATTTTGCCCTGGGCGTGCTGTTTGGCCGTTTTTTCAGCTCCGCCGCCTTGGGCGATTGCGCTTTTCCGCTCGCGCAGTTCGGCGAGTTTCGCTTGGGTTGTCGATTTTTTCATTAGCTCTTATCTCCGATTGATATAATAAAAAAAGAAATCATTTCATGGTCAGCGAGGATATGACGGCGTTCAGCTGACTGTCGATGGCGTCGGGGTGCAGGCTGACGCTCGATGCGGCCAGGTTCCAGCCTTCGGGCTGCTGGCTGTAGATGTCCATCACCCGCAGCCGGGTCTCGAAGTAGCGATCCTGTGGATCTTTTCCGGAAATACGGGCGATGTAGGTCACGATGGCGGTCGAACCGTGGAAGGTCATGTAGCAGTCGGTGATTTCGTAGAATTTCCAGTGCTGGTAGTTGAGCAGGGCGTCGATTTCCTGCATGTATTGGTCCCGGGAACCGATGGTGGTCCGGGAACGGACGGTGAATCCGGTGAAATCGGCCATGTGGGTCTTGACCAGAGTGTCCCGATCGTTATGGATATAGGCCTTGAAAACGGTGTCGATATGGGCCAGAATCGCTTGCCGATCGGCGTCACGGTCTTTTGGGTTGGAATTCATGGGGTTCTCTCCTTTTTGATTTAAAATTCCAATTGAATCGCAGGCAAACATTATAGGCTTATTAATACATAAAAACAAGCGAAATCCCACTTTTTGGGGCTGTTACGGTAAAAATCCGCCCCCAATCGTCACCTGATTTCGCCGAAATCTCAAATCCAGTTTCGCCTGCCTGCACATCGGGCATCTTTTCCATTTAGAGCTCGATGTAATGTCAAAGCCAGCTTCCATTACGTCCCTTAAGTCCCTTCTGTCCCTTAATTCACATACAAAAATTTCGAAGCGAAATCCGGATCGCTGGTCAGGTTGACCCCCAGCTTGCGCAGTCCGCCGGCATCGCCGGGGGCGGGCATGTGGGTCATGTGCACCTCGCAGCCGTCGAGTTCCTTGAGCTTGCGGATGGCTACTTCGGCGGTGGGGTTGGTGGCGGCGCTGATGGACAGGGCGATCAGGGTTTCTTCGAGGTCGAGACTGACCACCCGGCCTTTGAGAATTTCCTGCTTGAAATGGTTGAGCGAGCTGACGATCTGCTGGGGCAGCAGGTCGATGATTTTGGGAATTCCGGCCAGATGCTTGACGGCGTTCAGGATCAGGCTGGCGGCCGAGTGCAGCATCGGCGTGTTCATGCCGGTGACGATGCTGCCGTCCTGCAATTCGATGGCCGCCCCGCAGAATATGCCCAGGTTGCCTTTACCCTTCTGCTGGGCGGTGACGGCGGCCTGGCGGGCCGGATTGACGACCGGCCGGTCTTCGGCCTTGAGACCCTGGTTTTTCATGATCAGTTCCACCCGTTCCACGGTGTCGCGGTCGCACAGGCCCATGGCGTACTCGCAGGAGTAGCGGAAATAGCGGCGGATGATCTCCTGGGCCGAGGCCTGCCGGCAGGCCTGATCGTCGACGATGCCCAGGCCGGCGCGGTTGACGCCCATGTCGGTGGGGGATTTGTATATGGAAGGTGCCTGGGTGATTTTCTCGATGATGCGCTGCAAGAGCGGAAAGGCCTCGATGTCGCGGTTGTAGTTGACGACGGTCCGGCCGTAGGCGCTCAGGTGGAAATGGTCGATCAGGTTGACGTCGCGCAATTCGGCGGTGGCCGCTTCGTAGGCCACGTTGACCGGGTGCTCGAGCGGCAGGTTCCAGATGGGGAAGGTCTCGAATTTGGCGTAGGCGGCCCGGACGCCGCGTTTGTGTTCGTGGTAGAGCTGGGTCAGGCAGGTGGCCAGCTTGCCGCTGCCCGGTCCGGGGCCGGTGACGACCACGATCGGTTTGCGGGTTTCGATGTATTCGCTGGCGCCGTAGCCTTCCTCGCTGACGATCAGGTCGATGTCGGTCGGGTAGCCTTTGGTGAAGCGGTGGGTGAAGACGCGGACACCGCGGCGTTCCAACTTGTGCCGGAAGGCCTGCGCGGCCGGCTGGTCGGCGAAGCGGGTGACGACCACGGCCCCGATATCGATGCCCCAGTCCTTGAAATCGTCGATGGTCTTCATGGCGTCGGCGTCGTAGGTGATGCCGAAATCGGCGCGGACCTTCTTCTTTTCGATGTCGCCGGCGCAGATGCACAGGATGACCTCGGTCTGATCGCGGAGTTTGCTGAGCAGCTGCATCTTGACGTTGGGGTCGAAGCCGGGCAGGACCCGGGCGGCGTGGTAATCGAACAGGATCTTGCCGCCGAATTCCAGGTACAGTTTCTGCGCGCCCTGGGAATTGATCCGTTCCAGAATGGCCTGGCTCTGCTCTTTGAGGTACAGATCGTTGTCGAAACCGATTTTTTTCATGCGGGGTCTCTCCTGACGGAATGCTCGTGCATACTGTATCAAAAAAGAGGGGGATTGTTCAAGGGGCCGATCGGCTCAGTCCGTCTCTGTGATTTCTCCGGCCCATTTTCCGGAGTATTCGTCCAGCGGTTGAATCAGGGTGAACAGTTCGCTGCCCAGAGGTGTCAGGCGGTAGCCGTCCAGGGTCCTCTCGAGCAGGTGCGCCTCCTGCAGGTCTTTGATGCGGCGGTTGAGAATCGAGGGCGAGATGGTTCCGCTCTTGCTCTCGCACAGGTTCTGCAGGTTGCGGAAGGTGGACGGGCCCCGGCTCAGGTTCCAGATGACGCCCATGGCCCAGCGCCGACCCAGCAGGTCGAAAAGGGCCATGATCGGAGCGCCGCTGCTCGAACCCCGGACAGGCTGACCGGGTTTGGGTATGGCCATGAAAATTTCTCCTTGAGAATAGCTGGAAACATGATACCAGACGGGTGAGGCAAAACAAAGCCCGCACCCGTCCGGCAGTTTGGAGCGCCTATTTGCGCTCGGCCAGGATGTCGGTCAGGGTCCGTCCAGAGCGGCCGATGTTGTCGTAGTCCAGTTCCTGGATGGTGACGGTGAACTCGCTGGCCGGTACCTTGGTGATATCGATGGCCACGCGGCTCAGTTCTTCGATGAGGGCTTTCTTGGTCTCGCGGTTGGTTTTACCCATGGTGACTTGAATGATCGGCATGTTTGCCTCCTTTTGGTAGCAAGCTACAAAAACAATAGCATGCTACATTAAAAAAAGCAAGAGAATAAATTAAAAAAAGAATCGCCAGCGATTGTCAATTCCTCTCCACTGCCGTCGAGAGGTCGAGATGACACAAAGCCGGGGAGTTTCCAGCATTCAACGGGGCCTGCCTCGTCATCGCACTTGTCGGCTAACGGTCGGGGCATTGGCCAAAACTCTCCCGCTGCGCTTATGGTAGAATGGAGGCAAGATGAACGTGAGCACGATCGTGACCCTCGTTTTCGCTCCGGCCCTGTTCTGGTTCGGATACTTTTACTACCACGACCGGTTCAGGCCCGAACCGCCGATTCTGACTGCACTTTCATACCTGCTGGGTTTCTTCTCGGCCTGGCTGTGCCTGAACTTTTACGACAGCTTCCTGACCGGGTACGCCTACCCCGGGGATGGGGCGGACATCGCCCGGCTGGACTTGCCTTTCCTGCTCTATTGCATAGTGGGCGTCGGTCTGGTGGAGGAGTTGTTCAAGTTCGCTCCGTTTTGGGTGATGACGCGTTTTTCCGATTTCAACGAGGAGATCGATGGCATATTCTACGCCTCGGCGGTGGCCCTGGGCTTCGCCTCTTTTGAAAACATCTATTTCCTGCCGCAACTGACCGGCTTCGCCCTCTTCGGCCGGGCCATGGCTTCGCCGCTCAGCCATACCGTCTTCGCCTCCGTCTGGGGTTATCTGGTGGGCCGGCGGCGAGTTCTCGGTCGCAAGACATGGCCCGCCGTCCTGGCCGGTGTCGGACTGGCCGCCCTGTTTCACGGTCTCTTCGATTTTTTTACTTTCTCGCCCGTCTGGAGACTCCTGGGCGCCCTGCTGCTGCTGCTCCTGTGGCTCTGGCGCATCCGAACCTCGGAGATCATCGCTGCCAAAGGGGCGCTGAGAACGGATCGCTCCGTTCAGCACTGATCTATGGTCATGCTGTCATTTTTAGCGGTCTCATCCGTCTAAGGGTATGAAATCCGCAGAGGTAAAAAACGAACCCGTCACAGGGGATGAAAACGAGCCGGAACGATTCATTCAGGTGTATTACCAGATACTTTTCCGTTTTTGTTGCCGTCTTCTCGGAGACGGTGAGGAAGCCAGGGATGTGACTCAGGAAACCTTCATGTCGTATCAGTTACAGTGCCGGCAAGGGGTGAACATCGAAAACCACAAAGCCTGGTTGTACCGCACGGCCGGAAATCACTGTACGGATGTTCTAAGGCGGAGAAATCGCTTCCGCTGTATCTTTTTTCGAAATGAGTTCCTGCCTGGAACGGCGGAATCAACGGATCGTCAGGCGGAAAAGGAGCAAATGGGACTGCTCCTGAGGGCTTCGTTCTCGCGATTGACTGTGCGGGAGCGCCTGTTACTGTCTATGTATCGGGACGACCTGTCCTATGCCGAGATGGCCTCGATCGCCGACATCAGACCTTCATCGGTTGGGAAGCTTCTTTCCAGGGCGATCGCGAGCCTGGCCCGGGAAGTGGAGCGGGGAGGAGCGTGATGAAATGCATCAGGGAACATGAATTGCAGGCCCTAGTCGACGGCGAGCTGGACCGGCGGCGTCTTTCTGAATTGCAGGCCCATCTGGAAGACTGCGGACACTGTCGGGCAGACTTGGAAAATGTGCGCGGACGTTCACAACAGAGCCGGGAATGGCTGTCCCGTCTGGACACGGTTCCCGATATCGCCCCAAGCCGGCTTCGGGCCGTACAAGACTGGTTCTTCCGGCCGTTGACGGTCTCTGTCGTTTGCATTGCCGCTCTGTTGGTAATGCTACTAGTATTCAAATTGTGGGACGGAGCTGTCGGTCGGCGTCATATGCTCGGAACCGAAGCGAGCGACTATATGATCAGGATCAGTGACGATCGGGGGCAGTCTGTCCTGCAGCCCATTGACCTGAACGGCTTCTCCCCGATCGCCGATCCGAAACTGTTCGTTTTCAAGGAGGTGTAGGGTGAAAGCAACGATGTACTTTTATGGATGGATCCTGGCCGCGTGCGTCGGCCTGTCTGCAACGCTTTGTGCTCAAAACGGGTCTGAAACGGTCAAGAACGTCCCGGTGAAGAAGATCTCCGTCGACCTTAGGGTGCTCAAGGTCAAAAAAGCGGAGACCATTCTGTTGTCCAACCCCAAAACGGTGATCGAAGACGGCCGCGAAGGCTCCTGTGTCATGGGTCGGAAGATTCCGGTGAAAAACGAGCAGGGTGAAGCGAAATATTACGATGATACCATCGAACTTAAAGTCACTCCGAAAATTGTTCCGGAACAGGGCATCGAGCTGACCATCGAGGCCGTCATCCGCGGCTACGACAAGAAAAAAATGGAACCGACCGTCACAACCGTCAAGAAATGCGAACTGATCGGTAACCTGGAAACGGTCGTGCTCGAACTGATGGAAAACAAGCAGGACAAGAGTCGCCTGGTTTTTCAGCTCACGCCCATGATTCAGCCGGAAGCACCCGAAAAAACGGATTGATAGGCTGGATTCACTTCAGCGTTTCTTGTCCGCTGAAGGCGCGTCCGTAGGCGAATTCGGAGAAGTCGCGCTGCCATTTTCCGCCGATCATGCGCTCGGCCAGGTGTTTGCCGATGGCCGGTGACAGCATGAAGCCGTGTCCGCACATACCGGCGGCGATGAACAGGCCGGGAATGGGGCTCTCGTCGACGATGGGGTTGCCGTCCGGGGTCATGGTGTAGCTGCCCGACCAGTGCCGCAGCAGGGACACGTTTTCCAGAGCCGGAACCAGCCGCACCATGCGCCGGGCCACCTGGGGCAGGAAATCGAAGCTGAGGTCCTCGCGGATGCCCGGAACATTGGGCGTCGGGGTGTAGCAGGCGATGATCTGGCCGCTGATCATCTGCTGGAAATAGCAGCCGTCCGGCCGGTAATCGACCAGCATGGGACCGAGAAATTTGGGCATGCGCTCACTGATGACCGCTTCGTGGCGTTCCGGGTACAGGGGCAGGTCCAGACCGACGCTCTTCATCAGCTCCGCCGTCCAGGGTCCGCTGGCCGCCAGCAGTTTGTCGCCCTGCAGCCGGCTGCCGTCGCGGAGAGTCACGGAAAAGGGTCGGGCGCTGTCGATACCGACCACCGGGTTGTGGGTGACGATCAGGCCGCCGGCCCGTTCGATACCGAGCCGCCAGCCGCGCATGACGGCAAACGGGAAGGCCTGGCCGTCGCTGGGGCACCATGCGCCGCCGACGAGTTCGTCGCCGCACAAAGGCGGTACGAGTTCGCGGCATTGGGCCGGGTCGAGGAGGCTGACATCGAGTCCCAGGGAACGCTGCAGAGCGACGTTCTTTTGAAAAACGGCCCAGGTCTTGTCGCTGTGTGCCAGCAACAGGTAGCCGGTGGCCGCGAATTCCACCGAGAAGCCGAATTCGTCTTCCATGGCCGCGAACATGGCCATGTTCTCCTGCATCAGGCTGATGGAGGCCGGGGTGGAAAACTGCTGGCGCAGGCCGCCGATACAGCGGCCGCTCGAGCCGGAACCCAGGTACTTGCGTTCGATGAGCGCCACCCGTTCGCCTTGACGGCTCAGGGCGTAGGCGGTGGACAGGCCGATGAAGCCGCCGCCGACGATGAGGGTATCGTAACTTGTATTCATGGTTGTCACTCGCTCTGTTTGGGAATCAGCGAACCCAGAACCACCGGTTTGAGGGGGGGGCGTTTGCGCCATTCGGCGAAGCATTCCGGGCTGGTTTTCAGCTCCTGGGCCAGGACGCGGACGATCAGCGGGCCGCAGGTCCGGCCCTGGCAGGGTCCCATGCCGACGCGCAGAATGCGTTTGAGCTCTTCCAGGCTGCGGGCCCCCTCGCGGATGGCGGCACGGATCTCCTCTTCGGTGATGTCTTCGCAACGGCAGACCAGCAAGGGCTCGTTCATGGTTTCACCTCTTGAAAGCCGCGTACCTGACGCAGCAGCTGCGGATCGTCCAGTTCCAGGGTGACCAGGCTGCAGCGGTCATGTTTTTTGAGCTGCCGGCAGCCGGCAACCCGGCCTTTGCCGATCGGCTCGCCGCTGCGGTTCAGCAACTTCACCACGGCGCCCTCGGCTGGGGCGACCAACTCGTAGGGCAAGGTGACGCACGCCTTGTCCCGGCTGTTGTCCACCAGAAACAGGGCCAGTCCCGGACAGAAGCCCAGGCACAACCCGCAGCCGTTGCAGATTTCCCAGTCGATGGTCGGGCAGGCGTTGATGTTGTCGCCCACCCGGATGGCCGAACGGGGGCAGAATTCGCTGCAGGGGTTGCAGGGAATTTCCTGGGCACATTCGATGACGGCCGCGGCACCTTTCCGCAGCCGCTCTTCGGATGGGAAGCTGAGGTCTTTTTCGTCGAAACAGCCGGTTTTAGAGCAGTCCATTCTGTTTTGCCTCCATGGCCATTTTCTGGTTCCCCTGGCGGATGCGCAGACCGAAGTGGCCGTCGCGAAGTTCGGCCAGTTCCTGACGGACCTCGGCGCGCAGGCTTGTCAGGGTAGGTTTCGGACCCAGGATGCGCTCGGCCGCCGACAGGCCGGCGATGCGTCCTTCCATCATGGCTGCCGAGGCCTCTTCGATACCGGCGTTGTCGCCGGCCACGTACAGGCCGGGGACGGATGTCTGCATGTTTTCGTCGTGAAGATTGACGTAACCGCCGAGTTCGCCGATATTGCATTGCAGGGCGCCGGCCTGCGAGGCGATCTCGATGGACGGCGTCAGACCGACGGCCAGGCCGACGGTGTCCAGATCGAAACGGATTTCGCTGCCGGGGACGGGATGCCAGCGTTCGTCGACGGCGGCGATCTCGGCGCCTTCCACCCGTTCGCCGCCCCAGACGCGGCGGATGGTGTGGCGGGTGAGGATGGGCACGCCCAGACGGCGCAGTTTGGCCGAGTGGACGCGGTAGGCGCCGACGTCCGGGGCCGCTTCGACCACGGCCGCCACCTGGATGCCGGCCTGCAGCAGCTGGTAGGCGACGATGACGCCGATGTTGCCGGCGCCGATCATCAGCACCCGTTTGCCGGGTTTGATGCCGTACAGGTTCATCAGGGTCTGGATGGCTCCGGCCCCGTAGACGCCGGGGATGTCGTTGCCCGGGAAAGTGAGATTCTTCTCGCTGGCGCCGGTGGCCACGATCACCGTGTCGGCCTGCACATCGACGATTTCACCCTGGTGGATGACCATCAGGCGGTGTCCGGGATAGATGCCGACCACCGAAGCCGAGGTCCAGGTCTCCACGCCGAGTTCGGTAGCGGTTTTGATCAGTTCCTCGGCGATGCGGATGCCGCGTACGCCGGCGTAGTGCGAACTGCTGCCGAAGAACTTGTGGGTCTGCTTGGTCAATTGGCCGCCGGGCAAAAAATGTTCCTCGATGAGCAGGGGCTCGATGCCCTGACGGGCGGCGTAGATGGCCGCCGACAATCCGGCCGGACCGGCGCCGATTACGGCCAGGCGGGTCTTTTTCTGCCGGATCGGCCGCAGCGGGGGGCAGGAGGAAGCGCCGGCCGTAACGACGGAGTTGCGCTGGTAGCGCAGCTGCATGCCGTCGCGAACCGGTACGATACAGGTGCGTACGTTGGGCAGGCCGTCGACCTCCATCATGCAGGAGGCGCATTTGCCGATGGCGCAGAACAGGCCGCGCGGCCGCTGGAAACGCAGGCTGTGCGACAGGGTGGTGACGCCGGCGGCGTGCAGGGAGGCGGCGATGGGCTCTCCGGCACGGGCCGGGATGGGGCGCCCCTCGAGGTAGATGGTCAGCCCTTGGCGGCGCTGGAAATCCAGGATCGGATGCTCGGTGATCCTCATGGTGAACTCCTGAAAGAAGCTCTAAACTAGCACTTGGATTTGTAAAAGTCAATAAATGTAAAAATAATACTTTGTGAATTTTGACTTATGGTTTATTTTTATAAATAATATATCGATTTGTCAGAAAGAGGTTGTCGGGAAGGGTTGAAATCCAGGCCGGCCGCAGTTCACAGCGGCATTTCGAAAGGAAACGGTCCTTCCTCGTCGGCTTCCTGGCTCGGGCTGCCCTTGAGCAGCAGACGCGCCGGGCCGGTCAGGCGCACCCGGGGCAGCAGGGAGTCGAAATCGCTCTGGGCGATCATGTTCCGCTGCAGCATTTTGGCCGACACATCGCGGTAAAATGGCAGCATCCATTCCTTGAAATTCTGTTCCAGGTCGAAGGCCACCATGAAGCGCCGCGGCCGGGGCACGATGCTGGCCAGGAAGATGGATTCGGCCAGTGTCAGCTCGGCCGGGTCCTTGGCAAAGTAGTAGCGGGCCGCTTCAGCCGCTCCGTAGACGCCGGGTCCCCACTCGATGATGTTGAGGTAAATCTCGAACATGCGTTCCTTGCCGATCAGCTGCTTCTCCTCGATCAGCCAGGTGATGATCATCTCCTCCAGCTTACGGGCGATGGTCTTGTGCTGGTTGAGGAAGAGATTTTTGACCAGCTGCATGGAGATGGTGCTGCCGCCGCGCACGAAACGACCGGCCTTGAGATTGGCCACGATCGAGTCCTTGAACGGTTCGAGCAGAAAGCCGCGGTGACGGAAGAAGGCGCCGTCCTCGCAGATCAGCACGGCGTTGCGCAGGAACGGGGAGATCCGGTCCAGGGCGCGGAAATCGGGATTGTCAGGGCCGACCCGGACGCTGCGAACCCACTGGTCCTTGACAAAGGCCTCGTAGGTGAAGGCCTGGTTGACGCCGCGAAAATCGACGGCGCCGAACTGCTTGACGGTGAAATCCCTCTGCTCCAGTGACGATTCGAGGAGCAGCTCTTCCGGGCGGCGCAGGTCGATGGCCAGGTGGAGATGGAAGGCCAGTTGGCCACTGGTGCGGATTCCGGCCAGACGGGTGAACAGTCCGGCCGGTAGAGAATTGAAAAAATCATCGGCCTGGATCTTCGGCTCATCGATGTTCAGGCTCAGTTCCGGACCGGGCCGCGGCCGGAAACGGATATGGGGGGAGAACACCAGTTGATTGAAACGGATGCGGCTGGACGGGCTCAGCTCGAAATCGTCGCGGCCGATGCGCAGCTGGAAGTCCAGGCCGGCCTGAGGGATGTCGACATCCTGGGCGGCGATGCGTGGATGGTTCAGGCTGAGATCGGCGACGGCCAGCGAACCGCTGCAGTTCAATGCATCTTGTCGGTAATTTTCGAATTGCAGGGCCAGCGAGGCCGAGGTGAAGGAGGTCTTCAGACCCCAGCGTCGGCCGATGTAGGGCAGCCGGATCCGGCCCCCGGGCGGGGCGGGGAAGAGATGCAGGGCGAAGCGACGGGACTTGCGGTCCAGACTTCCCCTGACGAGCCAGTTACAGGACTGTTCGCCGTCGTTCAGCTGCAGCGGAGCTTCGAAGGTCGGCCCGCGGATGGTCAGGCCGGGGAGATGGTAAATCTGCGCCGCCGAACCGTTTTCCGAGACGATGGTCAGCCTGGTGACCGTCAGGGCGGCCGGGATGCGCTGGAAAAAGAGGTCGACCAGCGAGGCGGCCTGTCTGGCGTAATCGCTTCCCGGATCGGGCTTTAGCGCAGCCGCCGGGTCATGTCCGGTTTCGGGACGGGCGATCGGCGCAGGCATGGGCTGGCGCAGTCTGATGAACAGATCGTCGATCTCCAGCTGCCTGGGGAAGAAGCGCCGCCGCAGGATATCGCCGAGGGTCAGTTCCAGGGAGCACGAACCCAGGCTTGCCTCCAGCTTCCGATCGCTGGTCTGCAGCTGGACCTTTTTGATTCGGATGCCGCTGAGGCCGATGAATTTCACCTGTCCGACACGGACCTTCAATGTAGGGTGCTGGCTCAGGTACCGGCCGATTTTCTGGTCGACCAGCCTGTGCAGAATGGGGTTGCGAAAGGCAAAAAAGGCGGCGCAGAGGAGCGAGACAAGTCCCAGAACGGTCAGACCGGCCAGCAGCCGGCGGCGCCTGGGCATCTGAATGATGAGTTTACACGCGAACACGTTCCTTTCCTCTTGGCGGGCTCGGTATCCGCAGCTTTCAGCATTCTCTCACAAAAAACGTTTCCGGTCATCAGGCCTGAAAACCGAAATTCATGAGAGCTTTCTGCTCCTGTGCGTCGCGGCCGTCAATCTCTGGGAATCACCCCGGAACGCTGGTAACCCGACAGGTTCAGCCGCGGGTCGCGGTTGGGGTCCCATTCCGGATCGTCGGTGTAGATCACTTCGCCGAAACTGTTCTGCCAGCGGTATTTCCATTCGTTGGATCCCAGCTCTTCCAGGCCGGTATGCGGGTTGCGGTACCGTTCCTGATTGGTCAGGGTCAGGTACTCTTCCTGTTGAATCTTGGCCATGGTCTGGGAGCGGTTGCGGGCGATTTCGGCGTCGATGCGGGCGATATCGCGCAGGGTGGCGGTGGCGGTTTCGCTGCGCTGTTGCTGGCCCTGCCATTCGGCCTGCAGCCAGATCGGGTTGAGCGAGAAGGAATTGATGACCGTCCGGGCCATCGGCCCGAGCTGGGCGAATTCGCTCTGGGGCGCCCGGGCCATGATGGTGAATGGGTTGGACCACAGGCCTGTGCCCATGTAATCGTAGCCCTCCAGGGCCACGAACAGGATTTCCTGAAAGGCGAGACCGTCTTCCTGGTAGCTTACGGTGACAGAGGCCGCATCGGCCAGGTAACGGGCACCCTGACGGCGCATGGTCTGAGCCACCGGCAGCTGCTCCAGGGCTGCCACGGCGTCCGGACGGGCCTTGATCTCCAACACCTTCACCTGGGTGGCGGCGGGATGCAGGCTGGGGAAGAGGATGTTTTGCAGATAACCGGCGGCATCGGGCATGGCCACGACCGGCATGCCGTTCCAGTTGCCGTTGAGCATGGCGTTGTACGGCGAAGGCTGGGCGTAATTGATTTTAGGCAGCCAGCGGATCATGGCCTGGCCGGAAGGTTCGCGCAGGATGCTGAAATCGATCTTGGCCTCGATGGCGTTGCCGGCGCCGCCCTGGGCCTGCAGCGGGTTGACGCGGACCATACCGCCGCGGACCTGCCAGCCTTTCGGACACAGGACCAGAAAGGCGCCTTCGCTGCGGTCCACGTAGCGTTCGAATGCGCAATGATTCACAAAACCTCCTTTCGGCTGTTCGTCAGGCTCCGCCTGTCCGTGGGTTTGGGATTTTTTGCAGGCGGATTGGCAAAAGGCAAAGATCAAAATCAGGACGAGCCATGCAGCGGAGTGCACGATGGATTTGCGTTTGGGGCCTTTTCCGGCGTGAACGGTACAGAGGTTGTCGTTTTTCATCTGTTGATTATCGTCAATCGTTTGCCGACAAGTCAAGTCTGTCGGCTAAAGATATTACAGGCTGGTGTACAGATAGCGTTTGATCTTCTGAGTCGGGGTTTTTTCGAAAGGTTCCCGCTGCTCGATGAATTTGGCGATGCGGGAAAAGGCCGACAACTGGCTGTTGGTTTCGCTGAGCAGTTCGCTGAGTATATCCTGAATCCGTTGCTTGGATCGGGCCTCGCTGAGATGGTCACCGCTGAACTGCTGGTCGAGTTTTTCGTAATCGAGGTGGATGCGGGCGACGATCGAGCCCTGGTCGTCGTAGACCAGCGACTCCAAAACCAGGGGCGAGCGGTTGATGACCGATTCGATGGCTTCCGGGTAGATGTTTTCTCCGCTGGATCCGAGAATCATGTTTTTCAGCCGGCCCTTGATGTAGAGGTAGCCGTCGGCGTCGAAACAGCCCAGGTCGCCGGTTTTCAGCCAGCCGTCCCCGGTGAAGGCCAGGCGGGTCGTATCCGGGTCGTGGTAATAGCCTTTCATGACCTGAATGCCGCGAACCTGGATCTCGCCCACACCGCTACCCGGCTCCGGGTCGGCGATGCGCAGTTCGGCTCCGGGAGTCACCGGTCCGGTGGAACGGAAGCGGGATATCAGCGGGTTGCTGCCGGCGATCAGGGGCGAAGTCTCCGTCAGGCCGTAGCCGATGGCGTAGGGGAAATTGGCGTCGCGCATGAAGCGTTCCACGTCCGGGTGGACGGCGGCCCCGCCGATGCCGAAGAATTTCAGCTGACCGCCGAACATGGCCATCAATTTCTTGCCGGCCAGGCGGTGAATGCGCCGGCGCAGCCCCGAAAAAACGAGCAGCTTGCGCAGCAGCCAGTGTTTGTTGATCTCCGGAAGGATGCGGCTTTTGTATATTTTTTCGATGATCAGCGGTACGGTCAGGATGACGGTCGGTCTGATCTTTGCCAGGGCCGGCATGAGCACCGAGGCTGTCGGCGGTTTGCGCAGGTAGAAGATGGAACAGCCCTCCAGGAGCGGCAGGATCAGGCCGATGGTGCATTCGTACACGTGGGCCAGGGGCAGAATGGACAAAAAACGGTCGTCGGGGCTCAGTTCCTGGGTCAGCGCTCCGGCGCAGGCGTTGGCGCAGATGTTGCGGTGCGAGAGCATGACACCCTTGGAATGACCGGTCGTGCCGGAGGTGTAGATGAGCGCCGCCGTGTCTTCGGGGCGGACGGCCGACGAGATCAAGCCGACCATGCGCAGGGCGATGCTGCCGATCCGCCGCAGTTCGCGGCTGCCTTCGGCCAGCAGCCGGCGCAGGTTGGCCTTGCTGATGTTGCTGCCGATCAGGGAAAAATTGTCGAGCAGGCTGACGAAGGAGAAGGAGGTGAAATCGAGGTCCTCCACCTTGTGGTAATGGCGCTCGGAAACGAAAAACGCCCGGCTCTCGGAATGGCGCAGGATGTGATGAATCTCGGCGCTGTGGAAGTCCGGCAGAATCGGCACCACGACGGCGCCCATGCCGGTAAGCGCCAGATAGGCGATGGCCCAGTTGGGGCTGTTTTCGCCCAGGATGGCTACCCGGTCGCCGTGAACGATGCCGCGGTCGCGCAGAAACTTCTGGATGTCCTGGATCCGGATTTTCAGCTCCTGGTAGCTGATATCCTCCTCGTCGACGAAGCCCATGGCCCGGTGGGCGGAAAAGCGCCGGCAGCTGTTTTCCATGAGCTGGGCCAGTGTCAGGTCCGGATCGATCTTGGTGATCATTGCGCCTCTTGAATCATGCCCCCATATGTACCACAAAGTGAGCTGTGAAACATCTTTTTTGGCTGACTATTTTCAGATCGGCGAATAATTGCGATCGATCCGCAACAGGTCGGAGAGGACGCCGGCGGCTGTCTGCCGGCCGCCCGCGCCCGGTCCGGTCAGGGTGAGCTCTCCGAGTAAATCGCTGCTCAGGGTCAGAACGCTGACGCTGCCGTCGGCCCGGCTCAGGGGGTCGTGCCGGCCGATGGATTCGGGGCCGACTTCGAGTTCGAGCCGGCCGCCCTCAAGCCTGCCCCGGCTGATCAGACGAATGCAGGCCTGATCCGCCTGGGCCCGCTCGATCCATGGGCGCGGGAAGTCGCGGATGCCCCGGCGCGGCAGCTGCTGCGGGCGGATCGCGATCCCGAACAGTCTGCGGGCCAGGATGACGGCCTTGGCGGCGCTGTCCCAACCGTCGATGTCCAGGCTCGGGTCCGCTTCGGTGTAGCCCTGTTCCCGGGCCGAAGCCAGGGCCGTCTCGAAGCTGCTGCCCCCTTCCATTCGGCTCAGGATGAAATTCGTGCTGCCGTTGACGGCGCCGCGAAAGGACAGGAAACGGCAATGGGGCAGGGCCTCGTCGATGAAGGAGAAGACCGGTGAGCCGCTCATGACCGTAGCTTCCTGATAGAAACCGCAAGCGTTCCGGGCGGCGGTTCTGTCCAGCTCTTCACCGGCCAGGGCCGACGGTCCCTTGTTGGCGGTCACCAGGTGCAGACCGGCCTGCAGAATCTGCCGCGACCAGCTCAGGGACGGCTCGGCGCAGACCAGGTCGGTGGGACTGAGATCGCAGTAGATGCCGGCCGCCCGTTCGGCAATCAGTTGCGAGACGTTGCGGCTGCAGCGGTGCCGTTGCCAGACGGGCGAGTCCCGTTCGGCGGTCAGGAGCTCGGATAGCGGCAGTCCCTGGGCGGCGAAATAATTGCCGCTGCGACCTGTGCAGATGGCGCTCACCCGGAAACCTGCGTTGCGGCGGGCGAGGATTTCCGCCTGCTTGTCGAGCAGAATCCGGGCCAGTGCCCGGCCCACCTGGCCGAAACCGATCAGGGCGATTGTCCATTGCATGGGGGATAGTATTCTGTATGGCAGAGCTTTAGTCAAGACGCGGCGGCTGGCATTTGGGACAGAAGTGGCTGCTGCGGCCGCCGATGCGCAGGCGCTCGATCGGGTTGCCGCAGATTCTGCAAGGCTGTCCGGCGCGCTGGTAGACCTGGTGTTCCTGCTGGAAAAAGCCGGTCACGCCGGCCAGGTTGCGGTAATCGGCCACCGTCGATCCCCCGCTGGCGATGGCCCGGTCGAGGATGACGCGGATGGCCTGGGCCAGGCGGTTCCGCTGCGCGGCCGTCAGACGGCAGAACGGTGTCAGCGGATGGATCCGGGCTGAAAACAGGGCCTCGTCGGCGTAGATGTTGCCGACTCCGGCGACGATGCTCTGATCGAGCAGAACGGTCTTGACGGCGCGCCGGCTCGTGCAATCGGCCAGCGCGGCTTCGAGTTTTTGGTCGTTGAACGGTTCGACGCCCATAAGCTGCAACCAGGGGGCGTCCGGGCCGGAGAAGCAGCGGATTCGGCCGAACTTGCGGGGATCGTAGAAGTACAGGCGCTGGCCGCCGGCAAACGACAGCTCGGCGCGCAGATGCTTTTCTCTGCCGGGTAAAAATTCGCAGGAGAGCCGGCCGCTCATGCGCAGATGGATGGCCAGACCGCTGCGGTCGGGAAAGACGAACAGAATCCACTTGCCGCGTCGCTCGACCCGATCGATCCGTCTGCCCTTCAAGGCGGCGATCTGGTCCGGATCCAGACTAACGGTGGGGGGCCAATGGGTCTTCAAATCGGAGATCACCTGGCCGGAGAGCAGCGGACGAAGCTGACGGACAATGGTTTCCACTTCCGGTAATTCGGGCATTTTATCTCTATATTTTCCAGTAAAAACAGTATAATAGCATTTTTTTCAGACGCGTACCGGGAAACCGTAGACATTTAATGTGTTTGTGGATATATTTACTATTTGATGGGCTGGCAAGCAGGAACACATGAATTCATCGGAACGTGATGATTATAAACAAAAAGGCGCACAGCTTCCCGAGGCATTGCGGGCTTACGCCAAGCGGGCGCACATCATCCGCGACAACGAAGGGGTTCACCTCTACGATGAAAACTGGACCTTCATAACCAGCCTGAAGGTGTCTTCCAAACGGAACCAAGCCTCCGGGCCGGCGGTCACGGCGGGCGATGCATCCCCAAAGTCCGAGCATCTGACCGTCGAGGAGCCCGTGCCGCAGGAGATTCTTTCCGGAGAGGCGCTCAACCGCCAGGTCAAACTGGTGGTCGACCGCTTCCGGCATGCCGTCACTCTGCACGGCATCCGTGCCGATTATTTCTTCGAAAACCGGCTGAGCCGCTCCTGGGTCGAGCGCTGGGAACGGATCTGGAAAGGGGATCTTTCCCCGCTGCTGGAAGACACCCAGGACTTTATGCCCGGTCAGGATCTCAACACCCGCGAGTCGGGGGGGCTGGATACCCTCAAGGCGGCACTGATCCACGAGCTGTACGTCAACTCCACCCTGGCCGGCCGCAGCAACGGGGAAAAGGAGAGCGATTCGGGGCGCAACATGCTCAACCTGCTCCTTTTCGTCTGCCAGCTGAACCGCAACGGTGAACTCGACGATGTGGGGCAGCCGCTGAGCGAAGGTCTGCAGATGCAGCTGATCGACTCTTTTCAGAAAATGGGCGACTGTCTGCAGGAAAAGAAATGGATGCTGCAGCGGGTGCACCAGAAGCTGGTATTCGATTTCAAACGCGGTCGGACCTGGCCGGACACGCCGACGGCGGCCGCCGTGAAGAGCGCCTTGATTTTCAAACTGTACGAAAACACCAACCGTCTGGACCGGGGCGATGGCACCGATATGGTCCGGATCGTGCGCGGTGTGATCGGTCTGCAGCTTGCCCAGGGATGAACAGATCATGGACACAGAATACAAAAAAACAGTTCCGGGCCCGGTGAATCCAGGCCAAACCGGCACTGACGCGGGCAGCGGCGCCGACCTGGACGAGCAGAGCGCCCTGCACCTGACCCGTGCCTTCTGGCTGGCCTTCAACAGCATCAACATGTACGGCGACAACCACCCTCAGGCAACGCGGGCGGTCGATTCCTTTCACGCCTTGCTGGTCCATAAACTGATCGAGTTCCAGCGCATCCTGTTTCATGTCGAGAGGGACGGTTTCTTCTGCGGAACCTGGCGCATGGACAGGGAGCTCAAAATCATGCGTCTGACCGAAAGGCTGACAGTCAGCGGCGTGGACGCGATCACCTTCGAACAGTCGGTGACCAACCGTGGACTGGGCCTGTTCGTGACCCTGCTCATCGATACGAAGAACTTCCGTACCGCCAGCGAGATCGAGGGGGCGCTCAAGGCGGCCGACGTCTACGGGATCCGCATCAACCGCCACAAGTACGTTGCCCAGGTCATCACCGATATCGGCACGATAACGCCGGTCAAGACCGAGAGCGTCTTCAAGGGATTGGAGATCAGTGCCGAGGAACAGAAAGCGTCTGCATTCGATGAGCTGAACGCCCAGCCCGACACCGTCGCGGAGAATGCCGAGGAGGATAGCGAAGCGGACATCGACATTCAGTTTCAGGCCGGCAGTCTGGACCTGGGCGAGATCACCGTCGACAGTCCGCAAGCGGTCCGGGACAAGCGTTCGCTGCAGACCTGGCCTGACTTGACGGAACGGTTGTTTTCCGAAATCGTCAAGTACAAGGGCGGCGCGGAGCCGACGGCCCGGTTCGACCGTTTCTACGAAATTCTGGAAAGCCTGATTCTGAGGTACCTTCTGGACTCGAAAGCGTCCGGGGAGGAAGCCGTTGAACTGGATCGCCAGCTGGCGCGCATGGAGGAAGTCGATTGGAAGCTGCTCAGCGAACTGGACGCCCCGTTGCGTGACCACCAGCTCCTGGAGGCGGTCGGCGGCCGGCTCAAGGACCGCTTCGTCAACCGTGTGGCCCTGTTGTGGGCCGATACGCTCTGGCAGCAGTACCAGCCCCTGGACGAAGACAAGCTGCCGGCCTTCTTTGCGAAGGTGCAGGCCGATATGGCCAAATCGCCCAATCCCCAGGTCTTTCTGCAGACCCTGCTCTACCTGCTCGACGAACGGGGGCTGACCGATACCCTGTTCGCCCTGGTCTGGGAACGGCTGGTCCGGCATGGCGGGACCGCCCAGGCGAGTGCCGAAACGGTGGTCCCGGTTCGCCTCAGGATGCCGCAAAAAATCGAAACCCGCCGGGAAATCCTGCACGACATCGAAACGGAAATGTATCGCCATAACCGATACGCCTCGCCTTTTTCCTGCTTGTCCATTTCTCTGCTCGGCGTGCGCAACGAAGCCAAAGGCAAGATCTGCTCGTTCAGCGATAAGGAATTGAGCGACCTGTACGCATTTCTGGCCGAGGAACTGTCCGCCAGTCTGCGCCAGCTGGATCGGGTCGGGACGCTGGGCCCGATGCGCCAGAACCACCTGCTGATCCTGCTGCCGATGACCGATGTCACCGGAGCGGTGGTGCTCATGGAACGGCTCGAGCGGCGATCAGAAAATTGGCAGGTGGTTTCTTCGGGGACGACCTTCTACCCGGTGCTGATCTTCTCCTCGTTCACCTACAACGCGGAGAAGGTCAAGGACATCAAGTCGCTGCTGCGCAAGATCCGCTCCAAGCATCGCAAAAAAGGGCAGTATATGACCCAGAACGTTCCCGAACTGTCGGTTCACCAGAGCTGAACCTCGAGAAGCGTATCCTCCTGCGCCAGACGGTTCAATACCGATATTCCCTCGATCAGACGGGCGAAGACCGTATAGTTGTAGTCCAGATGGGGGGTGGGCAGATGGGTCAGAAAGAACTGGCTGCCGCCGGTATCCTTGCCGGCCAGGGCCATGCCGACCACGCCGGCGTCATCGTAGCCCAGTTCGTTATATTCGCAGCGGATGGCGTAGCCGGGGCCGCCGGAACCGCTGGCCGTCGGATCGCCGCCCTGGCAGACGAAGGCTGGAACCACCCGGTGAAAGGTGCTGCGGTTGTAATAGCCTTTCTCGGCCAGCTCGATGAAATTCAGAACGGTCAGCGGCGCCTGGTCGTGCGCGAAGCGGCAACGGATCCGACCGTTCCGGCAAACCAGGGTGAAGCCGCGGTAGCGGCGGATTTTCTGCAGCGCGCTGCGGTACCAGTCCCGGCCGCGTTCGGGTATCGGCAGGCGGATCAGGTCGCTGTCGATCAGAACGGAGGCCATGTCGGGCAGCTTGCGGGCCTCGGCGATGATGTCGGTCAGATTTTCCTGCCGATCGTTTTCCAGCAGGAACTGCAGGGCCGGAGCTGATTTTTCCTGTCTGAACAGGTTCTTGGCCGTGTCGATGGCCTCCTGCGGGGAATGGTTCAGGAGATAGGCCAGCTTGACCGGCTGCGGCAGATCGCCGTTCAGAATCAGTTCCCGGGCGGAAGCCGGCATGAAGGGCGCGGCCAGACGGCGGAACGGATCGCCTCTGGCGAAAATTGCCGGCACGCAGGGCGAATCCTTCTGGTTGATCAGAAACAGGCGCGCCTGCATCGGGCTGAGTCTGGCGATCTGGTCGGCGGAAAGCGGCTTGCCGAGCCGGGCCAGAGCGGCGCCGGCTTCGGCGGCAACCAGCGGGCTTTCGTCCTCGAGCAGCGCGGACAAGCCGGCGCTGTCGCTAACCGATCTCAGGGCGCTGACCCGTACCCGCCAGTCGGGATCGTTCAGGAATCGGCCGGGCTCCTCGCAGACCGTGACCCCCAGGCAGCGGATGAACGGTGAGGCGCCGCTCAGGTCGGCGCTCTGAACGATGCCCCGACGACGGAGCCGCGCCAGGCTGTAGCTGGTTTGATGAGGCTGCAGGCGGTACCATTCCCGCAGAACTTCATCGCTGACCGCCTGTCCGGCCCGCCACAGATTGGCGGCGACGGTCTGCGGGTACAGCTTTTTGTCGAGAACGTATTGCAGGGCCTGGGCGCTGGCCAGGTTGAGCAGCGCCTGACAGACCCGCGGCGTGTACGGCAGTTTTTGTAAGAGTTCGAGTAGGGCCTCTTTGGGAAATCCGGTGCCGGGGAACAGACTGGCGACGGCCAGGCTGTCGGCCACAACCGGGTCGGCGGCGTATTCCCGGCCCAGTGTGCGCCAGAGTTCGAAATCGCCGATCCGGCCGGCGGCGATGGCCAGACGGGCCGGGAGTGCAGTCGGTTTAGCCTTCAGGGTTCCGGCCAGTTCGCGCAGCGGGCCGACCTCACGCCGGTCCTCGCAACGGACGATCAGGCTTTCCGTGTCCGGATCGATGCCCTTGGAAAAACAGGCGACGGTCGTGGCCAGGACGGCCAGGCACAAAGTCAGCAGGATTGCTTGGCGATGATTCATTGCGGACTCCATTTTCTGGTTCATGACAGGTTCTGGCGCCTTTTTTTTCGGCTGGCCTCTTTGGGGGAGAACAGGATGTCGTTCTCCTGCTTGGGATAGGGACGGCTGTGGTCGAATTCCCCGTTGAGAATGCGTTTGGGGATGCCGCGGGGGAAGGCCCGGCACTTGAGTTCCTGACGGTAATGGCGGCACATGAAGCATTGCGATATGGACATCGCTTCCATGATAGCATACCTGGTAAAGAGATAAAAAGGTTCAGCGGAGCGGAACAAAGACGGGGTCGGTAACGTTATTGATACGAAAGCAGTTCTGGTGATTCCATTCAAGGGGTCGGCCGTGGCTTGATTCCCAAGCCCGGCCGACCTTCTTATGGCCGGATCAGAAATTGAACTGAATGCCGGCGCCGAATTTCAGTCCACCCAGTTTGAGCTCGGCCGGGTAGGTCAGATCCTGACCGTCGCCGTCCAGAGTCATCTTGGCGGAGATGTAGCGGGCGTTGACCATCAGGGTCAGACTGTCGCTGAAACTGTAGCCGACGCCCAGTCCGGCGTTGAAGCCGAAAACGTTCTGTTTTTCCTTGAACATGACCGGGCTCACGCTGACGGTCGCGTAGGGATAGGACGCTTCACCGTATTCGAAATTTTCGATCAGATCCGCCTCGGCCATGACCATGCAGGGCCCGGCCGAGAGCTGAACGGTCAACGGTTTGAGCTTGAGCGTATAGGCCAGGTTGAGGAAGGCGGTGTTTTCGGTGAGCTTTCCGCTGTTGCTGATCTCACCGCTGCGCGTGACACCCACCCAGAGGGGATGGGGGACGACGTAGGTGCAGGTGGTAGCCAGATCGCGGCTGCTGATGTCGGCGCCGATCTCGACGGCCAGGGCCTCGCTGAAACGGTAGCCGAAGGCCAGGGCGAAACCGCTGCCCTTGTCGGCCTGATAGGCGGAATCGAATTCGGCGGTCTCGTAATAAATGGTCGTGGTGAAACCGACCAGCGCGTCTTCCTGCAACTGGGACATGGCGTAATAACCGGCCAGGTACATCTTCTTGAACGAGGACTCTTTACGGAATCCGGGTGTTTGGACGGTCGGTTTGACCTTTTTTTCCTGGTGGCGGGCCTTTTTCTCGACGGTCGGCTCCTCGGCGGCGGTCGCTTCGGCGCTCCGGACCTGGAAGCCGTCCGGGGCGTCCTCGACCTGGGCCAGACTGCTGTGAACGTAGCCGCTGGCCTTTCCGTCCGCTGTCTGGACGCGCAACCAGTTGCCGCTCTTGCCGAGCAGCGGCAGCAGGGTGTCCTTGCTCACTGTCGCCACGATCGGGCTGTCGGTGGCGGCTTTCTGGCGGATGTTGGCTTTGTCCGAGGTGATGCGGACCACTTTCTGGCCGTCCGCCAGCAGGCCGGCAACCAGGATCAGGGTCATGGTCAGGATTAGGATTGTCTTTTTCATCTTGCTGTTCTCCAACTGTTGCGTCCGGTCAGGAGACGGTGTAGCCGATGGCCTGCAGCATCTTGACCGTCTGGGCGTATTCGGTCGAGCCGGTGCCATACAGGTCTTTGGCCGAGTTGAGCAGGGCCTGCGCCGCGTTCTGGAAGGTGGAACTTTCGCTCAGTTTGTAGACCCAGGCCCGCCAGAAAATCTTGAGGGCCTTCTCCATGCCGATGGCGGAGACGGTCTTCTTGGAAACCGGGTTGGTGCCGCCGACGGCCAGCAGGTAGTAGGCGTGGGAGAAGATGGTCATGTTGACGTGCACGCCGCCGCGGTCGGTGTTGAAGGACAGGTTGTAGAACTGGGTAAGGTGGCAGGGGTCCGGGTAGTTGGCGTTGTGAAACTGGCTGAACTTGTTGGGGTTGGCCATGTAGCGGACGTAGCCCTTGTTGATGCCGTAGCTGTAGCTGGGGAAGGCATCCTCGCCGATGTACCAGTCGGCGCAGAAAAGGCCCTTGCCGGCCGGTTGCCAGTACTGTTCGACCGACGAGCCGATGATGTCCGAGAAGGCTTCGTTGAGCGCGCCGGACTGGAAGGAATAGGTCAGGTTGGAGTTGAACTGGGTCACCCCATGGGCGCATTCGTGGGCGACGATGTCCAGGGAGGCGGCGTATTGCGCGTTCATGGATCCGGTTTTGCAGAAGTTGATGTTCTGGCCGTCCCAGTAGGCGTTGTCGGTGTACTGGCTGCGATTGGTGACGACGTTCATGTCCAGATTGTCGCCGTTCAGACCCTGGACTCCCAAAAAGAGGTACAGAAAATCGTAGGTCAGACCGACATTGTAGTGGGCGCTGACGTTGACGCCTTTGTTCTGCCAGTAGGCGCTGCTGCCGCTGACCACATAGCCGCCGTTGTCGATGTCGAAGGTGGCCAGCTTGATGGGACGGATGACGTGGTCGTCGTACAGGTAGTAGGTGCCGTTTTCGTAGTAGTGGGGAAACTTGCGGGTAACCCCGTGGTAATCGTTGCCGATGCCGATCAGAGTCTCGAATTTGTGGCTGCTGCTGCGGGCGTAGATCGTTCCGTCCAGGACGTCGACCAGGGCGCTTTCCACGGCGGAATTGTCCAGCTTCAGCTCGATCTGGAAACACAGACGGTACGTGCCGTCATCTCGGGGGAAGACGGCCCGGTCGGTCTGTTTGTGCAGCGACTGGTAGCGGTTGGCGCCGATGTCGGCGGCCAGGATTTCGACCGCCTGTTCCGGACTGAGATTTTCGTTCATGTCCAGGTCCTGGATCGGGTAGTACTGACCGCTGATGGTCACGATCCTCTGCCGTTCCCGTTCGACGATGACCTGGGCGCCGTAGACCTTCATACCGTTGTACAGCTGCTGGAAACGTTCATGGCTGTGATCGGCGATCATGCTGTCCGGCTGCACCCGGATGGACTGCAGGCGACCCTGGACGATCATCTCCTGGAGCGCCTGTTCGGTCAGAATGAAACTCCGGCCGTCCCGGGCGACAGTCGATCTGGAGCTGGGATCAGACACCTGAATGCGACCGATGTGGTCGGCAGCCAGAAACAGGCTGCAGGTAACAAAAAGTGCTAGGCATAACAGGTTTTTTCTCATGTTGGATTATCCTCCGTGGTGATTTCATAAAGAGTCTAAGTTCCCTGACGATACGAATATACTGGTATAGACCGTTTTACTTGTCAATATCATTTTTTCGCTTTTCGTTTCGTGCGTCCGATCCGGTTTCATCTTGCCTCCAGTGTCTTGTGAACAAGAAACGTGCCAAGATCGCCACGATCGGTATTTTTGCCGAACAATTGCAAATTATGTATTGTTATAGGGTGTTGTCGTCAATCTGAAATTTATGTGGACCCGGCTGGAAGCCGGGTTTCCTGTACACTATTGTTTAGTGTAAACTGGTTGACTGAACCGGAAGTGGTCACTGATTGCCCGGGCCGGCCCGATGCTTGTTTTTATGGCGGTCTGTTTTATAATGAATGGTTTTGTGCCGACGATCGCCTACTTGACCAGGAGGTTCCCGGATGAATCGTATCGATGGTTCCGCACTCTTCGACCAGATGCCGCAACGGCGCAACAGCCGCTCCATCAAATGGGATACCCTGCCGCCCGATTGCCCCCGGGACACGATTCCGCTCTGGGTGGCCGATATGGATTTCTTCTCGCCCGTCGAGGTGATCCAGGCCATCAAGGACCGGGCCGATCACGGTGTCTTCGGCTATACTCTGTGCGATCAGGAGGTCGAACAGGCGGTCGCCGCCTGGCTGGACCAGAGCTTCGACTGGCGGATTCAGACCGACTGGCTGATGGTCTTTCCCGGGGTGGTCTGCGCCCTGTATATGGCCGTAACCGCACTCACCCGGCCGGGGGACGGGGTGATCGTCATGCCGCCGGTCTACCATCCTTTCTTCGAGGCTGTCGAAAAAAACGACCGGCGTGTGATCGCCAACCCGCTGATCGAGGAAGATGGCGTGTACCGGATCGATTGGCAGGGCCTGCAGGACATTCTGCACCGTCAGCCGTGTTCGCTGCTGATTTTCTGCTCGCCGCACAACCCGGTCGCCCGGGTGTGGAACCGCGAGGAACTGTCCCGCCTGGCGGATCTGATGAAAGGTTTTCCCGGGCTGTATGTCCTGAGCGACGAGATCCACAGCGACCTGATCATGCCCGGTCAGACGCATACGCCGCTGGCCAAACTGCTCGACGACGATGCGCAGAAGCGTCTGATAACGGCCCGCTCGGTCTCCAAGACCTTCAACCTGGCCGGCCTGAAAACCGCCACCCTGATCGTCAGCGATCCGGATCTGCGCGCCCGGCTGCAGGACCGGCTCTACCTGACCGGCGCCGGTCTGCCCAACCCGTTCGGCCTGAGCGCCCTGGTGGCCGCCTACCGGTTTGGCCGGCCCTGGCTGAGCCAGCTGATCGACTACCTTTGGGACAATTACCGGTTCATGTGCGCTTTTTTTGCCGAGCGTCTGCCGCTTTGGCGGGCGACGCCCCTGCAGGGCACCTACCTGAGCTGGGTCCGTATCGGCGGTCTGAGCGAAGCGGTGGCCGATTTTGCCGATCGGCTGCGGCGCGAGGCCGGGGTCTGGCTGGAGGCCGGGACGACCTACGGGCCGCATGGCGAGGGCTGGGTGCGCATCAATCTGGGTACGCCCAGAGCGACCCTGGCCGAGGCTCTGGAGCGGATCCGGGCTTACCCGGCGCCTTGACGGGGCGGTGCCTTCAGGGCACCGGGGCTTGCTTTTGATCCGGCCGTTCATTATAATGCGAACAAATGGCGAACAACGGCGAAACCGTACGCAAGATCATCCATGTGGACATGGACGCTTTCTACGCGGCCGTCGAACAGCGCGACCATCCGCAGTACCGGGGGCGGCCGGTCATCGTCGGCGGGGATCCCAACAAACGGGGTGTGGTGTCCACCTGTTCCTACGAGGCGCGGCGCTTCGGAGTCCATTCGGCCATGCCGACCCGCCAGGCTTACAAACTGTGTCCGCAGGGCATCTTCGTTCCCCCCGATTTCCGCAAGTACCAGGCCGTTTCCGATCAGGTCCGGGCCATTTTCCTGAGTTACAGCCCGCTGATCGAGCCGCTGTCTCTGGACGAGGCCTTTCTGGATCTGACCGATCTGGCCCGGTCGCCCGGGCAGGCGGTGCAACTGGCCCGGCAACTGCTCTACGATATTTTGCATCAGACCCATCTGACGGCTTCGGCCGGTGTTTCCTACAACAAGTTTCTGGCCAAGGCGGCCTCCGATTTTCGCAAACCCTTCGGGCTGACGGTGGTTTCCCCGGCCCGGGCCCAGGATTTTATCGACAAGCTGCCCATCCGCCGTTTTTTCGGAGTGGGTCCGGCTACGGAAAAAATCATGCTGCAGTTGGGTATTCACGACGGCGCCGAGCTGCGCGGGCAGTCCCTGGAAACGCTGTGTAACCATTTCGGCAAGGCCGGACATTATTTTTTTCAGATCAGCCGCGGCATCGACGACCGTCCGGTCTGCCCCGAACGGGAGCGCAAGTCGCTCAGCGTCGAGGAGACTTTCGAACGGGATCTCGACAGGATCGAACTGGTCCGCGACAAACTGGCCGTTCAGGCGAGCCGGCTCTGGAGACAGGCGAGTCGGCTTCATATTTCCGGTCGTCGGCTGACCGTCAAGGTCCGCTACGCGGATTTCAGCACCGTCACCCGTTCCAAATCCGTCGCCGAACCGATCGCCGACCCCCAGCGTCTGCTGCAGCTGGGACTGCAGCTGCTGCAGGCGACGGACGCCCATCAACGCAAGGTCCGGCTGCTGGGCATCGGGCTGGGGAACTTGCAGGAACAGTTGCAGCCTGCAGGGGGATTGGAGTATAATTCCACTTCGCCGGGCAAAGACACAGCTGACTTTGCTCCGGTAGACCATACAAGTTGTGAAGTTGGCTGATCGATGGCGACAAGATTTTTCAAGTTGGTACTGACGCTGCTTCTGGTCATACCGATCAGTGTTCGTCTCTTCTCTCCGGAATTGGGCGACAGCAACGGCGACAATCAAAAAGGCCATAAGGAGCAGATCAGCCCGGAAATCCGGCCGCTGACTCCCGAGCAGATACAAAAATTCAATTCCCTGCTCGTCGGCAGCCAATTGCCCGTTGCCGTCAGCCAGGATATCGACCAGCTGCTCCGCTTGCAGGGTTTCAACGGCACCGCCGCCATCGCCCGGCGCGGCGAGGTCCTGTACCGTGGAAGTTTCGGAATGGCCGATTTCTCCAGTCAACGGCCGATCGCCCTGGATGACCAGTTCCAGCTGGCATCGGTCAGCAAGCAGTTCACGGCCATGGCGGTCATGATGCTGGAGGAACGCGGTAAGCTGAACTACGACGATTTATACGCCAGTCACGTTCCCGAGTTTCCCTACCCGGGCGTGACCATCCGCCAGCTTCTCAACCATACCGCCGGCATGCCCAACTACATGTCGCTCCTGGAGCGCTACTGGCCGTATGAAGTCCTGCCGGACAACGAGGATATGCTGCGGATGCTGGTCAAATACAAGCCGGGTCTGTATTTCACCCCGGGCCGGCGTTTCGATTACAGCAACACCGGTTACGCCCTGCTGGCCCTGCTGGTGGAACGGATCGGTCAGCGACCGTTCGACCAGTTCCTCGAAGAAGAGATTTTTGTACCCTTGGGGATGTGGGATACCTTCGTCTATTCGCCGACCCGGCAGAAGCGGGGACAGCGGCAGCTTACCGCCTACCACCGCTACCGCCGCCGCTGGGAGGCGACCCCCGAAACCCTGCACGAAGAAATCCATGGAGACAAAGGGGTCTACTCCACGGCCGAGGATATGCTCAAGTGGGACCGCGCCCTGTTCCGCTGCGCGCTGGTGCCTTTTGAACAGTTGCAAGAGGCATTCTCACCGCTGACCCTGCGCAACGGCCGTCATCTGCAGTACGGCTTCGGTTTCCGTATCGAGGACAACCCGGACGATCGGGTGGTTTTTCACTACGGGCGCTGGAACAGCTTTTCGACCTGCATCTTCCGCAACCTGGACAACGACTATACCTTGATCCTGCTCAGCAATGTCAAGAAGAACCTCGATCCGCTGCAGAAGAAGATCCGCGCCCTGCTGCCGATCGAGGAAGAGCGGACTCTTCCTCTGCCCGGTCTGCCGGAGACCATCGACTGGTCCGGAATCCATTTCGTTTTCGAAATCATGGCCTCGGTCTGATCCGGTTTATTCCCGACTTGCAGTACGACGACATACAGTTCCCCGCCCAGGGAGTGGGGGGAGAGGAGAAACCATGCAAAACAAATCGTGTCTTATGGTAATTGCGGTCTGCCTGCTGACCGCGCTGGCGGGCACAGCTCTCGCGGCCGGTACGGAGACCGCCCTGATGCGTTTTCCGGACATCCACGGCGATCAGATCGTTTTCGTCCACGGCGAAGACATCTGGAAAGCGCCGACGGCCGGCGGCATGGCGGCGCGCCTGACCCTTCACGACGGCGAGGAACGCTTCCCCAAGTTTTCCCCCGACGGCAAGATGATCGCGTTCAGCGCCGAGTACGACGGCAACCAGGATGTCTACGTCATGGACAGCGACGGCGGCGGCATCACCCGCCTGACTTTCCATCCCGGCGCCGACGAGCTGGTCGGCTGGCACCCGCTCAGCCGCAAGATCGTCTTCAACTCCGCCCGCAACAGTTACGAGGGCTTCACCCACCTGTTTCTGATCAACCCCGACGGAACCGGGCTCGAGGAACTGCCGATCCACGAAATCTACCAGGGCAGCTTCTCGCCGGACGGAAACCAGATCGCCTATACCAAGGTCAGCCGCGAATTCAGGACCTGGAAACGCTACAAAGGCGGACTGGCCCAGGACATTTACGTCTACGATTTCCAGACCAAAAAAAATACGCGGATCACCGATTTCCAGGGTACCGACCGCAGCCCGATGTGGATCGGCGACAAGATCTACTTCACATCCGACCGCGACCAGGTGCTCAACATCTACGCATACGACACCAAATCCGGCGGGGTGGAACAGTTGACCCGGCATCGGGACTACGACGCCCGCCGGGCCAGCGAGGACGGCCAGCAGATCGTCTACGAGCTGGGCGGAAGTCTGTGGGTACTGGATCTGACCAGCAAGCAATCCCGGCGCATCCCGGTGCGGATCGGTGCCGATCCGGCCGAGACCCGACCCCTGCTCAGGAAAGTGGCCGATCTGATCACCGACCTGGATATTTCGCCGACCGGAAAGAGGGCCCTGCTGTCCGCCCGGGGCGATCTGTTCACCGTACCGCGGGAAAACGGCTCGATCCGCAACCTGACGGAGAGCTCCGGCGCCCGGGACAAGAACGCCGTCTGGTCTCCGGACGGCAAGAAGATCGCCTGGCTGTCGGACGCCGACGGCGAGTACAATGTCTACGTCCGCGATGCGGACGCCGCCAAGCCGGCCCTCAAACTGACCGCGTACAAAAACGGCTGCCGCTTCGCCCTGAAGTGGTCGCCGGACAGCCGGAAGCTGAGCTTCACCGATCAGACCCTGACCCTGACCGTACTGGACTGCCTCAGCGGCAAGGAGACGGTGGTGGACCGGGCCGAATACGAAAATGTCGACGTCTCCCTGGAAAAGAAGCCGATCTACGACCACTGCTGGTCGCCGGACAGTCGCTTCATCGCCTACGTCAAGATGGATGAGAACCTGGTCGAGCACATTCACGTCTATTCCCTGGAGACCGGTGTGCATCGGGATGTCAGTCAGGGCGTTTTCAACGATTTCTGCCCGGCTTTCAGCGCCGACGGCCGGCACCTGCTGTTCATCTCCAACCGCCGCTTCGACCCCACCTTCTGCGATTTCGAGTGGGAGATGGTCTACAAGAACGTGGCCGGCATCTACGCCCTGACTTTGCAAAAGGACGGAGCGGCCCTGCTGCCGCTGCGCAGCGACGAGGAAGGCGTGGCCGCCAAGGAAAGCCAGCCGACAAAAAGCGGACCGGTGCGGGTGGTCATCGATTTCGACGGTCTGGCGGAACGGATCGAGGCCCTGCCGGTTCAGGCCGGCAACTACCGCGCCCTGAAGGCTGGCGAAAAAGGAATCTTCTACCTCAACCGCGAGGAAGGCGATTTCAATGTCTTCGAATTCCGCGTCCCCGAGGACATGGACCTGTACCGTTTCGACCTCGCCGAACGCGAAGAGCAGCCGGTGATCTCGGCCATCCGTAATTACGCCCTGGCGGCGGACGGAGAATCGATCGCCTACCTCAAGGGCGAGGAAGTCGGCATCATCGAGGCGACGGCCAGCGAATCCAAGGGGAAGGCCCTCGATCTCGACAAGCTGACCATGTGGGTCGATCCGGTCGCCGAATGGACTCAGCTGTTCAACGAGGCCTGGCGGTTGGAACGGGATTACTACTACGATGCCAATATCCACGGTCTGAACTGGGCGGCCATGCGCGAAAAGTACGGCAAACTGATCCGCTATGCTTCCTGCCGGCAGGACGTGGTCTACCTCATCGGCGAACTGATCGGCGAATTGAACACCAGCCACACCTATGTCTACGGCGGCGACCGGCAACGCAAGGCCAGGCGCGTCAACGTGGGCATGCTGGGCGTGGACTGGCAGGCCGATCCGGTCAGCCGGCTGTACCGCTTCGGCAAGATCTACTCCGTACCCGACTGGAGCAACGGAGTCGAACCGCCTCTGGCCGGTCCCGGCAAAAACGTGAAGGCCGGCGATTACCTGCTGATGGTCAACGGCAAGAAGGTGGGCTGTGAGCGCAGCGTCTACAGCTATTTCCAGAACCTGGCCGGCGAACAGGTGGTCCTGACTGTCAACAGTACGCCGCTTCTGGCCGGCAGCCGCGAAGTGACGGTCAAGCCGCTGGCCGACGAGAGCACACTGCGTTACCTTGACTGGGTCGAGGGCAACCGCCGGCTGGTCGATCAGGCCTCGGGCGGCCGCATCGGCTACCTGCACCTGCCGGACACCTACCTGGCCTCGGCGATCGAATTCCCCAAGTACTTCTACGCCATGGCCCGCAAGCAGGGGATCATCGTCGACGGCCGCTTCAACGGCGGCGGACTGGATCCGGACATCTTCCTCAAGCGTCTGGGCCGCAAGCCGCACGCCTACTGGACCCGTCGCTACTCCCACGATCAGACTTCACCGGTCTACGCCCCCAACGCCCACCTGGTCTGCCTGACCAACCGTCAGGCCGGTTCGGGCGGCGACGAATTGCCGGAATACTTCCGGTACTTCAAGATGGGCCCGGTCATCGGTACCCGCACCTGGGGCGGCCTGGTCGGCGTGTCCATGTTCATTCCGCTCATGGACGGCGGCGGGCTGACAGCCCCTGATTACCGCATCTACACCCCGGACGGGCGCTGGACGGTGGAAAACGCCGGTGTCAGTCCCGATATCGAAATCGACCTGGATCCGGCGGAGATGCAGCGCGGCTGGGACGCCCAGTTGCAGGAAGGCATCAAGTACCTGCAGAAGAAGATCCAGGACGAGCCGCTCGCCTGGCCCAAACGCCCGCAGCCTGTGATCGAAAAACTGAACTGAGCGGCAGGCCCTTGGAGGCACCATGTTTCAAACCGGTATTCATCACTTTCTGCAGTCCTGGGCCTCCGACAGCCTGACCTGGCTGATGCGCTGGATCACCTCGCTGGGCAACGACGAGGTGGCCATGGCGCTGATCATTCTGGCCATGTTCGGCTTCAGCCTGCGCCGGGGCTTCCTGCTCTTTCAGCTGGTCGCCTGGACGGCCCTGGCCGGCAGTATGGCCAAGAGGGCCTTCGGATTGCCAAGGCCCTTTTTTGTCGACGACGGCGTCCAGTGCCTGGATCCCTACTTCCGGACGATCCCCCCCATGCCGGGCACCGGCGGTCGGGAGTTCTGGTCCCTGCCGTCCCGGGATGCCGTCCAGGCCTACCGCCTGGCCAGGCTCTCCTTCGGTTTTCCCTCCGGGCACAGCTCCGGGGCGGTGGCCCTGTGGGGCGGACTGGCCCTCTTCTTCAAGCCCAGAATCCTCAAATGGCTGGCCGGCCTGATGATCTTTCTGCTGGTCTTGACCCGCCTGTACCTGGGTGTGCATTTTTTGGCCGACATTTTCGGCGGCCTGGCGCTGGGCGGTCTGATGCTGTGGCTGGCCTGGCGACTGTGGGGCCGGGACTGGAGTATGGAGCTGATCTTTGGCGGGCGCTCCGGGAGCTGGCTCATGTCGCCGCACATGCTCTACCTCTTCTACCTGCCCCTGATCCTGCTCTTCCTGCGCATCCTGTCCCCGGCGCTGGCGGGGTATTACCTGGGCGTCAACAGCGCCTACCTGCTGGCCGCCCGGAACGGTCTGCCGGCTGACGAGGGAAGCTGGCCGCGACGCCTGCTGCGGGTCGTTCTGGCCGGAACGCTGTTCGTGCTGGGCAATCTGGGCGCCGCCGAACTCGTCGAATGGGTCGACGGGCCGATGCCGAGCTACGCCGGCCGCTTCCTGTCGACCTGGCTGGGCACGGCGTCTTCGTTTGGGCTGTCCTTCCTGCTGCTGAAGCGCAGCGGACTCTACCGGACCGGGTCAGGCCGCTGAAGCAGTGTACGAGACTGGTTTCGGTTTGTTTGATTTGTTAATATGTTTTATTGTTTTGCACTGTCCACTTCGAGTAGGCATAGGAAGAAATGAAGTCAGGAGCGCTGGGTAGCGCTCCTGCTTAGTGGACCGGATTCTCTCATCGTTCCTGTATTTCTATCGGATGGCTGAGCAGTGCCATCCCTTCTTTATCATGAAAGATTAATTGAAGCGCCCCCTTGTTTTTCTGAATCGTATGATGTGAAACAGCCACTTTATCGCGAAAAGGTGTACCGGGTCCGAAAAGACCGAGGTCGATAATACGTTGTTTCCCAGAAGCCAGCTCGCAGTGTAATTTTTCCTTGCCTTTTTGCAGCAGTTCGCTCAGTCCCCTGATGTCGAGTTCACCGGTCTGATCGGCATTGGCCAGCTGTATTCTTTTCGGTTGGAGGCTCGGGTAAAAAGTCAACTGGTATTTGAACTGCTTCAACAAGTCGGTCAACCAGGTAATGTCAATCATGATTTTAAATGTCGGGCTGGTCCAGGTGCAGTTTCCCAGGGCGACGAAGTAGATCTGGTAATTGCCGGAGGCGACGGTGTTGGGGATGGTCCAGTTGAATTGACCGCTGTGGGTAGGGACGTTTCCCAAATCGATATTGGAACTGGAGGCGTCGGCTTTTTTCAGATATATCCAGGTTCTGCGATTGGTTTCGTAATACGGAGGCTGGTTTTGTACTGTCCAGCGGATGACGTATTTATGCCTCTTGTACCAGATTTCGTTGCTCGCGGGAGAAGAGACATTGACCGTGCCCACCGGATTGCATACTTCAATGATTAACAATGGGGTGATCGCTGACACCAGGTTGTCGATGGTGGAGATTTTTACTCTGTAACTGCCTGCAGGTACATTGTTGTTGAAAAACCAGTGATGCTCACCGTCATTCGGTGTGGACGTGATGATGTCCATCACTTTTCCTGTGCCAGTACTGTTGAAAAGTTCGATTTTCACATTTGCGCTCATTGAGCCAGCCTTGGTCCATAGCAGGTACAGCCCCGGATCAGTGCCTTCTGAGTTGTTGCACAGGTGCCATTCCGTGTTCGGTTGGGTAATGGTTATGTTCTGGGATCGCAACGGAATGTTGAACATTATCAGTGATAAAATGCATATAAAGAATATGATCGGTTCTTTATTCATAAATAACCTCCTCTTGGGATATGATTAGCAAGAAAAATGCCAGCCATTCGAGTTGATCAGTTTTTTTTGAAAACCCCCAAACAACCCCAATCGGCGGGTTGGTGAAAAAACAATTTAAAGTGATGTTTCTCTGGTTATTACAGGAATCTGTTCGAAAATGCTACAGTAGTGTATTCCGATTGTGGATACTGGCCACGTTTTGAGATATTGACCCTCTAATCACTCTTTCAACGGAGGAAAACCTGTCAGAATCACTGTGAGACATGCAGCGGGGTCATGCCGGTTTCATTCAGAACATTAATCTGGGAAGGATGTTCATTTATCATCTTGGCGATCGTTTCTTGATCACCTCCAGCAACCAGTTTGAAGATATCAATCTCTTCGGCAGCGGAAGGAAATGAAACAATACAGCTCAAAAACGATGGCATCATCATTTGAAAAATTCGTCACTGATCTCTTCGTTGATCTGAATTTCATCGACGATGAACAGGTGCGGTGGCGCGGCCGTGTCGAGCACCCTCATCCAGGCGTGGGGGAAGAGTACGCCGCTGACCTTTTTATATTGATACAGGATCCGTGGATGATTCTTGATGGGGGCGCCGTCGACTACGTTCATATGCCTGATAACGAGTTTATTTGAGGGAAGGAGAATGGTGAAAAAACACTCGTTCTGATCCGGAGTGAAGGCAGGCGTGAATTCGCTGCCGGAAGTGGATATGATTCCCGGCGCGAAGATCTTCGGCGTTATGCACGGTGGCTCTTGGCCGAGATAGGGACCGGAGAGCCCCGAGATCTTCCAGGACGGGGAATCGCTATGCTGGGCATAAATTGTTAGAACCACAATTAACAGCACGCAAGTCAGAACAATTCGTTTTATCATTTTGATTACCTTTTTCTAATGGTATGTTTCTCAATATTTAATGCCTCTTGGCGCAGGTCCTCGATAAAGGAGGCGTCGACCCAGTAGGGGGTGATGTCCTGGCAGAAGAAGAAGTACTGGCGGTCCGGACTGAGTAGACCGGCATTGGTGCCATGACCGCGGTGAACCGTGTCGCCCAGGAAAACGGCAGGGGTCCAGGTGCCGTCGGGGCGGTGGAAGCATATGGAGATTTCGGCGTATCGCTCGGCGGCGTAGCGGTAGAGGATGAGTTCATCGGCCCCTGGACTCGGGTCCGACTTTCTCTGTTCGATCAGATCGTCCAGAGGTACAGGATCGCTGAAGTGGTCGTTGATGAACCACGATTTGAATAGTCGGGTTCCCCTGGATTTGGGGCCGAAGGCCAGGAAATAGATAGATCCGTCCGCGGCGGTGCTTGGCAGCATTTCGTTGTGGTCGTCCCGGTTAGGGGGAGAAGGGAGGCACTGGGCCGGGCCCCATTTCCCGTTCCGTTTTTGCGAGAACCAGAGATCGGTGGCCGGGGGCGACTTGCCGTCTTGTGAGCGCTGCGAGGCGAAATAGAGCGTCAGACCGTCGGGGGAGAAGGCGGGATTCCAGGAGGGCTGGTCCGAAAAGGGAGCCAGTTCGGGGGCGGTCCAGCGACCGTTTTCCTGCCGCATCCACCAGATGCGGCTGTAGCCAATCCAGGGCATGAAATAGCCGTAGAAGAACAGTTCTTTGCCGTCGGGAGAAAACACCGGTGCTCCGTAGGAGCGGTAGATGTCACGGAACAGTTCGGGAACGAAAGGGCGGGGCTCTTTTCCCGGGCCTTTCTGACCCAG
>CAYXHZ010000021.1:0-48115 GCA_964465065.1 uncultured Clostridia bacterium
AAATAACGGCCCCGGTCGAATCCGTACAACCGGCCGTTGACGTTACGCCCGCAGTCGAACAGCCACTTCCGGCTGATCTCCCTGCCGTTCAGATCGAAAACGACGAATTCCACCAACCTGTCCCGGCGCTTGTGGCTGCGGCAGATGATCCGGTCTTCCTGGATGAAGAGGTCGTCCAGGCCCGGGGTTGAATCGGGGAAGAAGATGAGGTGTTCGATTTCCTTCCAGTCGGCTTGGTTTTCCAGGCCTTCCTTCATCGGTCGGGTGTATTGCTCTTTCATGGCCGCAGTCACCGGGAAGGATTCGAGCGGCAGCGAGATCCTGGTCTGGAGCTTCCCGTGAATGTCGAAGGCTTCGAGGGTTGTGGCCGCGGCGCTGGAGGTGCAGACATAGGCCAGGTCGTTGTACGCCCGCAGCGTAAAGCAGTCGGAAATGAGGTTGATGCGGGAATAGCCTCCATCCGTTCGATATGAGCCGATTTCCCGTATCGGTTTGAAATCTGCACCGTACAAGGTGATGACGGATCTGATCTGTCGGTTGTCGAACTTGGCAGAGTAGGCCAGGTAATGATCCTGGATGCGAAAGATCCGGTTTTTGGTCACTGGAATCAGCACGCGAATTTCCTCGATCAGCTTCCCTTCGAAACTGAAACGGGCGTACTTGTGATAAGTCGGAATCTCCAGACTGTCGGCCAGGATGCGCAACTGGTGGATCCAGTCGAATTCACCCGGTCCCTGGCCTTCCCGGCCGAAGGAGGTCAATGGCTCCAGGCTGTCGCCCTTCAGGCGAAAGACATGTACCCGCGACGATTCCTCGCTGATCACCAGATAACCGTTGCCGGCAATGAGAAAGTTGGGCCGGTTCAGCTGGGGGAGCCGGATGACAGTGGTTCCGGCTCCGGTCTGGGCGGTCAGGTAGAGTGATAGCATGGATAACAGTACAAAAAAGATGCTGTTGCGCATTACAGTGTCTCCTCAGGTTCAGCTGTTTGCCTGGTCGTTACCGGTAACTCTGGGTCTCGTGACCCCAGACGACGCCGCAGTGGGGGCAGCGGTCGCCGACCTTGGCGCTCGAGGACACCCCCTTGCCGCAGGCGCCGCAGGACTTGCTGACGACGGAGCCGGCAAAACCGCCGGTTTGTTCGGGCTCGTTGGCGTAGTCGTAGTCGGCGAGGGCGATCTTGTTACCCTGGGCGTCCAGGATATCCTGGGGCCGCAGGTAGCCGTTCTCGACCAGCTCGTCGACGGACTGCGGCGGCCGGCCGTATTCCAGATCGAAGCTTCTGGCCGCCACCTCGATCACCTTCATCTTGGCCCGGTCGGTCTTTTCGGCCACTTCCTGCAGGGTCCGGCTGAGCAGACCGGCCGGTTTTTTTTCCGGACCCGAGCAGGCGACGGACAGCAGACTCATGGCCAAAACGCTCACAACGGCGCTGCGGAATGAACTGTGTTTTCTGATCATTGTGCCTCCTGTCGCCTTTGATCGGCAATCGCTCCGGGACCGTTTCAACGGAAACGAACACCGCCGCGGATGAGCAGGGCCACGTTGTCGTTGGAGATACCGTTGCTCGTGGCTGTGTAGATTTGCACCAGGGCCTCCAGGAAGGGCTTGATCCGGTTGCGGCTGTTCAGCTGGGCACCCAGACCGGCCTCGATACAGAAACGGGTATAGTCTTTCATAGTGAACAGAATAAACCCGCCTACGCCGTACAGGGCGTATTTGCTGCGGGACGGGAACTGCAGAAGGGCATCAAAGCCGAGACGGGTGCCGAGCTGCAAGGTGACTTCGTGGAGCAGGTCGAGGTTGATCAGTTCGGCCCGCAGCTGCAGTCTGGAGCTCAGGTCGATCAGGCAGCTGCCCTCGATGCTCAGCTGGTTGGGATCGTCGAGGGTCAGCAGGGCGGCGCCTTCCAGCCAGACGGGGAGTTTGGCCTGCAGGGCCGGGCAGAGGAACAGGAGAACGGTCAGGATCAATATGGTTTGTTTCATCTTTCCTCCAATTGAAAACGAAGCTGTCGTTTTCATGGACTCATGATACGGAATGGCCGAAGCGCTTGTCAAGGATGGATCCGGCCCGGACGGAAACGTAAAGACTGTCGAAAGCATTCACAGCCCGGTTGCGACATTCACAGGTTCGGGCAGCGGTTTTTTCGTATTTCAAGCAACTTTCTGGTGCCGCCGACCGTCTAATGGATGGAGCGAAAAACAGCGGGGAGCATGGAGAGAGAATCATGGAGTTAACCAGCAGCTACGGTCGTTTGTCCGATCAAAAATGCCGGTCATGTCCGGCTCCGGTCAGTTTTTCCTATGCCGACGGCACTGAACGCGGGCTGCAGCTGCTTCGTCAAAAATACGCCCTGGACGAGGTGGCCGGCGACGGACCGGAAGTCGAACGCCTGATCAGGTTGATGAGCTGGGTCTACCGGCTGTCCGGTCATGTGAAACTGGAGGAGAATTCGGCGGAATGCAACGCCCTGCATTTCATCCGCCAGGTCCGGGAGGAAGACCGCCAGATCGACGGTTTCAAGAAAAATGTCGTCCTCAACGAACTGTACCTGTCCATGGGGTACGCTTCCCGGCAGACCCACCTTCTGTCGCAGCGTGACGAGACCGGTCCAGGCCATTATGTCACTTCCGTCTACTCGCGGCAGTTGCGGAGATGGCTGCTGATGGATCCGGATTTCGGCGTGTACCTGACCGACGAAGGCGGCCTGCCTCTGGGCGTTACCGGGATCCGCCGCGCCATGGTCGCCGACCAGCCGCTGAAAGCGGTGCACGTCGGTCGCAGCTGGCTGGGAAAAGGCCTGCTGCACCTGACCCAATACCTGGAAGGGTCCGATTACATCTGGTTTCTGGCGGAGTACATCTTCATGGTTCGTTGTCCGCAGTGCAGCCGTTTCAACCAGGATGCCCTCCCGAACCGGGTCTATTTCGAACTGAGACCGGACAGCATGCCGGAAAACCCGCTCATCCAGGCCGGGCTCGCTCAGCGGGGCATGAAAGTTCACTGCCTCGACGACGAGGAACTGTTCTGGCAAGCCCCGGGGCCTGACGGTTCCGGATGGGGAATGACTTTGGCCGATGTGGTACAATCCGAACATATCAGGAGATGTACGAAGCATGAAACCGGATACGGATTGTCTGAATTGTGAGCCCGGGCTGAAGACCATCGGTCTGTTGGGCGGCATGACCTGCGAATCTTCACTGGAATACTACCGGCTGATCAACGACGGAATCAGAAAGGGCCTGGGTGGAATCCATTCGGCCAAGTCGGTCATGCTGTCGGTCGATTTCGGCGATATCAGCCCTTTGCTGGAGGCCGGTGACTGGGACGGAATCGTCGAACTGCTGGCGACGGCCGCGCGCCGGATCGAGTGCGCCGGGGCCGATTTTCTGGTCATTTGTACCAACACCATACACAAATTGGCCGACGAAATCGCCCGGAGCATTTCCATTCCCATCCTGAACATCATCGACGCCACCGCCGCCGCCATCCGGGAACAGAACCTGACCCGGGTCGGGCTGCTGGGTACCCGCTTCACCATGAGCGAGGATTTCTACCGGCGTCGACTGCTCGACCGGCACGGCATCCAGACCCTGATCCCGGACGCCGACCAGATCGAATTCATCCAGCACACGATCATGGACGAATTGAGCGTCGGCATCGTCGATCCCGGTTCTCAACAGGAATTTCACCGGATCATCGCTTCTCTGGAGTCGCGGGGAGCCCAGGGTGTCATTCTGGGTTGCACCGAGATTCCGCTGCTGGTCCGCCAGCAGGCCGGCGGCCTGCCGCTCCTGGACACCACCGCCATCCATGCCCGGGCGGCAGTGGCCATGGCCTTGGCCGGTCTCCGTTGATCCGATCCATGCCATGATTTTCGCAAATTTTTCGCCCCGGAAGGTCGGGGCTATTTAGAAATTCGTTCTTTCGGGGTACAATAGGATTTTTCCGAGTCGGCCATGATCAAAAAAAGACGGAAGCTGCTGATGCGTTTCTACCTGTACTGCGATATGATCGCCATCAGCCTGTCCTTTCTGCTGACCTACTGGTTCCGCTTTCATAGCCGGCTCATTGCCGCCCCCAAAGGGATTCCGCCCCTGATCGACTATCTTCTGGTACTGGCGCTGCTGCTGATCTCGTCCATGATCGGCTACTCCTACCAGGGCTTTTACAAGATCCGTCTGCGCCGCAACCGACTCGACGATCTCTTCCTGGTCCTGATCAATTCCATTGTCGTGGGCGTCTTGCTGCTGCTGATTTTCAGTTACCTCAAAAGTTACGGTTTCATCCACTTCGAACTTTCCCACTTTTTCATCTTCTTCTATATCCCGACCTCGGCCCTGCTGGTTTTTGCGGTTCGTCTGCTGGTCTTTGCCGTTTACAAGCGCCACTACATGAAAAACAACGGCATTTCCCATATTCTGGTCATCGGCGAGGGGGACCTGGCGGCCATGACCGCCCGCAACCTGGGGCATTACAGCCATTTCGGCATCGAGGTCTGCGGCCGCCTGTCCAGCCGACCGGGACCTGATGTGCTGGGCGGCTACGACGATCTGGAGGCGGTGGTCGAGAGCCAGCGCATCACCGACCTGTTCATCGCCCTGCCTCTGAGTCAGTACCATACGATCATGAAGCTGATCGATACCGCCAACCGGCTGTACCTGGACATCCGTCTCGTTCCCGACATCCTGCAGATGGCCTCGCTGAAGGCGGGAATGGAGCATATCGAAGGCATTCCCATCATCAACCTGGGCGATATCCCCATGGAGGGGGTCAAGGCCTTTCTCAAACGCCTGCTGGACATCGCCGTCAGCCTGATCGGCCTGATCGTGCTGGCACCGTTCCTGGCGCTGATCGCCCTGCTGGTCAAACTGGGCTCGCCCGGTGCGGTTCTGTACGTTCAGACCCGGGTGGGGCTGGACGGCAAGAATTTCCCCATGCTCAAGTTCCGCACCATGGTGCAGGACGCCGAACGCGAGACCGGAGCCATCTGGTCGCCCAACAACGATCCCCGGGTGACGCCCCTGGGCCGTTTCCTGCGCAAGAGTTCCATCGATGAATGGCCGCAACTGTTCAATGTTCTCAAAGGGGACATGAGCCTGGTCGGACCGCGTCCCGAACGGCCGGAACTGGTAGCCCAGTTTCAGGACAGCATCCCCAATTACATGCTGCGTCACCGGGTCAAGACGGGTATGACCGGCTGGGCACAGGTGCACGGCTTGCGCGGCAACACTCCCCTGGACAAACGCATCGAGTTCGACATCTACTACATCCAGAACTGGACCCTGAAATTGGATCTGCAGATTCTCTGGCGCACCATCTTCAAGTTCCAGTTCATCGATCATGCCAACTCTTGAGGGCCTGGTCGGCCTTCTGCTGGAACGATACGGCCCGCAGGGCTGGTGGCCGCTGCTCGAGCCGGTCGGGCCGGAGCGGGAGTGGCGCTGCGTCTACCGCCCTGGCGATTACCGGCTTCCGGCCGAACCCTTGCAGCGTTTCGAGATCGGGGTCGGCGCCATTCTCACCCAGAATACCGGCTGGCCGGGGGTGATCCGGGCGCTGATCAATCTCCGCCGGGCCGACCGGCTCGCCCCCGACGCCCTGCTCGACGAGACGGCCGCAGCCGAAATCCGCCAGTTGATTCGGCCCAGCGGTTATTTCAACCAGAAACAGTTGCGACTGCGTACCTGGGCCGGTTTCTTTAACGAACTGAACGGGCGGGCACCGCAGCGTTCGCAACTGCTGGCCCTGAACGGCATCGGACCCGAGACCGCCGATTCCATTCTGGTCTACGCCTACGGCCAGGCGCAGTTTATCGCCGACGCCTACGCCCGGCGTATCGTCGAGCGTTGCCTGGGCGGTATCTGGAGTTACGATGGACTGGCCCGGGCCATGCAGGCGGCCTTCCGATGGCAAGAGGAGCCGGAGCGGCTGCGGACCCTGGGCGAAGCCCATGCCCTGCTGGTCGAGCACGGCAAGCGTTTCTGCCGCAAACGGCCGTTGTGCCGGGAGTGTTTTCTGCACGACGGCTGCCTGAGCGCCGCTGAATAAACCACGGACCTTCCGTTTTTCCAAGGAAACATTGACTGACCAGGTAAAACGATAGCATAATTATGGCAATGGAACCGTTCCGCTCCGGCACTGCTAAACGAATCGCCGTCTTGTTGCTGACAGCCTTCCTCTCGCTGCTTCCGTTCCGGTCTGCAGATGCCGCCGAGCGCTACCGGCTACGCTTTTCTTTTTCCGCCCAGGCCCAGGGAACGATTCTAATTTTCTTCAAGTTCCGCTTCTACTACGAGGCTGCCGCCGAACTCGAACTGAACGCCGAGGCCGACGGTGCCGGCGGTCTGAATTTCAGCTTGGCCAAAATCACCGTTCCGGCCTACGTGTTGCGCACCCTGGGTTTCACGGGCCGGGCGATGGTCGTCACCACTGCCTTTACCGATTATCAGACCAGCGAGCGGTTTTCCCGGGAACGTTACAATGCCTGGGTGACCGAGCATGACAATTATGCCCGGCATATTCGGCGCGGGCCGATGCGGCAGTACTATCTGGTCGAAAACGTCAAGCCGCAGGCGCTGAGCTTTCGGCGCGGCAGCGACGGCCGGATCGGCGAGGCCGTTTGCAGTCTGGGTCTGCACTACCGGCTCCACCCGCAGCCGACCGATATTTATTTTCAGATTTTCGCTCTGATGAAAGAGATGCTGGGTTTTTACAACCACAGTGTCTGGCCGGAGGACGGCTCGGGCCCTCCCGCCGTACTGCCCGATACCTGGCTGACGCCGCCCATCGATCTGACCGGGCTGCTGACCGATGTCGGCGCCCAGACCGAACGGATCGTGGTCTCGGCGGTCAAGTTCAAGCAGGACAGCCCGTTTGCCATGGTGTACCGGCAAAACGGCCGGAACGGCAGCTCTCTGGAGATCAGTGGAGAAAACCGCAGTCAACCGCACGTATGGCGGCATATCCTGCTCAAACAGTATCTGCGCCGGCTCATGGTCCGCAGGCAGGACCTGGCGCCGGAACGCGACGAGGTGCAGCTCGTTTTCCAGAATGGTCGCGACCAGGGCGGAAAGGGTTACATCCTGTTGGAACGCATCGCTCCCTGAGCGACGGACAGGCGCAGAGGCGCAGGCAGGAGGCTGATCGTTTCCCGATCCGTTTTTTCGATGAGGCCCAGCGGCAGATTCTGCCAGCGCACCGCCCAGTAGCCGTTGCCGCCCGGTCTTCCGGCCGGTTCGCCCCGGTGGTACAGTTCGGCCTCCTCCCGGCTCAGGTTCAGGGCGAATTCGGCGGGAATGAAGCGGTGGTAGCCGAACAGAGGCCGCCGGCCGCGGGGGCCGTCGCACAGCGGGCTGCCGATCTGGACGGCGGCATGGACGAGCGCCTCCGGCAGAGGGGCATAGGGCAGGTAGGACAGGATGCCTTTTTTCTGATAGAGCGGTGTCGGCCCCAGGGTGCTGGGCAGTGGCAGCTGACAGGTCCGGGGCCAGATTTCCTGGATTGCGGGTTTGTTATGGGGGATGATGTCCGGTTTTTGCAGCAGGGCGACGAAGGCGCCGGCCGCCTGATCCCGGTGCGGCCAGAGACGGCGGCAGCAGCTGAGAACGGCCGGGTCCGGACTCAGGGCCGGCGAGGCGGGCAGCCGGTCTGGAAAGGGGATGGGCGACATGCCGGCATCGAGCAGGAAACGGACCTGTTCCTCGTTCTCCTCGGGCGCGAAGGTACAGGTGGAGTAGACCAGGATACCGCCCGGTTTGAGCAGGTTCATGGCGCAATCCAGGAGTTGCCGCTGCAGGGCCGCCAGACGGCGTATCTTGCCCAGGCTCCAGTCGGCCAGACCGAGCTGTCCCTTGGCCAGCAGCCCTTCGCCGGAACAGGGGGCGTCCAGAATGGCCACGTCGAAGTATTCCGGCAGCATGGCGGCCAGGGCCCGAAGGTTCAGACCGCTGATCACGGTGTTGTCGCTGCGGTGGCGGACGTGGTTCCACAGCAGGGCCTGGCGCCGTCTGTGATCCGGTTCGTTGGCCAGCAGCAGCCCCTGGGGGTTCAGTTCGGCGGCCTGAGTGCTCTTGCCGCCGGGGGCGGCGGCCAGGTCGACGATCCGAGCCCGGCTGAAATCCCCCAGTTCCCGCAGGGCGGAGATGGCCAGCATGGCACCGGCTTCCTGGATGTAATAAGCGCCGGCCAAGTAGGCCAGGTGCCGGGCCGGGGCCGTTTCGCCGTTCCAGTAGCGGCCCTGACGGCACCAGGGCACTGCCGGACCGACCGGCAGTTCGTCTGGATGCATGCTGGCGGGTTTGAGACGTACGCTGACGGATCGCAGGGTTCGGATGGCGTCCAGAAAATCCCGGCATTCGGCTATGCCGAGCCAGGAGCCAATCCTTGTTTCCAGGTCCGCTTTCAACGACTTGTACCGCCCGGTCCGCTCACGGTTTCGGCTTGTCCGGATACATGGCGATGACCGGGGCCTCGCCGTCGCGCCGATAGCCGCGGAACATGCCGGTAGTGTTGAACGGCATGGCGATCCGGCCCTGACGGTCGATGGCCACGATGCCGCCGCTGCCGCCCAGGCCGGCCAGCTGGCTGTGGATGACTTCGTCGGCCGCCTGCTGCAGGCTGAGACCTCTGTAGACCATCAGGGCGTGGATTTCGTGGGCCACGCTCAAGCGGATGAAGAATTCGCCGTGACCGGTGGCCGAGACGGCGCAGCTGCGGTCGTTGGCGTAGGTGCCGGCGCCGATGACCGGACTGTCGCCGATGCGCCCGTAGCGTTTGCAGGTCATGCCGCCTGTCGAGGTGCCGGCGGCCAAATGGCCCTGCCTGTCCAGGGCGGCGGCGCCGACCGTGCCCATCTTGTGCAAGGGCTCCAGTTTCTTTTTTTTGCGCGTTTCCTGGAGCTGTTGCCAGCGTTTTTCGGTGTAAAAATAGTCCGGTGACACCAGTTCCAGGCCCTGCTCCTTGGCGAAAATCTCGGCACCGTTTCCGGAAAGAAAAACATGTTCGGATTTTTCCATGACCGCTCGCGCCAGGGCGATGGGGCTCTTGACGGTGGTCACCCCGGTCACCGCTCCGGCGTTCAGGCCGCCGCCTTCCATGATCGAGGCGTCCAGCTCGTTTCTGCCTTCGGCGCTGAAGACGGCTCCACGGCCGGCGTTGAACAGGGGAGATTCTTCCATGACGGTGATGGCGGCGACGACGGCGTCCAGGGCGCTGCCGCCCCGTTCCAGAATGCAATAGCCAGCCTGCAGGGCTTCCGTCAGTTTTACGGTGTAGGCTTTCTCCTCTTCCCGGCTCATTCCGTCGGGGGTGATGGTGCCGGCGCCGCCGTGGATGACGATGCCGAAACGGGGCGACGCGGTATCGGCTTGGGCGGCCAGGACGGGTTGGCGGCAGATCAATCCGGTCAGGAGAGACAGAGATAAAAGGATATGTTTGCGGTTCATGGCTCCTCCGTTTTTTCAGGTCGGGCACGAAACCACAGCCAGATGCCGATCAGTACGAAGGGCAGGCTGAGCAGCTGGCCCATGCTGACGGGCAGATGGTTGATGTATTCCTCCTGAGCGGCCTTGCAGTATTCCAGCAGGAAACGGGCGCAGAAAATGACGGTCAGGACTATGCCGCTGGCTCGACCGGTCCGGGGCAGCAAACCGCACTGCCGGGGCAGGAGGATGATGAACAGCAGCAGGTAGATCAGACTTTCGTAGAGCTGGACCGGATGGCGGGGTATGTTGTCGATCAGGGTGAAGCGCACCGCCCAGGGAAGCGTGCTGGGCGTACCGATGATTTCCGAGTTGAAGAAATTGCCCAGACGGATCATGGCGGCGATCAATGGGGCGATGAAGGCCAGATTGTCCAGCAGCCAGAGCAGGGGGCGTCGCTGGCGTCGACACCACAACCATGCGGCTGCAAACAGGCCGATGACACCTCCGTGACTGGCCAGACCGGTGAAGCCGCTGAAGCGGACACCGGCGGCGCCGATTTCGATGGGCAGAAAGATCTCCAGCGGATGGCTCAGGTAATAACCGGGGTCGTAAAACAGGCAGTGCACCAGTCTGGCCCCGGAAAAAATGCCCACAAGCAGGTACAAAAGCAGCCGGTCGCGTTCGACGGGACCGATATTCTCGGTCCTGAGCCGTTTGCCGAGGAAGAAGTAGCCGACGAGCATGCCGCCGGTCATCAGCAGCGAATAGTAGCGGATGGCCAGCGGGCCCAGTTGCAGCAGTACAGGATCGGGATACCATGCTATTCCGTTCATGATAGCAACGGTACCACCTTGAGCGGCGGAGTGCAAGTGCCGGCCGGGTTGACAAGTGTCGGTCATATTCCCATAATGCTGCCATGAATCGAGATGAAGAGAACGCTGTTATACCCAGTCCGGCCGCAAGCGGTCTGGACATGCTGAAAAACCGCATCCGTCGCAACCTGCGTGTCTGGCGCAAGCGTTTGGGCCGGCAGCAAATCAGCTGTTACCGGCTCTACGACGCCGATCTGCACGAATACAATGCGGCGGTGGACTTCTACGAGGGTCGTTGGCTGGTGGTGTCCGAGTATGCGCCGCCCAAGACCATCGAAGCGGAGACGGCCAAGCGGCGTCTGGACGAGTTGCTGGACGCCCTGGCGGAGGTGCTGGCCATCGATGCCGCCAACATCGTCTTGAAACGAAGGGCCCAGCAGAAAGGTAAAAACCAGTACCAGCGCCTGCAGTCCTCCGGAGAGCGGCAGGTGATCGGCGAGAGCGGACTGTCCTTTTACGTCAACTTCCGGGATTACCTGGACAGCGGGATCTTCCTGGATCACCGTCTGATCCGGCAGATGATCCGTGACCAGGCCCGGGACAAGGATTTTCTGAACCTGTTCGCCTACACCGGCACGGCCAGCGTCTACGCCGCCGCCGGCGGGGCGCGTTCGACCACCACCCTGGACGCTTCCAACACTTACCTGGCCTGGGCGCGCGACAATATGGCGCTCAACGACTTCATCGGACCGCAACACCGCTTCGTGCGCGACAACTGTCTGAACTGGCTCCATTTCTGCCGGCAGAGTTACGATCTGATCTTTCTCGATCCGCCGACCTTTTCCAATTCCAAGACCTATGGCAGCGTATTCGATGTCCAGGCCGATCATCCCGGTTTGATCCGTTCGGTCATGAAACTGCTGCGTGACGGCGGTCGGCTAGTCTTTTCCAACAACCTGCGCTCCTTCCGGATCGATGAAGCGCTCGGCAGCGAGTTTTCGGTCAAGGATATCAGTCGCAGCACCATCCCCTTCGATTTCGAACGCAACGCGAAAATACACCACTGTTTCCTGATAGAACACCGATAGTAAAGCTTAAAACCGTCCGGATCGGATAGGTTTGACAGGAGTATGGCTTTTCCCTAGAATCATTGTGGTCGATGAGAGGGATCAAGTGCGTCCTTATCGGTTTGTTTTATGTCTGTTGGGTTGGGGACTGGGTCTTATGGGGCAGTCAAGCGTCGATTTCGCGGCGGTGCTGGAAAAAGCGACCGCTGCAGATAAAGCCGCCATTCTGGTCGACTGGGCCTACGCCGAACGTCTCCGCAATATCGACTTGAGTCTCCAGAAAGCGCAGGAGGCACTGGTTTGGGCGGAAAAAACCGGCGCCATGGAGGCCAAGGCCATGGCTCTGGGTTTGACCGGCTTGGCGCTGCTGAATCAAAATCAGTTCGCCCAAAGCGAAGAAAAACTGCTGGAGGGACTGGCTTTGAGCCGAAGTCTCAGGCTCGAGCGGACCGAAATCGAAATCTTGAACTGGTTGGGTGTGATGCATTATTACCAGGGACACCTGGATCGGGCTAAACAGTATTTCGGCCAGGTGCTGACCCGGGCGCAGGCCAGCGAGCATCTGGCCATAAGGGCCAATGCCCTGTCCAACCTGGGCCTCATCGCCCGGCGTTTCGGTCAGACCGTTCAGGCCATGAATTACTATTTTCAGGCGCTCGACAACTACGAACAGCGCAACGAAGTAAGCCATCAGGCAATCACCTTGAGCAACATCGGTGGCCTGTACTACCGTATGCCCCGCTACGACAAGGCCCTCGAATACTACGAACGGGCCAAGGCCATCCACATCAGCCAGGATAACGACCAGGGACTGTCCAACTGTCTGCTCAATATCGGTATCGTTCTCAATTATCTGGGCCGGTTTGACGAGGCGCGTAAAAGTCTGCTCGAATCCCTGGCCATCCGGCACCGTTTGAGGGATCCGGTCAGGATCTTCAACGCCCACCTCTCCATGGTGTACCTGGAGATCAACGCCAAAGATTTCGCGGCGGCCGAGCGCTACCTCGACGAAGGCCGGAAACTGCTGGCTTCCCTGCCCGAGACGGCGCATGTGGAGACGTTCTACCAGACCGAGGCCGAATACCATCTGGCCACAGGCCAATATGCTCAGGCCCTGGCCTCGGCATTCAAGGCCCGTGAATACTTCAAAGACGTTGTCAACGAGATTCAGAAAAACGAGCTCAACCTGCTCTTGTCGCAGATATACAGCGAAATGGGCGATGACCGTCAGGCCTACCATTTCTATAAACTGTACCGGGACAGGTTCGATAAAAGTCTGGGCAGCGAGATGGCCGGGGCCATGTCCGATATCGAGAACGAAAAGCGGCGCAAGCAGATGGACCGGCGCATCCAGGAACTGATCGCCCACCGCCGCCGGCTCATCTGGGGGGGCATCGCTCTGACCCTGGTGCTGCTGGCCGGCCTGGTGACTGCCATTTTCGCCCAGCGCAGCCTGAAACGGCGCGCTGCCGCCATTCTGGCGCTCAAAGAGAACGAGATCCATCAGGTGCAGAATCGCCTGCAGTGGATGAAGGAGGAGCTGCGCGAGTTTCTGAGGCAGAAGAACCGTCCCCGTTACGAGCATTCCGGCCTGGACGCCCGGGAAGCGCTGCGCCTCAAGGAGCGTCTCCTGGCCTGGATGAAGCAGGAGGAACCCTTTCTCAATCCCGATCTGACCCTCAATCAACTGGCCCAGGAACTCGCCTGCCAGGCCAAGGATCTATCCCAGGTCATCAACGAGCAGTGTGGCAAGAACTTCAACGATTTCATCAACGGTTACCGGGTCGACATGGCCAAACGCCTGTTGATAGAGGACCGGGACCTGGTGATCCTGGAACTGGCCTACGACGTGGGTTTCAATTCCAAGAGCAGCTTCAACGCCAGTTTCAAGAAGCTGACCGGCCTGTCGCCCAGGGAATTCCGGGCCCGCCACCAGAATACAGGGGATAATACCCAAACCCGCCATGCAGGTTGAGATCGGTTCCGAGCGGGTGCTCAAAGACTGTCTGTGCATTTGACAGCCGGTGAGGGTTTGCTTAGAATCAGCTTGGTTTGAGCGAGGGACATAGTGCAAAAATACTGCATGATCATTCTGCTCTGCTGCGGCTGGGGATTGGCAGGGATGGAAGCGACCGACTATGAGGCGCTGCTGAAGAAGTCGGTGGATGGAGAAAAGGCCTCCGTGCTGGTGGACTGGGCCTATGCCGAACGTATCCGCAATGTCGACTTGAGTCTCCAGAAAGCGCAGGAGGCCCTGGTCTGGGCCGAGAATACCGGCGCCACGGAGGCCAAGGCCATGGCTCTGGGCTTGACCGGCCTGGCTTTGTCGAATAAAGGACAGTATGAGGAAAGTGAACAAAAACTTTTGGCTGGACTGGCAATCGGCCGACGTCACCAGCTCGATCAGGCTGAAACCGAGATTTTGAACTGGTTGGGAATTCTGCATTTTTACCAGGGTCACCTGGATCAGGCAAAACAGTATTTCGAACAGGTGATCTCCAAAGCGCAGGCCGCAGGCAACCCGATCGTGAAGGCCTCCGCCCTGTCCAACCTGGGTCTCATCGCCCGGCGTTACGGTCGGACTACCGAGGCCATGAACAACTTCTTCGCGGCCGTGGACATCTATGAACAGCATAATGAAATTGTCCTTCAGGCGGTACCTTTGGCTAATATCGGAGCCTTATTCTACCGTATGACCCGCTACGACAAGGCCCTGGAATTCTACGGACGGGCCAAGCTCATCAATGAAGGTCAGGGTAACGACTCCGGTACATCCTCCTGTCTACTGAATATCGGCATCACTCTCTCATACATGAACCGACAGGGAGAGGCGCGCCGGAACATGCTCGAGGCCCTGGAGATCCGGCGTCGCCTGAACGATCCCGTCAAAATACTCTATGCCCTTCTCAGCCTGGTTTATTTGGAACTCAACGTCAAGGACTTCCCGGCGGCCGAGCGCTACCTCGACGAAGGCCGGAAGCTGCTGGCTTCCCTGCCCGGGACGACGCGTGTGGACACGTTCTACCAGACCGAGGCCGAATATTATCTGGCCACAGGCCAATATGCTCAGGCCCTGGCCTCGGCATTCAAGGCCCGTGAATACTTCAAAGACGTTGTCAACGAGATTCAGAAAAACGAGCTCAACCTGCTCTTGTCGCAGATATACAGCGAAATGGGCGATGACCGTCAGGCCTACCATTTCTATAAACTGTACCGGGACAGGTTCGATAAAAGTCTGGGCAGCGAGATGGCCGGGGCCATGTCCGATATCGAGAACGAAAAGCGGCGCAAGCAGATGGACCGGCGCATCCAGGAACTGATCGCCCACCGCCGCCGGCTCATCTGGGGGGGCATCGCTCTGACCCTGGTGCTGCTGGCCGGCCTGGTGACTGCCATTTTCGCCCAGCGCAGCCTGAAACGGCGCGCTGCCGCCATTCTGGCGCTCAAAGAGAACGAGATCCATCAGGTGCAGAATCGCCTGCAGTGGATGAAGGAGGAGCTGCGCGAGTTTCTGAGGCAGAAGAACCGTCCCCGTTACGAGCATTCCGGCCTGGACGCCCGGGAAGCGCTGCGCCTCAAGGAGCGTCTCCTGGCCTGGATGAAGCAGGAGGAACCCTTTCTCAATCCCGATCTGACCCTCAATCAACTGGCCCAGGAACTCGCCTGCCAGGCCAAGGATCTATCCCAGGTCATCAACGAGCAGTGTGGCAAGAACTTCAACGATTTCATCAACGGTTACCGGGTCGACATGGCCAAACGCCTGTTGATAGAGGACCGGGACCTGGTGATCCTGGAACTGGCCTACGACGTGGGTTTCAATTCCAAGAGCAGCTTCAACGCCAGTTTCAAGAAACTGACCGGCCTGTCGCCCCGGGAATTCCGGGCCCGCCACCAGCTTGCCGGGACTAAAGCTCAACAGCGCGATGCGGGTTGAAGTCCGGACGGAGCAGGTGGTCGGATTGCCCCGGAAAGGGCGTCAATGCCCTTTCCGGGGATTATGGCGCGCTTGTGCGCTACAGTGAAGCCCGCACGCCGGCCGAGATGACGAAGAAGGTCAGCGAGCCGTCGCCGAACAGGGTGCGGATGGTGCCGTCCAGTTGCAGCTTCAGGGCGTCGTTCAGGGCGTATTCGAAGCCAGCGCCGCCGCCCAGGCCGAACTTCGTTTCCGAATCCAATTCGATCTCTTCTCCGAACCAGTCATAGTTCATGGCCAGAAAGGTCAGGTGCAGGCCGCCGCGGACGTAGAAGCCCAGCTTTTCGGTATTGCTGATGCTGTACTTGCCGTACAGACCGATACCGTAGGCCGAGGTGCTGAAATCCTCGTAGAGATCGGAAAGGTCGACGGGATTGGCATAGTAATCGGCGAAGACCTGTCCCGACAACTTTTCGCTGAAGGCTTTTTCCACGCCGATGTCCAGGTAGAGGCCCTCGAAGTCGGAGAAGGCCAGGCCCAGATGGCCGAAATAGGTGAAATCGCCTTTTTGCTGCGCCTGGAGCGCCGGACTGAAGGCCAGGCTAAACAGGAACGCGCCGACAATGAATGCTTTGATGGTGTTTTTTGTCATCATTTTTTTCTCCTTGTTCATGTTCGCGATGATGGTCTGTCCGCGACGGTTCAGGCCGCCTGGGTCCGTTTCAGCCACAGCAAGGCCAGGCCGGCGCCGGCCAGAGTCAGACCTGCGGCGACGCTGGCCAGGATTCTCGATGAGGCCGGGCCGAAGGCCGAGCTGAAATGGGGGTTCAGTACAATGGCGACAAGAGCGATCCCCAGCATGAGCAGGGCCGCTTTGGTGATGAGAGCCCTTCTGCTGGCCAGGGTCAGAAAAATGAACACCAGGATCATGATGGCCAGGAGCAGGCTGGCCAATCCGCCGCGGTTGAATTGCCCGGCGGTCAGTGAGCCGAAACTCTCTCCGATGCTTTTGAGCAGGGCGTTGTCCTGGGCATCGCCGCTCTTGAGTGCCGTCTGAAGCGTTTCCATTTTTTCGAATTGGGAACCATCGCTCAGGTTTCGCAAGCCCAGAATCACCGTGGTACCCAGAGCCAGAATCAGAAAGAAAACCGACATGGTTTTGATAAAACCGTTCATTGCATACCTCCTTGATGATGTCATGGCTGCATCGTACCGGTATCGCCCGGGCCTGTCGTCCGGAATCATGATTCCGGATCAATGGTGAAAAATGCATGCAGGCAGAAGGCAAAGGCTGTGGTGCTATGTATTTTCCGATCGAATTTGCTGATTTTTTTGCCGGTTTTTTCGGTTAGCCGATACATCATTTATTTGTGAATGTAGAAAATCGTGTCTGCAGTCGAAGAGGTTTGTCTCCGTAATGGGCCGACTTTTTCTGAATCGTCGGAGCAGGATCGCGGCCGCCAGGAGAACGGTATGATGGACTGTCCGGAAATGGAGCGGGACAGCTTGCGCGAGCAGGCGGGAATGTTTCGCACCATCATCGAAAACACCTTCGATCTGGTCAGCCTGATTGATGTCCAGGGGCGGTACATATACTGCAACCCCGCCTACACCCGGACTCTGGGCTACCCGGCCGAGGAGATGGTCGGCCGGAGCGCGTTCGCTATCGTTCACCCCGACGAAAGGGGCAAGGCAGAAGCTTTATTCCAGGAAGGGCTGGATTCGGGTCAGGTGTCGTCAGCCTATACCCGTTTGCGTCTGATTTGTCGCGACGGGACGGTCAAGGTGGTCGACCACCGCGCGCGCCTGATTACCGACCCGGGAGCTCGATGCAAACAAATTCTGCTGATCGCCTCGGATGTCACCGGTCTGGCCTGGGCCCAAGAAGAGCGGAAGCGTCTGGAAGAGCAGCTGCGGCAATCGCACAAGTTGGAATCGGTCGGGCGGCTTGCCGGCGGAGTGGCCCACGATTTCAACAATATGTTGGGCGTGATCCTGGGCCATGTCGAAATGGCTCTGGAGTCTGTCGGCGAGAATCATGAGCTGTATCCGGATCTCGAGGAGATTCAGAAGGCAGCCCTGCGTTCGGCCGAACTGACCCGGCAGCTTTTGGCGTTTGCCCGCAAACAGACGATAAGCCCCCGGATTCTGGATGTCAACCAGACTATCGCCGGAATGCTCAAGATGTTGCGGCGGCTGATCGGAGAGAATGTGGAACTGGTCTGGAAACCGGGAACGGACCTGTGGCCGGTCTACCTGGACCCGGTTCAGCTGGATCAGATTCTGGCCAATCTGGCCGTCAACGCCCGGGACGCCATCGGCGAGGTCGGGGAATTGATTCTGCAAACCGGCAACATCGCCCTCGACGAAACCTACTGCCGGGACAATCCGCAATGTCTGGCCGGCGATTATGTCCTGATCAGCGTCAGCGATACGGGTTGCGGCATGAGCCCGGAAATACTGGAACATGTTTTCGAACCGTTTTTCAGCACCAAACAACAGGGCCAGGGTACCGGGCTGGGCTTGGCGACGGTGTACGGAATCGTGCACCAGAATCACGGTTATATCACTGTTTACAGCGAGTTGAATCTGGGAACCACCTTCAACATCTACCTGCCCCGTCATTCCGATGAGGCTGCTTTGGCACAGTCCAAAGCGTCCACGGCGCAGTGTCGGGGCGACGAAACCATACTGCTGGTGGAGGATGAGCTGTCTGTACTCAACCTCGGTCAGACCATCCTGGAGCGCTTGGGCTACCGGGTGTTGACGGCGGCTTCGCCGGCTCAGGCCCTGACCGTTGCCCAAGAAACAAGCGATCGGATCGATCTGCTGATTTCCGACATCGTCATGCCGGCCATGAACGGCCGGCAGCTGTTTGAACGATTGCGTTGCGACCACCCCCGGTTGACCTGTCTGCTCATGTCCGGTTACGGTCCGGACCTCATTCCCGGTTCTGTCATGATCGACGCCGGTGAACCGTACCTGCAGAAACCGTTCAGCGTTCAGGATCTGGTCGTACGGGTGCGCCGGATTCTCGATGACCGGCAAAAGGTGGAAGATGGCTGACGTTTTCGCTGGCCGGTCGACAAAAGGCGTTAAACGCTGGACAAGGAAAGGGTGAATGGCCTACATCGATCTGTTGCTCAACTTGGCTCTGCTGGTGGCCCTCAGCGTTCTCTCCGGTTTCATCGACCGGCGCTGGCCGCATTGGAAAAAACGCGGAGCGTTTCTGCAGGGGCTCCTGTTCGGTTTGGCCTCGATCACCGGTATGTTGCGTCCCCTGGTCATGGCGCCGGGTCTGATCTTTGACGGCCGGTCGGTAATGATCAGCCTGTGCGCTTTTTTCTTCGGACCGTTGTCCGGACTGGTGGCGGCATCGCTGGCGCTCGTCTGCAGGGTATGGCTCGGCGGTATCGGCATGATCATGGGGGTGCTGGTCATTTCGGAATCTTTTGCGGTCGGAGCCCTGGCGCACCGGCGCTACCGCATCGACGAGAATCTGCCCAGTACCAAGATGCTGTACCTGTTCGGCCTTCTGGTCCATGCCATCATGGTCGTCTGCATGTTCAGTCTGCCGGGTCAGGCCAAATGGGACTCTTTACGCAATGTCGCGCCGCTGGTGATGGCCTTCTATCCGCTGGCCACCATCCTGGCCGGACGGGTCCTGGCCGACCAGAAACGGATGGATCTGGACATCGTCATGCTCAAACAGGCCCGTGATGAATTGCGCCTGTTCAAGGAGTCGGTCGATTCTTCGACGGATGCCGTTGGTATGGCCACTCCGGAAGGGCGTCATTTCTACCAGAACACCGCCTTCACCCGGCTGTTCGGACAGATCGGCGACGATCCCCTGAGCACGGTGTATGTCGATCCGCAGCAGGGCCGGGAGGTGTTTTCCACCATCATGGCCGGGCAAGCCTGGAACGGGGAAGTGAACATGAGGGACGCCCATGGCGAGATCCGGCCGATCAGCCTGCGGGCCTACGCCAGCAAGGATGAACAAGGACGCATCAGCGGTCTGGTCGGAATTCATACCGATATTTCGGCGCAGAAGCAGGCCGAAAAAGAACGGGACCTCCTGCAGGCCCAGTTGCTGCAAGCGCAGAAGATGGAGTCGATCGGCCGCCTGGCCGGCGGTGTGGCCCATGATTTCAACAATATGCTCGGGGTCATATTGGGGCATGTCGAGCTGGCCTTGCTGCAATCCGATCCGTCGCGGGCCCTGCACGGCCATCTCAATGACATCAGCAAGGCCGCACATCGCTCGATAGCCTTGACGAGGCAGCTGCTGGCGTTTGCCCGCAAGCAGACCGCTTTGCCGAAGGTGTTTGATCTCAACGAGACGATACAAGGCATGCTCAGTATGCTGCAGCGCCTGATCGGCGAAAATATCGCGCTGACCTGGTCGCCGAGTTCGGGGCCGCTGGTGGTGCGTCTGGATCCTTCGCAGCTGGATCAGATCCTGGCAAATCTGGCTGTCAACGCCCGGGACGCCATCAAGGACAGCGGTCAGCTGAGAATCGAAACCGCACTGTATACGGTCGGCGAAGAACCGGATGTGATATACCCGGAGCTGAGTCCGGGCGAGTATGCGCTGCTGATGGTCGCCGACAACGGTTGCGGGATGGATGAACAGTCCATGGCTCATCTTTACGAACCTTTCTATACGACCAAAGGTGTCGGCAAGGGAACCGGCCTGGGTTTGGCCACCACGTACGGCATCGTCCAGCAGAACGGCGGGTTGATCCGTATCTCCAGCAGAGTCGGTCAGGGCACGGAAGTCAAGGTTTTTTTGCCGCTCGTTCACGGAGAACTGGTAGCGGACACTGTCGAAAAGCCCAGCGCCGAGATCCGGGGTGGAATGGAAACGGTCCTGTTGGTCGAAGACGAACCGACCATTCTGGAGATGGGCTGTCTGATGCTGGAGCAGCTGGGTTATCGGGTCCTCAGTTCGGCCGGTCCGCGTCAGGCGCTGGACATCTCGGCAAGGTACGGTGAAAAGATCGACGTCCTGCTGACCGACGTCATCATGCCCGATCTCAACGGACAGGAACTCAGCCGGATGCTGCTGCTGCAGAGACCCGACCTGAAGGTCATTTTCATGTCCGGCTATACGGCCGACATCATCGCCAAACACGGTGTGCTCGAACCCGGGATTCATTACCTGGAGAAGCCGTTCCGTTTCGATGTGCTGGCCAGGACCTTGCGCTGCGTGCTGGAAGAGGGCTGAACGGCAGCTGGACTTTCGCCGCTGTACTTGCACATCGATGGCCGATGAGCATACAATATGCAGGATGGATACAACACGAACGGTGCAGTACACTCCGGAGTCAGCATGACTGCCAAAAAGATGAACTGTCGGGATGCGGGACCGGAACAGGACGAGTTGAGGCGGGCGGTCGTAAGCGATTCCGTCTTGTGCCATGATATCAGCAACGTGATGACGACCATCCTGGGGCATGTCGATTTGGCCAGGACCCGTATTCAGGCTGGACTCGGCGGGGCGCTGGACCATCTGGGCGAAATCGAAGCCGCTGCCAAGCGGGCTGCCGACCTGTGCCGGCAGTACTCTATCGCCCGGACAACCGGTACGGAAGTCATGCCCAGACCGCAAACCGTCCGCTCTGCCGTTTCGGAGTGGACGAACTCCGGTGTCCGTTGGCAAAGAGGGCGGGTGCTGCTGGTCGACGACGAAAGCAGCGTACGGGCGGTGGCCCGGCAAATGCTGGAACGGATCGGTTTTGCTGTGGAATCCGCCATTGACGGCTGCGATGCCCTGGAACTGCTCGAACAGGACCCCTACCGCTTTTCCTGCGTCCTGCTCGACATCAATATGCCCGGCATGAGCGGCGATGCCTGTTTCTCTCGCTTGCGTCAGGTACGGCCGGACCTGCCGGTTCTTTTTTCCAGCGGCAGTTCCGACCGGGTTCTGGCCGAGCCCCTGACCCAGGCTCCGTTGACTACATTCCTGCAGAAACCCTATTCGCTGGACGCCCTGCGCCGGGAGTTGCAGTCCCTGCTGAGCCGCGTCTCCAGCTGAAAGAACTAAACAACCGCCTCATTCTCCGGCTTCAAAGCGCGGCCGGTGGATATGACAGTACGGCAAACCTCCCTTCTTGGCGTAATAGTCCTGATGATAGTCTTCGGCCGGCCAGAAAGGGGCCGACGGGACGATCCGCGTACTGACTTTCTGACCTTTGGCGCTCAGCAATTCCGCCACGTCCCGGGCCGTCTGCTGCTCGGCCTGGTCGGCGCAGAAGATGGCCGAACGGTACTGTTCGCCGATATCGGGTCCCTGGCCGTTGGCCTGGCCGGGATCGTGGATTTCGAAAAAGAACTTGACCAGGTCGCGGTACGAGACGATATCCGGGTCGTAGCGCAACTCGACGGCTTCCAGGTGTCCGGTGTCACCGGCGCAGACCTCCTGGTAGCTGGGTTTTTCGCTTCGTCCGCCGCTGTAGCCCACCCGGGTTTCCATGACCCCTTGTTTCTGCTGGAACAGGTACTCGACCCCCCAAAAGCAGCCGGCGGCAAAGACGGCGGTTTTCCAGCGCTTCTGCGGGCTGAATTTCATGGACAGAGAGTTGACGCAGTGCCGGGTGTTCTTGGCGGTCAAACCTTCCCCGGTAAAGACATGACCCAAATGGCCGCCGCACCGTCGGCACAGGATCTCGGTGCGTTGTCCGTCGGCGTCGCGGCGGCGTTCGACCGCAGCGGGGATTTCGTCGTCGAAGCTGGGCCAGCCGCAGCCGGATTCGAATTTGTCGCTGGAACGGTAGAGGGGCGCGTCGCATTGCCGGCACAGGTAATACCCTTCGGCCTTGTTGCCCAGCAGCTCGCCGCTGAAGGGCGTTTCCGTGCCTTTGTTCTGAATCACCCGAGCTTCGTCCGGGCTCAGTTCATTGAATTTGACGTGAGCGGGCATTCTTTTCTCCTTGGCCGGCGCGGCGGTCTCGAAATGCAGCCAGAGTCCGATGATGGTGAACGCGATGGCGAGCAGAGCCGCGACTCGTGCTGCCCGCATTCCGGAGCGGCTGGATTTTCGGTTCAAACGCAGTTTCATGCTTAAGTCTCCAAATCAGAATATGATGACGTTTTTTTCACGGTTTGTCATCCACAATCGAATCGCAGTCACCCGCCGCTGTGTCTTCCAGAATAGAGGAAGCGCTGGAAAGGTCGGTACACTCTTGACATCGGTTTCATTTTCATGTATCGTTATGACGTTCTTTTTACCGAACAAGTGAGCGGGAATAGCTCAGTGGTAGAGCGCGACCTTGCCAAGGTCGATGTCGCGGGTTCGAGTCCCGTTTCCCGCTCCATTCCCTCCAGGTTTGGCGGCGTAGCCAAGTGGTAAGGCAGCGGTCTGCAAAATCGCTATCATCGGTTCAAATCCGGTCGCCGCCTTTTTCGTTCACCATAATCAGCAACCAGCACCGATCCCCCGGATTCGTTTTCTGGTATCTTCCCCTCCAACAGCTATTTGACCTTCTGAAAATCCATTCCGTCCAGGGCACTGCCGACTGCTTCATCGATGTTTTCGCTCATGTTCAGCTCCGTGAACAGAACTTCCCGCTTCTGGGGGGCGCACAACGGTCGCCGCGAAGGCAGATCGAGCAGGGACAGGGTGAGGAAGGCCTGGGTCTGCTGACTGGAGTTGCCGTAGTACTGCAGGGTGGTGGCGCCGACGGAGCGGAAAGACACGATCAGGGCCTTGTAGGCGACGTTGCCGTCTGGTTCGCCGCGGATGATTTTCAGGCCGCGGTTCATCAGCTTTTCCTCGATGGCTGTCAGGATCAGTTCGCTGTGCTCGTTGTCCTCCTTGATCAGCAGGTGCAGGTAGGGAGAGTAGCGAGCCCCGGGCTGCTTGGCCTGGGCGCTTGTCGGGGTTTGGCTCTGGGCCGTTTCGCCGAAGCTGGCGGTTTCAACCTGGCCGATCGCCGGAGCCTGCGCGTTTTCCGTGTTCGGTTCCGGATCCGCCGGATTCGCTGCGCCGGTCTGGTTCAGGTCGTTTGTCGAGGCGCTGGTTTCCTGCGGGGAACTTGCAGTCAGGTCGGCGGAATTTTCTGCTGTATTGGTGCCGGCCTGGTTTTCTCCGCTCAGAGCCGAAACGTCGGCGGCGGCCAGGGGGGCGGCCTGCTTTTTCCAGGGGGCCGGAATGAGGTCGAAGTACATGGCGGCGCCGACGCCCAGGGCCAGAATCAGTACGGCGGCGATAGCCAGCCAGCCTTTGCCGCGACGCTTCTGGGTTTTTGTTTCGGGGTTGAGCGTTGTCAACAGCGGTTCAGCGACCGGAGCGGCATGTGGAACGGTTTGAATGGTATCGATGGCCGCGATCAGCTCCTGGCAGTTCTGGTAGCGTTGCTCGGCCTTGATGGCCATCATGCGCTTGACCAGATTTTCGATGTCGGCAGGAATATCGGGAACGATTGAGCCCAGAGGCGGGTATTCGCCCTTGACGATCTTCATCAGCATGCTGACCGGAGTGTCGGCGTAGTAGGGAGTCTTTCCGGACAGCAGTTCGTAGAGGGTGACGCCCAGGGAGTAGATGTCGCTGCGGCCGTCGATCGGATGCCCTTCGCACTGTTCCGGAGACAGGTATTCGGGGGTGCCGATGACCGCACCGTCCATGGTCAGTTTGGTTTCGCTGCCGCTGACTTGGGCGATACCGAAATCGGCGACCTTGACGCTGCCGTCCGCCATGAGCATGATGTTGCTGGGTTTGATGTCGCGGTGCACCAGGCCGGCCTCGTGGGCGGCGGCCAGACCGCTGGCGACCTGGCGGGTGATGGCCAGGATGCGCGGTGTGTCGAGCTTCTTGCCGCTGTGCTTGTAATCGGCCAGGCTTTCACCCTTGATCAGCTCCATGGCGAAATAGTGATGACCGCGGTCCTCGCCGATGGCGTAGATCTGGACGATGTTGGGATGGTTGAGCTTGGCCGCAGACTGGGCCTCGCGTTTGAAGCGTTTGATGTATTCTTCGTTTTCAGCCAGACTGGGGTGAAGCACCTTGAGGGCCACCACCCGATTGAGCGATTGCTCGTGGGCCTTGAAAACGGTGGCCATGCCGCCCTGACCCAGTTTCTGTATGATCTGATACTGTCCGAGCTGAGTGTTGACCAGACTGTCCAATGTCGCCATGGCGTCCTCCCGGCAATAGAAATTGCCTGCAAAAAATACACGCAAAGGATATGCTTTTTTTTATTGACTTTCAACAGCGGCAGGGTGATTTTTGCACAAAGCCACTCAGGTTTTGGCTTTTGAGCCTAGTTGCTGGACAAGCAATGGGATGTTGAGTCTTCTCAGCCAACGGGGCAGGTTGCTCCAGATGGAGTGAAAACCGTAACCGCCGTCGATCATTTCCCGGATGGCTTCCTCCTTGGACCAGCCCTGGACGGCGACGCGGTATACGGCGCACAGGACTCCGGTGCGGTCGGAGCCGTGCTGGCAGTGCACCAGGACGGGAGCCCGTCCGGGATCGGTGACGATGCGCAGAAAGTCGACGGCCTGTCGACGTTTCGGGTGCCAGGCGTGCATGGGAATATGCTCGGAAACCAGTTCCAGATCGCCGATCTCGTCGCGGTCGGAATGGGCGGCGCGCAGGTTGATGACGGTGACGATGCCCAACTCTTTGAGCTTCTGCATGCCGATGGCCGTGGGCTGGGCGCTGCGGTACAGCGTTTCGCTGACCTGGAACAGGTTGGCGACGCCGTCCAGATGGACGGGCTGCGCCCAGTTTGGCGGGCGTTGGGGTTTCTGCTCCGGCAGCAGCCAGGCGCTCGGCAGGAAGAGCACTAGGAACAGCGCAGCGCATAAGGATCGTTTCATGGGCGGTCGGGCCTGGCCTGCGGCTGGTGCGCCGGGCGCAGCAGATCGTTGACGGTCTTGACCGGGCAGAAACTAGTCGGTTCCATTTCGACGAACAGGCTCAGCCAACCGGCCATGGCGCCGTTCCACAGCCCCGGATGCTCGAGCACGCGGATCGTTTGCCCCTGGTGCGTTTTGGTGCTGACGAAATCGCTGTCCGGGTCGCTGAATTCCGTCAGTGGGTACGGCCGCTGCCGGGAATCGCGGATGCAGCAAACCATGTCGACCGGGTTGAAGTGGGTGGCGGCGGCAAAAACGGCCGCCTGTTGCGGATCGCTGCGGTCGATCTGGGCCTGCTCGACGATCTGCAGACCGGGCTTTCCAGTCCGGTCCGCCACCCAGAACGGGCCGCCGCCGGGATCACCCTGGTTGGCCACCATGCCGCAGACCCGGACGGGACGGTCCACGAGCCGTCGCAGCCCGGTCGGATCGTCGCGGAGCAGAGCGTTCGTTCCGGCCGGCAGGAAACCCGGCCGGTGCCGGTTGAAGTCGTCGATCTCGTCGTGCAGGACGGCGGTCGGTATGCTGCCGGCGCAGGCCTGCAGGATCCGGTCGCGCAGTCTGACGGCCTGCCACAGCAGTCCGGCCATGGCCCGGCGTTCGTCCGGGCCGGAGTTGGGGTAGTCGGGATGAGGCACGTTGTCGATGTTTTTAATGAAGATGAAATCGGCCTCGATCCGGTTGAGGTTATCGAGAAGTGCGCCATGCCCGCCGGGCCGGAAAACGATTCGGCCGCGGCCGTCGCGCAGCAGACCGCCCGATTCGTCCAGGGCGACGGTGTCGCTGCCCGGCGATTGGCTGGACAGGGTATAGGGGATGGGGACAGCCAGGTCGGCGGCGACCCCGGCCATGACCGACCTGAACGCCGCCTGTTGCTCCGGACCGATGGTCAGGTGCAGGCAGGCCTCGCTCGGCAAGTCGGAGTCGACCAGGCCGAGGAGTTCGGCAGCGTGTTCGTGCAGCGGAGTGCGCAGCTTTCCGTCGTGCAGGTGGAAAGGCAGCAGGGCCTTGGGCCGTCCGAGCAAATCGAGCTCGTCGAGCAGGAGTCGCAGCAGCTCGTGGCGGCTCATCCGCTCCGGCTGTTCGATGCCGCGGGCAAGCAGCAGCGGGACGAACGGGAAACATGAAAACTCGGCAAAAAAACGTTCGCTCTCCGGGTTGTCTCCGCTCAGAAAGCTGAACATGCGGCTGGCGGCGCCCGAGGCGGGCACGAACTTGCAGATGCGGATTGCTCTTTGACTCATGCTCTCGCGGTAGTCTTCGCGCAGGACTGCTTTTTCCTCGGCCGTCAAACGCAGGATGCCGTGGTCGATTCTGGCCGGAGCGAGGAGGTGCAGGCTGCGGTTGGGTTGAGCCAGGCGGATCATCTGCCGTAAAACTTCTCGCTCTGTCTGGCCGTGTCGGGCCAGAGTCTCCAGATCGGCTGGGCTCAAGGTGCAGGGCGTAGCGTTCATGCCCCTATTCTACCAGATTCGGCGACCGAGATGTTTTGCCGCGATGAAATGCTGTCCGCATTCGCTTGACAAATCAATAATTGTAAATTACAATAGTTTTGCTATACAACAATAGGAGGCAGATTGAACGAGACAGATATCCGAACCTTCCGCAGCCGTTTGCGTGAAATAGAACGATACGTAGCCGCCACATTGAAGGACCAGACCGTCTGTTGCGGGGTGACCATGGCTCAGTGTCATGTCCTGCTGGAGTTCGATCACAATCCGGAGCTGACCAACGTCGAACTCTCCTCCCGCCTTGGACTCGACGCGTCGACCCTGAGCCGTACCGTCGACGGACTGGTCAGGTCGGGAATGATCGACCGCGCCGAGAATCCGCAAAACCGGCGCAGCACCCGCTTGACTCTGACCGCGGAAGGTCAGCGCAGGCTGGACCGGATCAACCGCAGCTGCGACCTTTTCTACGGCGCGTTCTTTTCCCGCATTCCCAGTGAAAAACACGCATCGATAATGGAATCCATCGAACTGATCGCCCGCCTGTTCGCCTCCGTTCAGGTCACGGAATGTTCGACCGGGCAGAACTGCCAAGCCAATCCCAATCCAGAATCAGGAGATGCAGAATGAACGCTCAACCCTGTTGCAACTGTGCCAGCCGGACCATAACAGAACCGCGCATCCCGGACGCCCATTATATCGACGGCCGTTTCATGACGCCGGTCGCTGAGCTGCCGCGGATCAAAACCCGGCTCGGGATCAGGGATCGTCTGGGTGCCTGGGCGGTCCGCTGGGGCCTGGGCCGCGACCGGTACCGTGTCGTGCCCGGTCTCTATGTCGTCGGAGCTCCCGGTGCCAACGATCCGGTGCTGGTTACCGCCAATTACAAGTTGAGTTTCGATGCGCTGCGTTCACGGCTCGACGGACGCAATCACTGGCTGCTCGTTCTCGATACCCAGGGCATCAACGTCTGGTGTGCGGCGGGGAAAGGCACCTTCTCCAGCGCTGAACTGGTGGACCGGATCCATAAAAGCGGCCTGACCAAGCTGAGCACCGGCAAATTACTGATCCTGCCTCAGCTCGGCGCCCCGGGAGTCAGCGCACACCAGGTGAAGAGAAGCACCGGTTTCTCGGTGGTTTTCGGGCCGGTCAGAGCGCGTGATCTGCCTCGGTTTCTCGATTCCGGCCTGCAGGCCGATGCCGGAATGCGGCGAGTGACGTTCACTCTGAGCGAGAGACTGGCCGTGGTGCCTGTGGAAATCATGGGGCTGATGAAATACTACCTCCTGTATCTGCTCGGCGGACTGATCGTTTTGTCCCTTCTGGGAAAGCTCGTGCTCGGAGCCGTTCTGGTCATGGCCGTGCCGCCCTTGGGAGCATGGCTGAGCGGTGCCTTGCTGCTCCCGCTCCTGTTGCCGGCCATCCCCTTTCGTTCCTTCGCCCTCAAGGGCTGGCTGATCGGGATCGTCTGGGCTGTGGTCTGCAGCCTGCTGTTTCCCGCCCCGCTGCCGAACTGTTTGGGCAATCTCCTGCTCCTGCCCGCAATTACTGCATTCATTTCTCTGAATTTCACCGGTTCCACCACCTTCACCAGTCAGAGCGGCGTGAACCGGGAGATCGCCGGATACGCCCGACCCATCGGCTTGAGTGCCCTTATGGGCCTGATCGTTTTCCTGGCCGGCATCTGGCTATGACACCGGTTATGGAAAGGATCGTTTCCTGGAGAATAAAACCATGAAATATCTGAAAAATGTCAGCACCTTGTCTCTAGATGAAGAGAAGTGCCATGGCTGCGGACGCTGCCTGGAGGTGTGCCCTCACGGCGTATTCAGCCTGATGGACAACAGAGCGCAGATCACCGATCTCGATGCCTGCATGGAATGCGGCGCCTGCCGTCAGAATTGTCCGTTCGGGGCCATCGCGGTCACATCCGGTGTCGGTTGCGCCTATGCCATCCTGTACGGCATGCTGCACGGCAGCGAGCCCAACTGCGGCTGCGCGGAGTCTGCGCAGAAAAAAACCGGCTGCTGCGGTTGAAACGGCGACTAAAAAGCGGCGGGAAAACAGTTCCTGCCACATCGCATCTCAGGGCTGTGACAAACAGTCGCGACCTGCGCGGGTACCTTTACAGGAGAGGGAGGTTTTGTTATATTGATTTTACTTTTGTCCAGGCACAGACAGGGAAAGGAGGTGGCATGAAACGGGTCAGCCGAATTGCGGTTTGGATCGCGATTTTTCTTTTGGTATCGGTGATCCCGGCCAAGGAGAACCTGACGCTGGCTTCGACCACCTCGACCCTGGACTCCGGACTGTTCGACGCCCTGATTCCACCGTTCGAGAAGCTGTTCGACTGCAGCGTCAAGGTCATCGCCGTCGGCACCGGCCAGGCCATCCGCCTGGGACGCGATGGCAACGCCGATGTGCTGCTGGTACATGACCGTTTGGCCGAAGAACAGTTCGTGGCCGACGGTTTCGGCCTGCAGCGACTGCCGGTCATGCACAACGATTTCCTCATCGTCGGTCCCAGGACCAATCCGGCCGGTATCGGAGCTCCGGGCGAGACCGTGGCCGTGGCCCTGCAGAAGATCGCCGCCGGCCGCCACACGTTCGTCTCCCGCGGCGACGATTCGGGCACCCACAAGAAGGAATTGCGTCTCTGGCAGGAGATTGGCGGCAAACCTTCCGGCACGTTCTACCTGGAAAGCGGCAGCGGCATGGAAGCGACGCTGCGTATCGCCAACGAGAAACTGGCCTACTGCCTGATCGACCGCGGCACCTGGCTGGCCCATCGCCGCGAGGCGGAAGCTCTGGACGAACTGCTGAGCGGTGCCGCTGATCTGCTCAACCCGTACGCGGTCATCGTCGTCTCGCCGTTGAAGTTCAGCTGGGTCAAGCATGAGCTGGCCCAGAAATTCGCCGATTTTGTCCGCGGCCCCCAGGGGCAGGATATCATCCGCCGCTTCGGGATCGACCGGTTCGGCTCGCCGCTGTTCTTTGCCGACGTGCTCCCCTGACCGGCAGCAATGGACTATCTCTGGACCGGTATCCGCGAGGCGCTGCGCTTGCTGACGCCGCCGTCGGCAGAACTGGTGCAGATCATCACCCTCTCTCTGCTGGTTTCGGCAACGGCCACGCTGCTGGCCGGTCTGCTGGCCGCACCGCTGGGCACCTGGCTCGCCCTGCACGAATTTTCCGGCAAGCGCCAGCTCATCACCCTGATGAACACGGCAATGGCCGTTCCGGCGGTTCTGATCGGTTTGCTGGTATACATGACCTTCAGTCGTCAGGGAATTCTAGGCTTTCTCGGCCTGCTCTTCAGCCCCTGGGCGATGATCGCCGCCCAGACTCTGCTGGCCTTTCCCATCGTGGCCGTACTGACCCTGTCGGCTCTCCAGAACGCCGCCCGTGACAACAAGGACCTGGCCCTCTCCCTGGGCGCCTCGAGGCTGCAGCTGGCCCTGCTGGTCGTCCGTCAGGGGCGTTTCGCCTTCCTGACGGCGCTGATCGCCGCCTTCTCACGGGTCATCGGCGAGACCGGCATGACGCTGATGGTCGGTGGCAACATCAAAGGCCAGACCCGAGTCATGACCACGGCGATTTCCCTGGAAACGCTCAAGGGGAATTTTGAAATCGGTATCGCCCTGGGACTGGTGCTGCTGCTGGTGGCGTTGCTGGTCAATATGGCCATGCAACGCTTGCAGGGACGGTGAGCATGCAGCTTGCGGTTCGCGGACTGTACAAATCGTACGGCGGCCAGCCCGTTCTGAGCGATGTCAACCTCGACTTTCCACCCGGCAGCGTCAACATCCTGCTGGGACCCAACGGCACCGGCAAGACCACTCTGCTGCGGTTGTTGGATTTGCTCGAACGTCCGGATCGGGGTCAGGTTCTCGTCGATGAGCGGCCGCTGGCCTACTGCCGGTTCTCCCAGCAGAAAGAGGCCCGGCTGCGTCTGGGCATGGTCTTCCAGTCGCCGATGCTGCTCGACGGCAGCGTGCGCTTCAATCTCGAATACGCCTTGAAACTGCGGGGTAGAGCGCTGGACGCGGCCCGGATTTTCGGGCTGCTGCAGCGGGTCGGCCTGGGCGGCAAGACGGAACAGCCGGCCCGCTCGCTGTCGGGCGGAGAGAAGCAGCGGCTGCAGCTGGCCCGGGTCATGCTGCTGGACCCGGAGGTGTATCTGCTCGATGAGCCGACTTCCAGCCTGGATCCCCTCAGTGCCCGGGTGGTGGAGCGGATCGTCGGCGAAATCGCCGCCACCGGCCGGACCGTCGTCTTGTCCACCCACAATCTGCTGATGGCCCGGTCCATCGGCCAGCGTTTCTTTTTCTTCAGCGGCGGCCGGCTGTTGCAGCAAGGGGATGGCGACAGCCTTTTCTCCCGTCCGGTTTCCGTCGACATCGCCGAGTATTCCGCCGGCGGCAACGTGCTGGACGGTTGCCTGACCCACCACGAGCACGGCTGCCGGTTCCGAACCGGAGAACTGTGTCTGGAAGTGGTCAGCCCGCTGCCCGACGGACCGGCCGCGGCGCTGATCCGGCCGGAAGACCTGCTGCTCTCGCTGACGCCGCTGCAGTCCTCGGCGCGCAACTCTCTGGCGGCGACCGTGACCGGCTGCCGGGATCTGGGGATTGTTCAGGCGGTGACGGTGGCTGCCGCCGGGGTGGACTTGACCGTTTTCCTGACCCGCGAGTCGCTTTCGAGCATGAACCTGAGAACGGGTCTGCCCGTATGGCTGACCTGCAAGGCCAGTGCCATTCACGTCATGAACGCCTACAGCGTATGACGGTTGGCGAAGGTTTTCATGAACTGGACACGTTCGTACAGGGACGGGTCATCCAGTTTCTTGTGGCTGAGCCGGCCGCGGAATTCCTCGATGGTGTGGTAGCGGCGCCGTTTCATCCAGGCCAGCAGGTCTTCTTTCATGGTTCGGATGGCGCTGGGACCCTTTTCGTACAGAACCGAGGCCACGGCCACGGCCCGGGCACCGGCCAGCAGGTTTTTGATCATGGTCGCTCCGTCGTGGATGCCGGTGCTGGCGCAGATATCGCACTTGACTGTTCGGCTGAGCAGGGCCACCCAGCGCAGAATCATGGCGTTTTCCCCCGGGTTGCTGAACAGATGCGTCGTGGTCAGGGTCTCGTTTTCTATATCGATGTCGAGGTTCACGAAGCGGTTGAACAGAACCAGACCCTGGATGTTTCGAGTCGAAAACTGGTACAGAGTATGAGCCAGGCCGGAAAAATAGCTGCTGACCTTGAGGGCGATGGGCAGCTTGACGGTTTGGCGGATCTTGTCGATGATTTCGAAGTAGATGGCTTCGATGGCCGGTCCGTCCTGGCGGATGTTGCCGGGCAGGAGAAAAAGGTTGAGTTCCAGGGCATGGGCGCCGGCCTGTTCGATTTCACGGGCGAAATCGATCCATGCCGAGGCGCTCTGGCAGTTGATGCTGGCGATGACCGGGATGCTGAGCTCGGTGCGGCATTGGCGGATCAGATCGAGGTAGCGGGACAGGGTGTCCTGACGGATGTAGGCGCGCAGGTAGTCCATCTCTTCGGCGTGGGCGGAAACCGGTGCAGACAGGGCGTCGGCTTCGGCGAGGATCTGCTCTTCGAAGATCGATTTGAGGACGACGGCGCCGGCGCCGGCTTCGGCCAATCGGCTGATCTGGTCGAAACTCGACGATAGTCCGGAACTGGCGGCGATAATCGGTGTTTGTAGTGGGAGACCCATGTAGGTGCAGGACAGATCCATACTGGAAACCTCCTTGGCCGGATCGGCATGACCGCAGCCTGTTGCAGGGTTTCGAGATCGTTCTGATATTATAGTATATACTTTTATAGGTAAAAAAACGTATATTATGAAAATGTTTGGCGACGATAGCCAAGGAGACGCGATGAAACGCAATTTATTCATGGTGATGTGGACTCTGTTGATCTTGGGAGGAATGGTTCCGCTGGCCGCCCAGCTCGATCTGGGTTATCAAACCCCGCCGCCGGAGATCATGGCCCTGGCCGATACAGCCCTGCCGCCGCAGGTGGTACTCAGCCATAGCGTCGATTATGCGGTGATGCTGTACCGGTCGCAATACGACAGTATCGAGAACCTGTCCCAGGCCGAGATGAGTCTGGCCGGTTTGCGCATCAATCCCAGGACCTTCGCCTCGAGTCGTCTGCGCTATGTGTACAGATTGGCGGTTTTGGACATAAACAGCGGTCGGGAACGACCGGTGAACGGTCTGCCCGAGTCGCCCCGCCTGGCCTATTTCAGCTGGTCGCCGGATCAACGGCGCATGGCCTTCACCCATACCGGAGCCCAGGGGTTGGAACTGTGGACACTGGATCTCGAACAGGCCCGGGCGGTCAGGTTGACCGAGGACTGTCTCAACGGAGCCATGGGCAAACCTTTCGTCTGGTTTCAGGAGGGCGACGCCCTGCTGGCACGGGCCCAATGTCAGGACCGCCGCCCGTTCATCGACGCCGGCCAGGTCGTGCCCACCGGACCGACGGTCTCGGTCAACGACGGCCAGAAGGCCCAGAACATGACCTTTCAGGATCTTTTGAAAAACAAGAACGACGAGTTCAACTTCGAACAGGCGGTCCGCTCGGAACTGATCCGGGTCGAACTGACCGGACGGCGCTCACCCTGGTTGGGGGCGGCGCTCTTCAGCGCGATGGAATTTTCGCCTGACGGTCGCTACGTCCTGGTGACCGAGATTGAACGGCCCTTTTCCTACATCGTTCCTTACTTTCGTTTTCCGCAGCGAACCGCAATTTACGATCGGAAGGGCGTTCTGGTGCGCACCATGCTCGAGGCCCCTCTGCTCGAAGTCTTGCCTAAGGGTAATATGGCCGAACGTACCGGAATGCGCGAGCTGAGCTGGCGGGCCGACAAGCCAGCCGTGCTGGCTTGGGTGGAGGCTCTGGATCAGGGAGATCCCAAGCTCGAGGCCGAATTCCGTGACGAGCTGTTCAGCCTGGACGCTCCGTTCACCGGCCGGAAACGCAGCCTGCTCAAACTGCGCGGGCGAATCGCCGGCGTCACCTGGGGTAACGACGATCTGGCCGTGGTCAGCGATTACTGGTGGAATACCCGCAACACCAAAACCTATCTGATCAGACCGGGCAAGTCCGGTGCAAAGGCGCAGGTCGTTTTCGACCGGAACTATCAGGACCGGTATGCAGACCCCGGCCGCTTCGTCACCAGGCCCAACGGCTACGGCCGGGATGTGCTGGAAATGGTCGGCGCCGATCTTTTTCTCATCGGCGACGGTTTCACCCCGAACGGCGTGCGCCCGTTCGTCGATCGTTTCGCTACCCGGACCGGCCGGACTCAACGTCTGTGGCAGGCCGACGGCAAAAACAGCCTGGAGGAGATCGTCGATTTCCGCGATGTCCGGCAAGGGCTGCTGGTGACGCGTATCCAGGCCAAAGACCGCTATCCAAACCTCTACTTCCGTCGCCTGGGAGCTTCTGAGCCCGTGGCTCTGACCCGGTTCGAGAATCCCTTTTCCGCATTGGCTTCGGTCAAGAAGGAACTCATCAGTTACAAACGGCCGGACGGCGTCGAATTGTCGGGTACCCTGTACCTGCCCGTCGGCTATCAGGCTGGCCAGCGTTATCCGATGATCATGTGGGCCTATCCGCTGGAATTCAAGGACAAATCGACCGCCGGTCAGATCAGCGTTTCGGAGCATGAGTTCATCTACCCCCATTACGGTTCGCCGATCTTCTGGCTGACCCGGGGTTATGTCGTGCTCGACGATGCCGCTTTCCCGATCATCGGCGAGGGCAAGACGGAGCCCAACGACAGCTTCATCGAACAGCTGGTGGCCAACGCCAAGGCGGCCATCGACGCCGTCGACGCCCTGGGCTGCATCGACCGCAGCCGGGTGGCCGTCGGCGGGCATTCCTACGGAGCCTTCATGACCGCCAACCTGCTTACGCACAGCGATCTGTTCGCCGCCGGCATCGCCCGCAGCGGCGCCTACAACCGCAGCCTGACGCCGTTCGGATTCCAAAGCGAGGAACGCAATTACTGGGAGGCGCCTCAGGTGTACAACCGCATGTCGCCGTTCATGTACGCCGACAGGATGAAGACTCCACTGCTGCTTATTCACGGTGCCGCCGACAACAATTCCGGTACGCACACCATGCAGAGCGAGCGCTACTTCAACGCCCTCAAGGGGCTGGGCGCGACGGTGCGCCTGGTTCTGCTGCCCAAGGAGAGCCACGGTTACGCCGCCCGGGAGTCGGTCCTGCACGTGCTCTGGGAGCAGGATCAATGGCTTGACAAGCACGTCAAGAACCGTGCCGTTGCCGAGAAAGAGGAGGTTTAACATGAACGTATTGGTATTGGGAGCCGGCATGGTCGGCAGGGCGATCGCCGTGGATTTGCAAAATCAGTTCGATGTGAAGGTGGCCGATATCAGCGAGGACAACCTGCGTCTGCTCAGCGAGGAACATGGCATGGCGGTGCAGCGGGCCGATCTGAGGGATGCGGCCAGCCTGCGCTCTCTGCTGGCGGACTGCGATCTGGTGGTCGGGGCCGTGCCCGGATTCATGGGTTACCAGACCCTCAAAACGGTCATCGAAAGCGGACGTAACGTGGTGGACATCTCTTTTTTCCCCGAGGACTCGCTGCAGCTCGACGAACTGGCCAAAGCCAAGGGGGTCGTCGCCGTCTGCGATATGGGTGTGGCGCCGGGGATGTGCAATGTCATTCTCGGGTATCACCACCAGCGCATGCAGGTGGACTCCTACCTCTGCCTGGTCGGCGGTTTGCCCCGGGAGCGGACCTGGCCGTGGGAGTACAAGGCTCCCTTTTCGCCCTGCGATGTCATCGAGGAGTACGTACGTCCGGCGCGCTTCAAGGAGAACGGCGTGCTGGTGACCCGCCCGGCCCTGTCTGACCCTGAACTGATCGAATTCCCGGGCATCGGTACGCTGGAGGCCTGGAACAGCGACGGCATGCGCTCCCTGCTGAACACCATGGCCGATGTGCCGAGCATGAAAGAGAAGACCATGCGCTATCCGGGCCACATCGAAAAGGTGCGTATCCTGCGGGAATCCGGCTTTTTCTCGCGCCAGCCCATCGATTTCGACGGCTTTTCCCTGTCGCCTTTGCAGATGACCGAACGCATCCTGTTTCGGGATGACAACTGGAAACTGGGGCGGCAGCAAGAGGAGTTCACCGTCATGCGGGTCATGGTGACCGGAATGGAACGGGGTGAAACCAAACGCTATGTTTACGACCTCTTAGATGTGTACGATTCCGTTACTCGGACTTCGTCGATGGCCCGCACCACCGGTTACGCCTGCACGGCGGCGCTGCGGCAGCTGGCCGACGGCCGTTACCGGCGCGTCGGACTCAGCCCCGCCGAATACCTCGGCGAGGATGAGGCTTGTTTTCGCTCCATGCTGGCCTATATGCAGGAGCGTAAGGTGTTGTACCGCTGCCGACAGGACGGTTGAGCCCTCCGGTCTTGTCCGCAGCCCCGGCCGGGCCGTCGCCGGAACTTGTGAGCCGGGATCATGAGTGGTACAATTTAAAATTGTTGCAAACAACGAGGATCATCATGAAGCCTTTTGCCGTCGCCCTATGTCTGCTGGTGTGTCTGTTGTCGTCTTCGCTGCCCGCCCAATCGGAAGCGGACCTGATCAAACGCCTGCCGCCCCAATATCGCAATTGGCTGGAGCGGGACGTGGTGTATATCATTTCGCCCGTCGAACGGGAAGTGTTTCTCAAGCTGGAAACGGATCGGGAACGCGATATATTCATCAGCGCTTTCTGGAAACAGCGCGATCCAAACCCCGGTTTTCCGGAGAATGCCTACAAAAAAGAGCATTACCGGAGGCTCGAATATGCCAACAAATGGTTCGGCCGTGATTCCCCGTCTCCGGGCTGGCGAACCGACATGGGACGCATCTACATCACCCTGGGTGAACCCAAGAGCACCGAAAAGTTCGTGAACGAGACCGAGATCTGTCCGATCGAAATCTGGTTCTACCAGGGCATGAGCGCTTACGGCCTGCCCGACTCGTTCAATGTCGTCTTCTTTCAGCAGGACGGCGTCGGCGAATTCATTCTCTACACACCGGTGCGCTACGGCCCCGTGGCCCTGTTGCGAAACTACGAGGGCGACCAGGCCCTGGTGGAAGACGCCTACGACCAGCTGTTCGAGGTCCAGCCCAAGGTGGCCGAGGTGTCCATGACTCTGATCAGCGGAGAGCCGGTCACCAACACGCCGTCTCTGACCTCGGAGATCATGATCCGCGAGAAGATTCCCCAGGCGCCGACCCGGAAGGTCAGCAACCTGTACGCCACCAAATTTCTCAAGTACCGCGGTCTGGTCGAGGTCGAGTACGCCGACAACTACATCGACAACAGCAACCTGTTCAATGTGGTTCGCGACCGTTCCGGTCATTTCTTCATCCATTACCTGATCGAACCGCAACGTGTTTCCTTCGATCACTACGAGAATCAGTACTTTACCGATCTGGAACTATCCGGAAACATCTCCGACAAAAAGGGACGGATGATTACCCAGATTAAACGCAAGCTGCCGCTCAGACTGTCGCCGGACATGATGCAGAAGGTCAAGGACAAGCTGTTCAGCCTGCAGGACGTCATCCCGGTGATTCCCGGAGAGTATCACCTGTCGATCATCGTCAAGAATTCCGCAGGTATGGAATTCACTTCGGTGGAGAAGGACTTTTCCATCAAAGAGCCGGCGCAGCCATCCCTGTCGGAACTGGTTCTGGCCAACCGAAAAACCAGATTGGACAATGCCGCGCTCACCAAACCGTTCAGTTTCAGCGGCGAACAGATCTTGCCTTCGCCGCGCAACGATTTCGTCTCCAGTGACGATCTGCATGTTTTCTGCCAGGTCTACGCCGACCCGGCACTGCTCCGCAGCGGGTCCGTGGAATACAGCCTGATCGCCCGCGACGCCCAGGTCTGGACCCAGACCCGGGCCCTGTCCGAGTACAAAGCCCTGCCCGATCTCTTGGAAACGGTTCCGCTCAAGGGACTCTCCTTCGCCTACTACACCATCAAGGTCCGACTGCTGGACAGTGACAAAAAAGAGCTAGCCGTCCGCCAGGGGCAGTTTTACATATCTCCGCAGGTGCAGTTGGCCCGGCCCTGGGTGGTATCCCAGCCCGTCGCCAATTACGTGTCCATCCTGCATGAACTGGCCCGTCAGAACGTGGAGGCCGGCCGGGTGGACGAGGCGCAGCGTCTCTTCGAGCAGGCCCTCAAGATGGATGGCGCCAACAAGCCGATGCTCCTCGATTTCTGCAAACTGCTCATGAAGAAGGGCGATCATGATCGGGTCAAGGAACTGGCGCTGCCCATGCTCAACGATAACAAACACTTCGAATTCGCGCTGATCCTGGGTGAACTCAGCCAGAAGCTGGCGGCCTTCGACGAGGCCATATCCTATTACGCCGATTTCATGACTCGCTTCGGCGCCCAACCGGATTTGTTCAACCGTATCGCCGAGTGCTACATGGGACTGAATCTGCCGGAAGAGGCGCTCAAGGCCTGGAAAAAGTCTCTGGAAATCGAGCCCCGCCAAACCGAACTGAAAAAGAAGATCGCCGAATTGGAAAACAATGCCGTGAAAAAGTAAATACCTTTGGGAGGTTAAGAAATGCATGCTAAATTTTTGAAAACAGCCTTGATCGTGCTGCTGGTCGTAGCCTGTTCGTCGGCGATGGTCGCCCAGGCGGGCATCGGCAAGGGACGTTTGGGTGGCCAGGTACTGGACGAGAGCGACAAACCCGTCGTCGGTGCCAAGGTCAAGATAGAGTATCTGACAAATACGCGGGTCAGCGAGACGGTAACCGACGACAAAGGCCAATGGTCTTTCGGCAATCTGGCTTCCGGTAATATCCGGATCACCGTCAGTTTCGATGGTTACCTCACCGAAACCCATCTGGTTACCGTATCCCAGGTGAACGTCAACAAGCCGCACCGGGCCCGCTTGCTGGTCGATCCGTCCATCAAGGCCCGCGCAGAGGCTGAAAAGGCCTACAACGAATCCGTCAAGGCGCTGGAAACCGGCAACCAGCTGGTCAGCGAGCGCAAGTTTGACGAGGCCTTGGCCCTGTTCAACGATTTCGCCGCCAAAAACCCGGACATCATCATCATCAATTTCAACATCGGCGACGCCTACCGTGAGATGAAGGATTTCGAGCAGGCCAAGAGCTATTATCAGAAGGTGCTCGACTATGCCAAGGAGAAAAACGATATTCCGCTTCAGGGCAAGGCCATCTCTTCTTTCGGTCTGCTGGCGCTGCGGCAGAACAACATGAAGGAGGCGCAGAGCCTGTTCGAACAGTCGCTGGCGCTCAATCCCACGGATGAAATCCTGGCCTACAACGTGGCCGAGATCTACTTCGGCTCCAACGATACCGACAAAGCGGTCGAGTATTACCAGAAGGCCATTCAGATCAAACCGGATTGGAGCGAGCCGTACATGAAGATCGGCTACGCCTTCCTCAACAAAGGCGATATCGCCAAGGCCATCGGTGCCTTTGAAGAGTTTCTCAAACATGAACCCGAAGGGTCCGAACAGGCGGCCATCGCCCAGGACCTGATCAAGTCTTTGAAATAATTCCGCTATGGGATGCCGTGGGGAACGGTTCCTGACCGTTCCCCATTTTTTTTGATTTGCACCGGCTGTATGCCGGGTTACCGAGCAGCAGGCTATTGCTGCAGAGTTTGCCGTAGTCCGGTTTTTTCCATCAGCCTTTGAAGATGAAGTAAACGGCGCCCATCAGGCACAGACCGGCCCAGAGGAAGTTCAGCCGGACCGGCTGCTTGAGGTAGAGCACGGCGAAGGGCACGAATACCGACATGGTGATCACTTCCTGAATGATTTTCAGCTGGGGCAGACTGAGGGCCGTGAAACCGATGCGGTTGGCCGGCACCTGGACGATGTATTCGAAAAGGGCGACCCCCCAGCTGATCAGAGCGGCGACGATCCAGGGGTAATCCTTCAGGGTTTTGAGATGTCCGTACCAGGCAAAGGTCATGAACAGGTTGGATACGGTCAGCATGCCGATGGTCAATACGACAGTGCGCATTTTTCACTCCGTTGTTTTTCGGGGGGGAAGAACCCGATGTTAGCGCTTTTGCGGCGACAGGTCAACTGACGTTCGCCCAGTCCGAGGCGGCGGTTGTTTTTATCGGATTTTGCGGGCAATATATGGAGTGGACGAAGCCGGGGTGGAAATATGGCGCCAAGTGCCGAAGATGTCGAACTGATACAGAGTTTTATCGAGGAATCGGAAAACAACCTTCCCGACGTGGAAAAGCAGCTGGAAATCCTGCGTAATTTCGAGTTCTGCCAGCCCTTCGAAACCCTCGAGTACATCGCTTTCATGAGCTCCCGCGACGTGCCGCAGTACAAAGAGGCCTTGCGGGTCATCAACCGCTACGTGCATACCATCAAGGGCTCGGCGGCCTTCATGAACCTTCTCAATATCAAGCAATACTGCCACGAGCTCGAGGATCTGACCGTGGCGCTGACCAACGGGCAGATTTACCTGGACGGCGATGCCTGTTCGATCATCGAGCGTCTGCCGTCAGTGCTGACACGGTTCTTCGACAAGATTTCCGATTCGTACAGCGACGCCGACATCAACATCGCTGCCGAGCTGAAGGACATCGGCCAGTGCGCTCAGCGCCTGCGGGAAGAGGTGGGCGAGGTCAAGATCCACCTCGATGAGATTCAGAACAAAGACCTCGGTCTGGTCCGCCAGACCCAGAAGAATATCAAGGTCAGCATCGGGCTGGAGGTCTACGACGAAATGGTCGGCGATTACCAGTCCATCAGCCACAACGCTCTCGAACTGCTGCGGCTGCGCGGTCTGGATGCCGAAACCCTGTTCGAGATCTCCCGTGGTCTCAACGAACACCTCGAGAATCTGGTCCTGGCCGCGCAGACCCGGATCGTTCTGTCGCGTTACCACCGCATCGTGCTCGACCTGGGCCGTTCATTGGGCAAGCAGATTGCGTTCGTCGTCGGTCGCAACGAGGCCCAGGCCCGACCCGATGTCTGGGACCACTGTCACAACGCGCTGGTACACTTGGTGCGCAACGCCGTCGATCATGGCATCGAGCAGCCCGACGAACGGGAAAAGCTCGGTAAAAACCGCATGGGCCGTATCGCCTTGGATATCTACGAGGATCACAAGAGCATTTACATCAGCATCGAGGACGACGGCCGCGGCATCGACGGCGACAAGGTGGCCCGGATCGCTCTGGAAAAGGGTGTCATCAGCGAAGTCGAACATGCGAAGCTGAGCGCCGAGGAAAAGCAGAAGCTGATTTTCCGGGCCGGCTTTTCCACCAAGAGCAACGCCACCGACATTTCCGGACGCGGTGTGGGCATGGATGCGGTGCTCAAGGAAATCGAAACCAACCTCAACGGCAGTTTGACCGTTTTTTCGCAGGTCAACTTCGGTACCAGCATCTTCATCGAGATCCCCAAATCCGAGGCCCTGACCGAGTGTGTGGTATTCGGCGACGACCGATACACCTACGCCATTCCCAAGGCCAAGGAGATGGAATACCTGGAATGTCAGTCCCGCTACCTGCACCGGGTAATGGGGCGTACGCCGGTCTACACTCAGGATGGACAGAGCTTTCCGGTGCTCAACGTCCTGCACCTGCTGCATCCGCAGGAGTACCGTGAGCAGGAAGTGGATCTGATGCCGATTATCAAGATCCGCAGCGACGGCAATCCGTTCGGTCTGATCGTGCCCCGCGTGCATGGGCATCAGCGCCTCAAGATCGAACGGCGTCGGGCGCTCAAGAAGGTCATCGGTCACGATGAACTGATTTTTGGCTTCGCCCTGACCGATCCGCTGCTGGTGGTGCTGGACAGCGAGCAGCTGCAGTCCGTCTGCCGGTGATCTGCTTACTTTTTCCGCTGGTTTATCTTGAATTCCTGGGACGCAAGGGACTAAAGCGACATAGACGGGAGAGAGATCCGTATTCTTGTCTTATGTCCTATATGTTCCTGGAATTCGGAAGACATCTCAGGAGCGGTATACGGCAGCGCCCACGGTTATCCCCGAACCGAAGGTCAGCAACAGGGTTTTTTCACCGGATCGCGGCGGGTTGTCGGTCCAGCTGCGCTGCAGGGCTATAAACAGGGAAGTGGAATGGGTGTCGGGGAGATCGGCCGAATAATCGACTGTTTTTTCTATTGGAAAACCGCAGGCCGCCGGCAGCCGGGACAGGAAATCGGCTGAGACCTGCGCCGGGACGACCCGGTCGATATCTGCACGGCTCAGGCCTTCCTGGTCCAGTACCCTGTCGACGACAGCGCCGACCATCGACAAGTAGACGGTTTCGAGCCGGGCCGACCGTTTCAGGATCAGATGGCCTCGTGGCACACGCAGATCCACCACCGAAGTGAAGAGCTCGGCGTGTTCGTCGCGGGTGTCGAAAACGAAGGGCCCGAAACCGACCTCGGCCTGGGGCGAGAGATCGAGTACCAGTGCGGCACCGCTGGCCGGATAGGGATAGTCCGGATCCGGGTGACGGTCGCGGTTGGCCTCGCCGGAGACGATCAGGCCGGCCCGGGATTCACCGCTCTGCAGCAGGGCGCTCAGGACTTCCACGGCACTCAGCATGCCACAGGCACCGTTCTGCAGGTCGAAGGACAGGGTCTGGCGAGCCTGGAATTCGGGGTTGATGCCCAGGCGGTGCTGGACGAACGCCGCGATGGCCGGCTCGCAGATGTGATCGTCCCGGTGGATGCCGCAGTTGATCAGGATGCCCATGTCTCCGGGCAGGTGGCGCGATGCTTTCAGGCAGCGCCGGGCGGCGATGAGGGTGTGTTTCAGGGCTCCCCGCGGGAGAAGGCTGCGCCCCGGGAGGCTGACGCCCAGGCTTTCGATGCGGCAGCGTCTCATCTCAGCCCTCCCGGCCGAATTGCGTGCGGTAGCGCTCGGGCAGGTCGTCGAGGGTCAGGGTGGCGTGCGAGATGACGATGCCCGAGGCGCCGCTGACCAGCAACAGGTTGTGGCCGTTTTGAACCTGTCCGGAACGTATGAATTCGTGCAGGGCCGCGAAATGACTGGTGGTGGAGGTGTTGCCGTACTTGTGGGCGATGCAGCGGGTGATGTCGGGGAGTCGGCAGTCCAGATGGCGGCTGAGCGCTTTGATGCCGTTCTCGATGCCCCGCACCGAGACCTGGTGGGGGATGATGTGCTGCAGATCGTCGAGGGTCCAGCCGCTGGCGTCCAGAATCTGCTTGAAATAGCGGGGGAAATGTTCGTTGCCCTTGCGCTGCAGCCCCCGGGCCTTGGTCACCAGCATGCCGCCGTGTCCCCGCCGGGAGGGTTTGGAGTAGCAGAAGTGGTCGTGCTTGGTCCCGCTGACCATGTGGATCTGGTGAAAGCCGTAGCGGGGGTCCGGAGACTCGTCCAGGATAAGGGCGGCCCCGCAGTCGCCCAGGGTCAGGGCGGCGATCTGACGGTCGAAGCTGTGGCGCATTTCCCGGGCGGCGGTTTCGGCCACCGGCATGTTGTGTTCACCGCTGACCACCATGCCGCAGCGGGCCTGCCCGGCCCGGATCATGCCCTGCAGGACGAAAATGCCGTTGATCATGCCGGCGCAGGCGTTGACCACATCGAATGTCCGGGCTTTGTTTGCACCGACAGCCCGACGGATGCGCACGGCGCTGGCCGGTTCCAGGCTGAACTCGTCCTGACGGTTGTGCTTGGAGATGCTGGTGCAGATGATCACGTCGAGCTCCGGGGCGCGGTAGCGCGACAGCTGCAAGGCCCGTTCGGCGGCCCGTACGGCCAGGTCGACGGCGTATTCGCCCACGGCTACGCGCCGTTCATGGATGCCGGTGATACGTTCCAGATCCCAACGCGGCCGTTTGCGGCAGGAAGCGAGCAGTTCCTCCATGGTCAGCACCTTGTCGGGCAGGTAGACGCCGAGACTTTCGAGGCGGATTTTGGCGGTTCGGGGATTCATCGCGGCTCCAACGGGAAATCCAGCTCGGCCAGGCCTTGCCGGAAGCTCTTTTCCGGTTGATAACCGAGCTCGCGACGGGCCTTGCCGATGTCGTAGCGGCTGTCGCAGGCCACCAGGCGCACGCCGTAGCGGGTCAGCAAAGGTGGATTGCGGCTGGCGCCCAGTCTGGCGACCCCTTCCATGAGAGCGGCCAGCGGCAGCACTAGCCAGTACGGCAGCGACAGTCTCGGCGCAGGAAGACCCATGGCTGCGGCGATGGCAGAGATGGCGGTTTTGGCGCTGATCTCCTCGTCGTCGGTGATGTGGTAGATCTGCCCGGCCGCTGCCGGCGTAGTAGCCGCCAGGATGAGACCGCTGCACAGGTTGTCGACCTGGGACAGGGCTAAAATATTGGCAGCACGCCCGATGTAGACCATGCGTCTTCTCCGCAGCAGCGCAGCGATGCGGGGGACGATCGTGCGCTCCCCTCTGCCCCAGATGACGCCGGGGCGCACGATGGTCACTTCCGGGCCTGGTTCCGTCCAGGCACGCCGCATGTGCATCTCGGCGGCGATTTTACTGGCGCTGTAATCATCCTTGGGGCGAGAAACGCAGGGCGTGGTCTCGTCGACGGGGGCGGCATCGCGCGGCAGGCCGAGTACGGTCAGGGAACTGACATGCACCAGCCGCTGCACCGAAGCCTTGCGGCAGGCGTCGAGCAGGCGGCTCGCCCCGTCGGCGTTGACCCGGAAAAAGTCCGCTCTTTTTCCCCAGTCGCTCACCTTGCCGGCGGTATGGAAGACGTAGGTCTGGCCTCTGACGGCCCGGAGCAGCGAGGCTTGGTCATCGAGGTCGCCCAGGACGACTTCGACGCCGCTGCTCCTGAGCGCTTCGACCTGACCGGGGCAGCGGGCCAGCACCCGGACCCGGAAACCGGCCTGCAGCAGACGGACGGCCAGCCGACCGCCCAGAAAGCCGGTAGCTCCCGACACCAGGGCGCTGGCGCCGGTGATCAGCGCGCAGGTCTGCTTGCCGGAGCTCATGCCGACGCCATCTGCAATTCCTCGCGCAGGGCGCGGCGCAGCGGCTTGCCGACGGCCGACTTGTGGAGTTTGGTGCGGATTTCCACGGCCGAAGGCAGCTTGTATTTGGCCAGGTTTTGCCGGCAGAACTCGAGTATTTCCTCTTCGCTGGAATCGCAACCGGCCTTGAGGACGACGAAAGCCTTGACCAGTTCCCCGCGTACGTCGTCCGGAATACCGATCACCAGCGCCTCCAGTATTTTGGGGTGTTCGAGCAACACGGCCTCGACCTCGGCCGGGAAGATTTTCATGCCGCCGCGGATGATGATGTCCTTGAGCCGGTCGATAATCCGGAAATAGCCGTCGCGGTGCATCTGGCCGATGTCGCCGGTGTGCAGCCAGCCGTTGCGCAGCTGGGCGGCGGTCTCCTGGGGACGGTTCCAGAAGCCCTTCATTACCTGCGGGCCGGCGATGACGATTTCGCCGGGCTCGGTCCAGTCTCCCTCGAAGGGCATGTCCCGTTTGTCGTCGCTGTGGTCCACGACCCGCACCAGGGTGTCGGGATAGGGCAGGCCGATGGTGCCGTGGCGGTTCTCGCCGAAGGGCGGGTTGCCCATGGTCACCGGGGAGGCCTCGGTCAGGCCGTAGCCCTCGGCCGGCTGGACGCCGGTGCGTTCGATGAAAGCTCGCTGTACCGCCGGGGCCAGGGCGTTGCCGGCACAGGGACAAACGCGGATGGAACGCAGGTCGAAACGTTCCACACCGGGAAAATTGGCGATACTGGCCAGAAAAGTCGGCACGACCGGGAATATGGTCGGCCGGAAGCGGTGGATGGTCTGCAACAGACCGTGCGTGTCGGTCGGGTTGGCCACCAGCAGCAGAGTGGCGGCGGTCATCATGCCCAGGTTGAGACAGCAGGTGGCTCCGAAGGCGTGGAACATGGGAACCGCGGCCAGGGTGATGTCCTCGGCCATACCCAACTGGGCCCAGGCCCGGTTCTGTTCGGCGTTGACCAGGAGATTGCGGTGCGACAACTCGACCCCTTTGGATACCCCGGTGGTTCCGCCGGTGTACAGCAACACGGCGGTGTCGTCCGGATCGTGAGCCACCGCTTGCGGAGTACGGTTCGTCAACAGCGATTGGAACGAACGGTCGTCGGCGCCGAGTCTGAAGGCGGGCAGCCTGCGCTCCTGGCTCAGACTGTAGAGCAGCCACAGGGCCGGTGGGAAATATTCCTTGATGCGGGTGACGATGATCCGCTGCATGGAGGTCCGGGGCTGTACCTGGCGGACCAGGGGATAGAAACGGTCCAAAACGATGGCGATCCGGGCACCGCAGTCGTTGAATTGCTCCTCGGCTTCGCGGGCGGAGTAGAGCGGGTTGAAGGGCACGACAATGGCCCCGATCCGCGCAGCGGCCAGGTAGGCGATGACGAATTGCGGACAGTTGGGCAGATACAGGGCCACCCGGTCGCCCTTGCCGACACCCAGGTCTTGCAGGGAGGCGGCCAAGCCTTCGACCTTTTCGTGCAGTTGGGCGTAGCTCAGCGAAGAACTGAACAGATGCCCGGCCGCAAAGACGGGGAAAACCAGGGCTGATCGCTGCGGGTAAAGCCGTGCCGCTTCGGGCAGAAGTTCCGGCAGGCAGCGGCCGTCATAGTGGACGTGGGCCGGTACTCCTGACTGATAATGGCGCAGCCAGGGCCGGGGCCGCTGATTCGGGGTGTTGCTTTCCGGAGCGGTATGTCTGTTCATGGGATTGGCTCCGTATTGGGTTTCGGTGCTCGTTGTGTGCAGGTCATCATGGTTTCTATTCTATCAGAAGCGGGCAGAGCGGAACAAGTCGCAACCCTGCATCCGCTGTTGACAAGGGGAGAAGCTTCCGCTAGGATGGAAAGCGAACGGGAGGCGAACATGGGGTAACCCGCAAGCAGAAGGCCTTTTACGATCAGCTGCGTGTTTTTGTCCGTCGTCACGGCTATTTTCCGTCGCTGCGTCAGATCGCCGACATGAACGGTCTCAGTTCTCCGGCCACGGTTCACGCCTATCTGTGCCGATTGAGCCGGAGCGGCCTGGTGGTCTATTCCGAACGGAACGGCTGGAGCCTGGGTCGCGAACAGACCGAGGTGCCGCTGGTCGGTATCGTCCCGGCCGGTCAGCCTGGCGAACTTTTTTCGTCGCTGGGCGAGGAGTTGAGCCTGCCCGACTGGATGGTCGGCGATGGCCAGGTGCTGGCCTTCCGGGTCAGCGGCGAGAGCATGCGCGACGCGTTCATCCTCGACGGCGATGTGGTGGTCATCAGACCGGCGGCGACGGCCGAGATCGGCGAAATGGTTGTGGCCCTGCTCGAGGAAGGCGGCATCACCCTCAAGCGTCTGGCCAGGATGGCCAATCGGACGGTTCTCAAGCCTGAAAATCCCGATTACTCGGTCATCGACGAGCCCTTCACCCTGGTCGGCAAGGTGATCTCGGTACTGCGGCGCTTCCACTGACGGCTTTTTCGGTGTACCATCAGGGTATCGATAAAGGAGATTGATCATGAACAAGATACTGACCCTGGGATTGCTGCTGGCCATGCTCCTGGGCAGCTGTGCCTGCAACGAAGACGACATTATCGACTACGAGGCCTACGTGACCATCGTCAACATCGGCAATATCGCCATTAACGCGGCCGTTGAGGACCAGTGGCACGAGATCCCGGCATATTCGGCGGTCACCTGGGCGGTGCTGCTGGATTACCAGGATCAGGTGGCCGATGTACTGGCCGAGGCCGAGCCGGTCGGTTACGACGATTACGAATCGGAAACCATCCGCGTCTACGGGGACCGCGACGTGCAGACCTGGCTGGTGGGTTGGGATGCGGCCGGCCGCAGTCCGGATCTCAAGAAGAAAGCATCCCAGGTCCTGTCCGGTGTGCAGGACGTCAACAGCCTGATCGCCCGTTACCGCTGAACCAGTATTGCAAAGCCAGGCAAAAGAGCGTGATCGACGCATTGGATGTACGACCTTCATGCGACTCGGGAATCGCTCGCCCCTTTGATGGCTGATGAAGGATATCTATTTATCAGGAATAGCGCTAATTAAGCGGAAAGGGGTGCTCCTTTTTTCGAATCCGGTATTCGTCTTGATCCGGAACTGGTATTCTCCGTTCGTAGATCCGATTGATAACCATCTGAACCAGTATTTAACACCGTCTTGTTTCAGTTGGCCGGCAACAGGTCCAGGGGAAACGACGGTTTCATTGCTCCCTTGTTTATGGAGTAGTTCGACGGTTAAATTTGACAAGTTGGTATGGAATTTGATGGTGTACCAGGTGTTCTGATAAAATTCTTTCGTATTTGCATCGGGGTAGTCGAAGACGATATAGCCCAGAGTGACATTGGATTGGACCTGACCGGTTCCCTGGGATGGCATTCCCGCTACAACGGGGGCGTTTTGGTCAGCGGCCTGTGAACCGGTGATTGGGTTGGCGTTTTTCAATAAAAATGTTGCACTGTTGCCCATTACCTGGTTGTCGACGGTTCGAACGCGAACCGTGTATTGTCCTTCTGGCACATCAATGAAGAAGCCAGCAGG
>CAYXHZ010000022.1:0-47423 GCA_964465065.1 uncultured Clostridia bacterium
GGGGCGCCCTGGTAGTAGCCCAGGATTTCGCCGTGGAACTCGTTGCCGCCGGAACGGGTGATGACGTTGATCACGCCGCCCAGCGAACCGCCGAATTCGGCGTTGTAACCGGAGGCCTTGACCTGAACCTCTTCGACGAAGTCGAAGTTGACGCTCTGGCCGGCGGAACCGTTGACGATGCTGGTGGTGTCGACGCCGTCGACGTAGTAGACGTTCTCGAGGCCCGAGGCGCCGTCGAAGGAGTTACCGGCCACCAGGGGTTCGTTCTGAACGCCGGGGATGGTGGTCAGCAGGGAGTCGAAGTTGCGGCCCTTGGGCAGGCCCTGGAAGACTTCCTTGGTCAGGGTCTGGGTCTTGGCCGTCGACCTGACGTCAATCTGGGCGGCGACCGCCGACACGGTGATCTGCTCGGTAACCTCGCCCATTTTCATGGGTACGTTGAGAGTGACAGTCTGTTCGGCGACCAGGTTGACGCCTTTCTGCACCACTGTCTGCATACCCTGCAGGGTGAAGGTCAGGGTGTAGATGCCGGGAGGCAGGTTGAACAGTTTGTAGGCTCCGTTCTCGTCGGAGACGGCCGATGCCTTGCCGGGCATACGCGGGCTGGTGGCTTCGATCAGGACACCGGGGATGCTGGATCCGTCCTCGAGCAGGACGGTGCCCATGATCTTGCCAGTCGTGGATTGAGCCATCAGTCCTCCTGTAGCGAGCAGGAGACAGAGACTCAGCAGAGACACTTTTTTGCAAAAGTTTGTCATAAAAAACCTCCTTTTGGTTTTCTTTTGACAATTCTCATGCAAAGCTCTTACCTTCTGGAGTTAAAAAGGCTCTGTGTGGGCAATATGGGATCAATGGTAGCAAAAGGCATGCAAATGTCTGCCGGAATGTATACGATGGTGGCGTTAGGTCGCGTTTCAGGTGCGAAATGCGTCAAAAGCGAGGTGAAGGCTGCAAAAAATTGAATGATAAATCCAAATGTTTGGTGCGAAATCCGGCGTGTGCGGGATAAAGTGAATTATTCCTATGCCGGAGCAGGGCGGGGCGGGAGGTTTACTGGCTGGCGGACAGGTGCTATATGACTATTTTATTTTGACAGTCAGCGATTGTCCCTTCTGTTTCTTGTCGGTCTCGTTTTCCAGGTAGAGATCGGCCCGGTAACGGCCCGGAGCCAGATTGAGGGGCAGATTCAACACGATGAAACCTTTTTCCTTCAAAAATTCCTCGGCGCTGATGCTGATGGCGATCGAATCCTTGAGCTCGGAAACTTTGCGGTTGTCTTTGTCGCTGATGGTCAGGGTATAGCGGAAACGGGTACCGTAACTTTTATCGTTTGGGTTTTCCGTGAGCGCGAGGTTGCTGTGGGGGATCTGCGCCTGTAAAACGGTACGCCCGTTCTTTTCGCTCAGCGCCAGATTGAAATTTAAATCTTTGCCGTCGAGACCGAGGCCCTGGTGTTTGAGGTGCATCTGGGCCAGGTTGATCGCGTTCAGTTTCTGAGCGCTGCCGGTCGACAAGCGGTAGGTCCCTATACGTTCCTCGTCCTGGAAGACGACGGTGAAAAAGCCGTAGTACCAGATCTCGGTGGGAAAAGACCACAGCGAATAGCCGGTAGGGTAGACGTCGCGGCGATCGGGCTCGCCGATCAGGATGAAGATGCGGCCGCGGTCGCTGAGCCAGCCTTTGCTGCCCTCGTGGAAGAGATGGTTGGCTTTTTCGATCCGGGTGTAATATTCATCCTTGTATTCGTTCTGCAGCGTGTCCGGATCGGGGTCGCGGACCCGCCAGAATTCTTCGATGAAGTTGGCGCGCTCCGCGGGCGGAAGAGTTTTAAATTGTTTTCTCTCCTTGCGGGTGATGATGTAGCGCACCTCGGACAGGAAATCGTCGGATTCCGGATCCAGTACGGTCTTGCGGTTGGCCGAACAGGAGCCGAAGCCCATTATCAATACCAGAACGGCAGTCAAAGCGATCGAACCTTTCATGATTTCTCTTGGTGTGCTCATCCAGTACCTCTCATATATGATTAGATGATTATATACTGGAATCGGGTTTCATTTTCAAACCGCAATTGCACTTTTTGTCGGTTTTTGGACTGAGTGCTGCACTCATGGGATCGACTTGTTGGGCCGGATGACGTGGTATTGCCGATGACGGAGCTTTTTCAACGGACTTTCGGGCGGATCGGCGCGGGGGGTCAATGCCTGTGTATTTGGGATAAACGATACAATATCCGTAAAATTCTGCAGACAAACGGTTTAAAAAAGCTTGTAAAAAACAGTATAATGTCTGTATTGTGATTAAAAAAATCGGCTGTTTGTTCATACTGATCCTGATTGCGGCTGCCGAACTCGAGGCGGATAATTTCGCGGCGCGTCTGCAACAACTGGTTGCCGACAGAAACTGGCCGGGACTGGGAGAAATTTGCGCCGATACCAGCCACACCGGGATCGCCAGCTATTTTTCGGCGGCCAAAAGCATCGCCCTGACAGTCGACGGCGATGGACAACTGAGTTACTTTTCCCGTTTTCCCGATTACGCCGAGATCGGCAAACTGCTGTATACGGCCAAAGAAAACAAGATCGGCGAACTGACCCTCAAAAAGGGCGTCAGCGCATTGAAATTCATCGAAGAGTACCTGTCCTACCGGGTCGACAACCTGTTGCTGCGCATGGGCGATGCCACGATCAGGCTCGATGAGGGGATCCTCTATCAGGCTTGGCCGCTCGGGAACTTTTTCGTTTTTGTCGGCGAGGGGTCCTTCAGCATCGAGCCGGGTGACGGCGAAGAGGTGCTGACCCTGAAAAACCTGACCGGAAAAGGCGAGCTGCGTTTCGACTTCCGGGAAGCGGGATTCATCGTCAACCCGGCCGATCTGAACCTGCGGGAGACCGTGGGCCGACTGGCTCCGGAGCAGCTTCCCGCTCCGGCGCTTACCGTCGCCAGCCGTTTCCGGGAAGAATGGGGCCATGATGTCCCCATGCTCCAGGAGGCATGGTATCTGCCATTTCAAGAGGATTTCAGCGCGGGTATGCTGCGCCCCCTCGGCGGCGCCAGCGATACTGTGTACCGCTATGTCTACAATCCGACGGCCATCCCGGACACCACCCTGTTGCAGACTCCCCGCAACGTATTCCTGCTCTACTACAATGCCAAGGAAGGCATCAAGCTGGCCGCCGGTGCGGGCAACGAGTTGGAATCGATGAACCTGCGGCTTCACTTCAACCCCCATACCGGGTACATCGCCGGTACCGCCCAGATGCATTTCCAGGAGGAGGGCGGCCACAAGTCCTTTGATCTGGCCGACGGTCTGATGGTTCGGGCCAACACGGAAGAAAGGGAACACTCGACCTACATCCTGGACGACATGTACCACCTCATCGGGGAAAAGATCAAAGATGTCACCGTGTCCTATGCCGGGCGCCTGCTAAGCCGGAGCGATCTGGAAAAGCGCTTCCGTCAGCCGAGTACGGGGCTGATCAAGAGGCCGGCCGACTATTTCCTGGTGCTCAGCCGCGACCGCTCTTTCTATCCGAATCCCGGACTCCGTTTTTTCAAAAGCCGGGTCTTCGTCTCGCACCCGCAGGACATGATGTGCCTGGTGTCCGGGGAGATGAAATCCACCCGCATCGACAAGGGCCTGGTCAAATCGGTCTTCGAAAGCGCCGCGCTCAAGGACCTCGTGCTGGTCTGCGGCCGGTTCGAGTACCGGGAGAAGGTTCCGGGAAAGATTCCCATCAAGCTCTACGCCGCCAAAGACCTGAACCTGAACGAGTATTTCAAGAAGGGCGACATCCAGAACCTGTTCGCCTTTCTGCTCGACCGCTACCCGGCCCTGCCCATCTCCGAATTGAACCTGCTGCTCAGTCGCGGCACCGATTACGGCGGTATCAGTCACCCCGGACTGATTCACTTCAACGTGGTGCAAACCCTGTTCAAGGACGATTCCGTCATTTTACGCCGGGTCAGGTCGGAGAGTCCGGTGGTTTTCGACGATATCAACAAGGACAATCTGATCCACGAGCTGTCGCATCAGTGGTGGGGCGGTATCGTTTCCTGGAAAAACTATCAGGATCAGTGGATCACCGAAGGCCTGGCTCAGTTCTCCACCTTGTTCTACCTGCAGAAGACTTTGCCGGAGAAGGCTTTCCTGCGCGTTCTCGACGATGTCCGGCGCTGGGTGACCCGCAAGGCCGACCAGGGGCCGATGGTCTACGGACAGCGGATCCTCAACCTGGGCAACGACCTGGACGCTTTTCAAAGCATCGTGTACAACAAGGGCGCCTTGCTGTTCATGATGTTCAAGGACATGCTGGGCGAACAGGCGTTCCTGGAACGCATTGCCGCTCTGGTCGAGAATTACCGTTATCAGAACCTGTCGTCGGCCCATTTCATCCGCATCATGGCCGGCAACAATCCTTTGTATTTGCGCTTTTTCAACAAATGGGTCTTTTCCCGGATCATTCCGACGGTTCATTACCGACTCGGCAGCCAGGGCAGACTGATCCGCATCCAGCTCCGTCAGGACGGCAGCGATTTCGTGTTCCCCTTGCAGTTGACGCTCAGGACCAATGCCGGGACCGAGAGCCATACCATTCTGGTCGCTGAAACGGAACAGACTCTGGAGCTCAGCGCGGGCGCAGACATTCAGTCCGCCAGTCTGAACACCCGCTTCAGTCCGGTCCGGCTGGAAAAGGACTGAGCGGAGACGGTCCCGTCTAGAATTTCAGATCGAATCCGGTATTGAAGATGTGGTAGGGATCCTTGCCCTTGTTGCCCTGGTAGATGTAGTTGACGGCCCAGTCGAACTGTTTGTTCAGCGGTACGGTCAGACCGGCGTATATGCGGTTGCTGCTGAACTCGCTTTTCTTGGCGTTGTAGAAGGGCTCGATGGCCAGGAAGGGCTTGACGCTCAGTTTGCCGATGACCATGCTGTGCACCAGGCGCAGACGCAGGCGCAGGCGCAGGTGGTCGTCGGAAAGGTCGTTCTCGTAGATGCGGATTTCACCCCGCAATCTGGCGTCCAGGTTCCAGCCTTTGGCCAGGGAGGTTTTCCAACCCGTTTCCAGGCTGTAGCGGTTTTCCTGCAGGTCGGCGCTGCTCCTGTGGGTGGTTTCCCGCAGGTAGGCGAAGCCGACGGTGAAGTGGCTGCCGAGGGCGTAGCTCAGGCCGCCGCTCCAGTTGCTCAGGTAGGCATCGCTCAGGGTCAGCTCGTTGTGGCGGATCTCCTGGGTGAATTTGAAGCTGAGCTTGGGTGAAATGGTGAGCGAGAGCGAGTTGTTGAGCCAACCCTGTTCGTCGGCCAGGACCGTCTGCAGCGTGACGGGCAGCAACAATGCGATCAGGCACATTTTTTTCAGCGATTTCATATCCATTGCGACCTTCCTTGACGGGGAAAAGCCTTCCCCGAACCTTTAGGCTACAATCATACTACAATAGTAATCTGCATGCCAATGGTACCACACAACCCGGACATGCCTGTCGCAGGTTATCGCTTAGAATATAGTGTGGAAAATGCTATTTGACAGCTGGTTTGTGCGGATCGCTCTCTTCTCCGGGAAACAGCTTCTGGATCAGAATCAGCAAAAAGAAGAAGAGCAGCATGAAGGCGAACAGGGCCAGCATGCTTTTGCCGGTGACATCCAGGGCCATATAGAAATTTTTCATGATGGTTTCGGACATGTCGGCCTCCTCAATGAACCAGCGACAGAATCAGTCCGCCGGCCAGCACCGAACCGATCTGACCGGCCACGTTGGCGCTGATGGCGTGCATTAGCAGAAAGTTGCTGGGGTCTTCCTTGATGCCCATGGTGTGGATGACGCGGGCCGACATCGGAAAGGCCGAGATGCCGCAGGCGCCGACCATGGGGTTGATCTTGTGCTTGAGAAACAGGTTGAAAAACTTGGCGAACAGTACGCCGCCGGCGGTGTCGAAGATGAAGGCCACCAGACCCATGGCGATGATCAGCAGCGTGGTCGGCTGCAGGAATTTCTCGGCGGTCATCGTCGAGGCGATGGTGATGCCCAGGAGCAGGGTGACCAGGCTGGCCAGTTCGTTCTGGGCGGCCAGGGACAGCTTGTTGAGCACGCCGCATTCGCGAATCAGGTTGCCAAACATCAGAAAGCCGATCAGCGAGGTCGATATCGGGGCGATCAGACCGGCCAGGATGGTGACCAGGATCGGAAACAGGATCAGGGTGGTGCGGGACACCGGTTTGGCCTTCTTGGTTTCCATTTTCATGCGCCGTTCGGTCTTGCTGGTCAACAGTTTGATGACCGGCGGCTGGATGATGGGCACCAGGGCCATGTAGGAGTAGGCGGCCACCGAAATGGGGCCGAGCAGGTTCTGGGCGAACTGCGAGGCCACGTAGATCGAAGTCGGACCGTCGGCGCTGCCGATGATCCCGATCGAGGCCGCTTCCTTGAGGTCGAAGCCGAACAGTGTGGCGGCCAGCATGGTGAAGAAGATGCCGAACTGGGCGGCGGCGCCGAAGAGCAGCAGGATCGGTTTGCGGAACAGGGGGCTGAAATCGATCATGGCGCCGATGGCGATGAAAATCAGCAGCGGGAAGATTTCGGTCAGGATGCCGGTGCGGAAGAAGATGGACAGAACCCCTTCCAGATCGGGACTGTCGAGCACCGAACTGTAGGGAATGTTGACCAGGATGGCGCCAAAGCCGATGGGCAGCAGCAGGTTGGGTTCATACTCTTTCTTGATGGCCAGAAAGATCAGAATACCCCCGATGATGATCATCAGGATCTGTTTCAGGGTTATGGCCGTCAAACCGATGAATAATCCGTTCATCAAGCTTCTCCTTGCTGTGACTGCAGTGCGGACAGGTCCTCTTTCCGAGGGAACAGCAGAGATAATACCACGGAAGCCAGCAGGATGAAAGCGATGGCGGCCAGCGCCCAGCCGATCGGATGGCCATCGGGCATTCGGCCGCCGCCTGATTGCCAAGAAGCGGGAATATGTGCTGAAATTGGAAGCAAAGGACATGGCTATGCTGAAAAATAATTTTCAAATTTCTTTTATGTGTAGATATATTTCTGTGGTGTATTGGCGCGTGTTGACGAAAAGACCGCTAAGTGTTAAAAAATAATGAACACACTTACCTGATTCCGGAGGATATATGACCCAGGAAAAGAAATTACTGGATTTGATGAGCCGTAAAGAGAAAGGCCGTCTGGCCGGCGGTGAGAAAAGGGTTGCCAGCCAGCACGAGAAGGGCAAGTACACGGCGCGGGAACGGGTCGAAAAAATACTGGATGCCGGCAGTTTCGTCGAGTTCGACATGTTCGTCACCCACCGCTGCAACGAATTCGAGATGCAGAAGAACCAGCCCCTGACCGACGGCGTCATCACCGGGTACGGGACCATCCAGGGCCGTCTGGTGTTCATATTTTCCCAGGATTTCACCATCTTCGGCGGCTCGCTGTCCAAGGCCTACGCCGAGAAGATCGTCAAGGTCATGGAGACGGCGGCCAAGGTCGGCGCCCCGGTCATCGGCATCAACGATTCCGGCGGCGCGCGCATCCAGGAGGGGGTCGATTCCCTGGCCGGTTACGCCGACATTTTCCTGCTCAACGTACTCTATTCCGGAGTGGTGCCGCAGATCTCGCTGATTCTGGGGCCCTGCGCCGGCGGCGCAGTCTATTCCCCGGCCATCACCGATTTCGTGCTCATGGTCGATCGCAACGCCTACATGTTCCTGACCGGTCCCAAGGTCGTCAAACAGGTGACCCAGGAGGACGTGACGACCGATCAGTTGGGCGGTTCCGGGGTGCATGCCAGCAAGAGCGGCGTGGCCCACCTGACCTACCCCAGCGAGGAGGCCTGCTTTGACGGTTTGCGTCAGCTCTTGTCCTACCTTCCCCAGAACAACACGACCCAGACGCCGGCCCGGACCAGCCAGGACCCGATCGACCGCATGGAGGCCCGCCTCAACGAGATCGTTCCCGACAATTCCAACAAGCCCTACAACATGAAAGACATCATAACCCTGGTGGTCGACGACCGGGAGTTTTTCGAAACCCAACCGCTGTTCGCAGCCAACATCATCACCGGTTTCGCCCGTCTCAACGGCCGTTCGGTGGGGATCGTGGCCAATCAACCCAGCGTCATGGCCGGTGTCCTGGACAACTCGGCCTCCATCAAGGCGGCCCGCTTCGTCCGCTTCTGCGACGCATTCAATATCCCGCTGATCGTATTCGAAGACGTGCCCGGCTTCATGCCCGGTACCGCCCAGGAATACAACGGCATCATCCGCAACGGCGCCAAGCTCCTGTACGCCTTCGCCGAAGCCACGGTGCCCAAGATCACGGTCATCATCCGCAAGGCCTACGGCGGAGCCTACTGCGTCATGAGCTCCAAGCACATCCGCGGCGATGTCAACCTGGCCTGGCCCAGCGCCGAGATCGCGGTCATGGGCTCGGACGGCGCCGTCGAGATCATCTACAGCGAAGAACTCAAGGCGGCCGGAGGCAGTGACCAGAAGAAGGCGGAACTGAAAGAGAAGTACAACGAGCTGTTCGCCAACCCCTACAACGCGGCCAGAAAAGGTTATATCGACGACGTGATCGAACCGGTCAGCACCCGGTTGCGCCTCATCAAGGACCTGGAGATGCTGGCCTGCAAGCGTGATGCCAATCCGCCCAAGAAACACGGCAACATCCCCTTGTGATTCAGGAGAAGAAATTGAGTATCCGAAAGCGTTTGAATACCTGGTTTGGCGGAGCGAAAGCGCAGGCGGAGCCCTTGGTTTCCGCGGCGGCGACCGCCTGCCCCGACTGCCCGGTCGACGATGAGCCGGATCCGGAAGTCATGGCGGCCATCGCCACCGTGCTGGCCATCGAGGTGAAACTGTTCCTGGCCGTCCAGGGACAGCGGTTCACGTTTCTGGATAAAGCCCGGCAACCGGGCTGGAACGAATCGGGCCGACTGCTGGTCCGCCCCTATCAAGGAGTACGTTGACAATGAACGAATACATTTTGAACATCAACAACAGGGAATACCGGGTCCAGGTCAACGAGATCGACAGCGAAAAGGCTCGCATCCAGGTCAACGGCCAGGAATTTTCGGTCGGTTTGCAGCAACTGGGCCTGGCCAAACTGGTTCCGGCCGCTTCGGGCTGTGTCCAGGCTGCGCCCGAGCCTGCTGTCGGCGCTGGCACTGCGGCTGCGGTTTCGCTGCCGGCCATTTCGCCCACTGGCGATTCCAGCCTGGTCAAGTCGCCTTTGCCCGGCCTGATCAATAGCATCAAGGTCAGCGAGGGTGATAAGGTCAGGGCCGGACAGGACATTCTGGTCATGGAGACCATGAAGATGGAAAACCAGATCCAGGCGACCATCGATGGCACGGTCAAGAAGATTTTCGTCAAAAAAGGGGACAATGTCGCCGAAAACGATCCCCTGATCGAGATCGTCAGGGCCTGATCGGTTTGCCGGTATTGCCATACGGTTTGCCGGGAGACCGGTACAACCAGGCCCAATGATCCGTTTTCTCTTGACTCCATGTGTTTTGTTACATACACTCTGGACTGTTGCAGCAGATTTCGGGGTACAAACATGGTACAGAATCGAACGCTTACTTTGGCGCATGAGAGGCGCGAGTACGACCTGGTGGCCGATTATTTCGAGGGCCAGATCGATCTCAAGCTGTTCCGGGTCCATTTCAAGCATTATCCGGTTCTTTCGGCCAACCCGCTGGTTCTCGAACCGCAGGTGGGTTCCTACATCTTCATCGAAAAATTCGGCGCCCTGGTTTTCTGGAACTGCACGGACGAGGTCATCAGCACCCTGATCCAGGAGATCAAGGGGCTGGAAACCATGGGCGACCGCATCGAGGCCGTTCGGGACGGGCTCAAGGTGCACGTGGGCCAGGACCAGGAGCGGGTGGATTTTTCGGATGTCTGGGTCGGCGAACTGACCCTGGACAAGCTGAAAATCATTTCTTTGGCCTTGGCCCAGAGCGTGGCCCTGGATTACTTCGAAGGGGCGGTCAAGGGGGTCATGGCCCGTTTTTCCCCGGTGATGCGCGATCTCAGCCACCACGGCAAGCTGTTTCTGACCCGGCTCGAGACCCTGAAGATCATCGGCTTCGCCATGGAAGTCCGGGCGGCCGTTCTCGACAATCTGACTCTGTTCGACGCCCCGCCCGAGACCTGGGTGAGCGAATCGCTGGCCCATCTGGACAGTCTGCTCTTCGACCATTTCGATATCGAAGAACGTCACGGTGCCATCCAGCAGAAGCTGAACTATCTCTCCGACGCCGGCGCCCGGGTCATGGACGTGCTGACCACCCGCAAGAGTCACCAGCTGGAATGGATCGTCATCGCCCTGATCGCCGTCGAAGTCGTCTTCTTTCTGTGGAAGGAGCTTCCGGCTCTGCTCTGAAACGGGATGACCGATTCCGGAAAGGTCTGGGCGGACCGATCACTTCGCCAGCGGCCGGTTCACCCGGCTCAGGATTTCGGCCAGAAGCTCAGCCGTGTCCGCCGTCAGTTCCCGACAGCGATGACCGTTCTGCTGCACGCCGAAGCGGTCCAGCAGATCCTGGCAGCGACTGCTGCCGTTGCGGCGGATGAACTCCTCGCGCAGGCGGGCGGCCAGTTCCTTGGCGAAGGCGTTGCTATCGTCCTGCCGGCTCCGGCCGTAGAGCAGGCCGATGGCCAGGATGGCTCCGGTCAGGGCGCCGCAGCATTCCTGATGGCTGCCGCCTACACCGCCGCACAGGCCGCTGGCCAGACGCAACGGCGGTCCGTGTTCCGGTTCGGGAAGCTGCTCCAGCACGGCCGCGAATATCGCTTCCGCGCAGCACAGGCCGCCCGCGAACAGTTCATCGGTCCTCTGACTCAGCTTGGCCAGGTTCATGTCGTCACCATGTCTACAGGATCCGATCAGCCTTGCAGCGGCGGCAGTTCGCGGTTGCAGTAGCGGCAGATCCTGGCGCGGGCCTTGATCAGTTCGGCGCAGAACGGACACTCGCGGGTGGGCTCGCCTTCCATTCCTTCCACCGATTTTCCACCCTCCACCCGGGCCATTTTCATGCGGTACTGGTCGCAGGCGGCGGCGATGGTGTCCTTGAGCCGGCGCGGGGCGTAGACCATGCGGTAGACGGTGGCTCCCTGCTCGGCCGCGGTCTGAATTTCGATGTCGCCGTAGTTGAAGATGCGTCCCGGCAGCGACTGGTGATACGAGGTGTTGTTGATTTTTTCCAGCGGACTCTCCTTGGAGGAGTGGCTGAAAACGCCCTCTTCGTCGATGACCCGCAGGTCGGTCACCGCCCACAGGTTGCAGCGGCGGCCGTATTCCCGGATCAAAAACCAGACCGTGACCACCAGGGCCAGGCCGGCGCAAACCCAGCGGACAATTTGGATCACCCGGATATCGGCCTGACCCCAGGGGATGAAATAGCTGGCGGCCAGCAGGCCGAATGTCAGCAGAACCAGCAGAAACGACCAGACCATGGTCAGCCAGTGGATCCGGGTCTGGAGCAGGAGCGTTTCACCCGAACGCAGTTTGGTACGCATGAATTCACCTCGCTGATGAGCTCATATTATGGCAGCTTGACATTCCAGGCACAAGAGCGGATTGACGGCGCGGCCGGGTTTCAACCGCGCAGCCGGACCGACCGGGGCAGCAGGCTGAATTCGGCCGGCAGGAAACCGACGGCCTCGCCGTCCATTTCCAGCGGGCAAAGCTCGCGAGAGCGGATCGACAGCTGCCGGGCAGGCAGGGTGGTCACCTTGGGGTGGCTGCCGATGCCGCCCCGGTAGAGGCGGGGCGTGTTGGCCAGTATCTCCCAGGCGCCCATCGCTTCCACCAGGACCAGGTCGAAATGACCGTCGTCGGGCCGGGCCCGGGGCGCGATGCGCATGCCGCCGCCGAAGACCGAGCCGTTGGCCACGGCGGCGATGATAAACTGTCCGTTCAGCGTTCTTTTAGGCGAGTCCAGGGTCAGGTCCAGTGTGCGGCTGCGCAGGTTTCTCAGGCAGGAAAGCAGGCCGGAATAGTAGGTGAACGCCCCGCGCCGGGCCGGGGGGATCCGATCCAGATGATGGATGACCTCGGCGCCCAGACCGACGTCGGCGATGTTGATGAAGTAGCGGCTGCGCATGCCGCCGTCGGCACCGCTGTAGCGGCACAGGCCGATGTCCAGTTCACGGGCCGGCTTGCCCTTGATCTGCTGGACCGAACGCCGGAAATCGCGGGGGATGTGCAGCGAACGGATCAGGTCCGAGCCGGTGCCGGACGGGATGATGCCCAGCGCCGCTTGGGGGTTGATGACGGTGCCGTTTTCACTGAAGAAGCCGCCGGCGATTTCGCTCAGCGTGCCGTCGCCGCCGACGCCGACGATCAGCTCGTAGCCTTCCAGCAGCAACTCCCGGGTCAGGGAAATGGCCTGGGCGGGTTTCTCGGTGAACAGGTGGCGGAATTCGTGGAAGTGGTCGCCGATGACCCGCTGGATCAGCGGCCAGCGCCGGGCGGTTTTCCCCCGCGCCGACATGGGGTTGACGATGACGCAGACACGGTCCATGGCTGTCATTGTAGCACAGGTGCATCCGGAGGCGATCCGTCTCCTCTCGAGAGATCGCAGTGATTTACCGAGAAACCAGCGGATGTTCTGGAAATATTCGCCATTTGCTTGACCCTTCCCCCTCCCTAAAGGGTTGGGGCTTGGATGAAAAGATCCATTATTCTTATCTCTCACTTTCGAGAAAGGGGGTAGAGCGAGACTGAATCGAGGCATTTTTTTCCTACGGAAGATTCGTTCTAAATCAGCAAAAAATAAACCGTTCGCGTCCAGACGGCGTATAATAGAGTCAATGTGAGCCCAGTGGGGGCGAACAACACTTGCGATTGCTTTACGACTGTTTTTCTATTTCAGGAGGTTATACGATGAAACGATCGAGCCTGATCCTGGCGGCGATCCTGGTCCTGACATCCCTGTCGGCGGCCGAAGACTTCGCCAGCATCAAAAACCGGGTGAGCGAATTCACCCTGGACAACGGATTGAAGTTCATTCTCATTGAAGATCATGCCATGCCCATCGCCAGTTTTTTCACCTACGTGAACGCCGGCGGCAGCGACGAGCGCATCGGCATCTGGGGCATATCGCACATGATCGAGCACATGGCCTTCAAGGGCACCAGCGAGGTCGGCGCCACCGACATCAAGAAGGAACGGCAGCTGATGACCCAGATGGACGCCATTTTCGCGCAGATCCAGCATGAAAAGGGTCTGCCGGTTCTCGACGAAGCCCGCATCAAGAAACTGCAGGAAGAGCTGCTGGCTCTCGAGGATCAGGCGGTCAAGCTGGTCAAGACCAACGAATTCGACACCATCCTCAAGCGCCAGGGCGGCGTGGGCCTGAACGCCGGTACCAGCGCCGATCAGACCATTTATTTTTTCAGCCTGCCTTCCAACCGGCTCGAACTGTGGGCTTACCTGGAATCATCGCGGTACCTGGATCCGGTTTTTCGTGAATTCTACAAGGAACGGGAGGTGGTCCGCGAGGAACGCCGGGTACGTACCGACAATTCTCCCGTCGGCCGGCTGATCGAGGAGATGCAGGCGCTGGCTTTCAATTCCCACCCCTACCATATGAGCGTCATCGGTCCGATGAGCAATCTGGAGTCGTTCTCGCGTTCCGATGTCGAAAGCTATTTCCGCAAGAACTATCAGGCCGGCAACATGGTTATCGGTGTGGCCGGGGACGTGACTCCGGAACAGCTGAAGAGTCTGGCCCGGAAATATTTCGCCAAAATGCCGGCCGGCAAGCGCAACCCGCGTTCGGCCACGGTCGAACCCAGGCAGCTCGGCGAGAAAACCATCACGATCTACGATGAAACCCAGCCCTGGCTGGTGCTCGGCTACCGCATCCCCGACAGCCGGCACCCCGATTTTCTCAAGTTTTCCCTGCTCGACCAGCTGCTCACCGCCGGCCGGACTTCCCGGCTGCAGCGGCGTCTGGTCATCGACGAGAAGAAGGCCCTGGCCCTGTTCACCTTCGCCGGTTTCCCGGGCAACAAATACCCCTGCCTGTACCTGCTGCTGGCTCTGCCCAATGCCGGTTTCGGCACCGGCGAGCTGCTGAACACCATCAACGAGGAACTGGCCCGTCTCCGCGACAATCCGGTCAGTTCCGAGGAACTGGATTCGGCCAAGAAACGGCTCAAGGTGCAGCTCATGCAGGGTATGAGCGACGACCGCGGCCTGCTCATGGCCATGCTCAACGCCGAGGTGGTCAAGGGCTCGTGGAAAAAGGCTTTCGAGGATTTCGGCCGGGTCGACACCATCAGCGCCCAGGACATTCAGCAGCTGGTCAAGACCTACCTGGTCGATGATCAGCGGGTGGTTGCCCGTATCGAGAAGAAAGGAGACAAGAAATGAAACGCGCCATAATCACAGCGTTTTTGCTCGTGGGGCTGCTGGGCTTGGTTCTGCCCGCCCAGTCGGGCATCCACAAGCTCAAATATCCCGAGCTGCGGTCCTTCACCCTGCCGCAGATGGAACGCGCCGATCTGGCCAACGGTCTGAAGCTGCGCCTGATCAAGGAAGACAAGCTGCCCATGTTCCAGGTGACGATCTGGCTCCGCGGCGGTCAGGCCTGGGATCCGCTGGATCGAATCGGTTTGATGGACACCCTGACAGCGACGATGCGCGTCGGCGGCACCGGAGCCCACAGCCCCGACGAAATCGACCGGCTGCTGGAATCCAGCGGCATTTCGCTCAACCTGTTCAGCGCTTCCGATTCGCTGCAGGTCTCCTTGACCGCTCTGAGCGGGGATCTGGACCAGGCTGTGGCCCTGCTGGCGGAAATTCTCCGCCAACCCCGCTTCGACGCCGGAAAGCTGGATGAAGTCAAGACCCGGAGCTCCAGCGGCATCTCGCGGCGTAACGACGAGCCGTCGCCGATCGCCCAGCGTGAATTCAACAAGCTGGTCTACGGACCGGATTTCGCCGCCGAGGCGGTGCTGGAGTACGCGCACCTGGACAAGATCGAACGTCAGGACCTCCTGGACGCCCACCAGCGTTTCTTCGCTCCCGACAACATGCTGGTCGGCTACTCCGGTCCACAGAGCCTGGCCGAAGTCAAAACCGTTTTCGAGAAGCACTTCGGCGATTGGCAGGCCAAGGCCTCCGTGCCGCCGTTGCCGCAGAAGATCCACAGCGCCGAGGGTGTCCGGCTGGCCTTCGCCGAGAAGTCCGACCTGACCCAGAGCTACATCCACATGGGCTATCTGGGCGATGTCTGGAAGCCGGAGGAAGCTGCCCTGCTGTCGGTCTTCAACGCCATCTTCTCGCAGGGTTTCGATTCGCGCCTGTTCACCCGGGTCCGCACCCAGGAAGGGCTGACCTACGGCGTCGGCGGCGGTATCGGCCGCAGCTACAGTTACCCCGGTGTGACCTCTTTTTCCACTTTCACCAAGAGCTCGTCCACCTTCAAGGCCATCCGGGCCATGCAGGAGGAAATGCAGCGCATCATCCGGGAACCGGTCAGCGATCGCGAACTCCGGGATGCCAAGGATTTTCTGCTCAATTCCCATGTCTTCAAATTCTCGTCCCCCACGCAGATCCTGGACCGCAAGCTGAGTCAGGAGTTCTACCAGCTGCCGGCGGAAGCCGACGACAAGTTCGTCGACCAGGTCCGGGCGGTGACGGCCGATGCGGTCCGGCAGTTCGCCGGGAAATACCTGCACCCCGACAAGATGATCATCTTTGTCCTCGGCAAAGAGGCAGATCTGGACGATAAACTGGAAAACTGGGCCCCGGTCGGCAAGATCGATTACAGCATTCCGCCGCCGCCGCTCAAGGAAAAATTTCCGGAAATCACCCCCGACAGTCTCAAAAAAGGACAGGAGGCCTGGAAAGCGGCCAGCAATGCGGGCTACAAGAATTTTACCAAGACTCTGAAAAGCAGCCGGAGCGTCATGGACGTCACCATTTTCACCCCTCAGGGCCAGATGCAGATGAAGTTGACCGACAGTGTCCGCTATCCGGATCACAACCATCAGCAGATGGAGTTCATGGGCATGAAGATGATCAACGTGACTACCCCTCAGGGCGGCTACAGCGAGGCCATGGGGCAAAAAAAACCGGTCGGCGCCGATCAGCTGAGCGAGGCGGGTTTCGCCCGTTTCTTCGACATGCTGGCCAAGCCCGAGTCATTTCCGATCGAGTTTCTCCGCGAGGACAAGCTGGGCGATCAGCCCGTCAACGTGCTGCTGGTCCGTCAGGAAGCCCGCTGGAAGAAGTTCTTTTTGCACCAGAAAACCGGCTTGCTTTTGGCCGAGGAGAGCCTGCTGGATATCATGGGCCAGGGCAAGAAACCGGCCCGAACGGTCTACGGCGACTACAAAATGGTCAAAGGCCTGCCGTTTGCCTACTCGATCCGGGTGGAGTCGGAAGGCAAACCGTTCATGGAATCCAAAGTCAGTCTGGTCGAGGTCAATCCGGTTCTGGACGACGCCCTGTTCAAAATCGATTGATCCGCTTATAGCATGCAATTCCCAGGGCACGGCAGTTTCTGCCGTGCCCTTTTCTTGACACGGTCGGCCGCCGCCACTACAATGTTCCGTCAAATCCAAGGAAACCAAGGAGAATCCAACATGAAGATCGCCCTTCCGGCATCCGGAAACAACGTGGACGGCCATTTCGGTCATTGCGAGCAGTTTGTCGTCTTTACCGTCAATGAGAGCAAGGAAATCACCGCTCAGCAACGGATCGATCCACCCTGCGGCTGCGGCTGCAAGTCCAACATCGTCGCGATTTTGGCCGACATGGGGGTGACGGTGATGCTGGCCGGGAACATGGGCGAAGGTGCCGTTCAGGTTTTGGGTCAGGCCGGTATCCAGGTCGTCCGCGGTTGCCAGGGGGATGTGACCGAAGTCGTCCGTGCCTATCTGGACGGCGCTATCGCCGATTCCGGAATCGGCTGCCACCAGCACGGTCACGACTGCGGCCACCATTGAGCCCGCTGTCGTGACGCTTCGGGTCTGACGAAGACCGGTCAATCCATCAGCGGCTCGGGGATATCCGGGACTGCGGCGGAATCTGCCAGCGGAGTCAGACCGAATTCCCGCAGGGTGTTGTGCAGGACGTTCTCGATGGTCTGGAACTGACTGTCGCCCAGCAACTGTCTGCAGATGTTGCCGAAACTTCCCCAAAATATCTCCGGGGAGACTTTCAGGTCGACGAAGGTGCCGCTGATGTAGTGGACCAGGGTGGTGAAGTCGCCGGGCTGGCTGATAGCCTGGTTGATGCGGGCGTGGATATCGGGGTGGAGCTCCTTGATCAGGTCCATGAAGCTGTTGGCGGCCAGCAGGGTCATTTCCCGCTGGTTCTTGTTGCCCTTGATCAGGTCCAGGCCGACATCCAGGGTCAGGATGCGTTCCAGAAACGGCCGCACCTGTTCACCGCGGATCAGATTGCCGTGCTGCGGAGCGATCAGCCGCGGCAGGGCCGGCAGCTCGCCGATGCGGATGACGGTCTCCTCGATGGCGGTCTTGCTGGGCATGTAGATCTGGTGGAAGAGGGCGATGCCCGGCCAGGAGTCTTCGTCGGCGAATATGCCCGGGCTTCTCTGCGTATTCACCCCGCCCATGAAATCACCGGAAAATAAAATGCCGCTTTCAACGTCGTAGAGCATCATGGCCCCTTTGAAATGGGCGAAATGGGCTGCGACGAACTGCACGCTGTGCCGGGTGGCGCGGATGTGCACCTGCTTTTTCTGGAAGCTTTCCACGGCCAGAAAGCGTTTGGGCTCGATACCGTACATGCGGATCAGCCGCCAGGTGTCGATCGAAGCGATGATGACCGCACGGGGGGCGGAGGCCAAGAGCATCGGCACGTTGGCGGTGACATCGGGGTCCTGGTGGCTGAGAAAGATGAAGTCGAGGTTCTTGACGCCGCCGATCATCTTGTCGAGGGCGGGGAGCAGTCTGGGCAGGTCCAGACGGGTGCCCGGGTCGAAAATCATGTTTTTCTGTCCGAGCTCGGGCTGAATGAACCTCTTGAGGTAGATATTGCGGTGAAAATCGCGCTCGTCGCTTCTCAGCAGGTAGAATTCCCTGCCGATTTCTAAAAATTGATCCATGCTTGGCCTCGGTTTAACGTTTAATTTTAACATTTAACGGAGCGGCTGTCCATGCCGGTCGCTGCGGTTTGCTCAAACGGGCAGACTTGGGTTCCGGCTGATGATCCTCTAAAAATCCGGGCGTTTTTTTTCGGTAATGGAAAAATTTCAGCAACGCTTGACAGCTCCGCCAGGCTGGAGTATTAAGTCGATATGTTTGTATCGATATAAAAATATCGATAAGAAAAGATCGATACAGACAAGGAGGTCCTGGTGACGGAGGACAAACTGGTCAGATATTCGGCTCCGGTGTTGCGGCGTTTGCCCATGTACCATCATTTTCTCAAGAATCTGCACGATGTGGGCCACCTGACGATTTCGGCCGCGGTCATCGCCGATCATTTCAACCTGGACGGCATCATCGTCCGCAAGGATCTGGCCCTGACCGGTTCGGTGGGACGGCCCAAAGTCGGGTTCGAGATCGTCGGCTTGATCCGGACCATCGAGGAATACCTGGGCTGGAACAAGCTCAATCAGTCCATTCTGGTCGGTTGCGGTCACCTGGGAACGGCCCTGCTCGGTTACGAAGGCTTTTCGCAGAACGGCTTTAGAATCGTGGCCGCCTTCGACAGCGATCCGCAGCTGGTGGGCACCGAGGTTCACGGTACTCAGGTTCTGCCCCTGGAAAAGCTGGTCAACCTCAGCCAGCGCCTGCACATCGAGATCGGAATCCTGACCGTGCCTTCGTCGCAGGCTCAGAGTGTGGCCGAACTGATGGTGCAGGGCGGAATCAAGGGCATCTGGAATTTTTCGCCCAGCGGTCTGAACGTGCCCAAGGACGTGGCGGTCATGCAGCAGAGTCTGTCCGGCTCGCTGGCAGTACTGGTGAAACAGGTTGAAGAAATCAAAAATAGATAAAACAATAGGAGATATCAGGAGCCGATGATGGATAAACCAAACGAAAGCAAAACCTTACAGTTGCGTAAGTTCGAAAAGTTGTGCCAGATACTCGACAAATACGAGCATCAACCATCCAAACTCATTCCCATCCTTCAGGAGGTTCAGCACGAATACCGCTACCTTCCCGAGGAGGTGTTGTCGTTTTTGGCCACGGGCCTCAAGCTGAGCCCGGCCCGGGTGTTCGGGGTAGCCACCTTCTACTCCCATTTCGCCCTCAAGCCCAAAGGCAAATACGTCATCCGTCTCTGCGACGGCACGGCCTGTCATGTCAAGGATTCCTTGGTGATCCACGAGGCCCTGCAGAAGCATCTTGGCCTCCAGGAGGGGCAGGAGACGACGCCCGATCTGCTGTTCACCCTGGAAAAGGTTTCCTGCCTGGGTGCCTGCGGCCTGGCGCCGGTGGTGGTGATCAACAACGATGTGCATGGCCAGGTCACTCCGGAAAAAGCCGTCGCCCTGGTGGAGGAAATCAAGGCCAGCGAGGAGGTACAGTAAGATGAAACAGGCAGATTTGAATCAGATAGCGTCCGGTTACGACGCCAAGCTTAAAAATATCAACCGGCGGGTCATCGTCTGCGCCGGAACCGGCTGCGTGGCCGGCGGGTCCCTCAACGTGCACCACGATCTGCTGGAACTGCTGCGTCAGGAACAGCTGCCGGTGGTGGTCGACCTGCGCAAGGAAGACGGCCATCACCAGGGCGAGCCGGCGCTCCACCTGTCGGAAAGCGGTTGCCAGGGGTTCTGTCAGATGGGGCCTCTGGTCAGCATCGAGCCCGACGGCATATTGTACGTCAAGGTCAAGCGGGAGGATGTCGCCGAGATCGTCGAACGGACTCTGAAAAAAGGCGAGCTGATCGACCGTCTGCTCTACCACGATATCAATACCCATAAACATTGTCACGGGCAGGCCGACATCCCGTTTTACGCCCGCCAGAATCGCCAGACCCTCAAGTATTGCGGTATGATCGACCCGTCCGACATCGCCGAGTACGTCTACCGGGAGGGCTACCGAGCGGCCGAGAAGGCCGTGCTGCAGATGAGCCCGGAACAGGTTTGCCAGGAACTCAAATCGTCCGGGCTGCGCGGCCGTGGCGGCGGCGGTTTTCTGACCGGCCGCAAGTGGGAGCTGGCGCTGGTGCAACCCGGTCCCAAGAAATACATCATCTGCAACGGTGACGAGGGCGATCCCGGCGCGTTCATGGACCGTTCCGTCATGGAAGGCAATCCGCACAGCGTTATCGAAGGCATGATGATCGCCGCCCGGGCCATCGGCGCCGACGAAGGGTACGTTTACGTCCGCACCGAGTATCCGCTGGCGGTGCAGCGCATGAAACTGGCCGTTGCCGAGGCCGAGGCCCAGGGGATTCTGGGGGATGGCATCTTCGGCAGCGGGTTCAATTTCCGCGTTCACGTCATGGAGGGCGCCGGCGCTTTCGTCTGCGGCGAGGAAACGGCCCTGATGAGCTCCATCGAAGGCCGGCGCGGCATGCCCAGCCCCAAGCCGCCGTTTCCGGCCCAGAGTGGCCTGTGGCAGAAGCCGACGGTCATCAACAATGTCGAGACCCTGGCCACGGTTCCGCTGGTCATCCTGCACGGGGCCGACCAGTTTCGTAAACTCGGAACAAAGAATTCACCCGGCACCAAGACCTTCGCCCTGACCGGACATGTTCTCAACACCGGTCTGATCGAGGTTCCCTTCGGTACCAGTCTGCGGGAGATCGTCTTCAACATCGGCGGCGGCGTCACCGGCAAGGACGGCGAGGTCGCCGACAGGCATTTCAAGGCCGTTCAGATCGGCGGCCCCTCGGGTGGTTGCCTGACCCGCGAGCACCTGGACCTGGCCATGGATTTCGATTCTCTGACCAGTGTCGGCGCCATGGTCGGCTCCGGCGGGCTGGTGGTCATGAACCAGGACACCTGTATTCTGCAGGTGGCCCGTTTTTTCATGCAGTTCGCCCAGAACGAATCCTGCGGCAAGTGCGTGCCCTGCCGCGAAGGCACCAAACAGATGCTGGCCATGCTCGACGAGATCATCGCCGGCCGCGGTTCGGCCCAACTGCTCGACGATCTGAAAGAGCTGGCGCTGGCGGTCAAGAAATCCTCGTTGTGCGGGCTGGGCAAGACGGCTCCCAACCCGGTGCTGTCGACTCTGCAATACTTCCGGGACGAGTACAACGCCCACGTGTTCGACAAGAAATGCCCAGCGGGCAAATGCGCCGCCCTGCGGGTGATGACCATAGATCCCGCCAAGTGCCGCGGCTGCACCTTGTGCGCCCGCAAGTGCCCGGTGAACGCCATCACGGGCGAGGTCAAAAAGCCTCATGTCATCGATGCGTCGCTGTGCATCAAGTGCGGTGCCTGTGTCGCCACCTGCAAGTTCAATGCAATTTCGTGAAGGAGAAGCAGCCATGAGCAACAACAGCAACGTTCAAGATAAGGTCCTGACCCTGGACGGCCGTCCGGTACGTTTCGCCGACGAGCGCAACGTGCTCGAGGTGGCCCGCAAGGCCGGGATCGACATTCCGACCTTTTGTTACCATTCGGAACTCAGCGTCTACGGCGCCTGCCGTCTCTGCCTGGTCGATATCGCCGGGCGCGGCGTAGTCGCCTCCTGTTCGACCCTGCCCGAACCGGGCATGGTCATCCGCACCAACACCAAGGAGATCCGCGACATGCGCCGCATCAACGTGGAACTCCTGCTGGCCAGCCACGAACGGGAATGCACCAGCTGCGGCAAGAGCGGGTTGTGCGCCCTGCAGAACCTGGCCCGCAAAATGGGCATCGACCGCATCCGCTACCAGAGCACCCGCCCGCAGGCCGAGATCGACAAATCCTCGCCCTGTCTGGTTCATGATCCCAACAAGTGCATACTCTGCGGTGACTGCGTACGCTTCTGCGACGAGATCCAGGGCGTCGGGGCCATCGATTTCTCCTTCCGCGGCGCCAAGGCGGCCGTCGGTCCGGCCTTCGGCAAACATTTCGACGAGGTGGAGTGCGTCGGCTGCGGTCAGTGTTCACGGGTTTGTCCGACCGGGGCCCTGGTGCCCCGTTCCGAGATCGAGGAGGTCTGGGAAGAGCTGGACAATCCGGACAAGACGGTGGTCGTGCAGATCGCTCCGGCCATCCGGGTGGCCCTGGGTGAACAGTTCGGCGTCGACGCCAGTGCCATCACCACCGGCAAGATCGTCACCGCCCTCAAGGCACTGGGCTTCGACCAGGTCTACGATACCAGCTTCAGCGCCGACATGACCGTGCTCGAAGAGAGCAACGAGTTCATGAAACGGTTCCAAAGCGGCGAGAAGCTGCCCTTGTTCACCTCCTGTTGTCCGGCCTGGGTCAAGTTCGCCGAACAGTACTACCCCGAGCTGCTGGGCAATATCTCCAGCTGCCGCTCCCCGCAGCAGATGTTCGGCAGCCTGGCCAAGGCCGTCTTGCCCAAGGTTCTGGGCGTGGATGCCAAAAACCTGGCTGTGGTTTCGATCATGCCCTGCACGGCCAAGAAATTCGAGGCCAAGCGTCCGGAGTTCAGCAGCGAAGAACTCGGTCCCGATGTCGATCACGTCATCACCACCAGCGAATTGGCCCAGATGATCGAACAGGCGGGCATCGACTTCAACGGCCTGCCGCAGACTTCCTTCGACATGCCGATGGGCTTCAAGACCGGAGCCGGTATGATTTTCGGGGCCTCCGGCGGAGTGACCGAGGCCGTGTTGCGTTTCGCAGTCAGTCAGGTCAACGGTCAGACCTTCGATGCCGCCGATTTCCGGGAAGCCCGCGAGTTGAAAGGTGTGCGTGAGGTTCAGACCGAACTGGCCGGAAAAAAGGTCCGTTTCGCCATCGTCTACGGGCTGGCCAACGCCCGGGTGCTGTGCGAACAGGCCAAAACCGGTCGCAGTCCCTACGATTTCATCGAGGTCATGGCCTGCCCCGGCGGTTGCATCAACGGTGCCGGCCAGCCGGTCAACTACGACTTCGAGATCATCAAGCGCCGCGGTCAGAGCCTGTACGAGGTCGACCACTCTCTGCAGCTGCACAGTGCCCAGGACAATCCCTACGTCGCCAAGGCCTACGAAAAGTTTCTGGGCGACATCGGCGGTCACAAAGCCCACCAGCTGCTGCACACCCGTTACCAGAACCGCAAGCGCATCGCCGGCAACGGCATCTCGCTGCTCAGCGGCAGCGATGCCGGGGCGGTCAGCGTCGAAGTCTGCATGGGAACCAACTGCTACCTGCACGGCGCCCACGACATCCTGCGCGGTCTGATGCGCCATGTCGAAAAGAACGGTCTGCAGGACAAGATCAAAGTCAAGACGGCCTTCTGCTTCGAACGCTGCGGCCAGTCGCCCAACGTCAAGATCGCCGACACCCTCGTGTCGGCCTGCACTCTGGACAAGGCGGTCAAACAGCTGGATCAGGAGTTGCAGCGCTGATCGTTCCCCGCAGCCCGGGAGCCGTCCGCTGACGGCTTCCGGCTCGGGCGGGCGCAGCGTAAGCGCCAGGGAGTCGGGAATTCAAATGGATCAGAAAGTGACGATCACGTTGTGCATGGGCAGCTCCTGTTTCACCCGGGGCAACAGCAGGATCCTGGCCATCCTGCAGAAATACATCGCGGCCAACGGCCTGAACGACCGCTGCTTCCTGCAGGGCAAGTTGTGCGAGGAAAAGTGCCAGCATGGTCCGCGCATGACCATCAACGATGTGGATTACGAGCACATCGAGCCGGATACGGTGCTCGACATCCTGCTGCACCATCTCGAGCAGAAGGGGACGCCATGAGCCATTCTCCAGTCATCGAAACCCGTCTGACCGAATGTCAGGACTGTTACAAGTGCGTCCGTCTCTGCCCGGTCAAGGCCATCAAGATCGAGAACGATGCCGCTTCGATCATCGAGGATCTGTGCATCCATTGCGGCATCTGCGTCGATGCCTGTCCGGTCGGGGCCAAGCAGATCCGCGACGACAGCGCCCGGGTCAAGACCCTGCTGCAGCTCAAGGACAAGGTCATCCTGTCCCTGGCTCCATCCTGGCGTATCGAATTCGCGGGGGTGCGCACCGGGCAGTTGATCCAGGCCATCAGGAAGCTGGGCTTCTTCGGGGTGTCGGAAACGGCTTTGGGCGCCGAGGAGGTGTCGGCCCACATCGCCGCTCACCTCAAAGAGAAGAATGTGGATCTGGTCATCTCGTCGGCCTGCCCGACGGTGGTCGAATACATCCGCAAGTACCAGCCGCACCTGACGCCGTTCATCGCGCCGTTTTCCTCGCCGGTACTGGCTCATTGTTCCATGCTGCGCCGCCAGTACGGTCCGGATATCGGCATCGTTTTCGCCGGTCCCTGTATTTCCAAGAAGGTGGAGGCCGACGCCAGCCCCGGTCTGCTCAACGTGGCCCTGACCTTCAAGACCCTGCGGGCCAAGCTGGAACAGGAGGGAATCCGGCCGGAATGGCTGGAACCCACGGCCGACGACCTGTTCATACCCCGCATGGCTGCCGAAGGAGGCCTGTACCCGATGGACGGCGGTATGATCGCCGGTATCACCCGTGAAGGGCGGCCATCCAACGCCCGGTTCATGTCGTTTTCGGGCATGAAGGCCGTCGCCGACGTACTGCACGACCTGCAGGACGTGGTCAACCAGCTGCCGCCCCGGCAGCCGTTGTTTCTGGAGCTGCTGGCCTGTGAAGGGGGCTGCATCAACGGCCCGCTGATCGGCTGCCGGTATTCGACGGCCATCAAACGCCTGCGCTTGATCGGAGAGACCCCCTACGCCGAGGCAGGCATTCCGCAGACCCCGTCCCTGGCCGTGAACGCCGAATTCGAGGCCGCGCCCGTCAAGGAGTCGCGTTTCAGCGAGGCGCAGATCAAGGCCGTCCTGGCCAAGGTCGGCAAGCGCAGTCCCAAGGATGAGTTCAACTGCGGCGGCTGCGGGTACGACAACTGCCGCGATTTCGCCGTGGCCGTGCTCGAGGGCAAGGCCGAAAGCGGCATGTGCTTTCATTACATGCGCAAGCTGGCCCACAAGAAGGCCAACAAGCTGATCGAAAAGATGCCGACGGCGGTGGTTATCGTCGACGAGGACTTGCGGATCATCGAATGCAACGCCAATTTCGCCTCGCTGGGCGGCAGCGAGGTCGAACTGATCTACCAGAACCACCCCGGGCTGGTCGGCGCCGAGCTGGAGAAGGTGGTGCCCATATCCCGGCATTTCCAGCGGGTGCTGGAAAGCGGCGAAGACCTGCTCGAGAAGAGTATCGGCTGCAACGACGCCATTTTGCATTGTTCCATTTTCTCGATCGAAATGCACCATGTGGTCGGCGGCATCATTCAGGATATCACCCAGCCGTCGGTACGCAAGGAGGAGATCATCCGCAAGGCGCGCAAGGTCATCGGCGAGAACCTGAAAACGGTGCAGAAGATCGCCTACCTGCTGGGCGAAAACGCTTCGGAGACGGAAATCACCCTCAATTCCATCATCGAGTCGTTTTTGCCCGATGCCATTTCCGAGGGCAGAAAGACGGTTCGCAAGAGCGGAAAATGAGCGATTCCTACTTCATCGAAGTCGACTACTTCCAGCGGTTCAAAGACCGGCAGCAGGTGCCCGGCGACACCTTCCTGTCCCGGCGCATCCGTCAGGACGGTCGTACCTTGATGGTGCTCTCGGACGGTCTGGGCAGCGGCATCAAGGCCAACGTGCTGTCCACATTGACGGCCTCGATGGCCCTCAATTACATCGCCGATCTGCGCGACATCCGCAAAAGTTCGGAGATCATTCTCAGCACTCTGCCGATCTGCAAGGTGCGGCGCATCTCCTATGCCACCTTCACCATCATCGATATCGACCGTAACGGTCTGGCCAAGATCATCGAGTACGACAATCCGCCGTTCATCCTCATGCGCGGAGACCGACAGCTCACTGTTCCCAAGACGGTCATCTCCGGAAAGATTTCCAAGAAACGCGAATACACGATGTTGTATTCCACGCTGCAGCTGCGTCACGGCGACCGTCTGGTCGTATATACCGACGGCATCTCCCAGGCCGGTATCGGTTCGCCGGCTCTGCCTCTGGGCTGGGGGGACGAGGCGGTTTGCCAGGCTACCGCCGCCATGGTGCGCAGCACACCGGAGATCAGCGCCCGGGACCTGTGCAAGCACCTGGTCAGCAGTGCGTACCGCCACAACCAGATGCGGGCGGTGGACGACATCACCTGCGCCACCATCTACTATCGCAGCCCCCGGGAGCTGCTGCTGGTCAGCGGTCCGCCGGTGCATCCCGAAAAGGATGTGGAAATGGCCCGGGCGGTGGAGAATTTTCCGGGCAAGAAGGTCATCTGCGGCGGCACGACCGCCAACATCATCGCCCGCCAGCTGGGCCGGAAACTGGCGCTGGATTTCGATCCCAATTACCTCTACTCCGATTTGCCGCCCTCCTCGTCGATGGAGGGGGTGGACCTGGTCACCGAAGGCATCATCACCCTCAGCCGGGTGGCGCAGCTGTTGGAGAGCGACGTTCCGCGCGAGGAAATCGTTCGCTCCCCGGCTTTGACCCTGGCCGAGAAACTGTTGCAGAGCGACATCATTCATGTCCTGGCCGGCACGACCATCAACAGCGCTCACCAGGACCCCAACGTGCCGGTGGACCTCGACATCCGCCGCAACATCATCAAGAAGATTCTCGATCTGCTGGAGAACAAGTACCTCAAAGAGACGCGTCTGCAGTTCATTTAGCCTTTTTATTGTTTTGCGATACACCGGCGGCGGCCGCCTGCCCATTGAGCCGGGCAGGCCGGCCGTCACTGCTTGGCTGTGATCCCTTGACGGACTCAGGAGTCCGGCTCGTCGTTCATGAAGTCCGGGTACAGTTCTTTCATGCAGCTGGGGCAGATGCTGTGGGTGAAATCGGCATTGCTGTGGCTGCTGATGTAGGTTTCCAGGTTGTTCCAGTACCCCTTGTCGTCGCGGATCTTCTTGCAATGGGAGCAGATCGGCAACAGGCCGCTCAGCTGGCGGATGTTGGCCATGGCGGCGCTGAGCTCCTGGTTGCGGGAGTTGAGAGCCATGGTCCGTTCGGCGATCACGGCTTCCAGTTCGGTCTGCCGGCGGGCCAGCGAGGCCACGCGCAGGCGGACGAGCCAGCTCACGGCCAGCAGCCCCAGGGCTATAAAGCCGGCGTAGGCCCACCAGCTGCGTTGCCACGGGGGTCTTACGGCGAAGTCGAAGCCGCCGATCGGACCGGATTTCCCCGACGAGTTGACGGCCTGGAACTCGAAACGGTAGCGTCCGCCGGGAAGGTTGGGGTAGCGGATGATGAAGCTGGGGGTGTCCCGCCATTTGCGTTCCAGTCCGGACAGGCGTACGCGCAGGTGAAAGGAGTCATGATCGTGGTAACGGGGCAGGGCCATCCGGAACTGTATGGTGGACAGTCCGGCCTGGAGCGGTTCCAGACTGGGAAACGGAGGCTCGAGCCAGTGTGCGCCATACTGGATGTCCATCAGATGGACATCGGGTATCGAGTCCGGTCTCTCGGCGCCGCCGCTGTCGTAAGCGACCAGGCCGTTGGCCGTTCCGATCCAGACCTGCTGACGGTCGACGAGCAGTGCGCCCAGGGCACAGTCTTCGCTGGCCATGCCCTGGTTGCGGCCGATGCGCAGAGGCTTGCCCAGGCAACAGACGCCCTTGTCGGTGCCGACCCAGACCTGCTGCCTGTCGTCCACTGCCAGCGAATATACGGCGTCGGAAGTCAGTCCGTCTTGGCTGGTACAGGATTTGAGCACCGCCAGACGGTCGGCGTCGAGACGAACTTGAGTCAGGCCGAGCGCCTCCTGATAGAACAGCCAGCAGCGTCCATCGGCCAGGAAAGCCAGACCCCGGACAATCGGGGACTTGAGCCCGTCCGCTTCGCTGTACCTGGCCCAGCGTCCGTTTGGCGAACGGATCAGGAGGCCGGCATCGCTGGCAGCCCACAAGCGCAGCGACGGGTCCTCGCGGACGGCATAGACGCCGAGCGACGAAAGCTTGAGGGTCTGCGGCCTGAGCTCCTGAACCAGCGTTTGCCCGCGGTCGTCCCAGCGCAGCAGGCCCTGCCGGGTATGTCCCAGCCAGATGGTGGACCGGGAGTCTTGAAAAACGGAGTGAATCTGGGTTCCAAACCGGCCCAGCGGAGCGATGACGGCTCGGCTCTGACCCGGGCTGAGCCATAGCGTGGGGCCCGTGGTTCCCACCATCCAGATTTTTCCGGACCGGTCGAAAAGCAGATCCTTGATTCTGTGGCCCTGACTGCCGGCGATGGCTTGGGGACCGCTCGGATTCAATCGGAGCGCGCCGTCGTCCGTGCCCAGCAGCGGGGTGCCGGTGTGGGGGTCCATGACGATCCTCCATACCACCTGCCCGAAGGAGTCTGCGCTCAGAGAATAGTTCAGCAGTCGGCCGTCGCCCAAACGGCGGGCCAGGGCGGGGCCGATCAGCCACAGGTTGCCGTCCCGATCCCGGAAGAGGGTGCGAGTCCAGCGGAACGGCAGTCCCCGGCTGCTGTCGAGCCGTTCGCTGCGGTCCGCCGACAGATGCAGTGCGCCGTTCTGGGTCGGTATCCAGATGGAACCGTCGCGGTCGTAAAAGGGATAACTGTTGGGGGAGATGGCTGCCGGCAGAAGGGCCGAGCGATCGCTGAAGACGGCCCCGCCGGCCTGCCTGACGACCAGGCGCCCGCTGTTACCGACCCAGAGCCGCCCCTGGCCGTCTTCGATGACCAGGGCCGTCTCGTCGGGCAGACCGTCGGCCTGTCTCCAGCGCTGCAGCAGCTTTTCGCCGTCGTAGGCTTCTACCCCTCCGGCGCTGGCCAGGTACACGGTTCCGGATCGGTTCCCGGAGCTCATGAAAGAAACTGCCGGCAGACCCGGACGCTGAAAAGTCTTGAAACGGATGCCCTGTTCCTGCCTGAAGACGCTCTGGCCGGAGACGACCCAGAGCCGTCCATGGCCATCGATGGCCAGGTGACTGATCGATCCGGTTGAAGGCCGGTCGTTGAAGACGGCGGTTCGGAAACGGCCGTCGCGAAAGTGCATCAGGCCTTTGATGGTGCCGATCCAGGTGCCGCCGTCGGGATCGGCCAGCACCCTCTGTACCCAGGATGAGAGCAGTCCGTCCTGCTTCGTCCAGCGTCGGTGCTGGCGTCCTTCGAGACGGATCAGTCCGTTTTCGCTGCCCAGCCAGATGAAGCCGTCCCGGTCCTGGGTGATGGACAGGACGGTACCGTGGGGCAGTCCCTGGTCCGGGCCGAACAGCGCGAAAGAATATCGTCCGCCGTTTCCGGCTGCCGTCGCCGGCCAGAGTATGGCTGCCGGCAGGAAAGCGCAAAGGAGTAAAGAAAAAAGCGATCGGCGCCTGCCCATGATATATCACCGTTGCTAACAATAGGGCATCGGGACGGCACTGTCAATCGGGCAGGTATTTACTGCAGGGAAAAAGAATGGATGCTCAGCAGTGGATTGTCGTCCTCGTCGAGGTGAATCCAGGCTATGCGATCGCCCGATACGGCCAGGGGGCGGCGGTCGAGCCGGTTCGGGTGATCCAGGCCGGGCAGAGGCAGGCGAAAGCGGTCGAGGTAGCGGCCGTCCGCATCGATGATGTCGACAGTGACGCTCTGCCGGTCATCGATGTCGGCGCCCAGCACCCAGAATTGATCGCCCCGGCTGACGATGGCGCTCACCGCATTGAAGAATTCCGGCTTGGGGGCTCCTTCGACGGGCTTGTCGTCCGCAGCCTGACGCCAGGGTATCTTGTGTACCTGGCGGGTCAGGGTCTTGACGATCTTTTTCTGGTCCAGATCGATCAGTTCCAGCCGGTAGCCGTTGCGGCAAGCCACCAGCACCCGGTTTTTCTCTGCCAAAGCGGCATATAGGAAGGGCTCGACCGGACTCATGGCCACCGAAACCATGTTTTTCCCTCTTTTGACAAAGGAGTACACCCGGTACTCGAAACTGAGATCGTGTTTCGTCAATCCACCGTTTGATCCGAAACTGCTGAGGACATTTTTGAATGGGGTCGTTCCGGTCTTGATCTTGGCGAAATCGATGTCGGTGGAGAAGAAGTAGCCGGTATCGGCGCTGTACTTCAGCGGACGCACCATCGAGAGCACCTTGTCCAGCCGGATTTCCTGAACGAGCTTGAAGTCGGAGCCGAAAATCAGGCATTTCTGGGGTTGATAACAGAAGATCACCAGCTTGTCTCCGGCACTGGTCAGGCCGGTGGTATCGGTCCATTCGCCGGGACCTTCCCCGGTTTTCTGCAGATTGCGCACAAATTTTCCGCTCTGATCGAAGAGCAGCAGTTGCTGCTGGTCCGTGAACGCCAGAAATTTTCCGCCCTGCAGCCAGACCGGATTGGATGGATTTTTCAGAAAGAATTTACCGCCGTCTCCGGCCTGGATCAGCGCCACGGTTTTCAGCGCTATCAGCCGGTCGGCTCCCTTGGCGGCCGGTTCGGTGAGCTGCGTTTCCTCGGCCTTCAGGTGCAGGAACAGTGCCGCAGCGGCGCAAAGTATCGACATCAGGCTTTTTTTCATATGGATACTCCTGGTTGTTGTGATATACGAAATCCAGCGAGCTTTGGTTTGTGGTTATGGCAGGTTGTAGCTGCGTTGCTCGTTGTCCAGCAGGGCGACAACGGTCCGGGCGGCGCAGAAATGCTGCAGCAGGCTGGAAAGCTCGGCGGTGGCCTGGGCGATGACCGTGCCGGGTGTCGACGGTCCACCGTCCAGGTTGATGACCATGCGCCTCGTGTCCGGGCTGATCTTGGAAAAGTCGCCGTTGCGCCAGTTCCAGCGCCGGCACATGACCTGCCTGGTTGCGTCGTCGAAATAGATGACCTCGCCGGGTTTGGGCGGATCGGGCTTGTCACCGCCCAGAGGAGTGAACGATTCGTCGCCCCGGGCGCAGTCGAGGCGGAGATCGCCGCCGATGCAGTCCAGGTCGTCGCCGCCGCAGGGGATGAGATACTTCAGGGAGACGGTGTTGAAAATGGCCACCACGGCGTTGATGAACGGCAGTTCGGCGCCGCTCTCGACCCGCTTGAGAAGGGACTTGATGGAAGGGGGAAATTTGTTGGGATTGGAGCCGAAGCTCCGGTGGATCACTTCCCAGTCGAGCAGACGGGGATGCTCCAGGTTGCGCTGGCTGCGGCGCAGGGCCACGGCCTGGTTGAGAAGCAGTTGCAATTCGGGAACCGTTGCCGGGTTGCACAGATCGGCGGCGATGACGATGCCCCGTTTGAACTGCGGGCAGAGGGCGAAAACCGCCGCCGAGATGAGGATTTTCCGTTGTGTCATGATGGACTCCGATCGCTATGGTTAATACCGGACAGGGCGGGTTTTGTCAAATCGCCGTCCCGGTATTATTGATTTTCTGCCCTACATGGAGTATCCTTTCACTTCATTTTTCACAGGTCGATCCGACCGTATTTAAAAAAATATGGATCAATTGTTGAATGACCAGCAGCCCGGCACGACTTCGAGACCCGCGTCGTACAGCTATCTGTGCCATGAAGGTACGGTCAGCGCCGTAGATGCCGGCGATTCGCTCCTGGGCGAGGTGACCATCGAGAGCCGCTCGGCCTGCGCCGCCTGTCACGCCCGCTCGGCCTGCACCAGTCTCGACAGCCAGGAGAAGGTGCTCTCGGTTCGTTTCCTGCAGCCCGGTTTCCAGGTCGGCGACCGGGTGCGGGTGATGATCCGGGAATCCCTGGGCTGGCAGGCTCTGGCCCTGGCCATCGTCGTGCCCCTCTGTCTGCTGCTGGGGACGATCGTGCTCGCCTACTTCGTCCTGCACTTCACCGATACCCAGGCGGCCCTGTCGGGCATCGGACTGCTGGTGCCCTACTACCTGATCCTGAGCCTGTTCAAGAAAAGGTTCAGCCGGCGTTTCGTCATGTATGCCCAAAAGATATAACCTTCAGTGCAAATGAGGTGAACAACGTGAACTCAGTGATTGTCTACTCGATGGTGACGATGGGAGTCATCGCGGCCTCGGCGGCGACGATTCTTTTCTTTGTGGCCAAAAAGTTCAGAGTGGATGAGGATCCCCGTATCGACCAGGTGGCGGCCCTGTTGCCCGGTGCCAATTGCGGCGGCTGCGGTTTTCCCGGCTGCCGTGGTCTGGCCGAAGCCCTGGTCGGCGCTGCCGATCAGGGGGATATCTCTTCGCTGCGCTGCCCGGCCGGCGGCACGGAAACCATGACCCAGGTGGCCCAGATTCTCGGGCTGCAGGCTGCAGCGACGGATCCGACGATCGCGGTTCTGCGCTGCCAGGGTAGCTGCGAACACGCCCCGGCCAAGCTTCGTTACCAGGGGGCGCAGAAGTGCGCCGTGGCCCATGCCCTGTTCGCCGGTGAAAACGGTTGCGCCTACGGCTGTCTGGGCCTGGGCGACTGCGTGTCGGCCTGCAAGTTCGACGCCCTGGCCATCGACGCCAAGACCGGCCTGCCGGTGACCGACGCCGCCAAGTGCGTCAGCTGCGGAGCCTGCGTCAAGGCCTGTCCGCGCCGGATCATCGAGATACGGCCGCGCGGCCGCAAAGACCGTCGCGTCTGGGTTTCCTGCATGAACAGGGAAAAGGGCGCTGTGGCCCGCAAGAACTGCGCCGTGGCCTGCATCGCCTGCGGCAAATGCGCCAAGACCTGTCCGGAGAAAGTCCAGGCCATCACGGTCGACAACAACCTGGCCTACATCGATTATAAAAAATGCATCGCCTGCGGCATGTGCGTGACGGTCTGTCCGACCGGAGCCATTCTGGCCACCTTCCCTCCGCCCAAGCCCAAAGAGCAGAGCGTTGACCAAGCAGCGGCCGGGAACGCGGCCGTCAAGGGGTAGAAGATGAAACTGAAAACCTTCGCCATGGGTGGGGTTCATCCGCCCGAAAACAAACTGTCGGCCAGCGAGCCGATCCGGACGCTGCCGCTGCCCAAAGAGGTGGCCATCCTGCTCTCGCAGCACCTGGGCGCTCCGGCCAAGGCCGTGGTCGGCAAGGGGGACGTTGTCAAGGTCGGCACCCTGATCGGCAAAGGGGAGTCATTCATCTCCGCCAACGTGCACTCTTCGGTTTCCGGTACGGTGCAGCGCATCGACGAGGTGCTGGACGCCAGCGGCTACAAGAAGAGCGCCGTCATCATCTCTGTCGAGGGCGATGTCTGGGAAGACAGTATCGACCGCTCGCCGCAGTTCAAGCGGGGCTGCGCTCTCCAGCCGCAGCAGATCGTCGAGAAGATGAAGGAAATGGGCATTGTCGGTCTGGGCGGAGCCACGTTCCCGACCCAGGTCAAATACATGATGCCACCCGGCAAGAACGCCGACACCCTGATCATCAACGCCGTCGAATGCGAGCCCTACCTGACTTCCGATCACCGCCTGATGCTAGAAAAACCCGACGAGATCCTGGCCGGGGTCGAAATCATGATGAAGGCCGCCAAGGTCGGGAAGGCACTGATCGGCATCGAAGCCAACAAGCCCGATGCCATTGAGAAACTGACCCATGCCGCCGCCGATTACCCCGGTGTCCAGGTGGTGCCGCTCCGGGTCTGCTACCCGCAAGGCGCCGAAAAGCAGCTGATCAAGGCTCTGCTCAACCGTGAAATCCCCAGCGGCAAGCTGCCGCTCGATGTCGGCTGTGTGGTCAACAATGTCGGTACCGCCTTCGCCATCTACGAAGCGGTGCAGAAGAACAAACCGCTCATCGAGCGGGTGGTGACCCTGACCGGCAAGAAGCTGCCCAAGACGGCCAATTTTATGGCCCGCATCGGCGTCATGGCCGACACCATGCTCGAGGCGCTGGGCCTGACCATGCCGGACGGTACGGCCAAGCTGATCAGCGGCGGACCGATGATGGGCAAGGCCGTCAGCTCCCTGACTATACCGATCACCAAGGGTACCTCGGGCATCGTCCTGCTGGACGAGACCGAAGCCGGCCGTGCCCCGGCCCGGAGCTGCATCCGCTGCGGACGGTGCGTCACGGTTTGCCCGATGGGTCTGTCCCCGTACTTCCTCAAGATCCTGGCCGACAAGGACCAGTTTGAAAGCTGCGAAAGCGAGCGCATCACCGACTGCATCGAATGCGGATCGTGCGCCTTCACCTGCCCGGCCGCGCTGCCGCTGCTCGATTACATCCGCTACGGCAAGACCACGGTCATGCGGCTGATGCGGGAAAGGAGTCAAAAATGAGTGCCAATCAGAAACTGATCGTATCGCTATCGCCCCACGGCAAAGGCACCGATACCACCCAGAAAATCATGTGGACGGTGGTCGTGGCCCTGCTGCCCGCCCTGTTCGCCGGCACCTGGGTCTTCGGCCTGGCCGCTCTGCGGGTCACCCTGCTGGCCGTCGTCTTCTGCATGGGGATCGAATATTTCGCCCAGCGCTTCCTGCTCAAGCGGGAAATCACCGTCAGCGACGGCAGCGCCGCCGTCACCGGCGTGCTGCTGGCCTTCAACCTGCCGGCCGGCATACCCTGGTGGCAGCTTTTCGTCGGCTGTATCGCCGCCATCGGCGTCGCCAAGATGGCCTTCGGCGGTCTGGGCAGAAACCCCCTCAACCCCGCTCTGATCGGCCGGGCCTTCATGCTGGCCAGCTTCCCGGTGCAGATGACCAGCTGGCCGGTGCCCATGCAGAAACTGCTGTCCCTGAGCGTCGACGGTCGGACTTCGGCCACCCCGCTCGGGCTGCTCAAGGAGGCCAAGACCGGCGTGGCCGCCCTGGATCTGCCCAGCCACATGGACCTGTTTCTGGGCAAGGTCGGGGGCTGCATCGGCGAGATCTCGACCCTGGCCATCCTGATCGGCGGCGTCTACCTGCTGCTGCGCAAGGTCATCACCTGGCATATCCCGGTTTTTTACCTCTTGTCCCTGTTCTCGTTCACCGGCGCCCTGTGGCTGATGGATTCCCAGAAGTACGCCGACCCCCTGTTCCACATTCTGTCCGGCGGGGTCATGCTCGGCGCCTGGTTCATGGCCACCGACATGGTCACCAGCCCGATGACCGTCAAGGGGCAGATCCTGTTCGCGGTTCTGGGCGGCACCCTGTGCGGGGCCATCCGCCTGTTCGGGGCCTACCCCGAGGGCTGTTCCTACTCCATCCTGATCATGAACGCCTTCGTTCCGCTGATCGACAAGATGCTCAAGCCCCGGGCTTTCGGCAAGGAGGTCAACTATGGCGGGCAATAAACTTCCGTCCACTTTCAAGAACATGTTTCTGATCCTGACCCTGATTTCGATCGTGGCCACCGTGGCCCTGGCCTACGTCTATCAGGCCACCCTCGAACCGCGCGCCCTGGTTGAAGTCAAGAAAACCGAGGCCGCCCTGATGAAAATTCTGCCCGAGTTCGACAACAAGCCGGTCGAGGAGAAATTCACCCTGCCCGAATTCGCCGATATCGAGTTCTATCCGGCCAAAAAAGGCGGACAGCCGGTCGGCTGGGCGATCAAGACCTTTTCGGACAACGGATTCGATTCCCGCATCTGGATCCTGGTCGGTTTCGACCTCAACCGGAACATCATCGACACCCAGGTGCTGGCTCAGACGGAAACTCCCGGCCTGGGCGCCAAACTGGGCACCGACAAATTCCGCAACCAGTTCAAGGGTAAAAATCCGGCCGAATTCAAACTGCAGGTCAAGAAAGACGGTGGCAGCGTCGATGCCCTGACGGCGGCCACCATCAGCTCCAGAGCCTTTTGCGAAGCGCTCGACAAAGCGGTCCAGGCCCTGGAAAAGGGAGGTGCCAAATGAAACTGGCCCAGGAATTCTATCGTGGCATTGTCAAAGAGAATCCCACGTTCGCCCTGCTCATCGGCATGTGTCCGCCGCTGGGTGTCACCACCTCGGTGCTCAACGGCATGGGCATGGGCCTGGCCACCACCGCGGTGCTGATCGGCTCGAACATGGTCATCGCCCTGATCAAGAACATCATCCCCGACAAGGTCCGCCTGCCGGCCTTCCTGGTGGTCATCGCCAGCTTCGTGACCATCATCGACCTGTCCATGGGTGCCTACACGCCGGACCTGCACGCCCAGCTCGGCGTTTTTCTGCCCCTGATCGTGGTCAACTGCATCATCCTGGCCCGGGCCGAGGCCTACGCCTCCAAAAACGGGGTCCTGGCCTCGGCGCTCGACGGCCTGGTCATCGGTCTGGGCTTCACTATCGCCCTGATGATCATCGGCTGTTTCCGCGAGCTGCTCGGCTCCGGTTCGATCTTCGGCATTCCCGTTCTGGCCGAAGACGCCACCACGATTCTCATCTTCATCCTGCCCGCCGGCGCCTTTATCACCCTGGGTTTTCTGATCGCCACCATCAACCGGCTGATGAAGCGCTTCCAGTAAGGAGGGCACCGTCATGGAATACATCGCCATTATCTTCACGTCGATTTTCGTCAACAACGTCATATTCGCCCAGTTTCTGGGCATGTGCCCCTTCCTGGGCGTCAGCAACAAGGTCAAGACGGCCATCGGCATGAGCGCCGCCGTCACCTTCGTCATGGTGCTGGCCACCGTGTCCACCTTCCTGATCCAGGTCAAGGTGTTGGACTGGCTGGGCATCGGCTACCTGCAGACCATCGTCTTCATCGTGGTCATCGCCGCTCTGGTGCAGATGGTCGAACTGATCCTGAAAAAGGTCAGTCAGCCCCTTTACCAGGCCCTGGGCATCTTTCTGCCCCTGATTACGACCAACTGCGCCATCCTGGGCACCACGGTGCTGGTCTTCAAGAAACACCTGAACCTGATCACCGGCACCCTGTACGCCTTCGGCACGGCCCTCGGCTTCGGCCTGGCCATCGTCATCTTTGCCGGTATCCGGGAAAAGATGGATCTGATGGACGTGCCCGAGGCCATGAAGGGAGCGCCCATCGCCCTGATCACCTCCGGTCTGCTGGCCCTGGCCTTCATGGGCTTCTCCGGGATGGGTTGAGGAGGAAGAATAGGTCCAATAGGACATATAGGACCTATTTTGCTGGTGAGATCATGAAAAGAGCGATTGCGCTTAGCGTCTGGCTGCTGCTCCGGTTGTGGCCGCAGGCCGGTCTCGCCGCTGCCGTCAGTCCGCTTCCCGCCGAGCTGGTGCTCCGGAACGGCTTTATCCATACCGTCGACGAGCGCCTGCCGCAGGCCTCGGCCGTGGCCGTCCGTGCCGGCCGGCTGGTTTACGTCGGCGACGAGCGGGGTTGCGCCGCCTTCATCGGTCCGCAGACCCGGGTGGTCGATCTGGCCGGCCGTCTGGTGCTGCCGGGATTTTTCGACAGCCATTGCCACGCCATCAGCGCCTTCAAACATTTCTACGAGATCAGCCTCAACGGCATCGATTCCCTGGACGGCTACCTGCAGGCCATCCGCGACTTCGTACGCGCCAACCCCGATGTCGCCTACATCCGCGGCCGCGGCTGGAAGAATACCCTGTTTGCCAAGACCGGACCCGACTGCCGGCTTCTCGATGGCATCGTCGCGCACATCCCGGTCGTGCTGTCCTCCGAGGACGGCCATTCCAAATGGGTGAACTCCAAGGCGCTGGAACTGGCCGGGATCGACGCCGGCAGCGCCGATCCGCCGGGCGGGGTCATCGAACGCGACGCTCAGACCGGCCGGCCCACCGGCACCCTGCGCGAATCGGCCGCCGACCTGGTCGCTGCGCTCATTCCGGCCTACACTGTAGAGGAGCTGCGGAAAGGTCTGCTGGCCTATCAGGATATGGCCCTGGCTTTCGGCATCACCGGCATTCACGACGCCTCGCTGGACGCCGGCAGCAACGATATCGAGGCCTACCGCGGTCTTGACGGGGAGAAACGCCTCAAACTGCGGGTGCGCGCCTCGCTATATGCCGATCCGGCCAAGGGGCTGGAGCAGATCGCGGCCCTGCTGGCCGAACGCAAACGCAACGATTCCAAGCGCTTCGGCACCGGCGGCGTCAAGCTGTTCATGGACGGGGTGGTCGAAGGCAGCACCGCCTTTCTGAAAGAGCCGTACCGGCACCTGCCCGGTTTCCGTTCCCGGCTGCTCTGGGAAGTTCAGGCACTGAACCGCTTCTGCGCCGAGATCGACCGGCTCGGTTTCCAGATCCATGTCCATTCCATCGGCGACGCCGCCACTTCCGCCATGCTCGACGCCCTGGCCCATGCCCGTTGTCAGAACGGCCGCCGGGACTCGCGGCACGCCATCACCCACCTGCAGCTGGTCGACGCCGTCGATATCGCCCGTTTCGCCGAGTTGGGCGTGGTGGCCGTGCCGCAGCCGTACTGGTTCAAGAAGGACGAGTATTATTTCGATATTCAGCTGCCCTACCTGGGTCGGAAACGGGCCGATGAAGAGTACCCGCTGCGCAGTTTTTTTTCGGCCGCTGTCGTCGTGGCCTCAGCCAGCGATTACCCGGTGACCATTCCCTGCAACCCACTGCTGGCCATCGAGACCGGCATCAGCCGCTGCGAACCGGGGGAAAGCGACCCCGCCAAGGCCCTGTGGCCGCAGGAAGGGGTCAGTCTGTCACAGATGATCGAAAGCTTCACCCTGGGCGGTGCCCGGGCCAATTTTCTGGAGACGGAAACCGGCTCGATCAGTCTGGACAAATCGGCCGACCTGATCGTGCTGGACCGCAACCTGTTCGAAATTCCAGTCCGCGAGATCCATCGGGCCAAGGTGCTGCTGACCCTGCTGGAGGGGCAGGCGGTTTACGGAGAACTCTCCGGGTTGGACCGTCAGAGCCGGTAGTGCCCGGCCAGCATCGCCTCGTACCACCGTGCCGGCAGGATCCGTTTCAGCCAGACGGCCAGGCGCTGTTCGAACGAGGCGGTGACGTAGCGGACGGTCGGTGATTTCTTGTCGACCAGCCTGGCCATCAGCTTGGCGGCCACGATGGTCTCCAGACCGCCGTTCTCGTCCTTTTCGATTTGGGCCATGCTCTCTTTGAATTGTTCGTAGTAGGGGGAAGCGGGCTCCTGGCTGCGGGCGATCTTCTGGCGCCGGGCGGTGAACTCGGTGCGGAAGTCGCCGGGGTTGACCAGGGTGGCGTGAATGCCCGAGCCTTTGAGCTCCATGCGCAGCGATTCGGTCAGGCCTTCGAGGGCGAATTTGCTGGCGCTGTAGAAGCCCTGGAAGGGCAGGCCCATCAGGCCGCCGACGGAGCTGACGGTGATGATCAGGCCGCTGCTCTGTCGGCGCATGACCGGCAGCAGGGTGCGGATGCAGTTGAAGGTGCCGAAGAAATTGATTTCCATCTGCTGGCGGGCCGCCTCCATTTCCGTCTCCTCGACGGGACCGGCGATACCCATTCCGGCGCAGTTGATCAGGACGTCGATGCGGCCGTTTTCCGCGACGATGCCGCCTACGGCCTGCTCGAGGGCCTGGGCGTCGGTGATGTCGCAGGGGATGGCCGTGAATTGCCTGGTTTCTTCGGCTTTGGGGTGGCGGCTGAGCCCGAAAACCCGATGGCCGCAGGCGGCCAGGTGTTCGGCACAGGTCCAGCCGATGCCGGAAGACGTTCCGGTGATGAGAATGACTTTTTTCATTTGACCTCGTTTGGGCTTGCAGTAGAACCGTATTCTACCACACTTCCGCCGTTTGGTCCCGGCCGGTGAGTCCAGCCTGGAACCGAGAAAATGTGATGAAAAACCCTGTGGATGACTCGAGCTAGAGCATTGCCGCTTTTTATGATGATCCGGACTGGACAAACGACCTCGGATTACGGGAAAGTGGTGGAAATATCTGATAGAATCCGCTGGTAAATATTGCTTTTCGGGGATTTTCCTGAGTTGTGTGGAGGTGTCTGGTGAACGAGATGATTCAGGAGCGGCTGGTATTCAAGACATCGGGACGCTTCGTGTTCGTATCGATGGAGGAGATCGACTGGATGGAAGCCGAAGGCAATTACGTGCGCGTCTACCGGGGCAAGGAACGCTACCTGATCCGGGAGACCATGGCCGGTATGGAGTCCCGCCTGGACAAAGAACGTTTCATCCGGGTCAACCGCTCCATCATCGTCAACATCGAACGCATCCGCGAGCTCAAGAGTTACCGTCCATACGGGATTCAGGTCGTCCTGGACAACGAAAAAAGCTGGAAATGGGGCCGGCGCTACCGGTCCAATCTGGACGTGCTGATGAAACGTTTCCGGCCGAGCTGAACCGTTTTGAACAGGTCGGCAACTTTCGGCCCGGTCGCTGGTCGGATGGTATGACGAAAAGGAGCGCAGAATGCAAAAAACCAGACAATCCAGACTGCTTTCCGTGATCATGGCCTTGACGACAATCTTTTTCCTGGGCCGAAATGCGGTCCAGGCCTGTTCGACCATCATGTTCAAGAAAGGGAACGAACTTCTGTACGGTCACAACCTCAACAACAACGGCTCCGATATTCCCGGCCTGGTCTTCATCAACCAGCGCGGTGTCTTCAAGACCGGCCGGACTTGGGACGAGATCATCTACAAGGACCGGCGCAACCCCTCCCGCTTCTCGTGGATCTCCCGCTACGGTTCGGTCAGCTTCAACACCTTCGCCAAGGATTTCCCGGACGGGGGCATGAATGAGGCCGGCATCTACGTCTGGGAAATGGGGCTCAGCCATTCCGAAATCGTCTACCCCAAGGATCCGTCCCTGCCGAAACTGAACCAGATGCACTGGATGCAGTACATTCTGGACACTGCGGCCAGCCTCGACGAGGCCCTGGCCTGTGCCCGGGAATTCGAGATCGACGGCTGGGGCTGGCATTTCTTCTTGGGGGACGGGGAGGGAAACTGTGCGGTCATCGACTTTGTCGACGGCCGGGTGGTCGTTCACCGCGGCGAGCAGATGCCGGTACCGGGTCTTTTCAATGCCCGCTATGCCCGGGAAATCAGCCAGTCCCGCTTTTTCAAGGGCTTTGGCGGCCAGTACGAACCTGTCCTGACCGACAAGCTCGTACCCCGTTACGTCAAGACCGGAGTCATGCTCAAGCAGTACGACGGCCGGGAGGATGCCTTGGAGTACAGCTACAAGATTCTCGATCATCTCTTTGTCAGCGAAGTGGCTGACTGGTCGGTGGTCTTCGATGTCCGCGGGCGGAGGGTTCATTTCAAGACCAGTCGGAACCGGTCCATCAAGCAGTTCTCGCTGGACGGACTGGATTTCTCGAATGCCGGGCCCGTACAGATCCTGGCCATCGATATCGCCGAGGGCGGGGACGTGGGCGAGCAATTCCAGGCCTACAGCCACGAAAAGATGGCCGATTTCATCCGCACCATCCCGTTGCCGCGTGAATTCTGTGAAATGGGCGGGCTGACGAGCGATGAATTCATCACTCGTCTGGCCCGGCATACGGTTCATGCCGAAGAGGCCGGCCAGCAGCCGTTCCTGGGTACCTGGCAGGTCAAGGCCGAAAAAGAAGGGGATGCCCCCCGCTGGCTGCTCAGGCTCTGGAGCCAGGGCGCGGCGATCCGCGGCGAAATCACCAACGGCCAAGGCTTCGTCAATCGAGGCGAGATCGAGCAGATCGGTCTGAAGGGCACGGAGTTTTCTTTTTCATTCCGCGGTCAGAAAGATCGGAGTTTCGTCTTCGCCGACGGAACGCTGCAGGAAAGGCGGATGATCCTGACTTTCATGGGCCTGGAAGCCGAGTACGGCAGCTTCGAGTTCTCAGCGCTGCCCTGACCGGTACGGGATATGCAGGGGCGTATGATCATACGCCCCTACCCGTCCTCGCCCTTCGGTTTCCGGCGTTCTCCATAGTATTTTTTCATGCAATCCGGGCAGATGCTGTGGCTGAATTCGGCTTCGGAATGGCTGTTGATGTAGGCCTCGATCTGGTTCCAGTAGCCCTGGTCGTCCCGGATCTTCTTGCACCAGGCGCAGATGGGTAACAGACCGCTTAAAACTTTGACCTCCGACAGGACCTTCTCCTTTTCGTTCAGCAGCCGGGCCCGTTCTTCCTCGGCCCGTTGGCGGTCGCTGATGTCGTTGATGCTGCTGAGAATGCAGACCTCGCCTCCGATGACGATGGTTTCGGCTGAAAAGAGACCGGTCAGGATTTCACCGGACTTGCGCCGAAAGCGGATCTCCCGACCGTGAAACGATCCGCGTTCTTTCAGACTGGACAGCATGAGCTGCCGATCCTCGATATTGACCCAGACATCCAGTTCCAGCGTGGTTTTCCCGATGACTTCCCGGGTTTGATACCCGGTAATGCGGCCAAAGCCATCGTTGACATCGAGCAGCGTCCCGTCGGACTGCCGGGTGATGGTGATGGCATACGGGGCGCAGTGAAAGGCCTTGGAGAATTTCTCCTCCTGCGCTTCAACCGCCGCCACCAGGCGGTGGTTGACCATCAGCGCCGCCGCGTAGGTCAGCAGGATGAACTGAATCTGCCAAACGAGGTGAAAGCCCGCCTCGATGGATCCGGTTCGCAGGTATTCGTTGGTCGAGGCCGGATGAGTGAGCAGGGACAGGATACGGTAGAGAAAGATCGCGATATAGGAAATATACACCAGTGCCACCATCCGGGTTTGCGACCTGCGGACCGGCTCGACCCGCACGGTCAGCAGCCAGACGCACTGCAGACTGACGATCAGGAGCGCTGCCGCGATATTCACGGTTCTGGTGCGCAACTGGTTGTCCCAAAAGGTGAAGTGGAAGTGAACCAGAACGAAAAGCGTCAGCAGAGCCAGCTTGGGCCACAGGCGGCTCCGTTGGCCGAAAAACCGTTCCAGGCCTTCCAGGCCCGCCAAGGCGCCACCCACGATGGCGACGCCGGCCACCATGATCGACAGCCAGTCGGCGATAGTACCGCGCAGCATGATCAGAATCATCCCCAGGGTCTGCAGAATGAACGCCCCGGCCAGAAGGAGCAGTCCGGGGAAGCGCCGGCGGTTCTGCCGCCAGAGTTCGACCATCAAGAGAGTGCAGATGAAGACGATGAACGTTCCGGCCAAGATGACGGAATGCAAATCTATCGCTGGCATGGTAGTTTCCAATTTTCAGTACCGATAATAATTATGGATGCCCCGCCTGTTTTTTTCTCTCCGGTCCGAAAAATGCCGGGTTCGACGGGGTACGGACAGGAACGAACGATCATGCGCCTCCTGGCTAGGTGTAAATACTCATTTTGCAGAATAAGGGTTTTTCCTCAATTCCGAACGGCTGCTCATGGCGTATTATACAGGGATATCGACGCCGGATTTTCTCCAGCGCCGTCAAGGAGAAGCGCATGACCAGTGTGAACCGTTTCGAATGCAAACCATTCCGTTGGCTTTTTGTCTTGCTCATCCCGGTTTTTTGCTTCATATCGCTCCGGGCCGCTGATGGAGAACTGATATTGACCGTCATCCGAGCCGATGATCTCTACGGCATTCCCCCCACCATTAAGGTCCACGGGGCCCGGCCGGGAGAAACGCTCGCCGTGAGCGCACAGGCTCATGACGGGCGTATGGCGCTTTGGCGTTCGCAGGCGGTTTTTCGTGCCGATGAAGATGGCAAGCTGGACCTGGACAGCGCCGTTCCGCAAAGCGGATCGTACCAGAATGCCGACGGCCTGGGACTGCTGTGGTCCATGCAGGCTCCGGATCTGAAACGGTCCAGGCCATTCGAATTTTCAGGACTCGACGCCTTGCTGGTCCGCTTCACCGTCGCTGCCGCATCGGGGAAGACCGCCGAGGCGTGGATGCGTCGTTCCTATCAGCGACCGGGCAGCCGTCTGGTACGCGAAGCCGTTGTCGAGCGGGGACTACGCGGTTTTCTCTATGCGCCGGCCGATGGCAAGGCCCATCCCGGTCTCATGCTGCTCAACGGGTCCAACGGCGGTCTGAGTGAATGGCTTGCCCAGGCCTTTGCCGCCAACGGGTTTTCCTGTCTGACTCTGGCTTACTTCCGCTATCAGGATCTGCCGGCCGAGATGGACGAGATCCCCCTGGAGTATTTCCAGCGCGGTCTGGACTGGATGCGAAGCCATCCGCTCATCCAGCCGGAGCGGATCGCCGTGGTCGGTGGTTCGCGGGGTGGCGAGCTGGCTCTTCTCCTCGGCACCCTTTTCCCCGGTATCCGGGCTGTCGTAGCCTGGGTGCCCAACAGCATCGTCTGGCAGACCGAGAACATGGATCGTCAGGCCAGGGGGCAAGTCTGTTCGGCCTGGAGTCTGGCTGGAAAGCCGGTCCCCTATGCCCCGTTTCGGGTCAGCGAGGAAGACTGGAAAAAGATGGCCGACGGCAGTCTGTCTTCAACCCGGCACATGGCCGACATGGGGACGCTCGATCCCCGGGTGCTGGCAGAGGCCGTCATCGCGGTGGAACGCTTCCGCGGTCCGATTCTGGTCTACTCCGCCAGTGACGACCAGACCGGTCCGGGCGACGAATCGGCGCAGATGATCCTGGCTCGGCTGAAGGGGCATCCTTTCGAGGTCCGTCACATTCAGGAGCCAGAGACGGGACACATGTCTTTTCTGCCCAACCTGATCACCGCCAATCAGACCTTCATGAACGGAGGCAGCGCCCGAGGCGACTGCCACGGCGGCGTGATCTGCTGGCGGGAGACTCTGGCTTTCCTGCACCGTCATCTGGACCGTTGAGGTCGGGGCTGGCAAGGGCGTACGATCATATACGCCTGCGCCTGGTTTTTTTTATCGTTTGCCACTGTCCCCCGTGAGCCGCGGGTGCAGTTCGTCGAGAAAACCGGCATCGACTGAAAAAATTTCCTGCTTGCCGCGACGGTCGGTACAGAAGTAGAGGGTGCGGCCATCGGGGCTGACATAGGGTCGCATGTCTCCGGACGGGCCGTCGATTGCTTCGGGCAGTATTTGGGCCTGGCTCCACCGGCCGTCCGGCTGGCGGAAGGAAATGTAGATGTCGTTGCCGCCGTGGCCGGCGCTGCGGCGGGAGTCGAAGAGCAGGAAGCTCTCGTCGGGGGCGATGAAAGGGTGACTTTCGAATTCGACCGTGTTGACGGCCGGGCCGAGATTCTCTGCCCTAGCGTAGCCAGCGGCGGTTTTATAACGGCAATAGAGATCGAAGCTTCCCAGGCCGTCGGGACGGTTCGAGCTGAAATATATATTGCCGTTCGAGGCTATACTGCACAACATTTCCACATCCGGACCGTTGATTTGCGGTCCCAGCCGTTCAGGCAGGCCCCAGGCATCGCCCTGACGCTCGGTTCGCCAGATGTCGGGCGCCTGGCCTTCCCGCCAGCCATCGAAAAACAGCAAGCGGCCATCGGGGGAGAAACAGGGGTATGCGATATTGCCGTCAAACGGGATGGGCGCCGGGCCCGCTTCGCGCCAATGTCCATCGCGATTGACGAAACGGAGGATTCGGGTCTCGGCGGCCGGGTTCCAGCGCATCAACCAGAACTCGTCGCTTCCAGGCACGAAGCGCACCGCCAGATCATGCTGGCTCGTCGCCGCCTCACCGGAAAGAAACGGTTCGGGCCGGATTACTGTGGTGGCATGGATAGCGGTCGCCAGGAGCAGGAAAGATAAAGCGAAGGCCAACCATAGCCGCCTGATTGTCCTCATGACCGTCCCCAGCTCAGACGGTACCTGACCAGCGCCGGGTTGTCGTCCTCGTCGACTAAGACGGTCCAGAATTCGTCGCCTCGAAAGAAAAGGGGTTTCCTCTTGAGGTCGTCGGGGCGTTTGACGCCCGGAATCTTGATATACACCGAATCGACGAGCCTGCCTTCGGCATCGAAACGGTCCAAGCGCACCCCTTTCTGCGGGTCGATCTGAGAAGTGATCACGAGAAGATCCTTTCCCAAAATGCGCAACGCCCAGATATCGTTGAAAAACTTCCGGCCGGCCATGCGTTCCATCTCTTGGTCCTGCTTGTCGGCATCGGGCCGGGGAATATAAGCTTGACGGGCATAGTCGAGCCTGATCTCCCGCACCGGTTTCTGAGCCGGCCAGTCGAACTGCCGAATCCTGTACAGGTCGTCGCTGACGACATAGACGAATTTCTGCCCGTCGCAGGCACTGAGAAAGCGGGTGATTTCGTTCATGGCGACAAAGGTTTGCCCTTTCTCGGTTCTGATGATGTCGACGTCCAGGGTATCGAAAAACAGCGGCGTTTTGGCGGCTTTGCCCTGTCCGTCCACGGCGTAAACCTGACGGCGGCGCGTGTTGATTCCGGTCTTGATCTTCTGAAAGTCCACGTTTTCCTCGATACAGTAATGTATTCCGTTCAGGGTCAGCAGATAATTCGAGAACGGCTGGAGTCCGCTCACTTTCAACTCTCGCGACAGCTTGTCGGCGCCGTCGAAAAACATGATTTTCAAGGGCATCATGTTGCTGAGGATGCGGCTGTCCCCGTCGAATTGGTATTCACCCAAATATTTGACTTCCCCCGGTCCTTCGCCATTCTTGACCAGGTTGGCGATGAATTTTCCCTGAGCGTCGAAGTGCAGGATCTGATCATCCCCCTGGACGAAGACATCGCCCCGGGCATTGACCTTGAGATCGCTCGGATTCTTGAATAAAAAGCCTCCCGTCTCGTCGCCGATGCGCAGGGTTTCTTTCATGGTCAGGCTGCGGGGTTCGGCGGACCCGGGTACGGCAATGGGGAACAGCAGAAACGATGCCAACATGCATGCGCTCATGACAGAAAAACGACGAATCATAGTTCACCTCGATGACGATCTGTACAGTTTAAGACGGGTTCCGGCAGAAAAGGTTTTCTGCATGGGACGACAAACAACCAACCTGGTTTCATTCGCAATGTATCGCCTGCCGATCCGCTTCGGTCAGGGCCGAAAGCCAGCTTTCCTGGCCGACAATCAGTTTTCCGATCAGCTCTGTCTGCCTTGGCGAGATGTGCATCAAAGCCGTCCGGGAAGCGCCCAGGCGATCGTGGAGCGCCTTCAGGGCATCCATCCCCAGGGCCTTGAGCATGCCCCGATCCAAGAGCAGGAGATCCGCCTTCATTCCTTCTGTAAAAGCGATATCGGTGGCGTCCCCGCCGTGAACGAAGGAACGGCCCCCCAGCTGCACCCGATAGGCCACATGGACATAGCCGTCATCGTAGGTCTTCTTCTCGCCCGTGACGGGATCGATGTCCCAGTAGCGGGCGTGGGGCGCCTTGAGCACATCGATCCGGACGGCGCCGAATTCTATCGAATTGCCGGCTTCGGCCAGAAACATCGGATTCTTCAGCGTTCCCTCCGCCTGCTCCCTGAGCCGCTTCAGTACTTTGGCCGTTCCGATCACTGCCGCATCCGGATGGGAAACCAAGGTCCGGCGTACGAGTTCGGGGTCGAAGTGGTCGACGTGATCATGGGTGAAGAGGAAGACGTCGATGCGCTCGAACGGCGTCTTGGCCGTCACCAGCGCCTGGATCTGCTCCTCTTTCGGAGTCTGGCACCAGTCCTCGTTGAGAAAATAGGGGAAGTCGACGACGGCTCGATGACCGCCGCCGCTGATCAAAACGCC